>CAILTK010000027.1 GCA_903837135.1 uncultured Caulobacterales bacterium
AGGGCAACGCCGCGGCCGGGCTCGGCGCGGTCTACGGCGGCGCCACCGTCTGCGCCTGGTATCCGATCACGCCGTCGACCTCGCTCGCCGAGGCCTTCCAGTCGTACTGCAAGGACTTCCGCACCGATCCGGTCACCGGCCAGGGGAATTACGCCATCGTCCAGGCCGAGGACGAGATCGCCTCGATCGGCATCGTCATCGGCGCCAGCTGGAACGGCGCGCGCGCCTTCACCTGCACCTCTGGCCCCGGCGTCTCGCTGATGCAGGAGTTCGTCGGCCTGTCCTATTTCGCCGAGATCCCGGCGGTGATCTTCGATGTGCAGCGCGGCGGCCCCTCCACCGGCATGCCGACCCGCACCCAGCAGGCCGACCTGATCGGCGCCGCCTACGCCAGCCATGGCGATACCAAGCACGTGCTCCTGATGCCGGAGGACCCGCGCGAGTGCTTCGAGTTCGCCGCCCAGGCCTTCGATCTGGCCGACCGGCTGCAGACCACCATCTTCGTCATGCTCGACCTCGACATCGGCATGAACGAGTGGCTATGCAAACCGCTGAGCTGGGACGACAGCCGCCGCGTGGACCGCGGCAAGGTGATGACCGCCGAAATGCTCGACGAGGGACGCGACTTCGGCCGCTATCTCGACGTCGACGGCGACGGCGTCGCCTACCGCACCTATCCCTCAACCCACCCGACCAAGGGCGCCTACTTCACCCGCGGCACCTCGCGCGACCGTTACGCGCGCTATTCCGAGGAGGGCGCGGTCTATGTCGACAACATGCAGCGCCTCCTGCGCAAGTTCGAAACGGCCAAGGGGCTGGTTCCCCAGCCGGTGCTGCGGCCCGCCAAGCGGCCGGCGCGGGACGGGGTGATCTATTTCGGCTCGACCACGGTGGCGATGGACGAGGCGCTGGCGGCGCTTGAGGAGGACGGCGTGGGCCTCGACGCCCTGCGGCTGCGGGCCTTCCCTTTCCCGGACAGCGTGTTCGAATTCATCGCCGCGCACGAGCGGGTGTTCGTGGTCGAGCAGAACCGCGACGCCCAGCTCCGCAGCCTGCTGGTCAACGAAGGCGAAGTCGATCCGGCCAGGCTGGTTCCCGTGCTGCACTACGACGGCACGCCGATCACCGCCCGCTTCATCACCGGCGAGATCGCCCGCAGGCTCAATCCCATGGTGTCGGAGGCCGCCGAATGACCTACATCCTCAAGCCCCGCCTGCACCATCCGGGGCTGACCCCCAACGCCCTCGGCTATACCCGGCGCGACTATGAAGGGAAGGTCTCGACCCTCTGCGCCGGCTGCGGCCATGACTCGATTTCCGCCGCGATCGTCCAGGCCTGTTTCGAGCTCGATATCGAGCCGCACCGGCTGGCCAAGCTGTCGGGGATCGGCTGCTCGTCGAAGACGCCGGACTATTTCCTCGGCGCCTCGCACGGGTTCAACTCCGTGCACGGACGAATGCCGAGCGTGCTCACCGGCGCCAACCTGGCCAATCGCGACCTGATCTATATGGGCGTGTCCGGCGACGGGGATTCGGCCTCGATCGGGCTCGGCCAGTTCGCCCACGCGGTGCGCCGCGGCGTCAACATGATGTATATGGTCGAGAACAACGGGGTGTATGGCCTGACCAAGGGTCAGTTCTCCGCGACGTCCGATCGCGGCTCCAAGTCCAAGGGCGGGGCGACCAACAACGACAGCCCGATCGATCTGGCGGCGCTCGCCCTGCAGCTCGGCGCCACCTATGTGGCGCGGTCGTTCTCCGGCGACAAGGCGCAGCTCGTTCCGCTGATCAAGGGGGCGCTGACCCACAAGGGCGCGGCGATCATCGACACCCTGTCGCCCTGCGTCGCCTTCAACAACCACGCCGGCTCGACCAAGAGCTACGACTATGTGCGCGAGCACAACGCCGCGCTGAACCGGCTCGACTTCATGGAGGAGCACGCGGAGATCACCGCCGACTACGCGCCGGGCTCGGTGGAGTACGTCACCCAGCACGACGGCTCGGTGCTCAAGCTGCGCAAGCTGCACGCCCACTACGACCCCACCGACCGGGCCGGGGCGCTGGCCTATCTGCACGAGCGGGCGGCGCAGGGCGAGATCGTCACCGGCCTCTTGTATGTGGATCCCGAGCCCAAGGAGATGCACGACTATCTGAACACGGCGGCGCGGCCGCTCAATCAGCTGTCGGACGATGTCCTGGTTCCCGGCGCCGGAGCCCTTGACGCCATCAACGCGGGCCTGCGCTGAGCCGTCAATAGTGCAGGGAGAGGCCGATCCCGAACCGGCCGCGTGGCCGGTGATAAGAGATGCTCTGGTCCTGATACTCCGGCCGATCGCTGCTCGGCCGCATATAGCCGACCATGGCCGAGACCCGATCGCGACGCCATCCCAGGCCCGCGGACTGGTCGAACAGGCTGCCGTTCGGCCCATTGACCAGCCTGTCGGGTGACGTCGCATCGACGGCGCGCCCCCTCACCGTGGCGAAGACGCCGAAGCCCGACGCGGTCTCTAGCACCACCTTGTGTTCAGGGTCGGGAATGGCCTTCCAGCTGCGGGCCGGCCGCTCGGATGGCCGGGCTCCTTTGGCGGCGACCATGTCCTGCCCGCGCGCGCCGCACGGAACGAGGAGGGCGAGAGCGACGACGCAGAGGCCGGCCGGGAGCGCCTGCATCGAAGCTCTGCGCTGGGTGTGGGGGAGCAAGGAAACCTCCGCACGCTGGTCTTGTTGCGGTAAGCGCCGATCGGGCGCTAGGTTCCCTGAACCACGGCCGAAATGTGTCTAACTCGGGCGGCGCCGATCTTCAGAACAGTCCCGCCAGCAGGTTGATCGTCAGCGCCAGGACGACGGTGTTGAAGGTGAAGGCGATCACGCCGTGCACCGTCCCGATCCGCCGCAGCGCCTTGGTTTTGAAGCTGACGTCGGCGGTCTGGCTGGCGACGCCGAGCACCACGGCGAAATAGAGGAAATCCCAATAGTCCGGCGTGTCGTCGTCGGGGAACTCCAGGCCCTTGACGATCCCGCCATGCGCTCCTTCCGCCGGGGCGTAATACTCGTGGGCGTAGTGCAGGGCGAAGATCAGCTGCACCAGAAACCAGGAGGCGATCACGGTGGCGAAGGCGAGCGCGATGCGCAGGATCTTGATGTAGCCGAGGTCGGTCTTGGCCAGAGACAACTCCTTGGCGATGGCGCCGATGGAGATGGCGGCGGCCACCAGCACGAGGGTGAGGATGAAGTGCTGACCCTCGTCCTGCACGCGGGCGCGGATGCGCATGTCGCAGTCGTCGCTCCGGGCCATCACCAGCAGCATGGAGCTGCAGAACCAGATCACCGCCGTATCCCAGGCGAACAGGGCGCGGGTCGAGGGCCGAAGCCCGTTGGGAATGAATGAAAGGCCCAGGGCGACGATCGCGCCGACCAGGATCGCCGACATCAACCGGGGCCGGCTGGCCAGGGGCCCCGCGACGCGTCTGAGCCAGGCCGGCGGATGGAACACCCGGCGATGGTCGGGCAGGTCGGCGCGAGAGGTCAAGGCGCGGGGTCCTTGGGGGCGATGGAGACCAGGTCGAGGTCGAACACCAGGGTCGAGCCGGCGGGGATCTTCGGCTTCACCTGGTCGCCGTACGCCAGATAGGCGGGAATGTAGATCCGCCACTGGTCGCCGGGCCGCATCAGCTTGAGGGCGGCGGAGAAGCCGGCGATCACCTCCGAGACCTTGAAGGTCGCCTCGCCGGTTCCGTCGCCGCCAGAGGCGTCGAACTGGGTCCCGTCGGTCAGCTTGCCGATATAGTGGACGGTCACCGTGTCGAACCGCGCCGGGTGCGGCCCGTCGGCCGGGCCGGCCTTCAGCACCCTGTAGGTCAGTCCCGGCAGGGCGACGACGCCGGCCTCATGCCCGGTCCTGGCGAAGAAGGCCTTTTCCTTCGCGACGGGGGTGACGGCCGCAGGCGCGGCCAGCCCGGCGACCGGCGCCATCAAGGCGACGAGCCCCGCCATCACCATTCCTCTGCCGAGATGACCCATGAATCGCTCCCCCTGCCGCGTCGCCGGCTTACCTTCAGACGGACGCGGCGTCGTGTCCATGGCGCGCAGGCCTTGATCATCCGGCCGCGCGGGGCGAAACGATCCGCATGAGCTTTCATCCGCCCGCCGCCGACCTGATCTTCGCCCTGCGCCATGTGGCCGGCCTGCCCGACCTGGCTGAGGCCTTCCCGGACGCCGATCCGGAAACCGTCGAGGCCATCCTCTACGCGGCCTCCGATTTCGCGCGCGACGTCATCGCCCCCTTGAACCGGATCGGCGACCAGAAGGGCGCCGTCTACGCCAACGGCCGGGTCACCGCCGCGCCAGGCTACGCCGACGCCTACCGCCAGTTCGCCGCCGGCGGCTGGAATTCGCTCGCGGCCGACCCGGCCTATGGCGGCCAGGGCCTGCCCAAGGCGATCGAGATCGCCGTGTTCGAGATGGTCCAGTCCGGCTCCCTCGCCTTCGGCCTCTGCCCCATGCTGACCCTGGCGGGCATCGAAGCGCTGCAGGCCTACGGCTCGGCGGCGCAGAAGGCGCTCTACCTGCCGAAGATGATCTCCGGCGAATGGACCGGGACGATGAACCTCACCGAGCCGCAGGCCGGCTCGGACCTCGCCGCCATCACCACCATGGCCCGGCCCGACGGGAACGGCGGCTGGCGGCTCAGCGGCCAGAAGATCTTCATCACCTGGGGCGACCACGACGCCGCCGACAACATCGTCCACCTGATCATCGCCCGCACGCCGGACGCGCCGCCCGGGGTGAAGGGCATCTCCCTGTTCCTGACCACCAGCGTCGAGGTCGACGGCGAGGGCAGGCTCGGCGCGCGCAACGCGCTTCGGCCGGCCTCCATCGAGCACAAGCTCGGCATCCACGCCTCGCCGACCTGCGTCATGCTGTACGAGGGCGCCAAGGCCGAGCTGGTCGGCGAGATCGGCCAGGGCCTGCCGCAGATGTTCACCATGATGAACGCCGCCCGCCTGCAGGTCGGGGTCCAGGGCGTGGCCATCGCCGAACGCGCCTATCAGCAGGCGCTGAGCTTCGCCCGCGAGCGCAAACAGGGCCGTTCTGTGTGGACCGGCCAGGGCGGCGCCGCGATCTATGACCATCCCGACGTGCGCCGCACCCTGGCGCTGATGAAGGCCAGGATCGAGGCGGCGCGGGGCCTTTGCCTGACCACCGCGGTGGCCGCCGACCTCGCCCGCCACGCGCCGAGCGAGGCCGGCCGTGACCGCGCCCGCCGGCGTGAGGAGATCCTGACGCCGATCGCCAAGGCCTGGTCCACCGACATGGGCGTCTCGGTCGCTTCGGCCGGGGTGCAGGTGCACGGCGGCATGGGCTTCATCGAGGAGACCGGCGCCGCCCAGCACTATCGCGACGCCCGCATCCTGCCGATCTACGAGGGGACCAACGGCATCCAGGCGTCGGACCTGGCCGGCCGCAAGCTCGGCCTGGACGGCGGCGCGGCGCTCACCGAACTCGTCGACGACATCCGCGCCGATCTGGCGAGAACCTACCCCGTTCTGCCCGGGGTGGCCGACCGTCTCGCCGACGGCGTGGCGGCGATGGCGACGGCGGGCGCCTGGCTGTCGGAACGGCGCGGCACAGCCGACGCGGCGGCCGGCGCGAGCGCCTTCCTGCAGCTGTGCGGCGACGTCTGCGGCGGCTGGATGCTGGCCCGCGGCGCCCTGGCGGAGCCCGAGGGTCAAAGACCAGCGCTGGCGCGGCTCTACGCCGAACAGGTTCTCGCCGGCGCATCCGGCCTGGCGGCGGCGGTGGTGCAGGGCGCCGAGGACCTTGAGGCGCTGCAATTGGCGTCGGTCTGAGCCGCCGTCGTCAGACCTTCGCCAGCCGCTTGATGGCGTCGGCGAGCGGACGCGCCGCCGCGTCGTAGTCCTCCCACGGCCAGTCCTTCTCGACCATCGCCGGGGCGGAGCGGATCGTGAAGCGCAGGGGACCGAGCCCCGCCCGCACCTGGGTCCACCGCAGCGGCATGGAGACCGGCGCGCCCGGCCGGGCGCGCGGGGTCAGCACCGCCGCGGCCGTCGACATCCGGTCGTTGCGCAGATAGTCGAGGAAGATGCGGCCGGTCCGCTGGGCCTTGGCCATGTTGACCACGAAGGCGTCCGGATGGTCGGCGGCGATCTGTTCGCAGACGGCGCGGGCGAAGGCCTTGGCCGCGGGCCAGTCCGGGCCGCCCTTGGCCGGCGCCGCCAGCGGCGCGGTCACGTGCAGCCCCTTGCCGCCGGTGGTCTTGCAGAAGCCGACGAGGCCCACCGCCTCCAGCCGGTCCCGAACCTCGCGCGCGGCCTCCACCACGGTGTCGAAGGCGACGTCGGGCGCGGGATCGAGGTCGAACACCAGTCGGCCCGGCGTGTCGGGGCGGTCCGGCGCACAGTTCCAGGGGTGCAGCTCCGCGGCCGCGATCTGGGCGGCGGCGATCAGGGCCTCGGGACGGTCGATCTGCAGATAAGGCTGCCGGTCGCCGGAGACGGTCACATAGGTGAACAGGTTGGATCCGCCGCGCATGCCGTGGCGCTGGAAGAAGCGTTCTCCGTCGATGCCGTCGGGGATGCGGATCAGCGAACAGGGCCGGCCCTTCACGTGCGGCATGATGCGGTCGGCCACAGCCTCGAAGTATTCCGCGAGGTCCTGCTTGCTCACCGGCCGTTCGTCACCGGCCGCTCCGGGCCATAACGCCTTGTCCGGGTGGGAGATGGAGACACCCATCACCACCGCCGGACCGCCCTTCGGCTTCACGCGCACCGCCGGGGGCGTGGACGCCGCGGCCAGGGACTTGGAGGCGGGGGCCGGCGTCTCCGCCCGGACCTCCTCGGCCGGCTTGTCCTCCCGCAGCCCCTTGAAGGCGCCCTGGCGGATCTGGCCGTCGCTGGTGAAGCCCGCGTATTCGATCTCCGCCACCAGGTCGGGGCGGACCCAATGGATCTCGCCCTCGCCGCGCCGCCAGCGATTGTTGGCCTGCGCCCCCGAGAATGGCGTCGTCTTGATCTCGCGCGCCTTCAGCTTCGGCAAGAGCTGCTCGACCTTGCCCTTCCCGAACCCGGTTCCGATCCGCCCGACCGGAATGAGCCTGTCGCCCTGGCTCACGCCCACGATCAGCGAGCGGAAGCGCGCGCCCTCGGTGGTGTAGCCGCCGATCACCACCTCGTGCCCCGCCCGGCATTTGGACTTGACCCAGGTGTCGCTGCGTCCGGAGGTATAGGGCGCGTCGAGCCTCTTGGAGACGATGCCTTCCAGGTCCATCCGGCAGGCGGAGCTGAGCACCGCATCCCCGCCGGTGTCGAAATGGTCGACGAAGCGCAGCCGTTCGCCGGCGCCCTTCATCAGCGCCGCCAGCCGCGCCTTCCGTTCGGACAGGGGAAGGGGGCGCAGGTCCTCGTCGCCGACGAACAGGGCGTCGAACACGAAGAAGATCAGGCCTTCGGTCTTGCCGTCCGACAGGGCGGCCTGCAGGGCGGCGAAATCCGGCTGGCCGTGGGCGTTCAGCGCCACCACCTCGCCGTCGATGAGGCAGTCGGGAAGCGCGCCGCCGGCCTCGATCAAGGCTTGGAACTTGTCGCTCCAATCCAGCCCCTTGCGGGTGAAGAGCCGCGCCTTGCCGTCCTCCACCCGCATCTGCAGGCGATAGCCGTCGAACTTGATCTCGTGCACCCAGTCCTTGCCGGCCGGCGGACGCTCCACCAGCCTGGCCAGCTGCGGCTCGACGAACTTTGGCATGGTCGTGGCGCGCGCGGCCTTTGCTTTCGGCTTTCGCCCCGGTTTGGTGGCTATCTTCGGCGATGCCGCGCCCGTGGAGTGGGCGTTCACGCGTGTGCGCCATACCGCGTCAGACGCCGCCGGGTCGTCCGTGGCGAGCATGAAGGGTTTTGGTCCAGGGCCTTCGCCCGCGGCGATCTCTTCCATGGACCGGTCCGACGCGATCGACCGGTCCTCCGCGAGCAATTGATCGTGGTCGCCGGCGCGCGCCGCCTCATCCTGGTGCTTGATCAGCAGCCAGTTGTCGCGCGTCTCGCCGGGCCGGCGCTTCATCCGCGCCAGCACCCACGATCCATGCAACCGTTCCCCTTCCATGACGAATTTGAGGTCGCCCTTCGCGAGCATGGCGTGCGCGTCGCCCTGGGGCGCCCAGTAACCCCGGTCCCACAGCTGGACGGTCCCGCCGCCGTATTGTCCCTTGGGAATGGTTCCCTCGAAGTCGCCATAGTCGAGCGGATGGTCCTCGACCTCCACGGCGAGCCGACGGTCGTGCGGGTCAAGCGACGGTCCCTTGGTCACCGCCCAGGATTTGAACACGCCGTCGAGCTCGAGCCTGAGGTCGTAGTGCAGCCGGGTCGCCGCATGCTTCTGGATCACGAAGCGAAGTCGATCCGCCTTGGCCACCGTGTTTTCACCGGATGGCTCCAGGGTTTGCGTGAAGTCACGCTTGGACCGGTAGTTCGCCAGCTGTTCGGCCATGGTCGCCTCCGAGCGACAAAAGTCCTGAGCCCGTACGGATGTTCCCCAATCCTGCCGTGATGCTAGTCCATGCGGCCAATTAATGGCAGAGCCAGCGAGTCTTTAAGACTCGTGCGCGCGCGGTGGCCGATATCAAGGGCGAGTATGCAGAGTCTTAACCAGCGTAGCGGTTTATCCGCTTCATGAGCGACGCAGTGCGTGTGGACGGCCGGCGCCGGCGAGGCGAGGACAACCGGGCCCGCATCATCGAGGCCATGCTCGCGTTGATTCTCGAGGGTGAATATACCCCCAGCGCCGAGCAGGTCGCCCTGCGGGCGGAGGTGAGCCTTCGCACGGTGTTCCGTCATTTCGAGGACATGGACCGTCTCTATCGGGAGATCACCAGTCCGCTCGAGGCCGAGCTTCGTCTGCTGGCGGTGAAACCGTTCATCGCCGACCATTGGCAAGGACGCATGCTGGAGATGATCGGCCGCCGGTCGAACGCGTTCGAGAAGCTGGCGCCGTACCGTCGCGCCGCCAATGCGCACCGGCACCGATCGGAGGTTCTGGTGGAGGACGGCCGCCGATTTTCCACCGTCCTGCGCGAAATCCTCAAGCATCACCTGCCTGAGGTGTTTCACGGAACCGAGGTCTTCGAGACCATCGACGTTCTGCTGAGTATCGAAACCTGGATGCGGCTGCGGGAGGAACAGGGGCTATCCGCCCAGAGGTCCGAGCAGGTGCTGGAGACGGCCGTGCGCCGGCTGCTCGAGATTCCAATCTAGGCTCCGCAAAATCGGCAACTGATCGGGCCGCGCGCCGGGCCGTCCCGGCCTGACATGATCCAGGATGAACGGTACTGTGGCGGACCCGGACCGGCGGATGCGAAGGAAGGGGCGAGGCATGACCGTGTTGGTGACCGGGGCGGCGGGCTTCATCGGGATGCACGTCTGCGAGCGCCTATTGGCGCGCGGCGACCCCGTGGTCGGGGTCGATGTCTTCAACACCTATTACGACCCCGCCCTGAAGCGCGCCCGGGCCGCGCGGCTCGCCGCCCATGCCGGTTTCCGCATGATCGAACTGGACATCGCCGAGCACGAGGCCATGGCCGCCTTGGTTCGGGAGACGGGTCCTGAAACCGTGATCCACCTCGCCGCCCAGGCCGGCGTCCGCTATTCCCTGGAGCACCCGTTCGCCTACCAGCGATCGAACCTCGAGGGCCACCTGTCGGTGCTCGAAGCCTGTCGGCACGCGCCGGCGGTGAAGCACCTGGTCTACGCCTCCTCCAGCTCGGTGTACGGAGACCGGCCGCTGGGGGGCTCCGGATTCCGCGAGGATGATCCGGCGGTCGAGCCGGTCTCGCTGTACGCGGCGACCAAGCGGTCCGGCGAGCTGATGAGCGCAGCCTATGCGCGGCTCTACGGCATGCCGCAATCGGGCCTCCGTTTCTTCACCGTATACGGTCCGTGGGGACGGCCCGACATGGCCTACTTCGGGTTCACCCAGAAGATCCTGGCCGGGCAGGCGATCGAGGTGTTCGGCGAGGGTCGCATGGCCCGTGACTTCACCTATGTGGACGATATCGTCGACGGTGTTCTGGGAGTGGTCGATCATCCGGCGGGCGCCGGAGAGGCGCGCATCTTCAACATCGGCGACAGCCAGCCGATCGAGCTGATGGAGATGATCTCCCTGTTGGAGAGGGCGCTCGGCCGGGAGGCCGTCAAGCAGATGCGGCCGATGCAGGCCGGAGACGTGACCGCGACCTATGCCGATGTCTCACGCCTGAACCGGCTGTGCGGCTATCGGGCGAAGGTCGGGCTGCGGGAGGGCCTGGAGCGCTTCGTGGCCTGGTACCGTGGCTATTTCGCGTGAGCGAGGGCCTCCGCTCGAAGGTGGAGGGTCGCAAGGCTGGCCCCACCGCAGGACGGGCGCCGCGGGGCCCGAGGCGGGGCCGTTCTTTGCGGTGATGCGTCCGCAGGGGCATCGGATGAACGGGGGATGGTGATGGCGATCTGGCGGCCAGAGACGGGATCGAGGCGCGTCACCACCCGGGCGCGGGCGCCGCTCCGGCTGGGTTTCGCCGGCGGCGGCACCGACCTGTCCCCTTATTGCGACGAATTCGGCGGGGCGGTGCTGAACGGAACGATCGACCGCTACGCCTACGCCTTCATCCAACCTCGGGACGACGGGAAGGTGGTGTTCCGGTCGCACGATCTCGGCATCGAGGAGACCTTCGACGATCCGCGCGAGGCGGCGTTCAGCAAGCTTGCCCTGCATCGCGGCGTCTATCTTCGGATGCTGCGCGATCACGCGCAGGAGTTCGTGCCGAGCGTGACGCTCACCACCACCGTGGATGCGCCGGCCTACTCCGGCCTCGGCTCGTCGTCGGCGCTGATGGTGGCGCTGGTCGACGCCTATTGCGCCTTTCTCGATCTTCCGCTCGGGCGCTACGACGTGGCGCGCCTGGCCTTCGACATCGAGCGGGTCGATCTCAAGCTCAGCGGCGGTCGGCAGGATCAGTACGCGGCCGCCTTCGGGGGCCTGAACTTCATCGAGTTCCTGGCCGAGAACCGGGTCATCGTAAATCCGCTGCGAACCTCGGTCGCGGTCAACAACGAGCTCGAGTCCTCGCTGGTCATCTGCTTTTCCGGCCAGTCGCGACAGTCGGCCCTGATCATCGACGAACAGGTGGCCGGGATGACCACGCGTTCGGAGCGGACGCTGGAGGCGCTTCACCGTCTGAAGGTCGACGCGGTGGATATGAAGCAGGCGCTGCTGGGCGGCGATGTGGCGGGCATGGCCGAGATTCTCGACCGCTCCTGGGACTCCAAGAAGGCCACGGCGCACAACATCAGCAATCCGCACATCGACCATCTGTACGCCGCGGCGAAGGCGGCGGGCGCGCTCGGCGGAAAGATATCCGGCGCCGGGGGCGGGGGCTTCATGATGTTCATCTGCGCGCCCGAGGACCGCTGGGCGCTGATCGAGGCGTTGACGGACGCCGGGGGGCGGGCCAGCGCCGTCAAGTTCACCCACCAGGGCTGCGAGACCTGGCAAGTCAGGGGCCGCGCATGACCGGGGCCGCGCGGGACCGGCCGGCCGGCTCCCCGCCCCAGGCGGTGGTGCTCTGCGGCGGCCTCGGAACCCGCCTCGGCGCCCTGACGGCCGACATGCCCAAGCCCCTGCTTCCCGTGGGCGACCGGCCGTTCCTGGACGTATTGCTTTTCGAGCTCGGGCGGCACGGGGTGCGCCGCGTCCTGCTTCTGGCGGCGTTTCACGCCGACAAGATCGCGCGGTACGCGACGGACAATCCGGTGGCGCAGCGGTTCGGGATCGACCTCGAGGTCGCGGTCGAGCCGGATCAGGCCGGCACGGGGGGCGCGCTGTGGCATGCGCGCAGCCGCATCGAAGACCGCTTCCTGCTGCTCAACGGCGACAGCTGGTTCGACTTCAACCTCCTCGCCCTGTGCGCCTCCGGTGCGAGCAGCCCGGAAGCGGATGCGGTGATGGCGCTGCGCGCCCTGCCGGATGCGTCGCGCTACGGCGTCGCGACGCTCGAGGGCGACCGGGTGACGCGGTTCGCCGAACGGCCCGACGCGGCCGGACCGGGTCTGGTCAACGCCGGCGTCTATCTCCTGAGCCGCGCGGTGGTCGAGGCGTGCGCGCCGTCCTGTTCGCTCGAACGGGACATCCTGCCGGATCTGGTCGCTCAGGGCCGCGTGCGCTCGGTGGTGCGCAGCGGCTATTTCATCGATATCGGCGTGCCTGAGACCTTCGCCGCGGCGCAGACCGCCGTGCCGGCCCGGCTGCGCCGATCGGCCGTCTTCCTGAGCGTCGGAGCCGTGTTGCGGACGTCGGACCAAGGCGGCGCGGACGAAGACCCTTCATGGGTCCCCGGCGCCCCCGCCGCCATCGGCCGGCTCAATGAGGCCGGCCTGTACGTCTTTCTGCTGCGGGACCAGGCCGACGCCCAGCCGCGCCCGCCCAAGCCGGATCGGGAGACGCCCATCGCTCTCGTCTCCGCCGGCGCCCATGTCGACACCGTCGCCGGACCGGGATCGCAAACCCGCCTGCTGTCCGATCTCCTGGAGCAGTGGCCGGTCAAGTCGCCCGGCAGTCTCGTGGTCGCCGAGAGGGGGGACGACCTGCAGGCGGCTCGCGCGGCGGGGATGAAGAGCCTGGCGTGGCGGGGCGGAGAGCTCTCGACCGTGGTCGACGGAGTTCTCGGCCCGGCTTGAGGGGACGTCAGAGCAGGCGAGCGAGGAGGACGCCCAGGGCGCCCCAGAAGACGAGCAGCGCCGCGATGATCGCGAGGCGATCCCAGTTCACCCTCGGGGCGAGGTGCGTCCGGATGAGGCGCGGCAGGCCGCGCGAACGCGGGACGTAGGCATGCTGATTATGGATCGCCACCATAGCCGGTCCTCCCTGGACCTCCTCTGCGGGAGGTTCGACCGAAACGCGTAACAACGGCTATGGTTTCGCCATTATGTTTACTTATCGGTTAATCGTCGTGAACAACCCGCGCGGCGGTCGGCCGCCTGAACACTGCGGAGGCAAGACATCGCTCCGCGCCGCGCCTCAAGTCAGCGACCTGGCGACTTTCGCAATGCAGCGCGAACGTTTGCCGCTTCGCGGGCCGGGCGCGCTTCGCCAAATCTGCACCCGCCAAATCCTGGGGAACACCCGTCGCCCATACCCGGACAGCCGATGTCACGAGGTCAGCGCCAGAGGACGCCGCCGCAGGCGCGAATGTAGGCCCGGGCCGCCCGGCCGATCGGATGTCGCCGGGACCGGTCTCTGCGGGCCAGCCACCGCATGAACGCCGCGATCGCCTTCGGCACGCTGGTCTGCCCCCGGTAAAAGATGAAGGTATAGGGGGTGAACAGCAGGTAGTTGAACAGGATCTGCGGGAACGGCATGTGCAGAAACGAAATGATGTACTTGTTGGTCAGCCGGATGGTCGAGATCTCCGACATGGGGCGCCGGCCGCCCTGGTGTTCGAGCTCCACCGCCTGGATGGCCGGCGTATAGAGGATTTTCCACCCGGCCTCGACGATGCGGTAGGCGTATTCGATCTCCTCCAGACCGTAGAAGAATTCGGCGCTGAAGGCGCCGACCTGCTCGATCATGGAGCGGCGAAAACCCATCACGCCGCCGACGATACGGAAGGTGAGGAACGGCTTGGACAGGTCCACGTCCTTGCGCGTGTGCGGGATCAGATCTCGCCGCACCGCCATGGTCTCCTCGAGCACCTTGCCCGTGGTCACCGCGCCGATCAGCGCGTCGCTTTCGAAGGCGGCGGCGAACTGGTCGAGGAAGTCGGGGGTCTGCACGAAGCAGTCGTCGTCGATGACGATGATGTACGGGGCGCTCGCCGCCGCCATGCCGTCGTTGCGGGCGACGGCGCCCTTGTTGAAGCCGATCTTGAGCCAGGCGGCGCGCGCGAAGGGGCGCAGCCAGACGCCGCGATCGACGGCGTCGGTGTTGTTGTCGACAAGCAGGACTTCGTAGTCGGTGCGCGCGCCGAGATGACCCTCGAGCGCCTTCAGAAGCCGTGCGACCACCTCGTCCCGCGCATAGGTGAGGATGACGATGGAGAACGCAGGCCGGGCGGACCCGAGCGGGTCGCCCGCCTCGGGCCTGACAGGGACCAACTGGGGCGCGACGACGTCGGACCCTGACGGGGAGGCGCTGTCGGCGGTCACGGCGTCGGCCCTCGCGCCGTCCGGCCGCCCGTCGACGCCGGCGCGAGCCGATCTCCGCCGGTCGGCAGCCTTGGCTCCGCCCGCCAGGAGAGGGCGGCGGCGATCATGCCGATCAGCGCGAACGAATTGCCCGTCTGATAGGACACCTGCTCGAACAGGCCGAGCATGAGCAGGTAGATCAGATATCCGACCAGGACGATCCTCTGGCGCGTGAACTGTTCGAACACCTTGAACACGGCGCGGACCGACGCCCCGACCATCAAGGCGAGATAGACCGTGAGGCCGATCAGGCCCTGTTCGGCCGCCGCCGCCAGGTAGGCGTTGTGGGCGTTGGCGACGGCATGCAGGTATTGCTCGTGCTGTTTCAATCCCACCCCGAACAAGGGATGGGCGGCGATGACGTTGATCGTCTCGGCCCAGCCGATCAGACGTCCGGAGCCGTTCGATGCGGCGCCGCGGTACTGATCGTCCAGCAGCAGGATCTTGTGACTGATGAAGTCGCTGCCGAAGATGAAGACAAGGACGGCGGCGATCGCGGCGACGACGGCGATCAGCAGGGCGTGGCGGGCGGGAAGGCGCATGAGCGAGATCGCGCCCATGGCCGCGGCGCCGGCCGTGGCGGCGACGATCGATCCTCGCGCCTGGGTCTCATAGAGGGTCAGGAGGGCGACGAGGATGACGGGGATCCTCAGCCAGGCTGGTTTCAGGCACAGGCAGAGCATCAGCGCGGCGCCCGACACCATGCCCCAGTAGTTGGGACCCGCATGGCCCCCGAGCCTGCCCCAGGAGACGTCGCGGCTCGTGAGCGCCAGTATGTCGCCGAGGGTGAAGACGACCACGGCGGCGGCGGCGAAGGCCTGGAACGCCGCTTCCCAGTGGTTGAGGGCGCCGAAATTCACCGCCATCACGTAGGCGAGGAATAGCGTCAGGATCACCAGCGGCATGACCGGGGCGTTGGCGGTCATGCCCGAGAGCGCCGCCAGGACGACGAGGGTCATCGCCAGGGCCGCCATGAAGCTCTGGCGTCTGTAGTCGACTCCGATCACCCATGCCGCCACGAAGCTGAAGCCGACCGCCGCCATCAAGGTCGCCGTCGACAGAAAGGCGATCGCCGGCACCACGTAGTTGACCGAATGGTAGAGCGACGAGCCCTCGTAGTTCGGGCGCAGGAAGTAGTCGTAGAGTGGGATCAGCGTCAGCAGGACGCCCCAAATCCCGCCGACCGCAGCGGGGCCGAGCTTGAGTCCGGCGCGGAGCGCCATCGCCGGCGTCGCCGTGCTCAGGCCCGTCATCAGCCCACCTCAAGCTTCGGCGTGGGCTGAAGCGCAGGTTTGCGGCGAAGCGTGTCGGCAAGCCCCTTGCCCCAGCCGATGCACGGCAGTTCGATATAGCGATAGACGGCGGTGGCCGCGACGACCGTCACCGCGACGGTGACGGCGAGCAGGAGGACCGATTCCAGGGCGGTGAGATCGTCCCGGGCGATCACATGGCTCAAGCCGACCGCGGCGAGGCACATGATCGGAAAGTGCAGCAGGTAAACGCTGTATGAAATGTCGCCCAAATCCTTCAGCACGCGATTGCGCAGGAACGCCACGGGACCGGCGTTGATGGCGATGATGATCGCCGCCGATCCCACCAGCTCGACGGCGTGCGTGGCCGGATCGTTCTGAGGCAGGGCGGGATCGGCCAGCAGGATCAGCCCGCGGACGACGAAGAGCGCGAAACAGCCCGCTGCGAGAACGACCGGCCAGATCCAGCCCGATCGCACCTTGGAGGTCCAGCCGCGGTTGAACATGACGGCGATCAGCACCCCGACCTGAAAATCGACCGGGTAGAGCAGGACGCCATAGTAGGTGAACGGGCCGACGGTGACGGCGATGAGGCCTAAGGCGAGGGCCAGCAGGACGCCCCAGCGCGGCCGGTCGAACGACAGGCGCGAGGTGAAGGGAAGGATGGCCGACTCCAGCACCTCGTTGAAGATCGTCCAGGCCGGCGGCACCAGTACGCCGAGCGCTCCGACCAGGGCGGCGGCGATGGGTATGGGGGCGAACCGCTCGCGCTTGAACCGCTCCAGCAACCAGGTCGAGACCCCCGGGTGCGGAAAGTTCCAGTGGAAGAACACGATGTAGGCCAGGCCGAGGAGGCTCGCTGTCCACAGGGCGGGATAGATCCGAAACAGCCGCCTCACATAGAACGACGCGACGCTGCGCCATTCGAGCGGCGAATTCCTCAGCGAGCGTCCGAGCACGAATCCGCTCAAGACGAAGAACAGGACCACCGAGCCCTGCCCGTTGAACAGGATGTTCTTCGCGTCCTGAAATAATTTCGGCGTCGCGTAGTAACCCGAGCAGTGGCCCGCCACCACCATCATGGAGGCGATCCCGCGCATCGACTGCAGCTCAACGATATGTCGCCGCTCATCAAGCATGGGGGTTCGGACTGTTCCTGAGCTTCGGAGACGCCATAGCGAGCGTTTGTGACTTAACGGCTCATAACGAACCGTTTGCATTTTAGCCGAGCGAGGAGGGGCTTAGCCATCGCCGATCGTGGCGTCGCGCGCCAGGACCGCGCCGTGGCTGTTCTCGAGGCAGGGGCGGTGCGCGGACCGTCAGGACGACGGAGCGCGCGCGTCAGGAGATCGGGCGCCGACGCGTGCGCTTGGCCTCGATCGCCGCATACAGCGCCTCGCCTCGGTCGATCCAGGCGAACGCGTGCCGGCATTTGTCGAGCGCACCGACGCTCATGGTCCTCAGCCGCTCCACGTCGTCGATCGCTTCGACGATGGCGTGGGCGAGCGCGATCGGCGTATCGGCCGCGATCATGTCTTCCTCGACCCCCGGCGGCAGCCCCACCACCTGCGATCGGATGGTGGCGACCGGCAGGCCGCGAAAGATGTAGTCGAGATATTTCATCTTGAATCCGGCGCCGAGGGTGTCGGGCATGAGCCCGATCCGAGCCTGATCGATGAAGGGCCCAAGCGCCTCCACCGGCCCTTCGAATCGAACGCAGCCGAACCGCGCGGTCATCTCGTCGATGAAGTCAGGCTCCGCGTGTCCGACCACCTGGAGTTCGACGCCCGCCGCCTGAAACACCGGGTCGGCCGCCTCCAGGAAGTCGACCAGGTTCTTGCGCTTGGCGATCCAGATGAGGCCCCCCACCAGGATCACCCGCCGCGGCCGGGTCCCGTCGAACGGCGTGACGGCGGCGATCCCCCCTTCATAGCCCGGGGTGAGCGTCACCACCGTCTTGCCGGGAGCCCGGGCCAGGAACGTCCTGCGATCCTCCTCGGTGATGGCGGTGATGATATCGGCGGCGGCGGCCAGCGCCTTGTCCATCCGCACGCCCTTCGCCGCGTCGAGCGGCAAGACGGCGCGCATGGCGAAGGAGCCGCCGACCGCCTTGGCCACCTGCGGACGAAGCGCCTGCTCGTCCTGATGCGAAAGATAGACCAGCACCGGACGAGACGCCTGGCGCATCGATGGGTGCGCCCGGATCACCGGCAAGGTCCAGCCCATGGTGTAGTAGTCGATGACGATCGCATCGAATTGCTCGTTCATCGCCTGCTTCACCGCGGCGACAAATGGTTTGCTGCGCTGCCGATAAGCGTCGCTTGGCAGAGGGGTGAAAAGGCTCAGCAGGCGCCCGCCGTCAGGCGGCGTCAGCAGGCGCACCTCGAGTCCCTCCACCCCCGGGTCGGGACGGCCGGGCCGGGCGTACGCCAGCATCACACCCCGGGCGCCGGCCGCCAACAGCGCACCCAGCACGCCGTTGGAGTACAGAAGGTCGCCCCGGTCCGGCCGCAACGGGGATTCCCGGGTCAGCCACAGGATCTTCAGGGGCTCAGCGCCTTCAGCGGCCCTTGGCGTGGCCGGTTCAATGTCGCGCATGATCTGACGCCTCATCCGGCCAGCAGGGCGGGGTGACATAATACGATGCCGATCGAAGGCGTCAGCGGCTGTCCGCCTGATAGGCGGCGAGACCGCGCCGTTCGGCCAGGTGTTCGCCGATGCGCAATCCGATCAGGTTGAACGCCTGGACGCCGAGCAGCGCCCAGGCGCATCCGAGCACACCGCCGAGACGGCTGCCCCACCAGAAACCGGCGACGGCGGCGATCATCGTCATCATGCGGATGACGAACATCAGCACCCCTTCGCGCAGTACGATCAGGAGGGTCTCGGAGGGCTGGTTCATGCACATCAGGAAGAAGGCCGCCGCCAGGATGCGGACCTCCAGGCCCCGGCCCTCGTAGGCATGTCCGAACGCCAGGCGCAGCATCAGGTCGGGGAAGAGAACGATGATCGCCAGATAGCCGCCGGTGATCACCGCCAGCAGCCGCCGCGTCCTGCGGATGGAGTGGTTCAAGCCTCGGATCCCGTCGGTCACGAGCGCCAGGGCCGCCCTCGGCTTGTCGAGCGAGTCCACCGCGCTCACCATACTGATCGCCGGGTTGGTCAGGGTGCGCGTCGCCGTATACGCCGCCGCCGCGACCGGGCCGCCGAACAGGCCGATCAGGATGACCACCGACGCGTTGTAGAAGGCGTAGGGGATGTGGCAGGCGGACTGCCAGGCGGCGAACCGGCTGTGCTCGAGCCAGCGGCCCACGGCGCTGCGCCAGGAGGCCGGCCCCGGCGGCAGCGCCAGCCGGGCGACGGCGAAGACGCAGAAGCCCGCCGCGATCCACGCGAGGGCGCCGATCCAGCCGGACTTGACCTTGAAGCTGATCAGGGCGACGCCGATCCCCACGACGAAATACAGAACCGAGCTCAGCCCGACCGTCACGGGCCTATGGGCCTGATACAGCCAGCGGCGGCCGAATTCGGCCAGCAGCATGGGTGGTGTGACCGCCGTGGCGTACTCGAGCGCATGGACGACCCAGCCGACGTTGGGCGCCAGAAGCAGGCCGGCGGCGGTGGCGAGCCCAAGCGTGGCGGTGATCAGCGCGATCCAGATCAGGTTGATCCGCCACCAGTCGTCGAGCGAACGCCCGGCGCTCTGGTCCGCCGCCGCCGAGACGATGAACGGCAGAACCACGTTCGTCCGTTGAAAACCGTAGACGAAATAATAGACGCCCAGCATCAGCCCGATCGAGGCGAAATGCTCGCCGCCCAGCCCGCGCGCCAGAATCGCCGTGATGACGACATTGCCGGCGCCCTGTGCGCCCTGGTCGACGAAGGACGCCAGCCGGTCCTTGAGGGCGGCGATGCGCCGCGCGCCGGGCAGCCAGCCGATGGCGCGGTCGGCGAACTGTTCAACGCTCATCATGCGTGGAGCGCGACGTTCACAGGCGGGCGATATGGCCGGCGCCGAGACGCCGCGACCCTGCGGCCCGGCACTAGACCGGTTCCGCCACGCGTCGATCCTGCGCGTCGTGGCCGGTGCGTCTTGGAAGCGCGAGCACGCTCCGCCAGCGATCGGCGAAGATCTCCGGCGTATATCGGGCCTGCACCCAGGCGTAGCCTTGCTCGGCCGCCTGCCGGAAGGTCGAACCGAACCGGTCCGGGTGGAGCACGAGCTCTTCCAGCCGGCTCTCCTCGGTGACGCAGAGCGAATAATCCGGAAGACCGAGCGACTCGAAGGTCTCCGCGTTGCCGATCACGGGTGTGCGATGGGCGAAGGCCTCGAGCACCTTGGTCTTGATCCCGCCGCCGATGAACGAGGGTGTCACCAGGACGCTTTGCGGGTTGTAGATGTCGGAGAGACTCTCGACGTAGCCCGCCGCGACGACGCCGTCCGGAAGCGGCAGGTCGCGCCATTGTCGTCCGAACAGGATCAGGGGCGTCTGCGGGCGAAGCCGGCGCCAGAGCTTGATCAGATAATCGATGGTGAGACGGTTCTGGGTCAGGCCGTCCGAGCCGACAAAGATGAACCGCTGCACCTGGTCGAACGCCGCGGGTTTCGGGCTGACCACGCCGATCGGGGGCGGGATCACATGCACGCGCGCCGACAACGGCGCGCCGACCATGTCGCGCAGCGCATCGGCCTCCGCCGCGGACACCAGCACCACGCCGTCGGTTATCGCCACCGCCCGCCGTTCAGCGCCGCGAAGCGCCGTCCGCTCGTAGACCAGGAGCCAATGGCTGAAGGCGGAGATCAGGCGGCGGGCGAAGGGCGAGAACTGTTCGGTGAGATATCCGAGCGATTGGGGCTGCCGGTTCTTCAGCAATAGCTCGGTCCGCCGCGACATCAGATCGTCGATATCCATGACGATCCGCTGGGTCGGCCGCTGCGCTCGCAGCTGGCGAGCCAGCGGGTAGAGACGGATTCCGTCGAGGTAGACGACCCCGTGCCTGGGAATGATTCGGCACAGGTCGACGATGTCCCGGCGGGAGGCGAACAGGGCGCATTGCAGCGGGAGCGGCTGCCCCCTCAACAGCCAGCCCAGCAGGGTGAGCCCCGCTTGCGCGAACCGCCACACGCTCTTGTGCGACAGGATCGACGGCATGATGGCGCTGCGGTAGGCGCCCCCGGTGTCGATGGCGCGCCGTATGCTCTGGGCGGTCCGCAGCCGTCCCGCCATCGGCTGATCGTCGAGCGGCCGGGTCCACACGGCGAAGACCGAGCCGCCGCTTGCGTCGGGTGCTGCGCTGTCCGTCTGGATTCTGGACACGTGGCCAGACGCCCCTTCCTTGCCTGCATCGAACAACACATGCCGTTCCAGGGGAGGATGACGACTCAAGTACGCACGATTCGAGTTTAACATGATCAAGATAGGCTCATCGCCGTTGACGCCAACAAGCAAAAGCGCCGCGGATCTATAATTCTTGATATTGAAGAAGTGATTAGGAGCCCGGTCGGAAACGGACAGCAACGCTGGGGAAAGTAAATTCCCTCGCGCCGTTACCTATTGTTGCAAGTCTGGCGCGTTCGCCGCTCGCGACAACCTCCGGATGGAGCGAGCGACACTTCGGACGGCGCGCCCGGGGCGCGGGGCCGCGCCGATCCATCGGCGTGCTCCCCTAAAGTGGCGATGGAATCCCATGTTCAGGCATTATCACGGGTTTTTCCTGACCAGCACGATCAGCGATTGTCTCAGCGGCGGAGGGGTCAGCGCCATCACGAACAGGATCAGTCCGGCGATGAGCGGCGATCCGAAATTGTAGACCGGATCCGCGTTGAACGTGTAGCTGAAGTTACGGAACCTGCTCCTCGGAAAGAGGCGGCGGATGGCGCCGACGGTGTTCATGCGATAGCGGGTGGGAAACACATCCACGTCCTCACGGTCGCGGGGCGCCACCGTCCGCAACAATTTCACGTGCAGGCGATTTGGCACGAGCCGGGCGCCGACCGCGATGTAGCCCCACTTGTTGGGGGTCCAGGCGCAGAACCAGCCGCCGGGCTTGAGCACGCGTTCGACCTCGGCCGCGAAAGCCTCGGGCCGGTCCACATGTTCGATCGTCACGAAGCTGTAGATCAGGTCGACGCTGGCGTCCGGGACCGGCAGCCGCCCGTCGGCGCCGATCACATGGGCCTCGTCGAGATAGGGGTTCTCCAGGACGACCGGATCGACGTCCATGCCGATCAGCCTGGCGCAGCGTCCCCTCAGCGTGCCGAGCCAGCGCTTGTGGCGCCCGCCGAACTCCGAGATCCGCCCGCGGCCGGCGCCGAGATCAAGAACGGTGAAATCGGGCTCGACCAGTTCGGCGACAATGGAGAAGAAGACGAAAAAGTCCTCCCGATGGCTGAAACTGACCACCCGCCGTTGCGGGAACAGGGCCGCCACGGCCGGAAGGATGGGCTCACCCGTCGGATTGTCGGTGTCCATGTTGCCGTCCCCCTGCGCCGAACGCGACCAAGACCCGGCGCGCTCCAGTCCGTCGATCATGATGAAGGGCGCGGGCGCGGCGATCGCGCCGGAGCGGAGCGCAGCGTGAGCCGACCGCCCTACGCCTAGTAGGTGCCCTTGCTCGTCAGGATGGCCGGCACGGTCATCAGCAGTATCTTCGCGTCCAGCAGCAGGCTTCTCTCCCGGACATAGGTCACATCGATCGCCACCCGGCGCCGGTAGGAGACGTCGTTCCGGCCGCAAACCTGCCAGAGGCCGGTGATGCCGGGGCGCACCGAGTAATATTCCGAGATATAGCGCCGATATTTCGCGCATTCGGCGTCGACGATCGGGCGAGGGCCGACGATGCTCATCTCCCCGACCAGCACGTTGAACAGTTGCGGCAGTTCGTCGACGCTGGACTTGCGCAGGAAGCGACCCAGCGCGGTGATGCGCGGGTCGTCCTTGAGCTTGTGGTACTGGGCCCATTCCAGCGCCGCTTCCGGGTTGGCGCTCAGATACTCGGCGAGACGCTCCTGCGAGTTCACCACCATCGATCGGAACTTCCAGCACTTGAACGACTTGCCGCCCTCGCCCACGCGGCGATGGCCGAAAAAGGCCGGCCCTCCATCCTGCAGCCAGACCACCAAAGCGGTGGTGAGCAGCAGAGGCGCGAGCGCGATGATCGCCGCCGTCGCGATCACGAGATCCGCCGTTCTGCGGACCACCGCCTTCCAATCGGCCGTGCGCGGGGCGCTCACGCGGTCGATCTGCCCTGGGGTGTTGGGATACCGTTCGATCACATCAATTCCCGAAGTCGCCATCATCCGGGCCCTCGTGGGTTGGGGGTGTTCTTGAAACGGTCAAGCTGCAACTTAGGCGCCGTAGCTTTGGATCCGAGCCGGTTTTTGCACTGCAACATACCGGACCATATAGCACCCCTGAAAGCAAATTGCGGTGATAACGCTGTACGCTTTGACGTTTGCCGGCCCGCTGTGCGCGAGGCGATCACTCCCCGCGCAGTCAGAGGGCGCCCGGATACCAGTCGCGTTCCGCCGACCCGGCAAGATGGTTCACCTGTCGAGCGACGGCGGCGCGACCCGAGCGTGTCGAACCGGGACGTCCGCACGGTGACCAGCCTCAGGCCCGTCCGACGCTGGAATAGCTGAAGCCGAGGGCCCGCACCTCGTCCGGACGATAGATGTTGCGCAGGTCGATGATCCGCGGCGCCCGCATGGCCGCCTTGATGCGCTTGAGATCCAGGGCGCGGAACTGGTCCCACTCGGTGATGATCACGAGGGCGTCGGCGTCCTGCGCCACGTCGTAGGGGCCGACGCAGAAGGTCACCTTGTCCAGGAGGTGACCGGCCTCGTTCATGCCCTGCGGGTCGAAGGCCTTGACCGCGGCCCCCGCGGCCTGCAGGGCCGGGATGATCGCCAGGGCGGCGGCGTCGCGCATGTCGTCCGTATTGGGCTTGAAGGTCAGGCCGAGCACGCCCACGGTCTTGCCCGCCAGTTCGCCGCCCAGCGCCGCCTTGACCTTATCGGCCATCTTCAGCTTCCGCTCGTCGTTCACCTTCACCGTCGCCTCGATCAGGCGGATCGGGGCGTTGTAGGCCTGGGCGGTGCGGACGAGCGCCAGCGTGTCCTTCGGGAAGCACGACCCGCCGTAACCCGGTCCGGCATGAAGGAATTTGGTCCCGATGCGGTTGTCGAGGCCGATCCCGCGCGACACCTGCTGGACGTCCGCGCCCACCGCTTCGCAGAGGTCGGCGATCTCGTTGATGTAGGTGATCTTCATCGCCAGGAAGGCGTTGGCGGCGTACTTGATCAGCTCCGATGTGCGCCGCGCCACGAACATCAGCGGGCTCTCGTTCAGGTTCAGCGGTCGGTAGAGTTCGCGCATCACGTCGCGGGCCCGCTCGTCATCGGTGCCGATCACCACCCGGTCCGGACGCTTGAAGTCGCCGATCGCGGCGCCCTCGCGCAGGAACTCCGGGTTGGACACGACCGCGAAGTCGGCGTCAGGCCGGGTCCTGCGGATGATCTCCTCGACCTCGTCGCCGGTGCCCACCGGCACGGTCGACTTGGTGATCACCACGGTGAAGCCGTCCATCAGCTGGGCGATCTCCTCGGCGGCGGCGTAGACGTAGCTGAGATCCGCATGGCCATCGCCGCGCCGCGACGGCGTGCCGACGGCGATGAACACCGCGTCCGCGCCGCGGATCGCCTCGGCGGAGTCCAGCGTCAGGTGCAGCCGGCCCTCTTTCACGTTCCGCTCGACCAGTTCGTCGAGGCCGGGCTCATAGATCGGGATCTCGCCGCGTTGCAGCCGCTCGATCTTGCTGGCGTCCTTGTCCACGCAGGTGACGTCGTGTCCGAAGTCGGCGAAGCAGGCCCCAGACACAAGGCCGACATAGCCGGTGCCAATCATCGTTACGCGCATGGTTACCTCTGAATAGCCGTGGATTGACGCATGTCCGCCTCAGGTCGACGCGCTCGAGGCCGGTTCGCGCTGGTCGAGCGACAGATGCCAACGCCAGGCGCTGCCGATGATCTGATCGAGCGTCGAACGCGCCAGGGCGTCTTCGCCGAACAGGCTGCGGAAATGGCGGGCGTCGGCCGAAAGCTGAGGCGCATCGCCGGGCCGCCGCGGGCCCAGGTCGTGCGGCACCGCGCGGCCGGTGACGTCCTCGGCGGCGGCGATCAGCTCGAGCACCGAAAAGGGGACGCCGGTGCCGACATTGCTCACCAGCGATCCCTGCCCGTCGAGCAGACGCCGGAGCGCGGCCACATGCACCTCCGCCAGATCGGAGATGTGCACATAATCCCTCAGCGCCGAACCATCCGGCGTGGAATAGTCGGTCCCGAACACCTTGAGTCTGGACCGGCGCTTCAACACCGCGTCCAGCATGAGGGGCACAAGATGGGTTTCGACCTCCCGCCGCTCGCCGATATCACCGTCGGGATCGGCGCCGGCGGCGTTGAAGTAGCGCAGGACCGCCGTCGGCAGGCCGTACGCCATCTCGTAGTCCGCCAGGATGCGCTCTCCCATGAGCTTGGAGGCGCCGTAAGGGTTTATCGGGTTTTGCGGCGAGGACTCCGGGATCGGGATCGTCTCCGGCACGCCGTAGGTGGCGCAGGACGAGGAGAAGACAAAGGCCTCCACGCCGGAGTTGCGGCAGGCCTCGAGCAGATTGATCATGCCGACCACGTTGTTCCGGTAGTAGAGCGACGGGTTGACCATCGACTCCCCGACCAGGGATGCGGCGCCGCAGTGAATCACCGCGCCGGGCTTCTGCGCCGAGAACACCTCGTTGAGCCGCAGCGGGTCGGCCAGGTCGCCGAACTCGAGCGGTCCGAAGCGGACCGCCCAGCGATTGCCGGTCGAGAAGTTGTCGAAGGTGACGGGGACGAAGCCGGCCTGGCTCAACGCCTTGCAGACGTGGCTGCCGATATAACCCGCGCCCCCCGTAACCAGCACCCGCATCAAGTCGCTCCTGCCTCTTCCACCTGCACATCGCCCGCCGGGCCGCCCCCGCGGCGCGGCCGTTCAAGTCGCCGGACGCCGTCCCGATCTCGGACGGGCTATAACATCCGTCAGCGACGAATTGACATTTCACCTTCGCCGTTAGACGGCGGAACACCCGGTAAGCGGAGCTCTTTGGCCGGAAGAGGGCGGCGTGATGCGCGGCTTCGGCGGCTCCGTCGCCGATCCCGAGTGAATCGCCCTCTTGCGATCGTCGACGGTCATTTCAGGTCGACCGAGACCGCCGAAGGGGTCGCGCCGGAAACCTCGGCTCCCACCGGCGCCGGCCCAGGCTCCACGGCGGCCGACGGCTCCTGCGCCGCCCGTGGACTGGCGCCCGGCCGCCTCACCCGCCGCGGCGGCTGCGGAGGATTGGCCACGCGGAACAGGGTGCAGAAGAACACGCACGTCAGAGCGTTGACGGGCACGGCGAAGCTGCCCGAGAGGAAATTGTAGAACAGAAACAGCGCAAACCCCATGCGCAGGTGACCGCCGTCGCCGAACAGGCTGTAGATGAAGAAGACGTAGAAGGCGACGCTGGTGAGGACGCCGTACTCGATGGTCACCTTGGTCACGGGCCAAAAGGCCTCGCCGTACGAGGTTTCGATCTGCCCCGCGCCGGCGCCGCTGTAGAGCGCATCCGGGCGTTGCAGGAAATCGAGCAGGGCGTTGGCCGGCGAGACGAACCGCTCGTGCGCGCTGGAGGTGGCGAGCTGATACTCGTTCATCCGATGGCTCACCTGGGTGTACCAGCCGAACTGCACGGCCGCGAAGCCGGTGAACAGCAGGACCGCCAGCGCGACCAGCATGACCCGCGGCGACATTCTGAACACGAGGAATGGCGCGCAGGCGATGACGAGCAGAAGACCCGTGCCCCCGAAGGACAGCAGCAGCCCGGCGGTCAGGATCAACAGGCGCCACATCCGGCCGAAGAAGATCAGCTCCACGATCAGGCCGATGGCGATGTATTGGGAGACGAAGGACGCTTCCAACAGGAAGACGGCGTTCGGTTTCATCAGGCGCGATCCGTACTGGATCGGCTGCACATAGTTGTAGTCACCAACCAGAAACTGCGAGGGAACGATCTTTTCCAAGCTCGGCCAGGCGGCGTAGCTCGACGACAGCTGGATCAGGTGCTCGATGATGACCAGGGCGACGATCGCCAGCGCCGCGAGGACATAGATGTCCATCAGCCGCTTGTAGACGGTCACGGGAATGAAGAAGCGGAACACGAACGGGAAGTAGATCGCCAGCACGTACGCCAGGCTCAGCGCCGAATATGGTCGGCCGGACAGCATGTTGGTGGCGATGGCCAGGATGGAAAAGATCAGGAAAAACAATATTCTGCGAGGGTCGACGCCGATCTTTTGGGTCAGGACGACGATGAGGGCGATGGAGATGTAGGCGATGGGAAGGCAGAACTGGACGACTTCGTCGTTGCTGAAGGGAACGCCGAACTTCTGCAGCAGCAGCAGCCCCATCAGCAGCAGGACGCCGGCCAGCACCGCCGCGGATTGCTGGGCCGAGGTGAACAGTCCTGACCGGCGCAGCGTGTTCAGAGGCTTGGTCGCCGGCCTGATCGGTTCTCCGGAAAAACGGCTCGCTAGCGCCAAGGCCCGTACCCTCCAGCCTGAGTTCGATCAATTTGGGCGACCATAGCGGCGCCACGTCGCACGCCACAATCCGGCATTTGGATCCGACACGGGTTCATTCGTCGGGCTGTGCAAGTGTTCGGCCACTTTCGGCCGCCCGTCGCCCGGAAAGGCGTCCGGGCGGCGCCGGCCGCCGGGGCGCCCGGCGTCACGCCGACCGCGCCGCCTCCGCCAGTTCCTGCAGATGGGCGCGTTTGCTGGTGCCGACCACCGTGCAGGTGGTCAGAGGATCGAGCACGCTTTGCCTAACCGCTTCGGCAGGGGTCAGCCGGGGCCTCAGCCGCATGATTTCGCGCGCCAGGACGATGACGCCGCGCGCGCGGATCACGTCGCCAAGATCGCCGGCCTCGGCCTGATCGATCACGTCCACCGGCAGTTCGAGCATGGACAGGCCCGGCATGGCGAGGGCGGCGCGCAGGCAGGCGACGTCGTCGCAGGAGACACCGAAATGACGGACTTTGCCGGCGCTCTTCAGCCTCGCCAGGGTCTCGCCGTGCGCAGGATCGGCGAGCTGCTCGGCGGTCGGTCCGTGCAGCAGGAACCCGTCCACATGATCGAAGCCGAGCCGGCGCAACGAGGCGTCCAGGGCGGCCGGATAGCGCGCCGGCGAGAAATCCACGCTCCTGGCGCTCTCGCGGGCGCCGGACACCGCGTCCCCCTTGCCCAGGGCCATGATCAGCGGCTTCAGGAGCGGTTTCATCGGCGCGACCAGGCGCATCCTGGTCGAGAAGGTCTGGCCGCACTTGGTGACCACGAAGCCGCGGTCGCGCCGCCCCTTCAGCAGTCGGCCGATCTCGCGCTCGCTGTCGCCCTGGCCATAGATGTCGGCGGTGTCGAACACGGTGACGCCCAGGTCGAGGGCGGCCGCCAGGAGCGCGCGGATCTCCGCCATCGGCGTCGGATTGTTGAAGGATCCGATCCGGCTGCAGCCCAGGCCGAGCTTAGACAGGGTGGGTTCGATGACGGTTCTCCCCTGTGGCGCGCGAGCTCATCGCTCGCACAGAAAGCGTTTCAGCCAGCCGCCGACCGTCCGACAGTCGTTGGGCGACCGCAGGGACGCGATCGCGGCCTCTGCATGTTCGCGCGTCAGCGGACCATCGCGGCGCGTGACGATCAGCGCTTCGGCGAAGGCCGGATCGAATTCCGGATGCGGCTGCAGCGAGATCGCCTTGCGGTCGGGGTAGGCGATGAACCCGAGCGGGCAGTAGTCCGACCCGCCCAGAACCGTCGCTCCCGCGCCCACCTCCACCACCTGGTCCTGATGCGAGACGGGCAGGGTCATGGTGCGGGCGTCCGCGTCCATCCACGGCGCGGCGGTGTTGAGCGCATAGGTGTCGAGGCCGACGCCCCAGCCCTTGGGCGACTTGATCACCTTCCCGCCAAAGGCCTCGGCCATCAGCTGGTGGCCGAAACAGATCCCGATCATCGGCGCCGAACCGGCCGTCTCCTGGACCCAGCGCGAAAGCTCGGGGATCCATGGCTCGGGATCGTAGACCCCAGCCGCGGCGCCGGTGATGACGAAGCCGTCCCACGGCCCTCTGTCCGGATAGGCGCCTCGGCGCACGTCAAAGGTCTCGCTGTCGAACGCGTCGCCGAGCAGACCCGCCACCATCTGGCCATAGCGGCCGAACCGGGGCTGCAGGTCGCGCGGCGGCGCGCCGGGCTCCAGGATGGCTATGCGCATGACGCCGCCGGGAGGTCGCCGGTCCGCCGGCGGGCGAGCGCCGGCCGCGAGAGGGGGGACGTCGGCCCGATCATCACTGCCGTCACCTCGATCTCCGGCGCGTGTCGAGCCCTGCGCCTGCTATTCCCACTCTGCGGCCCCGCGCAAGCCCGGTCATGAGTCAGCGCAACATCACGGCCAGCGCGTCGCCCGGGGCGGCCGAGGCCAGGAGAGCCTCGAGATCGTCCCGCGCCAGCGCGACGCAACCGTGGGTCGGCGGATAATCGGCGCGGGCGATGTGCAGGAAGATGGCCGATCCCAGCCCCGGAACCGGCGGATCGTCGTTATGGCCGAGGATCACCACCCGGTCATAGACCGCGTCCTCCCGCCAGAGCCGTTCGGCCGAGGCGGGATACGGCAGGGTCACCAGCCGGTTGTAGGCCGGGTCGTCGGGCGCGTCGCACCAGCCGTCCAGCTCACGGATCGGCGCGGAGGGGAGGGCGGTCGCCGGCGGAGGGCCGCGGTCGGGCCGGTAAAGCACCCGGCGGATCGGCCAGACCCCGAGGGGCGTGGCGCCGTCGCCTTCGCGTTTGTCCGGCGCGGGAACCACGCCCGCTGGGCCGAGCGCGCACCGCACCTCGCGCTCGCCCATGTTCAGCCAGCCGTCTGAAAAGGCCGTGAAAATCATGCGCGACGCCTCCGTTCCCCTTATGTAGGAGGGGCTTTCAGTACGACAGGATGCTTCCATGGCCCAGGCCAAGACCATACTCGTGATCGACGACGACGACGATCTGCGCACGGCCCTGGTCGAGCAGATCGAACTCGAAGACGAGTTCCGCGCCGAACAGGCCTCGACCGCCGCCGCCGGGGTCGAAGCCGCCAAGACGGTGCAGCCGGACCTGATCCTCCTGGATGTCGACCTGCCGGACTTCGACGGCCGCGAGGCCTGCCGCCGCATGCGCGAGGAGGGCGTCGTCGCCCCCATCGTCATGCTCACCGCCGCCACCTCCGACGCCGACACCATCCGGGGGCTCGACGCGGGCGCCGACGACTATGTGTCCAAGCCGTTCAAATTCGCGGTTCTGCTCGCCCGCATCCGCGCCCAGCTGCGCAGCCACGAACAGTCCGAGAACGCGGTCTTTCACATCGGTCCTTACGAGTTCCGCCCGGCGCAGAAGCTGCTGGTCGACGGCGCAAAGCGCAAGGTGCGGCTGACGGAGAAGGAGACCAACATCCTCAAGTACCTCTACCGGGCCGGCGGCAAGCCCGTGGCGCGCGAGGAGCTCCTGGCCGAAGTTTGGGGCTACAACGCCGGCGTCACCACCCACACGCTGGAGACCCACATCTACCGCCTGCGCCAGAAGATCGAGCCCGACGCCGCTTCGGCCAAGCTGCTGGTGACCGAAGCCGGCGGCTACCGGCTGCAGAGCTGAGCGCAGGCTGGGCGATTCCGGGATCCGCGTGCTCTAAAGGGCCAGGTCCGCGGTCACCGGGGCGTGGTCCGAGGGCCGCGTCCACTCGCGCACGGTGTCGTGCACGCGCGCTTCGCCGGTGAAATGCTTGGCGAGGCCGGGTGACGCCAGAAGGTGATCAAGGCGCAGGCCGCGGTTGGACTGGCGGAAGTCGGCGGCGCGATAGCTCCACCAGGAAAACAGCTTCTGCGGCTCGGGCGTGGCCTGGCGGACCAGATCGACAAAGCCAAGCGAGGCGTGCAGGCGCGCCATGGCCTCGATCTCCACCGGCGTGTGGCTGACGACCTTGAGCATGTAGCGGTGGCTCCAGACGTCGTTCTCGCTGGGCGCGATGTTGAGGTCGCCCAGAACCAGGAGCGGGGCCTTGGGGTCGCGGCGGCTCATCTCGGCGGTCAGCCGCTCATAGAAGTCGAGCTTGTGGTCGAACTTGGGATTGAGCGTCCGGTCGGGGATGTCGCCGCCGGCGGGAATGTAGAAGTTCTGGATCTCCACCCCGCCCACGGTGGCGGCGACGCAGCGGGCGTGCCCTTCGCGGCAGACGTCAAGCCCGGGCGCCGGCTCGAGCGGCAGGCGCGAGGCGATGGCGACCCCATGCGATCCCTTCTGGCCGGCGACCTTCAGGTAGGGCAGGCCCATGTCGACGAAGGCGGCGGTCGGGAATTCGCCTTCCCGGCACTTGATCTCCTGCAGGCAGACCACGTCCGGCGCCTGTTCGGCCACGAAGCGCGCGACTTGCTCGGCCCGAAGACGGACGGAATTGATATTCCAGGAGGCGACGCGAAGGGCCATATTCCGCTAGATTGTCTGCTTCGTCCGCGGCGGGAAGCAAAAAAACGCCCGGCCGATACCGACCGGGCGTCTAGGTGCTCTGATGCCGCGTCCGGGAGGGGATGAGTCCGGAAGAGGCGGGGCGCCGGCAAGGCCAGCGTCCGTTGCGTACCATAAATGCCACGCAGGGCGCTTAAGTTCAAGGGGGTTGGCGATAAGAATTGCGTGTGACGCAGATGTCACATTCGAGTCGCGATTAAGGCTTGATCGTGTGCGGATTCGGATCGCGCAACACAAAGAGGTCCGACGCCAGGGGGACGCCGCTTCTCAGGCCGGTCAGGACGACGGTCGTCTTGCCCCCCTGGGCGTCGAGCACGGTCCAGCCGGTCAGCGCCATCGGCCCGGTGGAGAAGCGCAGCGACAGCTTCCCCTGAGCCTGTTTCTTGGCGTCGCGGACCTCCACGGTGAAACCGCCCTTGTCGTGCGACACGCCGACGACGACCGCGGCCTTGTCGAACCGGACCTCCGAACCCAGCAACACCGCCAGCGGGGTCTGCCGCAAGGGATACTGGTCGTAGGTCTTCAGCTTGCCGTCGTAGACGTCCACGTTCAATCCGTCGGCGACCACGGTGAGGTCCGTCGGCGCGTCATAGGCGAACCGCGCCTTTCCGGGCCGCTCCAGCGAGAAAGTTCCCGTGGTGACGGCCCCGCGGGGATCGGTCTGGCTGAACCGCGCCTGGGCCGTCTTCAGCGCCTGCAGATAGGCGGCGGCCTTGTCGACGAGGGTCCTGTCCGCGCTGGCGAGGGCGGAGGCGGACGTCGCGGCGGATACCGGGGGGCCACCTGCCGCGGAGACGAGCAGGAGCGCGAGGGCGACAGGGGCAGGGCGGACGGTCATCGGCAAGGGTCTAGAGCGCCGCGCGAAAAGTGGGAACCGGTTTTCGCTCCGGCGGCGCTCTAAACTTCAGAATCTAGAGCAAATTGTCCGCCCTTAACGATTCCGTTTGAGGGCGGTCTGCTCTACCCGCCCGACGCGGCCGGTCCAAGGCCATGAGGGCGCGTCAGCTTGCGGTCTGGGGTTTGTACTTGCTGTGGCAGGCGGTGCAGTTGTCCCCCAGAGCGTTTGCAGCGTCGGCGAGCCTCGCCCCGTCCAGGGACGTCGCCGCGGCCTCCGCGGCTTCGGCCAGATCGTGCATTTGCCGCGCGTCCTTGGCCCATTCCTCGCCGGGGCGCGACTGGTCCGGCGCCGTCAGGCCGGCGGCGGCCGATTTCAGGCGAGCCGCCGCGTCGGCCGCAGCTTTCCACCGCGCGGGCGCCGCCCGCGCGGCGTCCGGCCCATTGGCCGGGTCCACTTCGCCACCGACGGCGAACAGCACATTGGCCGATGGCTCGACCACCGACTTCATCTGCGCCTTCACCGAAGCGCCGGCGGCGGTCAGGGCCAGGGCGGCGGCGGCAAGGCCGGGGAGCCAGAAATCGGAACGATGGCGCATCGGCGTCTCCTGAGCAGGGGCGAAGGGTCTCATGCCGGCATCGACGGGGGCGAGAGCACGCCGAGCGCGCCGACCAGGGCCAGCACCGTCAGCGCCGCCGCGGTCTCCAGCCCGATGCTCCAGCCGAGCGCCCGGAGCGCGGGCTCCGGGGCGCGGTGGGACAGGCCGACGGCGAGGCGCGGGGTCAGCCGAAAGCGGTTCTGCGCGGCGAGGGCGAGCATGAGCGCGAACGCCAGGAGCTTGGCGATCAGCACGACCCCGTACGCCGAGCCGGTCAGGCCGGCGACATGGTCGAGCCCGACCATGAACCAGCCGTTGATCAGGCCGGTCAGGATCAGCACCGCGACCGCGAGCGTTCCGACACCGGAGAACCGGCGAAGGCCCGACTGCAACGCCTGCAGCGCCAAGGGGTCGGCCCGGACCTGACGGCTCAGGACCAGTCCGGCCAGGGCCGCCACCGCGCCGAGCCAGAGGCCGGTCGCGAACAGGTGGGCGATGTCGGCGCCGAGATGAACGAGCCCCCCGGCGCCGTCGTCCATCTGGCCGTGACCGGTCCAGGCGAAGCTGGCCGAGATCCCCGCGCCGAGCAGGGCGATGAACGCCCACACCCCGCGTGAGCGCGGCGCCGGGCTCGCCGCCAGCGCCAGGGCGGCCAGGCCCAGGCGTACGCCGACGGCGAGGCCGAACCGCGATCCGGTCAGAACCTCCCACAGCGCGGCGGGGCGAAACGCATCGGCCGCACGGTCGTTCATCGCCGCGGTTTCGCAGGCCAGCGCGGCCGCTCCGCCCATGAGCACGGCGAGGGCGGCGAGGGCTAACCCCCAGGGCGGCCAGCCGAGCCTCACCGCCCGGCGCCCGGCGTCGCCGCTCAGGCCGTACATAAAGAACAGGGGGACGCCGAACAGCACCGCCGCGCCGCCGTACTGCAGCAGCCGGGCGCCGGCGAACAGGAGTTGCGCCAAGGCGGCCTCAGCGAACGGTGAAGGCGACTTCGCCCTTGGTGCGGTGTCCGTCGACCGAGACCGCGTGCCAGCTCACCGTATAGGCCCCGGCCGAAAGCGGCGCGCCCGGCGAGACGACGAGGGTCTTGCCCCCCTTCGGCTCGAGTTCGCTGTGCGAACTCAGCGGGGCGCCGTCCTTCGTCAGGTCCGCCCCGGAGAACTTCTTCTCCAGCTTCTCGCTGAAGTTCAGGGTGACGGCTTTGGGCGCGGCCACCGTCGCCCCCGTCGCGGGATCCGAACTGATCAGGTGGGCGTGGCCCGCGGCTACGCCGGCGGACGACAGCAGGACGGCGAACGCCGTGAGGGCGGCGATACGGCGCAAGGACAGGACATAGGTCATGGACAGTCTCCGATCTTCACCCAACCTAGAGGCTGGAAGCGGATCCGGGAATGGCCGATGAAAACACGGTACGCCGTCCCGGTCCGCCCCCCGGCGCGGTGGGTACGCTTGCAAGGAGGGTCGTCATGCAGATCGGTGGAATAGGCCTGATCCTGGTCGGCCTTGCGACGCTGGCCGGCCTGTCGTCGCTGTTCTATGCGCCGATCCCGAACGTGTCCGCCATCCTCGTGGCCTTGGGCATGCCGGGGATTCTGCTCGGCGCGCTGATCGGGGTTCTCTGCCTGGGCGCAGGCGTCCTCATGGTGTTCGCCTCCCGTCGCGCGACCGGTCGGCGGGACTGAACGACCGGGCGGGAACGAACACCGGCGCTGGGGGCGCCGTCTTCGGTCGGCCTTCGCCGTCCGGTCCCAGCCGGCCGCCCCCTCCCCCCTGAGGCGAAACTTTCCCCAGCCGCGGGCTCCGCGGCGCCGCTCTTGCCGATGCAGGGTCATCTTGTTTCGTTTTGGGAGCGATCGACAATGGCGTCGCACTTCATCAGCAAATTGGCGGCGGTGCTCGCCGGGGGCGCCATGGCGCTTTTCGCCACCGCGGCTCTGGCGCAGGACTGCGCCAACGGCCGTTGCGGCGGAGCCTGGGTCTCCGCCGCACCGGGCTACGAATTCGCTCCGCCCGCATACGCGGCGGCGCAGTCCGGCTACGCCTACCAGAACCAGTATCAGAGCCAGGCGGGTTACGGGGCGGCGTACGGCTACGCGCAGCCGGCGCCGCAGCCCTACCCGGCGTCGCCGTGCTGACAGCCGACGTGCGGCTATGCGCCTCCGCCCCCGCCGTGCGGCGGCTGCTACCAGCCTCCGGCCTATCCGCAACCGGTCGTCTACCAACAGCCGGCTTATCCCTATCCGGTTCAGCCCTGCGGCGCTCCGGTCGGCTACGCCTGCGGCGCCGTCTATCAGGCGGCCGAGGTCTCGGCGGCGGGCGAATGGGCCGGCGGCGTGGGCGTGACCGAGTTCTCGGGCGGCGGCGGCGGAGGCGGCGGCGGGGGCGCTCCGCTGGCCGGGTACGGCAACATCTCCGGCTTTGTCGGCAGCCATTCCGGATCGAATTCCAACGCCAGTGGCTCGGCCAACGTCAACGTGAACGTCAGCAACTCGTCCAGCGCCTATGCGAATTCGAGCTCTTCGGCCACGGCCAGCGGGTTCGGCTTCGGCGGCGGCGCCGGGGGCGGGGGCCATCACCACGGCGGCGGCGGCGGTCATAAGCCTCCGGGCGGCGGCGGCTGCGGCTGCGTCGGCGGCACGGGCTCCAGCGGCGGCATGGGCGGCTGGGGCGGCGGCGCGGGGAACATGGGCGGCTGGGGTTCGGGACACAGCGGCAGGGCGTCGGGGGGACGTCGCCACTAAAGTCGGGGTCGCATCCGGAAAGCAGCGGGATCGGGGCGCCGGCCAAGGCGTCCCGATCGCATGCGTTGCGGGCCTCGATCGTTGTCCTGGAGCCAACGCTTTGGTCTGTCGCGTTTATGGGGGGCTTCTCGGCAGGCTTCGCCGCTCATCGTCCCCGGCACTGCGGCGCCTCCGCGACGCCCCAGACTTCGCCGGCGCGGACCCAGCCGGTGGCGTGATCGACGCTGATCCGGCACCAGCCATTGCGGCAATCGACGAGGTCGGCGGCGGCCCTCGCCGCCAGCATGGCGATCGGCCGGGCGCCGGCCGCCGGTCGGCTCCGCAAGGCCAGATCGCTGTCCGCTGTCCGCATCACCGTGCGCCGGCCCTCGAGGGCGGTGGCGCGCACCCAGCCCAGGCCGCCCTCCGGATCGCAGACCCGCCGCCAGTCGGCGGTCTCCTCCACCACCTGCAGCGGCAGGCCCCTGGCGGTGTAGCGCCAGAGCGCGCGATAGTCCTCGCCGGGGCCGCCGCGGGCATTCACCGGCGCCGCCTTCAGCGTTACATAGCGGGGCACGGGCTCTCCCGATGGCGTGCGTTCGGCCGGTCTTGGCGTCGCCGGCGCGACGCCGCCGAGCGCTGGCAGGCCTGCGGCCAGCACGGCGCAGACGAGCCGGCGTAACCGAACCCATTGGCCCTTTGGCGGCGCTTTGCTAAAGACCCGAACCCACGGCGTAGTCACGCGCCTCTTTTCAGGCTCGCTCATGGCCGTTCGCAAGCCAAAAATCGTCGTCACCCGCCGCCTGCCCGAACCGGTCGAGACCCGGATGCGGGAGCTGTTCGATGTCGAACTCAACGCTGATGACAGGCCGATGACCGCCGAGGAGCTCGGCGAAGCGGTGTCGCGGGCCGATGTTCTGGTGCCGACGGTGACCGACCGGATCGACGCCCGCGTGCTGTCGCGCGCCGGACCGGACCTCAAGCTGATCGCCAACTTCGGCGCCGGGGTCGACAACATCGACGTCGCCACCGCCAACGCGCGTGGCGTCACCGTCACCAACACCCCGGGCGTCCTGACCGAGGACACCGCCGACATGACCATGGCCCTGATCCTGGCCACCGCCCGGCGCGTGGTCGAGGGCGCCAATGTGGTGCAGGCCGGCGAATTCCGTGGCTGGTCGCCGACCTGGATGATGGGCCGGCGGATCTGGGGCAAGCGGCTCGGCATCATCGGCATGGGCCGGATCGGCCAGGCGGTGGCGCGCCGCGCCCGCGCCTTCGGCCTCTCGGTGCACTACCACAACCGCAAGCCCGCCCCGGCCGCGGTGGTGGACGAGCTGCAGGCCACCTACTGGGAGAGCCTCGACCAGATGCTGGCCCGAACCGACGTGATCTCGGTGAATTGCCCTCACACACCGGCCACCTTCCATCTGCTGTCCGCGCGTCGGCTGAAGTTGCTGCAGTCGCACGCCATCGTGGTCAACACCGCGCGCGGCGAAGTGATCGACGAAAGCGCCCTGGCCAACATGGTGGCCCGCGGCGAGATCGCCGGCGCCGGCCTCGACGTCTACGAGAACGAGCCCGCCATCAATCCCAAGCTGATGAAGCTGCCCAACGTGGTGCTGCTGCCGCACATGGGGTCGGCGACGGTCGAGGCCCGCATCGACATGGGCGAAAAGGTGATCGTCAACATCAAGACCTTCATGGATGGACACCGCCCGCCCGACCGGGTGATCCCGTCCATGCTTTAGGAACGGTCCGTGTCCGAGCCGATCACCCACCACCCGGGCTTCCTGAAGGCCATGAACCTGGGGTCGCCGCAAACCCGCGAACTCGGGGTCGAGACGCTGGAGGTGGGAGAAGACTGGGCGCTGCTGCGCGTGCCCTACAAGCCGGAGATGGTCGGCGATCCCGAGACCGGCGTGATCGCCGGCGGGGTGGTCACCACCCTGCTCGACCATGCCTGCGGTCAGGCGGTGATGGCCCGGCTCGGCCAGCCGACCACCATCGCCACCCTCGACCTGCGCATCGACTACATGCGTCCGGCCGAGCCGAACCAGTCGGTCTACGCCCGCGCGCACTGCTACAAGCTGGGACGCTCGGTGGCCTTCGTCCGCGCCACCGCCTACGACCGGACCGCCGACGACCCGGTGGCCACGGCCCAGGCCGCCTTCATGCTGAACTCCTCCAGCACCCGTCCGCGGGGGGCGGCGTGACTCCCTCGGCCGAGGCCGCCAGCCGGGCGGAGGTGCTCGCTCGGATCGCCGACGTGCCCTACGCGAGGTTTCTCGGCCTCAGGCTCGAACTCGCCGGCGACGAGATGACGGCGATCCTGCCCTATCACGACCGGCTGATCGGCAATCCGATGCTCCCCGCGATCCATGGCGGGGTGCTGGGCGCCCTGATGGAGATGACCGCCCTGGCCCAGCTGGCCGTCAGCCGCAGCTCGGCAGGGCAGGGCGGCGGCCTCGCCAAGCCGATCGACGTCACCGTCGAATACCTGCGCTCGGGCCGCCCGGTCGACACCTTCGCGCGGGCCCTGATCAAGCGCATGGGACGGCGGATCGCCAACGTGCACGTGGAAGCCTGGCAGGAGGCCCGCGGCGCCCCGATCGCGGCCCTGCATGGGCATTTCCTCTTGCCGAGCGAGAGCTGAGCCAAGCGTTCTCGGCGATCTCCTCCGCGAACGCCGCGTTTGATCTTTCACAAGGCGCGCGGTCCCGCTTCGGCAAAGGTCTGCTTGCCTCGCACCGGCGGGTCCGCTTACCTCCCGGCAAAATCAAGGGAGCCGCCCATGTCCGAACCCCAGGTCTTTCCCGTGCCGGAGGATTGGAAGGCGAAGACCCGCGTGAACGCGGAAGCCTACGCCGCCATGCGCGCGGCGGCCAAGGCGGATCCGGACGCCTTCTTCGGCGAGGCGGCCAAGGCGCGACTGCAGTGGATGCGGCCCTTCACCACCGCCAAGGACACCTCCTTCGCCCTGGAGGACTTCCGTATCCGATGGTTCGCCGACGGGGTGCTCAATGTCTCGGCCAACTGCATCGACCGGCATCTGCCCGAGCGGGCCGACCAGGTGGCGATCATCTGGGAGGGCGACGATCCCGACCAGTCGAAACACATCACCTACGCCGAGCTGCACCGCGCCGTCTGCCGCATGGCCAACGTCCTGAAGCGGCATGGAATCAAGAAGGGCGACAGGGTCACCCTGTACCTGCCGATGATCCCCGAGGCCGCCTACGCCATGCTGGCCTGCGCCCGCATCGGCGCGATCCATTCGGTGGTGTTCGGCGGCTTCTCGCCCGACAGCCTCTCAGGCCGGATCAACGACTGCGCATCCAAACTGGTGATCACCGCCGACGAGGGCCTGCGCGGCGGGAAGAAGGTCCCGCTGAAGGCCAATGTGGACGAGGCGCTGAAGTCCGCGCCGGGTGTCGAGACCGTGCTGGTGGTCACCCGCACCGGCGTCGGCGTTCCCATGCAGGACGGGCGCGACTTCGTCTACGAGCGCGAGGCCGCCGCGGCGCTCGACGAGTGTGAGCCCGAACCGATGGGGGCCGAGGATCCCCTGTTCATCCTCTACACCTCGGGCTCGACCGGCAAGCCCAAAGGCGTGCTGCATACCACCGCCGGCTATCTGTTCTGGGCGTCGTTCACCCACGAACTGGTGTTCGATTACACGCCCCCCACCAAGGACAAGCAGGCCGAGATCTTCTGGTGCACCGCCGATGTCGGCTGGGTGACCGGACACAGCTATATCGTCTACGGTCCGCTCGCCAACGGCGCCACGACCCTGATGTTCGAAGGCGTGCCCACCTATCCCGACTCCTCGCGCTGCTGGCAGGTGATCGACAAGCACAAGGTGGAGATCTTCTACACCGCCCCCACCGCCATCCGCGCCCTCATGCGCGAGGGCGAGGCGCCGGTGACGCGCACCTCGCGCAAGTCGCTGCGCCTGCTGGGCACCGTCGGCGAGCCGATCAATCCGGAGGCCTGGCTCTGGTACTACAATGTGGTCGGCGAAAAGCGCTGCCCGATCGTCGACACCTGGTGGCAGACCGAGACCGGCGGGACCCTGATCTCGCCGATCCCGGGCGCGGTCGACCTGAAGCCGGGCTCGGCAACCCTGCCCCTGCCGGGCGTGCAGTGCGAGATCGTCGACGCCGACGGCAAGCCGCTCGAGGGGCCGACCTCGGGCAACCTCTGCCTGACCGACAGCTGGCCGGGGCAGATGCGCAGCGTCTATGGCGATCACCAGCGCTTCATCGACACCTATTTCCGCACCTATCCCGGCAAGTACTTCACCGGCGACGGGTGCCGGCGCGACGAGGACGGCTACTACTGGATCACCGGCCGGGTCGACGACGTCATCAACGTCTCCGGACACCGGATCGGCACCGCCGAGGTGGAGAGCGCCCTGGTCAACGACAGGAACGTCGCCGAGGCGGCGGTGGTCGGCTTCCCGCACGATATCAAGGGCCAGGGCCTCTACGCCTACGTCACGCTGAAGCAGGGCGTCGAGCCGACCGACGCCCTCAAGAAGGAGCTGATCACCCAGGTCCGCCACGACATCGGCCCCTTCGCCGCGCCGGACGTGATCCAGTGGGCCCCCGGCCTTCCCAAGACCCGCTCGGGCAAGATCATGCGGCGGATCCTGCGCAAGATCGCCGAGAACGAAGTGGACAGCCTGGGCGACACCTCGACCCTGGCGGATCCGTCGGTCGTCGACGACCTGGTGAAGAACCGGGCGAGGGCGAGTTAGGGGATCTCAAGGCCGAGCCGTCGGGGGCGAAAATGCCGTTGAACGCCTACTGCACCCTTCGTCAGGTCGAGCCGCCGGACTTTCCCGTCCGTAGACTGAACGTTCGGGATCGTCACGATCCCGCGCTTGCCAGACACCTCAGCGATTTCGCGGGCTATCTTACCCGTGACGGCCGCGTGGACCAGGCCCGTTACCACCTCGTCCAGCATGTCCTCAGGACCCGTCATCAGCTGAGCTTCGAAGTCGATGACGAAAACCGCGACGCTTTCGCGCGTTGGCTGCGCTGGTCTAATGGGGTGTGCTTCTTCGAACCCGGCAGTGTGCGCGATCCAGAGGGCCGGCTTCTCTTTGACCCTGGGTCGGATGAAGCCGATCCACAGGCGAGGCTGCCATATCCTCCGGACAGCGAGGCGCGCAGGCAGGCCGTCATGGCGGATCTCGCGGGGCGGGGCATCGAACCGTTCAGGGGCTTACCGCCGGTGCTGAGCGAACGGGAGGTCGTGTTTCGCCGCGCCAGCGATGTCGCCCGCCGCGCCCTGTCGCTTACCGCCGTTGCGATCAGGGGGGAGTCGCTCGTTGGCGCCCCGCTGTCGGTGAAGGACTTGCGCCGCCGCTTCCCCTTGGCGTTCGACAATCTCACGCCGAAGGAAACGGCGTTGATGAGCGACGGGAAGCTCTTCTCGCCGGGGCCCCGACCTGATCAGGCCGCGGCGATGCAGGCGGTCTGGCGCTATGAGGCCGCAGCGACCCTGTTCTGGGCCTTGGGGATGTACAGCCTGCCATTTCCAAGCGGAGCCATTTCTGCGAGCGACCTCGTCCAGTTCGTCGTCTCGCTCGACGCCGAGCCGTTCGTAGCGGCGGCTGAGCTTCGCCCGGCCGGCGAGATTCTGTCCGAACTGGACCGCGATTATCGATTGCACTGGATAGCCGTCGACGACATTCAGAATGGCCGCGAAACCTCGGCCGGGTTCGACCCGGACGTGGTTTCTGAACGGCATTACGCATTGAATTGGTTGGTGAGCGTCGAGGACGTCGCCTGGGACGACGTGACGACGCCGACCTGACCGCCATCCGGGCCCGCGAGGAGCACACATGCGGATCGATCGGCGTACGGATTGAGCTGCGCCACCTGCGGTAGGCGTTCGTTCGCCCGCATGCATGTGAAGGGCTCACGGGTCGGAGGCCCCAACATTGACCCACGCCCCCTAAACGCGTATCCACGCGCCCTTCCGGCGCAAGTGTGATCTGCGCCCTCCACCGCCACGACCCCCATCACCATATGGGACGAGGGCGGCGAGGCCCCCCGTCGACGTGATCGTCCACGGGGGCTGATCGCGTTTGTGCGTATGAGGACCTGATGTTCGAGTCTCTTGGCGATCGTCTGACAGGGGTGTTCGACCGGCTGACCGGTCGCGGCGTGCTGTCGGAAAAGGATGTGGACGAGGCCCTGCGCGAGGTGCGCCTGGCCCTGCTCGACGCCGACGTGGCCCTGCCGGTGGTGCGCGACTTCGTGGCCAAGGCGCGCGAGGCGGCGACCGGCGAGGCGGTGATCCGCGCGGTCAAGCCGGCCGAGCAGGTGGTCAAGATCGTCCACGACGGCCTGGTCGACATGCTGGGCGGCGAGGAGCCGGAAGGGCTCAATCTCAATGTCGCCCCGCCGATGGTGATCCTGATGGCCGGCCTGCAGGGATCGGGCAAAACCACCACCTCGGCCAAGCTGGCCGTCCGGCTGAAGAACGCCGACCGCAAGAAGGTCCTGATGGCCTCGCTCGACACGCGCCGCCCGGCGGCGATGGAGCAGCTGGCCACGCTCGGCCGACAGGCCGAGGTCGAGACCCTGCCGATCATGGTCGGCCAGTCGGCCCCCGACATCGCCCGGCGCGCGCTGAACGCGGCCCGGCTCGGCGGCTTCGACGTTCTGATTCTCGATACGGCCGGGCGCACCACGCTCGACGAACAGATGATGGGCGAGGCTGCGGAGATCGCCCGCATCGCCAATCCGACCGAGACCCTGCTGGTGGCCGACAGCCTGACCGGCCAGGACGCGGTCAAGACCGCCAAGGCCTTCCACGAGCGGTTGCCGTTGACGGGGCTGGTGCTGACCCGCACCGACGGCGATGGCCGCGGCGGCGCGGCCCTGTCGATGCGCCACGTCACCGGCCTGCCGATCAAATTCCTCGGCGCCGGCGAGAAGATCGACGCGCTGGAGGTGTTCGACGCCCGCCGCGTGGCCGGCCGGATCCTCGGTCAGGGCGACGTGGTGGCCCTGGTCGAGCGGGCGGTCCAGGAGATGGACCACGCCAAGGCCGAGCAGGCGGCGGCCCGGTTGTCCAAGGGCCAGTTCGACCTCGACGACCTCGCCGACCAGCTGAAGCAGATGAAGCGGATGGGCGGCATGCAGGGCATTCTCGGCATGCTGCCGGGCGTGGCCAAGGTGAAGAAGCAGATCTCCGAGGCCGGGATCGACGACAAGGTGTTCGACCGCCAGGTGGCGATCATCTCGTCGATGACCAAGATCGAGCGCAAGAAGCCCGACATCCTGCAGGCCTCGCGCAAACGCCGCATCGCCGCCGGCTCGGGCGTCGACGTCGCCGACGTCAACCGCCTCTTGAAGCAGCACCGGCAGATGGCCGACATGGTCAAGGCCATGGCCAAAGGCGGCGGCCGCGGCATGGGCGGCATGATGGCGGCGATGAAGGCCATGGGCGGAGGGATGCCGCCCGGCGGCATGGGTGGAATGGGCGCCGCCGGCGCGCCCGATCTCGACAAGCTCAAGGCGCTGGGCGGCGGCAAGCTGCCCGGCCTCGGCGGCGGACAGACCCCGCCCGGTTTCCCCGGCATGGGCGGCGGCGCAGGCCTGCCGAACTTCCCCTTCAAGAAGAAATAGACCTCCAACTCCAGATCAATCACGATCGTATAAAGGACTAATCCGTATGCTGAAGATCCGTCTCGCCCGTGGCGGCGCCAAGAAGCGTCCCTACTATTCGATCGTCGTCGCCGACAGCCACTCGCCGCGCGACGGCCGCTTCATCGAAAAGGTCGGCACCTATAACCCCCTGCTGCCCAAGGACGCCCAGCGCGTGACCCTGAAGGTCGAGCGCATTCAGGAGTGGCTCAAGAAGGGCGCCCAGCCGACCGACCGCGTGGCCCGCTTCCTGTCGCAGGAAGGCCTCGCCAAGTGGGAAGCCAGCAACAACCCGAGCAAGGGCAAGCCCCACAAGAAGTCCGAAGAGCGCGCCGCCGAACGCGCCCAGCGCGAGACCGACCGCGCCGAGGCGGAAGCCGCCGCCCGCGCCGAAGCCGCCGCCGCTCCGCCGCCGGTCGAGGAAGAGGCTCCCGTCGAGGCCGAAGCCGCCCCGGTCGAAGCCGCCGAACCTGAAGCGGCGCCGGCCGATGAAGCGCCTGCCGCCGAAGCCGACCCGGCCGAAGACGCGCCGACCGAGGGCTGATCCTGGACGCCCCGCGCCTCATCCTGGTCGGGCGGGTCGCGGGGGCGTTCGGCGTCCGCGGCGAGGTCCGGATCACGCCGTTCGGCGACGATCCCCTCGCCCTCGTCCGCTATCGGACGATGCTGACCAAGGGCGGCGCGCCTGCCCTGACCCTGCAGGGCGGCCGCGTGCACAAGGGCTCCCTGATCACGCGAGCGCCCGAGATAACGAGCAAGGAGGCCGCGGACGCCCTGCGCGGCCTCGAGCTCTACGCCCCGCGCGACGCCTTCGCCGCGCCCGAGGACGAGGACGAATTCTACCTCGCCGACCTGATCGGCCTCGCCGTCCGCCACATGGACGGCGCGCCGCTCGGCGAGATCCGCGCCGTGCACAACTTCGGCGCCGGCGATTTGCTGGAGATCGCCCCGCCCCAGGGCGCCAGCTACTTCCTCCCCTTCACCCGCGCCGTCGTGCCCGAGGTGCGGCTGGCCGAGGGGGTGGTGGTGGTCGATCCGCCGGTGGCGATCGAGGGGGATGAAGAGGCGGGATAATACTTGCCCCACCCGGCGGCCCCTGCGGGGCCAGCCACCCTCCCCGCTTCGGGGAAGCGACTGTCGCGCTTGTTATCCCTCCGCTGAAGTGGGGAGAGGCGCAGGGCGAAGCCCGCGGGGTGGGGCGAGTCCTCCCCCTCTATGCTACTTCCCCACCGCCACCACGTTGTCGTCCGTATTGCGGTCGATCAAGGTGTTGTAGGGGTCCACGCCGGCGAAGGTCGGCTTGCGGTCGACCGTGAAGTGCAGGGTCTGGGCGCCCGAGTGCAGGCGCAGGCGCCGCATCAGGATCACGTCCTTCGAGCCGAAATCCACCTTGCCGGGCTCCTTGGCGAACAGGCCGATCTCGACCTCCTCGTTCAGAGGCGGCCGCTCGATCACCTTGCCCTGGCCGTCGTCGTACTCCTTGCCGGTCGCGTTCGGCGTGTTTCCGGCCTTGACCGTGACGGCGACCTCGAACCTGCCGCCGGGCAGGGGCCTGGCCGTCGCCGACGCCGCCTTGAGGTCATAGAGGGTGATCTTCTCGAACAGGTCGGTGATCAGCTGCTGTTTCACGGGATCGGGGCCGGTCTCCTGGCGCAGGTCGCCGAGGAAGTCGAGCGTGGTCGGATAGGGCGCCGGCTTGAAGGCATAGTCGTGCAGCAGGCGGCGAAGGGCCCGGTTGACCACCGCCTCGCCGAGCTGGTCCTTCAGCCGGTACATCACCACCGAACCCTTGTTGTAGTGGATGTACTGCTGGTTCTCGACCCGATAGAGCGGCTGCTCGGGCAGGGGGTCGGTCCCGCGCGCCTTCAGATAGCGGTCCTGTTCGAACTTCAGGAACTTGCGGATCTGGTCGCGGCCGTAGAGGCGCTCCATGGCCATGATCGCTGCGTATTGGGCGAAGGTCTCGTCCAGCATGGTCACGCCCTGAAGGTCGGCGCCGATCACCTGGTGCGCCCACCACTGGTGGCCGAGCTCGTGCGCGGCGACATAGGTGACGAGGTCGATCTTGGACCGGTCGCGCACGTCCATGGTGAAGCCCAGGCCCTCCGACCAGGCCAGGGTGTTGGCGAACGACTGGGCGAAGCCGCCGATCGGGGCCGGGAACTCCAGGATGCGGACCTGGTGGAACTGGTAGGGCGAGAAGTTGGCCTGGTCGTAGTCGAGGCCGAGCTTCAGCGCCGCGATCATCCGGTCGACGTTCCAGGGATGCTGCGGGTCGTAATAGACCGCCAGATTGATCCCCTTGTAGGTCTCTGCCTTCACCGTGTAGCGCCCCGACTGCAGGTCGAAGAACGGCAGGATCGGCGCGTCGGTCTTGAAGCGCACGGTGTGTCGCCCGCCGGAGGTGGTGTCCGACACCGTATAGCCGGGCGCGATCGGGGTCTGGTCGGCGTCAGTCGAGACGGTGATGTCGGCGTTGACCCAGTCGGCGCTCTTGCTCAGGAGATTGAACTGGCGCGCGCCCACGTCCTCGAGCTTGGCCATGCGCATCTCGGCCGGCAGGCCGTACTTGCGCCGCTTGGCCCGATCCTGCAGCAGACCATTGCGGTCCATGCCCAGGGAGGGCGAGATTTCCATATTGTTGATGAAGGAGCCGTTGGCCGAGATGCGCTGGATCTCGTCGGCGTTCTTGAAACCGTGCTGGCCGATCCAGGTCTTGAACGCCAGCCGGCGCTTCTCGCCGGGCTGCATCGGCGTGTCGAAGGTGAGGATGCGGTAGTTGAACCGCTCGTAGGTCTTGGTCGGCCGCGCACCCTCCACCGACAGGCTCTCGACCTTGGCGTCGGGATCGAAGCGCACGTGCAGTTCGCGGATCGCCGCGTCTGTGCGGTTCTCCATCACATAGACGCCGACGGTGACCGCCTCGAGCGTCTTGGGACGCAGGTCGACGTTCAGGACCACGTCGGTGACCTTCGGCTGCGGCAGGGTCTCGTAATGCAGCAGGGTCTTTTCGTAGTCGGCCGTCCGCTGCTCGACGTCGAGGTGGCTCTCATACTTGTTGAGGACGTTGGTGTTGTAGAAGATGAAGCCGCCGAGGACGACCGCCGCCACGAGGGCGCCGCCCAGCACGACGCCGGCCCAGCCGTTCAGGCGCCCGGGCAGCCGGCTCAGCCTCGGCCACAGCCGGGTCTCGGTTCCGCGCCGCCAGAGGCCGTAGGCCAGGACCAGCAGGATCAGCGCGATGGCGCTCCAGTAGATCCGCAGCCACCAGGCGGCGGCGCCGGCGATCCCGGTCGAGTGCAGGTCGGTCAGGGGCACGTCGGGCGTGCCGCCGTAGGTGTAGAGGTTGTGCTCCCAGCCCACCGCCCCCATGACGACGGTCGAGATGCCGTAGAGCATCAGGACGCCCCAGCCCCAGAACTTGTGCGGCACGATCGCCTGCACGAACACCGACAGCGCGGCGATCTGCAGGAAGCCGACCGCCTGGGGGACCAGATACCACCAGAGGTATTTTCCGAGCTCGATCCGCGGAAAGCCCTTGATCACCTGCATGACCGAACAGACCAGGATCGAGACCACCAGGGTGGAGATCAGCATCAGGGCGATGGCCGCCACCTTGGGGATGACGAAGGCCCAGTCCGGCACGGGGGCGGCGTCGATGATCTCGTGCGTCTTGCGGTCCTGCTCGCGCCAGACGAGCTCGCCCGAATAGTAGACCGCGACGATCAGGGCGACGAAGGTAAAGCCGGTCGAGACCGTCTGGATCATCACCCGTGTCAGCGGATAGACCTTGCCGCCATAAAGCGAGACGTCGGTGCTGAGCACGATCTGCAGGATCGACAGCAGGGCCCCCACGGCCAGCAGCACCGGATAGGCGGGACTCTTGAACGCCTGGGCGAAGTCGAGCCGCGCCCGGGCCCAGAACTGACCGAACTGGGTCGCCAGGCCGAAGCTCGGCGCGGCCTGTCCCGCCGACTGCGGCGCCGGGACGGGCGTCGTTGCGACGGCGGCCTGACGTTCGGCCTTGCGCGCCTTCCTGGCCTTTCCGGACAGGCCCGGTGTCTTCATCTGGTAGAGCGCATAGCTCAGGGCGAGCGCGATCAGCGAGACGCCGACCCAGATCGCGCGGTTGATCGCCAGCAGGCCGGTGAACGGGGGAATCAGCGTGTTGGATTCCGACGCCGTCCAGTACTGGGTGGCGTAGCCGAAGGCGGCGCCGCCGAAGGGGTCCCACAGGGCGGCGATCGCCTCCAGCCCCGGCTTGCGCAGCACGTTGCGCAGGACCGACTGCAGGATGAAGAACACCACCACCCCGACATAGGTCCACATCATCGAGCGGGTGACCGTCGCCAGGGTGAACAGCAGGGCCGAGGTGATCAGCACGTCCGGCAGGCCCCAGATCAGATAGGCCCGGACATAGTGGTCGAGCACGAACGGGCCGATCGTCTCCTTGTCGACCCAGAACATGGCGGCGCCGATCATCAGGCCCAGCGTGATCGACAGATAGGCCAGGGCCGCCGCCGAGAAGGCGCCGGCGAAGCGGCCGTAGAGGTAGTCGAACTTGCGGATCCGGGTGGTGCGCAGGATCGGGCCGAAGCCGGTCTCGTCGTCGCGGTTGATCACGTTGGAGACGAAGGCCGCGGTGATGAACATGTAGAACAGGGCGAAGGCGCCGTTGGCGGTGACGATGGCCAGCGGCGAGTTCTTGTGCACGTTGGCGCCGGAGCCCAGCTGCACGAACGGCGACGAGGCCAGGCCGAAGGCCAGCAGGAAGAAGACGATCGCTCCGACCCAGAACACCGGGTTCTTCAGCTGGTAGCGGAATTCGAACCCGGCGATGTTCAGGAACATGGCGTTCTCTGTCCGTCAGGCCGCGGCGCGGGCGGAGTGCAGGGCCGTGAAGTAGACGTCCTCCAGCCCGCCGCGGTGCGGCTCGAACCCGTCGCCGGGGTCGCTCTCAGACAGCACGTGGATCACCGTCTTGCCGGCGAACAGACGGGTGGAGATCACCTGGTATTTCTCGCGCAGGCCGGGCAGTTCGGCCTTGTCCACGGTCTTGGTCCAGACGCAGCCTTCGATCTGGCGCATCAGCTCGGCGGGCGCGCCGGTCTTGACGATCCGGCCCTGGGCGATGATCGCCATCTGCGGGCAGAGGTCGGCCACGTCCTCGACGATGTGGGTCGACAGGATGATCACCACGTGTTCGCCGATCTCGGCCAGAAGGTTTAGGAAGCGGTTGCGCTCCTCCGGGTCGAGGCCGGCCGTGGGCTCGTCGACGATGATCAGGCGCGGGCCGCCGAGCAGGGCCTGGGCGATGCCGAAGCGCTGGCGCATGCCGCCGGAGAAGCCGGCCAGGGCCTTGCCCCGCACGCCATAGAGGTTGGTCTGCTCGAGCAGGCGCTCGACCTCGGCCTTGCGTTCCCTGGCGTTGGACAGGCCCTTCAGCACCGCCATATGGTTCAGCATGTCGTAGGCGGACACGCGCGGATAGACGCCGAAGTCCTGCGGCAAGTATCCCAGCACCCGCCGCAGGGCCTCGGGGTTCTTGATCACGTCGATGTCGTCGAAGCGGATCACGCCCGAGGTCGGGGTCTGCAGGGTGGCGATCGACCGCATCAGCGTCGACTTGCCGGCGCCGTTGGGGCCCAGGAGGCCGTACATGCCGAACGGGATCGACAGGCTGACGTTGTCGAGCGCCTTCACCCCATTGGGATAGACGTGGGTAAGCTCATCGATCTGCAGCATTCGCGCCCCGTCTCGCCTGATCCCGCCCCCGCAGGAGAGAGATCAGGCTTACCCGCGCGCGCGCCGGGCGCAAGTGAAACAGTGTTCACATGGGCCGGCGCAAGCCCCTAGCCCCATACGCCGTAGGGATCCACCGACGGCTTGCCGAGGGCGTGGGCGACGGCAGGGTGGGTCAGCTGGCCGTTCAGCACGTTGAGGCCCTTGGCCAGGTGCTTGTCCCGCTTCAGGGCGTCGAGGCCGTGGTCGGCGAGGGCGAGGCCGAACGGCAGGGTCGCATGGCCAAGCGCCTCGGACGAGGTGCGCGGCGCGGCGCCCGGCATGTTGGCGACGCAATAGTGCACCACGCCGTCGACGGTGTAGGTCGGGTCGGCGTGGGTGGTCGGATGGGAGGTCTCGAAGCAGCCGCCCTGGTCGATGGAGACGTCCACCAGCACGCTGCCCCGCTTCATCTGGTGCAGGTGCTCGCGCCGGACCAGCTTGGGCGCCGCAGCTCCGGCGGTCAGCACCGCGCCGATCACCACGTCGGCCTTGAGGATCTCCTCCTCCACCGCCGCCACCGAGGAGTAGCGGGTGATCACCCGGCCCATGAAGATGTCGTCGATCTCGCGCATGCGCGGGATGGAGCGCTCCAGCACCACCACCTCGGCGTTCAGGCCCATGGCCATGCGCGCGGCGTTGATGCCGACGACGCCGCCGCCCAGCACCACCACCCGCGCCGGCGGCACGCCCGGCACGCCGCAGAGCAACAGGCCCATGCCGCCGTTGTGCTTCAGGAGGGTCTCGGCGGCGGAGAAGACGGCGATGCGTCCCGCCACCTCGCTCATCGGGGCCAGCAGCGGCAGGCCGCCACGCGCGTCGGTCACGGTCTCATAGGCGATGGCGGCGCAGCCGGACCTGAGCAGGCCTTCGGTCTGCGCCGGATCCGGCGCCAGGTGCAGATAGGTGAACAGGATGTGCTCGGGCGTGAGCTTCTCCCACTCGACCTTCTGCGGCTCCTTCACCTTGACGATCATCTGCGCGCCGGCGAACACCGCGTCGGCGTCGGGGACGATGGTGGCGCCCGCCTTGACATAGTCGTCGTCGGCATAGCCGGCGCCGTCGCCGGCGCCGGTCTGCACCAGCACCGCGTGCCCATGGGCCGCGTACTCGCGAACCGCGTTGGGGGTGAGGCCGACGCGATATTCGTCCGGCTTGATCTCCTTGGGCACACCAACGCGCATGGTCCGTCTCCTGATTTCGGCTCGCCGCCAGCCTATCAGTTTCCGCCCGCAACGTCCTGCCGAAGCGATTGTCCACGCCCGGCCCGAATGCAAGAATACGCGAGTATCGGCCTATTTGACGCAAGGATCAACGTAATGGACGCCACCGATCGCGCCATCCTCCGCGCTCTGCAGCGAAACGGCCGGGCGCCGAACGCGGTGATCGCCGATCAGGTCAACCTGTCGGAATCGGCCTGCTCGCGGCGGCTGCGCGAGCTCGAGCGGCAGGGCGTCCTCACCGGCTACACCGCCCTGGTCGATCCCAAGGCGGTCGGCCTCGGCCTCACCGTCTTCCTGACCATCACCCTGACCTCCCAGGCCGAGACCGCCCTGGCCGAGTTCGAGGCCGCGGTCGCGGCGGTGGACGCGGTGATGGAGTGCTATCTGATGACCGGCGAGGCGGACTATATGATGCGGGTGGTGGTGGCCGACGTCGCCGCCTTCGAAGCCCTGCACTCCACCCGCCTGACGCAGCTGCCGCGCGTGGACCGCATCACCTCCAGCGTGGCGATCCGCACGGCGGTGCGGCGGGCCGGGCTGCCGGTTTAGGCGGCCATCCGACCCCCAATTCCGGTGAACGCGGGGTCGCGAACCATCCAGGGAATTAGCTCCCGCCCACGACCACGCTCTTCACGTTGACGAACTCGTGAAGGCCGAAGGCGGAGACCTCGCGGCCGTAGCCGGAGTGTTTCACGCCGCCGAACGGCAGGCGGGGATCGGACGCCACGGGGGTGTTGACGAAGGCCATGCCGGCGTCGAGCGCCTTCGACGCGATCCGTTCGCCGCGCTCGAGGTCCGAGGTCAGCACACCCGAGCCGAGGCCGAATTCGGAGGCGTTGGCGATGGCGATGGCGTCCGCCTCGTCCCGGGCCTCGATCACCGCGGCGACCGGGCCGAACACCTCGTCGTCGTGGGCGGGCTGGCCCGCCGTGACGCCGGTCAGCACGGTGGCCGGATACCAGGCGCCCGGCTTGTCGGGAACCTCGCCGCCGAGCAGGACCCGCGCGCCCTTGGCGACGCTGTCGCGCACCTGCTTATGGATCTCGTCGCGCGCCTTCACCGACTGCAGCGGGCCGAGTTTAGTCCCCTCGGCGCGCGGGTCGCCCATGGCGTAGGCATTCATGGCCTCCACCAGCGCCTGTTCGAAGCGCTCGCGGATGGCGGCGACGGCGATGAAGCGCTTGCCGGCGATGCAGCTCTGGCCCGCGTTGACCATGCGCGCCGCCGCCGCCGCCTTGGCGGCCTTCTCCACGTCGGCGTCCTCGAGCACGAGGTAGGCGTCGGAGCCACCGAGCTCGAGCACGGTCTTCTTCAGGTTCCGGCCGGCGGCCTCGGCCACCTTGCGGCCCGCGGCGACGCTGCCGGTTAGGGTCACCGCGGCGATGGCGTCGTCCTCGATCAGGGCGGTCACGCTGGCCGACGGAATCAGCACAGTGCGGAACAGGTCCTTGGGAAAGCCGGCCTCGACGAACACCTGTTCTATGGCCAGCGCCGAGCCCGGCACGTTGGAGGCGTGCTTGAGCACCGCGCCATTGCCCGCCATCAGGCTCGGCGCGGCGAAGCGGAACACCTGCCAGAACGGGAAGTTCCAAGGCATCACGGCCAGCACCACGCCGAGCGGGTTGAAGGTGATGAAGGCCTTGGGGCCGCCCATGTCGACCGGCTGGTCGGCGAGAAAGCCTTCGGCGTGTTCGGCGAAGTAGTCGCAGTTGAAGGCGCATTTCCCGACCTCGGCGCGGCCGTCGGTGAGGGTCTTGCCCATCTCGGCGCTCATCAAGGCCGCGAAGTCGTCCTGGCGACGGCGGAGCACGGCGGCGGCCTCGCGCATCAGACGGGCGCGCTCGGCATAGGGGGTGCGCCGCCAGTCGGCCTGCGCCGCCTTGGCCCGCCGGGCGATGGCCAGCGCCTCCTCGACGGTCTGGCCCTGATAGGATTTGCCGTCGCGCCGGTGGCGGGGTCGACGGCCTGGAACTGCGGCGGCTGGCCGGCGGCGGGCGTCGGGCTGGATGGGGCGTTCATGGCAGGCTCCGTCGGTGCGGGCCTCTAACGTGTGGATCGCCGGTCCGTTCGGCCAGGGCCGGCGCCGCCGACCCGCGGCCGTTATTCCACGTCGAACAGCGCCTCCGGCTCGACCGGGGCCGAGACCGAGACGCCCAGATCGTTCACCAGGCCGGTGGCCAGGGAATAGCACCAGCCGTGCACCGCCAGCGGCTGGCCCTTGCTCCAGGCGTCGGTGACGAAGGGGTTGACCGCGACGTTGCGCACGCCGCGGATCACGTTCAGCTCGCAAAGGCGGTCGTGCGCGGCGACGGCGTCGAGGCTCTCGAGTTCATGCCGGTGCTCGGCGTTCAGCTCGCGGATCGGGGCCAGCCAATGGTCGATCAGGCCGTGGTTGGGCCGCTCCATCGCCGCCTTCACCCCGCCGCAGCCATAGTGGCCGACCACCAGGATGTGCTTGACCTTCAGGACCTGCACCGAGAACTGCAGGGTGGAGAGGAAGTTGGCGTCCTGCGGCGGCGTCAGATTGGCGACGTTGCGGTGCACGAACATCTCGCCCGGATCCAGGCCGACGATCTCGTTGGCCGGCACGCGGCTGTCGGAACAGCCGATCCAGAAGAAGTCCGGCGCCTGCTGCGCCACCAGCCGGTTGAAGAAGCCCGCGTCGGCGTCGGTCTTCGACCGGGCCCAGGCGCGGTTGCTGATGAGCAGATCCTCGATCGTCGGGCTGGGGGTCACGGTCTGAAATCCGGCTGCTGTTCGGGCGCGGCGGCGTGAAAGGCGGGATGGCCTTTGGCCCGCTCCCATACCGCGGCGATCGCCGGATAGGGAGACAGATCGACGCCGAAGCGCCGGGAATTCACCACCTGCGGGACGAGGCAGCAGTCCGCCAGGGTCGGGGCGTCGCCGAAGGCCCAGCCCTGGCCGTGGCGCGCCACCATCGGCTCCAGCGCGGTGAAGCCGGCGTCGATCCAGCGCCCGGCCCAGGCGGTGCGCCGGTCTGCCTCGATGGCGTGCGCCTCCAGCGCCTGCAGGATGCGCAGGTTGTTGAGCGGGTGGATGTCGCAGGCGACGATCTCGGCCATGGCCCGCACCACCGCCCGCTCGCCCGGCGCCTTGGGCAGAAGCGCCGGCTCGGGATGGGTCTCCTCCAGCCATTCGAGGATCGACAGGCTCTGGGTCAGAAGGGTCCCGTCGGCCGTCTCCAGCGTGGGGACCAGCTCCTGGCGGTTCAGCGCGGCGTAGGCCGGTGCGTGCTGCTCGCCGGCGACCAGGTTCACCGGAAGGGGGTCATAGGCGACGCCCTTGAGATTGAGGGCGATGCGTACGCGGTAGGGCGCCGCCGCGCGGGCGGCGGTATAGAGCCGAAGGCTCATGCGATGGTGAACTCCACCGTCCCGGCGCCCGCGACCTCGCCGACCACGGCGTCGCCCTTGACCAGCGGGCCCACGCCGTCGGGCGTGCCGGTGAAGATCAGGTCGCCGGGCTGCAGGGTCCAAAGCTCCGAGCACTTGGCGATGATCTCCGCCACGCTCCAGATCATGTCGGAAAGCTCGCCGTCCTGCTTGGTCTGGCCGTTGACCGAGAGGGTGATCCCGCCCGACGGCGGGACCGAGCCCGGGCGGATGGCGCTCGTGGGCGCCGAGGCGTCGAAGCCTTTGGACGCGTCCCAGGGGGCGCCGGCGTCCTTGGCCTGGTTCTGCAGATCGCGGCGGGTCAGATCGACGCCGGCGGCGTAGCCGAACACCAGGTCCAGCGCCTTGTCGGCCGGCACCTTGGTCCCGCCGCCCTTCAGCGCCACCACCAGTTCGATCTCGTGGTGCAGGTTCCTGGTCGACGGCGGATAGGGAACCGCCCCGCCGGGCGCCACCACCGCGTCGGCCGGCTTGGCGAAGAAGATCGGCGGCTGGTCCTTGGGATCTCCCCCCATCTCCTTGACGTGCTTGCCGTAGTTGCGGCCGATGCAATAGATCCGGTGCACCGGAAAGCGCTGGGCGCTGCCCTCGATCGGCAGGGAGGGCTGGGCGGGAGCGGGGATGGCGTAGTCGGTCATGCGCGGCGTTCTAAGCGATGACGCGAAAGAGGTCACGCGGCTCTTGCGGGCGTGTGTTCGCTCTTCGCTTTCAAGCCTCGCGTCCTACCCCCTCGCGAGGCGGGGGGAGGGCGGTGTCGCACCTGCCGGCTTGAATTGTTCGTCTTAGGCGGCTCGCCGAACCATGAGCCGTCCGTCAGTCCAGCTTCATTCCTGGCGGCGGTGGAGACGTCGTCTGCAGGCAGGGAGGGCCGGCGGCGAAGTGCGCCTTCATTTCCGCATAGGTGACCGGGAACCTGAGCTCGGCGCGCCGCGCCTCCAAACCGTCCGGAGATTCGATCGGGTAGGGTCGCCATTTGCCGCCGTCGCAGCGGAACTGGGTGCCGAACCGCTGCGGATGGCCTTCTGAGATCGCCTCCCGGTCGATCATCATGCCGTAATACTGCCCCTCCACCTCTCCGGTGGCGACCAGCGGCGCGAGCCTGGGCAAAACCGTCTTCCAGAGTTCAGGGCCCGCATGTTGGACGATCTGGAAGGCCGCTGTCGTCGCCGAAGGGCCATATTGGCTTGCGCGGAACCACCCGGACGCCGGCAAGAGCCGTAGCAGTTCAAGCTGATTAGATCGATCGGACGCATCGACCAGACGGGAGATCTCCTTGACCGTTCGGTCGCGCTCCGCCTCCGGCAAGGCGCTGAAATCCGTCGCCATGATAACCTTCCGCGGCGCCTCGTCGATCCGTCCGAGACGAACGAGGGTCTCGCTGTCGTTCCGCGCAGGCGGCAGGGCGGCGATCTGGGTCCGGGTCTGGTCGATCGCCATCTTAACCCGGTCGACGATGACGTCTCTGGTCGATGCGGCGACGGCCAAAGCCGCGCTGACCAAAATCGCAATCATGCAAGCCCCCTACGCCAGCTTGATCTCGCGCAGCCGCTCGTTGAGGTAGGCCTCGGCCGTGATCGGCTCGGGATACCGGTCCGGACGGTTCGGCCCCACCGTCGAAGGCAGGGTCCTGATCTCGAAGTCGGGGGCGAAGTGCAGGAAAAAGGGCATGGAGTAGCGGGCCACGCCGCGCCGCTCGGGCGCCGGGTTGACCACCCGGTGGGTGGTCGAGGGCAGGACGTGGTTGGTCAGCCGCTGCAGCATGTCGCCGATGTTGCACACCACCGAGCCCTCGGGCGGGTTCACGTCGAGCCAGTCGCCGTTCTTCTCCTTCAGCTGCAGGCCGGCCTCCTCGGCGCCGAGCAGCAGGGTGATGGTGTTGATGTCCTCGTGCGCCCCGGCCCGCACGTTGGGTCCGTCGAACGGGGCGGGCGGATAGTGCAAGAGGCGCAGGATGCTGTTGCCCATGTGCACGGTCCTGTCGAAATAGTCGTCGCCGAGGTTAAGGTGGCGGGCGATGGCGCGCAGGATCCGGTTTCCCAGCCGGTCGAGGGCGTCGTAGAGGCCGCCGACGTAATGGTGGAAATCGGCGACCTCGTCCGGCCAGACGTTGTCGGGCATGGAGGCGCGGAACGGATGCCCCGGCGGCAGCTCGCGCCCGGTGTGCCAGAATTCCTTCAGGTCGAAGTGCTCGGCGCCCTTGGCGGTCTCGACGCCGAACGGCGTGTAGCCGCGCTGTCCCCCGGCGCCCGCCAGCTTGTATTTGAGCTTGGTCGCCTCGGGCAGGGCGAAGAAGGCCTTGGCCGCCCGAGACGCGCCGGCGATCAGTTCGGGCGACAAATCATGGTCGGACACCACGGCGAAGCCATAGCGCTCGAACGAGCGGCCGAGCTCGCGGGCGAAGCGGTCGAAATCGCTCTCGTAGGCGACGAAGGAGACGGGCTGGACGGTCACGGGCGGTTCTTTCTCTGAACCCCCAGTCTAGCCGCGCCTTATCCGTGCGCCAATCGCCGAGCCCGCGGTCAGTGCCCGCCCGCGCCCGGCGGCGGGGGCGCGCGATTCGGCTTGGGGGCCAGCCAGACCGCGGCCGCGGCGAGCATCATCACCGCGCCGATGGCCTGGAAGATGTGGTTGGTCGCCACCATCACCGCCTGGTTCTGCACCAGAGCGTCGAGCTGGCCGAGCGCGGCCTGCGGCGAAAAGCCGTTCGCCCCGATCGCGTTCAGCACCTGCGGCGCCTGGTTCAGATTGCCGACCATGTCGGCGCGGACCCGGCCCGAGGCGTTCTCCCAGGCGGTGGTGACGATCGAGGTGCCGAAGGCGCCGGCCACGGTCCGGGCGAAGCTGATCAGGCCGGCGGCGCTGGCGGTCTCCTCCGGCTTCACCGACCCCAGCGCCAGACCCATCAGCGGCACGAAGAAGAAGGGCATGGCGAAGCCCTGAGCCAGGCTGGGCCAGACCATCTGCTGGAAGGTGATGGTGGAGTTGAAGGTCGTGCGCCAGAACATCACGCTGCCCAGCAAGGCCACGCCGAACGAGATCAACAGGCGCGGGTCGAACCTGCGGGTCATCTGGGCGACGATCGGCGACATCACCACCGCCAGGACGCCATTGAAGGCGGTCAGCCGGCCGGACTCCTCGGCCGTGTAGCCCATGTTGGTCTGCAGCCAGAGCGGCACCAGCACCACGGAGGCGAAGAACGAGCCGAATACGAGCGGCATGATCGCGGCGGAGACCGCGAAGCCGCGATAACGGAAGATCTTCAGGTTCACGATCGGCTGCTTGTCGGTCAGCTCCCAGATCATGAAGCAGGTGAAGCCGATCGCCGCCACGATCAGGAGGCCGATGATGATGTTGGAGTTGAACCAGTCGAGCTCCTTGCCCTTGTCGAGCATGATCTGCAGGGCCGAGACCCAGACGATCAACAGACCCAGCCCGACCGTGTCGACCTTCAGCTTCTGGGTCGGCGTCTCCCGTCCCGCCATCAGGCGAGAACCGATCAGCACCAGCATGATGGCCACCGGCACGTTGATGTAGAACACCCAGGGCCAGCCGTATTCGTCCGACAGGAAGCCGCCGAGCAGGGGGCCGGCGATCGGCCCGACCACGGTGGTCATGCTCCACAGGCCGATGGCCTGGGGCGCCATCTTGGGTGGGAAGATGCGTAGCAGAAGGGTCTGCGACAGGGGCATCATCGGCCCGCCCGCCAAGCCCTGGCAGACCCGGAAGAACACCAGCACGGTGAGCGAGTGCGACAGGCCGCAGAGGGCCGAGGCGAGCCCGAACAGGCTGATGCAGATCATGTATGTCCGCACCGCCCCGAACCTCTGGGCGAGCCAGCCGGTCAGGGGCACGGTGATGGCCTCGGCCACCGAATAGGAGGTGATCACCCAGGTGCCCTGGTTGGGCGAGACGGCGAGGCCGCCGGCGATGTTGGGGATCGACACATTGGCCACGGAGGTGTCGAGCACCGCCATGAAGTTGGACATGGCCAGGATGAAGGCCGCGAACCACAACATCGCCCCGGTCAGAGGCGGCGGGCTGGGCAGGACGGCTCGGCCCTGACCCGGAGCGGCGACGGCGGCGCCGGCCATGACTCAGTGTCCCGACGGGCTGGTGGTCGTGGTGGTGGTGGTCGTCGTCGTCGTGGCGCTGGCGCTCTCGACGGGCTCGCCGCCGTCGGCGAGGTGCACCTTGACCTTCATCGACAGGCCGACCTCCAGCGGATGCTGGCGCACCTCGCGCGGATCGAGCCGGATGCGCACCGGCAGGCGCTGCACCACCTTGATCCAGTTGCCGGTGGCGTTCTGGGCCGGGATCAGGGCGAAGGCCGAGCCGGTGCCGCCGCCGACGCCGGCCACCTTGCCGTGATAGACCACGTGGCCGCCGAACTTGTCGGACACCAGGGTGGCGTCCTGGCCGATGCGCAGCTGGCGCAGCTGCACTTCCTTGAAGTTGGCGTCGACATAGACCTGGTCGATCGGCACCACGGTCATCAGCTGGGTTCCGACCGCAACGCGCTGGCCGACCTGGACGTTGCGCCGGGCGATCACCCCGTCGATCGGCGCGCGCAGGGTGGTGCGCTCGAGGTCGAGGTTTGCGGCGTCGAGCGCGGCCTTGGCGCTCTGCACGTCGGGGTTGGCGGCGACGCCCACGCCCTTGGTCAGGGCCAGCTGGGCCTGGTACTGGCCCTGCGCCACCTTGCGATTGGCGGCGGCCAGGGCGTCGGCGGCCTTGGCGGCGCTGAGGTTGGCGACGGCGGTCTGGTAGGCGTTGCGGGCCGTGGTCAGCTCTTCACCCGAGACCGCGCCGGTCGAGGCCAGGGCCTCGCGCCGCTCGAGGTCGACCTTGGCCTTGGCCACGTCGGATTCCGCGGCCGTGGTCTGCGCGTGGGCGCGGGCGAGGTCCGCGTCGCGGGCGAGGATCTGCGCCGACAGGGCGTCGTTGCTGGAGAAGTTCTGCTCGACCCGGCGCGTGGCCGAGCCATAGCCGGCCTCGGCGCGCGCGGCCGCCACCTTGGCGTCGGCCGGGTCGATCACCGCCAGGATATCGCCCTTCTTGACCGCCTGGGTGTCGGCGACACGGACGTCGAGCACGGCGCCCGACACCTGCGGCGTCACCTCGGCCACGTCGGCGCCGACATAGGCGTCGTCGGTCGACACATAGTGGGACAGCACCAGCAGCCAGTAGAGGAAGAAGATCAGCGCCGCGCTCAGGACGACCGCGCCGACGATCAGGAACAGGCGCCGGCGCTGGTCGCCGCGCCTGCGGTCCGCCGCCGGGTTGGCGGGCGGGGATTGCGGCGCGCCCTGGTTCTGGGCCTGGCCCTGGGACGGCGGGGGGCTCTGAGCCGGCGGCGCTTCCGCGGCTGGGGGAGTCGACACTTCGGACATGGGAGGAGCGTCCTATCGGGAGGCGGTCTGGAGGGCGGAGGCCTGGAATCCCCCGCCGAGGGCGCGCACCAGGGCCACGTCGAGCGACAGGGCCTGGGCGTTGAGATCGGCGAGCGTGCGCCGCGCCTGCAGCACGGCGTTTTCGGCGGTCAGGACGTTGAGATAGGGCGACAGGCCGCCGCGGTAGCGGGCCAGCGCCACCTGATAGGCGTCTTCGCTCGACGCGAGCGAGCTCTGCGCATCGGTGATCTGTTTGCCGAGGAAGCGCTGCGCGGCGATCGCGTCCGCCACCTCCTTCAGCGCATTGGCCAGGGCCTTGTCGTACTCGGCGACGGCGACCTCGTATTCGGCCCGCGCGGTGCGGTAGGTCCCGCTGCGCTGGCCGCCGTCGAAGAGCGGCAGGCTGACCGCCGGGCCGACCTGGCTCAGCAGGATGTTGTGGGCGAACAGATCCTGTGGCGACAGGGACAGCTGGGTGTAGGAGGCCGCCAGGTTGATGCTGGGGTAGAAGTCGGCCTTGGCCGAGGTCTCCTGATGGCGGGCCGCCTCGGCGCGCAGGCGGGCGGCGACGATGTCGGGGCGGCGGCCCAGCAGGTCGGCCGGCAGGTTGGCCGGCAGGCCCATCGGCCGCAGGGCCGTGACTCCCGGGCGGGCGATGTCCAGCCCGGCGTCGGGGCCCTTGCCGAGCAGCGCCGCAAGCTGGTGGCGGGTCTGCAGGATCTGCAGGTCCAGCCGGTCGATGTCGCTCTGGGCGACCGGCACGGTGGCGTTCTGCTGGCTGTACTCTCCGCGGGTGTCGAGGCCGTTGCGCAGGCGCTGGCCGACCAGGTCGAGGGTCTGCTGGCGCACCTTCAGCGCCTGGGCGGCCTCGTCGCGGTCGGCGTAGAGCTGGACCAGACTGGCGTAGCTTGAGGCGACCGCGGTGGCGAGCTGCAGTCGGGCCGAGGCGGCGTCGGCGCGCGCGGCGTCGCGCTGGGAGGTGGCCGCCGCCAGGGCGGCGCGGTTGCGGCCGAAGAAGTCGAGCTGCCAGTTCAGGCTGGCGCCGAGCTGGGTGAAGGCGTTCCAGCCCGAGGGGATATAGCCCGCGACCTGCGGCGGCAGGCCGATCGACTGCTGGATCTGCGTCTCCTTGATCGAGCCGGAGACGCTGGCGTTCGGAAGCAGCCGCGCGCCGCTCTGCTGCACCTGGCCCTCGGCCGCGCGGACGCGGGCTTCGGCTTCGCGCAGGTCGGGCGAGTCTTTCAGCGCCGCCTGGATCAGGCTGCTCAGCTGGGCGTCGCCGTAGGCCGTCCACCAGTCGTCGGCGGGCCAGGCGGAGGCCGGCGCGTCCAGGCTGCGGCTCGCCGCATAGTCCTGCGGCGTGGTGAGCTTGGGCGCGGGGCCGAGGTTGGGCGCGCATCCGCTGGCCAGCACGGCCAGGCAGGATGCGCCCAGCAGCGTGAGCCGCCGGCAGCGATCGGACATGGGGGAGGGCATCGCTGGCCTCATCTTCGTCATGATCTGACCGTACTGTACGGTCAGACTTGATGCAATTGAAAAATGACCGTACTGTACGGTTGGTCGTTTGATTTTTCGCATGTGCGAACGCTGGCGCCGAATGCAAGGGCTGAAGAGCGCCTGAAATAGATAAGGAGCGAAAATGGTCGCCGGTTCCCCGCGCCTGGCCGCCGACGATCGCCGGCAGGCCATCGTCGACATCGCCCGCGAGGTCTTCCTGACCGAGGGCTACGCCGACGCCTCCATGTCGGCCATCGCCGCGCGCGTCGGCGGCTCCAAGGGTACGCTCTACAACTACTTCCCGTCCAAGGAGGCGCTGTTCGTCGCCTTCATGCGCCAGGAGTGCGAAGTGGAGGCGGAGATCGCCCACGCGCTCGACCATCCGGACGATGATATCGGACTCGCGCTCAAGTACCTGGGCTGCAAGCTGGTGAAGTTCATCCTCTCGGACAAGGTCCTGTCCGTGCACCGGCTGGTGATCGCCGAGTCGCAGCGCTTTCCCGAACTCGGCCGCTCCTTCTACGCCGAGGGCCCGCGGACCGGCATCGCCAAGTACGCCGACCTGTTCGCACGCTGGATGGGTCAGGGCCGGCTGCGCCGGGCCGATCCCATGCATGCCGCCGAACAGTTCGGCGACCTCTGCAAGGCCGGTCTTTACCAACGCCGGCTATGGAACGTGGCCATCCCGACGGACGAGGACGTCGAAGCCAACGTCGACCGCGCCGTGGCGGTGTTTCTGGCGTACTACGCGGTCCAGAACGAGCCGATTTCATAATCCGCTCGTCCCGCGGATGCGTCAGATCCGCGTCAGATCCTCGATCGACGCGAATCCCTCAGCCCGCAGCAGGGCCGCCAGTTCGCGCTTGATCCGCTGCACGAGGCCGGGCCCTTCGTACACCAGCGCCGAGTAGAGCTGCACCGCGTTGGCGCCGGCCTTCAGCTTGGCGTAGGCGTCCACGCCCGAGGCGACGCCGCCGACGCCGATCAGCGGCAGCGTCGCGTCGGCGTCGCGGAAGGCGCGCAGCACGGCGGTGGAGCGCGACATCAGCGGCGCGCCGGACAGCCCGCCGGTTTCGCCGGCCTGCGGCGAGCGCAGCGTCGGCGACCGTTCGACCGTGGTGTTGGAGACGATGATCCCCTCGAAGCCGTGGCGGCGCACGGCGGCGGCGATCTCTCCGGGCTCGTCCGGCTCGAGGTCCGGCGCCACCTTCAGGAACACCGGCGGGGTCCGTCCGATCTCCGCCCGCGCCTCGGCGAGCCGGCCCAGAAGCGCGTCGAGCGCCGCCCGGGTCTGCAGCGCCCTAAGGCCCGGGGTGTTGGGGGAAGAGACGTTGACGGTGACGTAGTCGCACAGATCCGCCACGCGGCGCAGACCCGTCACATAGTCGGCGATGCGGTCGGCGGCGTCCTTGTTGGCGCCGAGGTTGGCGCCGACGACGCCGCGCCGCGGTCGCTTGGCCAGGCGGCCGGCGAAGGCCTCCAGGCCCCGGTTGTTGAAGCCCATCCGGTTGATCACCGCCCGATCCTCGTTCAGCCGGAACAGGCGCGGGCGCGGATTGCCGGCCTGCGGCAGCGGCGTGACGGTGCCGCATTCGACGAACCCGAAGCCCGCCGCCCGCATGGCGTCCGGGACCTCGGCGTCCTTGTCGAAGCCGGCGGCCAGGCCGATGCAATTCGGCAGATCCAGTCCGGCCAGGCGCGTCGCCAGGATCGGATCGTCTCCGCCCGCGGCGCGCGGCCCGAGCCCGAGCTTCAGTCCCTGGATCGCCGCCCGGTGCGCGTCTTCCGGGTCCAGCGCATGCAGGGCGCGGGTGGCGAGTCCGTGCAGGCTCACGGGGCCAACGCCGGCACGATCGGACTCTGTCCGGCGTCCAGCGGCAGGGCGTCGATCGACACCGCCGCCTTCACCGGCAGCGCCTTGAACAGGTGCGGGAACAGCTGTCCCCCGCGGGAGGCCTCCCACCGCAGGGTCTCGCCAAAGGCGTCGGCGACGAAACCGACGATGATCAGGTCGGCCTGGCCGCGGAAGTGCAGCCGCGCCGTCTCTTCCGCCTGGGCGGCGGTCGACAGGTGGATGAAGCCGTCCTTGAGGTCGAGCGGAGAGCCGATATACGCCCCGGACACTTCAGCCTCCTCCCACGCGCGCCGGGTCAGGATCTTGTAGACGTGGGTCAATCCGGACCTCCCCCATAGTCGGACGGGTAGAAAAGGCCGAGCGCCTCGACCCGGTCCTGGGCGAAGCCGAACACCGCCGCCGCGCCGGTGGCCAGGCCGGCCCGCAGCCGCGCTTCGTAGGAAGGCGCCAGCGCCCGGCCGGCCAGGGCGATGGCCAGCACCTGCAGGCCGGGATTGTGCGCGACGATCGCCACCGTGCGGCCGAGCGGGGTCTGACCCGCCGCGAGCAATACGCGCGCCTCGGCGTCATAGAGATCGGGCCGGGTTTCGAGCACGGCCCCCGGGAAGGCGGGGGCGATCGTCTCCCAGGTCTGCTGCGCGCGCACCGCGGCCGACACCAGGGCGCGGTCGGGAAGCAGTCCCGCCTCGGCCAGGGCGTCGGCGACCAGGCGCGCATCGCGCCGGCCGCGCTCGGTGAGCTGGCGGTCGAAGTCCTCGCCGGACGGGGCGCGGGCTTCGGTCTTGCCGTGTCGGAACAGGATCAGGCGGTCCATGCGCTGAGCGCTCTACGCTGTGTTTTTCAAGTTGTCGAAGCCCCCCTGACGTGTTTCACGCGAAGTCGCCGCTCGCCAGGGACCGCGGCGGCGGGTGAGGGTGGGGCTTGAACCAGCAGGCGGGGACCGGGCGTCGGTACGCCACCTTCGACGCCCTGCGCGGAGTCGCCGCCATCGCCGTGGTGGTCGGCCACTTCGACCAGGTGATGGGGGTTCCCTGGCCGCCCCACTTCTTCCTGGCGGTCGACCTGTTCTTCCTCTTGAGCGGCTTCGTCCTGGCGATGAACTACGACCGGCGCTTCGCCGCCGGCATGACCGCAGGGGCCTTCATGCGCGTGCGCGCCATCCGGCTCTGGCCGCTGGTGCTGATCGGGGCGGCGGTCGGCCTGGTGGTCCAGCTCGACTACGGCGCGCCGATGGGGCCGCAGCTGCACTCCTTCATCTCCTTCGGCTTGACCTGCCTTGGGCTGCCGTCGCCGCCGCAGCCCTATCCGAACCTGCTGTTTCCATTGAACACGGTGTTCTGGACGCTGATGCTGGAGTTCTGGGTCGCCAACCTCCTGTTCGCCGTCCTGTGGAGGCGGCTGCGAGGCCCTTGGTTATGGCTGCTGATCGGCGCCGGCGCGCTCGGCGTCGTCGTATCGGAGCGCGTCTATCACGACCTGGCCATGGGCTGGGGCTGGGGCAACGCCGGGGTCGGGCTGGCGCGGGTGACCTATGCCTTCTTTCTCGGCGTCGCCCTGGGCCGCCGTTTCCCCACCGGCGTCGCCCGGCTCCGCCCGCCGTCCTGGGTGCTGGTCGCCGGCGTGCTGGCGATCGCCTTCGTTCCGGTCCCCGGCCGGGTCAGCGGCATGGCGGGCCTGGGCTATGTCCTGATCCTGTTGCCGCTGGTGGTGGTGCTGGGCGCCGGCGCCACGGAGCGCCATCCGAAGGCCGGCGCGGTGCTCGGCGACGCCTCCTACGCCGTCTACGCCCTTCACTACCCGCTGCTGGTGGAGCTGGCGGTGTTCGTGACGCCGTCGATGATCAGCCCGGCCGCGCATGGCCCGTGGATGTTCTACGGCGTGCTCGTCGGGGTCGTCATCGCGCTGATCGCCCTGGCGCTGGCGATCGACCAGCTTGCCGACCGGCCGCTGCGGCGCTGGCTGACGGCGCGGTTCGAGGCGCGGCGGGCCGCCTCGTCCTTCGAGGCTCCGCTTCGCTCCGCGCCTCAGGATGAGGTTGCTGATTAGTTCGCGGGAGCGTTCTACCGAGGAAGGACGTCCGCGGCGATCACGCCCGGTTCAGGAAATCGCTCACCTGTTCGATGGCGTCGACGAGGCCGACGCGCTGTAGCTCCACCCCTTCGGGCAGGCCGGAGAACAGGCGGGTGGGGGCGGCCGCATCGAGCATGACGAAGACGCCGCGGTCGTCGGCCTTGCGGATCAGCCGGCCGAAGGCCTGGGCGATGCGGGCGCGGGCCAGGGCGTCGTCATAGCCGCGGCCGCCGAAGCTCTCGCGCCGGGCCTTGTGCAGCAGGTCGGGGCGCGGCCAGGGGATGCGATCGAACACCAGAAGGCGCAGCGAGCGGCCGGGCACGTCCACCCCGTCGCGCACCGCGTCGGTGCCGAGCAGACAGGCGTCCTCCTCGGCGCGGAAGATGTCGACCAGGGCTCCGATCTCCAGCGGGTCGACGTGCTGGGCGTAGAGCGGCAGGCCGCGTTCGGCCAGCGGGGCGGCGATCCGGTCGTAGACGGCGCGCAGCCGGCGAATGGCGGTGAACAGGCCGAGCCCGCCGCCGCCCGAGGCGGTGAACAGCTCGCGCATGGCGGCGGCCACCTGACGCGGGTCGTCCTTGCCCACGTCGGTGACGACGAGGACGCGGGCGTTGCGTGCGTAGTCGAACGGCGAGGCGAGCCGGAGGGTCTTGGGCGTCTCCGGCAGGCGCGCCGCGCCGGACCGCATTTCGGCCATGGCGAAGGGCATGTCGTGCGCCATGTCGGCCAGGGTGGCGGAGGTGACCAGGACGCCGTGGGCCGGGCGAAGCACCATGGCTTCGAGCGGTTCGGTCGGGTCGATCCAGTGGCGGCGGAAGGCGGCGTCGGCGATCCGGCCAAAAGCGTTCACCGCCTCGAACCAGTCGACGAACAGGGGCGCGTCCACCTCGTCCTGCAGCGAGGCCAGCATGACGCGCCAAGCCGGCAGCTGCATGCGCGCGCGCCGGTCGAGCCCGCGCAGGGCGCCTTCGATCCGGGCCCGTTCGCTGGTCGGCAGTTCGTCCGCCTCTTCGTCGAGCAGATCCTGCAGGGCTTTGGCCAGGGCCAGCAGCGGCGTCTCCACCGCCTCGAGGGCGCGCGCGGCGGCGGCGGCGGCGGCCTTCACCGGGTCGATCGCCGGCCGGGCGGCGCATTCCATGCCCTCGCTCTTGGGGTCGGCGCGGGCGCGCAACTGGTCGAGCACGGCGACCAGGAAGGCCTCCACCGGGCCATTTCCCTGCGGCCGGGCCGGCTCCCAGTCGAGGTCCGGGCCATCGAGGTCGGGCGGCGGGGCGATGCGCGCCGACCAGCCTTCGCCGGGCAGCTGGCCCGCGGCGCGGATGGCGTCGTTGAGGGCGGCGGAGGCGCCTTCGCGGTCGGCCAGCAGATCCCCCAGCCTCTGCTCCAGCCCGCGGCCGCGCCGGCGGCCCTCCGGCCCCCGGATCCAGCGGCGCAGCTCCGCCGCCTCCTGGCCTGACAGGCAGGCGGAGAAGGCGCTGTCGGCGGCGTCGAACAGGTGGTGGCCTTCGTCGAACACCACCCGCTTCAGCGCCGCGCTCTCCGCGTCCGTCTTCTGGCCCCGGGCGGCGCGCGCGCCGTCGAAGGCCGCCTGGGTCAGCACCAGGGCGTGGTTGGCGATGACGATGTCGGCCTTGCGCGAGGCGCGGATCGCCTTCTCCACGAAGCAGGTCCGGTAGTGCAGGCAACCGGCGTGGACGCACTCGCCGCGGCGGTCGATCAGGTTTCCCGGCCCCGCCTGGGAGACGCCGCCGATGGCGAACAGGCTCGGCAGCCAGGCCGGAAAGTCGCCGCCAGTCATGTCGCCGTCGCGGGTCGCGCGCACCCAGCGGGCGACCAGGGCCGCGCCGACCAGATCGCCGGCCCCGAGGCTCGACGACTGGACGAAGTCCTGCAGGTTCAACAGGCAGAGATAGTTCTCGCGGCCCTTGCGGACCACGGCCTTGCGGGCGCGGACGTCCGCGTCGGGGTAGAGGGCGTGGCTCTGCCGCTCGATCTGCCGCTGCAGGGCGCGGGTATAGGTCGAGATCCACACCCCCGGTCCATTGGCCTCCGCCCACAGCGAGGCCGGGGCCAGATAGCCGAGGGTCTTGCCGATGCCCGTGCCGGCCTCGGCCAGCATCAGCCGCGGCTGGCCTTCGCGCTCGCGCGGCTGGAAGGCGAAGGCGGTCTCGGCGGCGAAGTCGGCCTGGGCCGGGCGCGCTTCGTCGAGGCCGGAGCGGGCCAGAAGCTCGGCCAGACGCTCGCGGGCGTGGTCCGGGTGGATCGGCCTGGAGCCCGGCTCGCCGGCCGGCGCTTCGTCCTCCCATTCCTTCAGCCGGGTCCAGACGTCGAGCCCCGAACTGCGCCAGGCGCGGCCGAGCGGCTGTCGCCGGAGGGCCTGGGTCGTCAGCGCGCCCCAGGCCCATCCGGCCCGCGCCAGGGTCTCGGCCACGGCGAGAGCCTCCTCGCGGCTCGGCCAGGGGGTGGCGGCGAGTTCGGCCAGCAGGGTCTCGGCCGCAAGGCGCAACGCGGCCGCCTGCGCCTCCACCGAGCGCGGCTCGGCTTGGCCGAGGGCGACGGCCAGGCCGGTGGGCGAGGGGGCGCAGAACTGAGCCGGCCGGACGAAGGCGAAGAGCTCCAGCACGTCATGCAGGTGGCGGGACCGGGCGGGGGCGGCGAGGCCCAGGCGCCGAGCGGTGAGGCTGGCGTGCGCCACCATCACCGGGCCCGTGCGGAAGGCGTCGCGCGCCGGGCCGGGCTTCAGCTTCTCCACCCCCCCGGCGCCTGCGAGCCCGGCCCCCGCGAGCGCCGCGGTCGGCCCCGGCGTCACCGCCAGCGCGGGCGGCGGGGCGACGATCACCTCGGCGCTGGACGATTCGGCGGGGACGGGGAGGGTCACGGGCCGAAGGTAAGGCGTTCCGGCGCGAAACGGAACAGGAACGTAATTCCTTCTCCCCCAAGGGGGCGAGGGGCTCATGTCGTTTCCCCGTTGTTAACCATAGCTGCGCACTCTGGCGGAACAGGTCCATCACATGTTCGCTCGCCGTCCCGCCGCCGCCACGCCCGCGCCCGCCCGCGCCTCCGCCTTCAATGCGGCGGCGGTGTTCGCCAATCCGTGGGCCATGCCGGCCGGCGCGGCGGCCCTCCTGCTGGGCGCCGTCGGCCTGTTCATTTTCGCGACCAGCGATCCGCACGCCGGCGCCCCCCTGGTGAAGATGTCGCTCGAGCGTCCGCCGGGCGCCAAGGGTCCCGCCGCCTTGCACCCGGGCGTCGGTCCCGACGGCCTGCCGACCCTCGGCACGCTCCCGCCCGGCCAGGACGTGGTCATGCCGGGCGCGCCCGATCCGCTGACCGGGCAGATCGGCGCCGCGCCGGGGCTGGGCGGGCCGGCCGCCGGCGGTCAGGCCGTGATCACCCTGCCGCAGGGCGCCACCCTCGGCGGCGGCGGATCCGTCGCCCCCTCCGCGCCGCCGCGGCCCAGGGCCCCGCCGCTGGCGCCCGCGCCGATCGCCGGCCTGACGGCCCAGGGGCCGGGCGGCCTGTTGCCCATCGTCGGCAAGGACGGCCGCACCGCCTTCCAGGCCTACGCCCGCCCCTTCGCCTCCAACGGCAAGCCCCGCATCGCCATGATCGTCGGCGGCCTCGGACTCAACGCCACCGCCACGCGGGCGGCGATCGAAAAGCTGCCGCCCGAGATCACCCTGTCGTTCGTGCCCTACGCCGACGGCCTGCAGACCTGGGTCGACCTCGCGCGCGCCAACGGCCACGAGGTGGTGCTGGAGCTGCCGATGGAGCCGCTCGACTATCCGAACAACGATCCCGGCCAGTTCACCCTCATGGCCAACGCCCCGCAGGGTGAGACCATCAAGCGGCTCGAGTGGCTCCTGGCCCGCACGACCGGCTATTTCGCCACGACCAACTACATGGGCGGCCGCTTCGTCACCTCCGACACCGCCATGGGCGTGCTGATGGGCGTGATGCGGAGCCGCGGGCTCGGGTTCATCGACGACGGCTCGGCGGCGCGGCGCGGCATGGGGGCGGCCCCGCGCGCTTCGGCCGACGCGGTGATCGACGAACAGCTCTCCGCCGAAGCGATCGACGGCCAACTGCTCAAGCTCGAAGCGCAGGCCCTGGCCCATGGCCAGTCCCTCGGCGCCGGCTTCGCCTATCCGGTGACGGTGGATCAGGTGACGCGCTGGGCCGCCGCCCTCGCCGGCCGCGGATACCAGCTGGCGCCGGCCTCAGCGGTCATGCGAAAGTAGGGCGCCTCACACTCGCCCCGAGCGCCCATGACCGACGCCCCCCTCTCGAACGCCGCCCATGGGGATCTCTCCGCCGAGGATCTCTCCCATGCGGATCCTGGCCCCGACTATCGGGCGAACGTCGGCGTCGTGCTGTTCAACGCCCAGGGCCTGACCTGGCTCGGCCACCGCGAGGGTGAAAACGGCGCCCTGAGCTGGCAATTTCCGCAGGGCGGCGTCGACCCGGGCGAAGGCCTCGAAGCCGCGGCGCGGCGCGAGCTGCAGGAGGAGACGGGGGTCCGTTCGGTTCGCCTGCTCGGCCGGACCGAGGGCTGGCTCAAGTACGACTTCCCGCCCGAGGTGCTGGCGCAGAAGAAGCGCGCGCGGGGGTTCAAAGGGCAGAAGCAGGTCTGGTTCGCCTTCCAGTTCGAGGGGGAGGACAGCGAGATCGACCTCTTCGCCCATGGCGAGGTGGAGTTCGACGCCTGGCGATGGACGCCCCTCGTCGAGGCGCCGGAGACGGTCGCGGCGTTCAAGCGCCAAGTCTATCTCAAGGTGGTGGACGCCTTCGCCGGCTTCGCGCACAAGGACGCCATGCACGACAGCGCATCGCCCGCCGCGTGAAACCCCCGGTCCTCATGATCCACGGCGCCTTCTGCGGGGGCTGGGTGTTCGAGCGTTTCCGCGGGCCGTTCGAGGCGGCGGGCCACGCGGTGCTGACCCCGGACCTGCGCGGTCACGGGCCCGGCGAGCCGTCCTCGGCCGTGGTGGGGGTCTCCATGGCCGACTACGTCCGCGACATGGTCGCGCTGGCGCGGGACCAACCCGAGCCGCCGCTGCTGATCGGCCATTCCATGGGCGGTCTTGTGGCGGCCATGGTCGCCGCCAAGGTGAAGGTCGCCGGGCTCGCCATGCTGGCCCCCTCGCCGCCCTGGGGCATCGCCGGCGGGTCGCTCGAGGAGGCCGGCTCGGCCATGGCCCTCTACGCCCTCGGCCCCTATTGGGCGCAGGCGATCGAGCCGGACCGGTTCGTGGCCAAGCTCTACAGCCTCGACAAGATGGGCGCCGAGGAGGGCCGCCAGGTCGCGCGCCGGATGCGCGCGGAGAGCGGCCGGGCCATGTTCGAGACCCTGAACTGGTGGCTCGACCCATTCATGACCACGAGCGTGCCGTCAGGCTCGGTCACCGCCCCGGTGTTCGCCGCCGTCGGCGAACGCGACCTGATCAACCCGCCGTCCACCGTCCGCCAGACGGCGAGCAAGCTCGGCGCGGAGGCCCGGCTCTACCCCGGCATGAGCCACTGGCTCATCGCCGAGCCGGGCTGGGACAAGGTGGCCGCCGCATGCCTCGCGTGGATCGAAGAGGCGCTGCCGGCGGCGGCGTGAGCCTGGGGCGGTCAGCCCAGCTTGGCCAGGTCCTCGTCCGAGATGTCGTAGTTGCCGAACACGGTCTGCACGTCGTCGTCGTCGTCGAGGGCGTCGATCAGCTTCAACAGGGTCGCGGTGTCGTCGCCCGACACCGGGGTCAGGGTCTTGGGCTTCCAGACGATGGCGGTGGACTTGGCCGGGCCGAGCGTGGCCTCCAGCGCCTCGACCACCCCGCCCAGGTCCTCGAAGGCGGTGTAGACCACGTGGGTGGCGGGGGTGTCCTCGTCGCCGGGGTCGGTCTCCACGTCGGCGGCTCCCGCCTCGATGGCGGCCTCCATCACCGCGTCCTCGGATCCCGCGGCCATCGGGTAGATGATCTGGCCCAGCCGGTCGAACATGAAGCTGACCGAGCCGGATTCGCCGAGGTTGCCGCCGTTCTTGCCGAAGATGGTGCGCACGTTGGCGGCGGCCCGGTTGCGGTTGTCGGTCAGCACCTCGATGATCAGGCCGGCGCCGCCGGGGCCGAAGCCCTCGTAGCGGATCTCCTCATAGCTGTCGGTCTCGCCGCCCAGCGCCTTCTTGATCGCGCGGTCGATGTTGTCCTTGGGCATGGACTCGGCGCGCGCGTTGGTGATCGCCAGACGCAGGCGCGGATTCATGTTGGGATCGGCGATGCCGGTCTTGGCCGCCAGGGTGATGTCGCGCGATAGCTTGGAGAACAGCTTGGAGCGCTTCTTGTCCTGCGCGCCCTTGCGGAACTGGATGTTCTTGAATTTCGAATGTCCGGCCATGATTTCGGCTCTGTGGTAGGGTCGCTGCTTCTAGCGACCCTCGCCGAAGATGGCCAGCGGTGGAACCGCCCGGGCCGCGGAGGATTGCAGCGAGATGACCCCAGGCAGCACCCCGATGAGCGAAGACCTCGACGAAGAGGCCTGGGACGTCGATCCCAACCCGGAGATGGTGCACTGGCAGCCGACGCATAAGCCGGACGTGGCGGAGGGCGCGGTGGCGACTCTCTCGCCGGTCGGCGCGCTCGGCCTCATTGCGGTGGGGTCGGTGCTCGCCGGCGCGGCGGCCATCGGCGCCCTCGCGATCGGCGCCCTGGCCATCGGCGCCCTGACCGTCGGCCGCGCCCGCGTGCGCCGACTGGAGATCGACGAGCTGGTCGTCGGCCGGATCCGTTTCAAGGACTGACGACTCGCCTTCCCCGCCCCGGGCGGGGAAGGCGAATATTACGCCTTCACCACCGCGGGCGGCGGACGGTCCAGAAGGGCCAGCACCTTGTCGGCGGGGCGGCAGAGCGCCGTCCCCTTGGGCGCGACCACGAACGGCCGTTCGACCAGGATCGGGTGCGCCACCATGGCGTCCAGGATCTTCGCGTCGCCGACGCCGTCGTTCAGAAGGCCCAGATCCTCCACCAGGTCGCCCTTGGCGCGCAGGGCCTGGCGCGGGGTGAGGCCGGCGGCCCTGAACAGGCTTTCGAGCTGGGACGGGGTCCACCCCGCCTTCACATAGTCGACCACCGTCGGGGTCTCGCCGGCTGCGCGGAGGGTGGCCAGCACACTGCGTGAAGTTCCGCAGTTCGGATTGTGGAAGATCGTGATCATGGTCGCTCAGGCTTCGGGCATGGAGGGTTTCAGCCGGCCGCCGACGCGGATCGGCTCGATACGGACCGCGAGGCCGGTCTTGTGGTCGGTCTCGACGAAGACGCCGCAGACCGTCGCGGGGCCGCTGGCGGGCTTGTGCCGCTCGCCGGGCATGCGGGTGGCGAAGCGGCGCACGCTCTCGTCCTTGGTCATGCCGATCACGCTGTCGTAGTCGGCGCAGGCGCCCGCGTCGGTCTGATAGGCGGTGCCGCCCGGGAAGATCTGCGCGTCGGCGGTGGGGATATGGGTATGGGCGCCCACCACCAGGCTGGCCCGGCCGTCGCAGAAATGGCCCATGGCCATCTTCTCGGAGGTGGCCTCGCAGTGCGCCTCGACCATCACCGCATCCACCGCCATGCCCAACGGACAGTCCTCGAGCGCCTGGTCGAGGGCCGAGAACGGATCGTCGAGCGCGTCCATGTGCACCCGGCCATGGACCACGATCATCAGCACCCGTCCGGCGGGGGTGTCGTAGACCCAGGCGCCCTTGCCCGGCGCGTGCGACAGGCGCGGATAGTTGAGCGGACGCAGCAGCCGCGGCTCGCGCTCGATATAGGTCAGGGCCTCGCGCTGGTCCCAGGCATGGTTGCCGAGGGTCAGGCAGTCCACGCCCGCCTCGAACAGCTCCTTGGCGATGCTCTCGGTGATGCCGAAGCCGCCGGCCACGTTCTCGGCGTCGGCAGCCACGAAGTCGAGCTTCAGCCGGCGGCGCAGGGGCGGCAGGTGGGTGATCACCGCGTCGCGTCCCGCGCGGCCGACGATGTCGCCGAAAAAAGCCAGTCTCATCCGCGGTTGCTAGCCCGCTCCAGGGTTGCGGGCCACAAGAAAGAGAACGCCGCGACCTTCGTGGGCGAGGTTATACTCCGGAGAGGAGTGGGACTGCCTGGAACAGCCTAAAACGCCCGATACGCCCGCTCGGTCAGGACGGCGTCCAGCCGCTGGTCGTGCGGATCGGCGGGCAGGGGCTCGGTCTCCTGGCCGGCGAAGGCGAGGCCGATGGCGCGGACCGGGCGTTCGGACCTCAACCGCTCCAGGGTCCGGTCATAGTGGCCCGCGCCGTAGCCGAGCCGGTGGCCCGACGCGTCGAAGGCCAGCAGCGGGACCAGCACCAGGTCGGGCCGGGCCGCCTGCGCGTCCGGATGCGGTTCGCGCATGCCGAAGGCGTGGGTCGCCATCCCGGCCCCCTCGGTCCAGATCCGGAACGTCAGCGGCGCGTCGGCGCCCGGCGCCGGCGTGACCGGCAGGGCGATGCGCCAGCCGGCGCGGGCGAAGCGGGCCATCAGCGGTCGGGGGTCGATCTCGCTGCGCATGGGCCAATAGCCGGCGACCACGCCGGGCGCGCCCTCAAGCCGGGGCAGGCGGGCCGACAGGGTCTGGCCGGCCAGCGGCTGGGCCGCGAACAGCGCCGCGCGTCGCGCCGCGGCCGTCGCCCTCAGCGCCGGCTTCTCGGTCAATTGCCGCCCGCGCCCTCGTAGTCGCCGGGATCGCGCTCGGGGTCCTCGGCATGGGCGTGGCGCGACAGCACGAAGCGCCGGTCGCAGTAGCCGCACTCGACGAAGCCCCTTGCCCCCATCTCCAGGTAGACCCGCGGGTGGCCCAGCGCGCCGCCAAGCCCGTCGCACGACACCCGGTGCTCGTCCACCACCACTACCTCGGGCGGTTCGGCGGCGACGCGCCCATGCTCGAGCGCATGGGCGTGGTCGAACGGACCGTGATCGGGGGGGCTGGCGGACATGTATGCGATCCCTGGGCGGCGCAGAGCTTGAGCGAGGCGGCGGCGTACCATACCTATGCGGCTCATATGAGAGCGTCAATTCGCCCGGCACGACCCGATCCCTGGTCTGCAATCGCGACGCCGCAGGGAGTTCCCGGGGCATGAGCCTACCCGACTACGCCATCGAGGCGCGCGGACTGGTCAAGACCTATCCGGCGACCAAGACCATGCCGTCCAAGACCGCGCTCAAGGGGATCGATCTCGCCATTCCGCGGGGCTCCATGTTCGGCCTCCTGGGTCCCAACGGCGCCGGCAAGTCGACCTTCATCAACATCCTCGCCGGCCTGTGCCAGAAGACCGGCGGCCAGGTGTCGATCTGGGGCATCGACATCGACGAGCATCCGCGCGCCGCCCGCGCCGCCATCGGCGTGGTGCCGCAGGAGCTGGCCGCCGACGTGTTCTTCACCCCGCGCGAGGCGATGGAGGTGCAGGCCGGCCTCTACGGCGTGGTCAAGCGCGAGCGCAAGACCGACCAGATCCTCTCGGCGCTGGGCCTGTCGGACAAGGCCGACGCCTATGTGCGCCAGCTGTCCGGCGGGATGAAGCGGCGCCTGATGGTGGCCAAGGCCATGGTGCACCAGCCGCCGGTGCTGATCCTCGACGAACCGACCGCCGGGGTCGACGTGGAGCTGCGCCGCCAGCTGTGGGCCTATGTGCAGGAGCTGCACGCCGAGGGCGTGACCATCGTGCTCACCACCCACTACCTCGAGGAGGCGCAGGAGCTCTGCGACACCATCGCCATCGTCAACCACGGCCAGGTGGTGGCGTGCGAGCCCACCAGCCATCTGCTCCGCCGCCTCGACACCCGCTCGGTGGTGATCACGCCCCAGGCGCCGCTCGACCATGCGCCGGTGATCGACGGCTTCGAGTCCAAGCTGCGCAAGGACGGGCGGTTCGCGGTCACCTACAAGACCGAGGCTTCCAGCGTGGAGGGCGTGCTGGCGGCGGTCCGCGCCGCCGGCGTGCAGATCAAGGACCTGGCCACCGAGGATCCGGATCTCGAGGACGTCTTCCTCTCGCTCACCTACGGCGATCCCACCGCCCAGGATCCGACCCGGGATTAAGGCTGGGGTCTGTCCGCGGGCTTGCCGGCAGCGGGCGGGGTCGCTGAGGGCCGGTCGGTCGTGACCTTATGGAACACGGGGCCGCCGTTGTAGGTGAAGTAGATTCGGTCCTGGCTGCCGGCGATCAGCACCCGGTGGGCGCGCAGGAAGTCCGCGCCGAGGAGCATCTGCGTGCCGCCGCCGCCGAGGTGCGACCCCGCGCCGCCGACGCTGTCGGGATCGAAGGCCAGCTGGGTGACCTGCAACTGGGCGTTGGGGATCTTCTCGTCGCCGAGGTCGACGGTGTCGAAGGTCGCCGTGCGCGTCTCCATGAGGTGCGCGCCGATCCCGCGCGAATGGCCGACGTCGGCGGAGAACTGGTCCTGCCGCACCCCGGCGTGCGCGGCCACCGAGGGCGAGACCACGGTCAGCCCGGCGCCGGAATCCAGCACCGCGTCGACATAGTAGCCGTTGAGCTTGAGCGGAAAGTCGAACGGCGCCTGCCTCGAGCCGCCGCGGTGCATGTCGACATAGGCGGGCTCTTTGGTCCAATAAGCCAGCGGCTGGCGGCCGCAGTCCTTCGGCGTGAACAGCCGGATCTTGCCGGCGGCCAGATCGAACTCCACGTCGGCCAGCCCCAGGAAGTCGCGTCCCAGAAGGCCCACCGCGCCGTTGGCGGCGTCCATGTTGGCCCCGCCGGCGATGTTCATGCCGAAGTGCTTCACCTCGGCCTTCTGCAGCTTCAGGAGGTCGAGGTCGGCGCGCATCACCTTGACCCGGCCGCCCACGCCCTCGGCTTCGACGCCGGTGTCATAGGGCTTGAGGCCGAGCCGCTCGGCGGCGCCGACGAACAGAGAACTGGCGTAGGCCCCCGTGTCGACCAGCAGCCAGACCGGGGTTCCGTTGATCTCCGCCCGCACCAGGGGCCGGTTGGCCGAGAAGCGCACGTCGAGCTCGGCGTTGGTCGCCATCTGGCACGCGGCCCGGGAGAGGTTGGGCGCCGCCAGGGCGACCACGGCCAGGATCGACGCGATCCACGGCCCCCGCATCCGCCTCGTCACCACCATCCCCGCCTCCCCGCCTCCACAACGCCGCGCCTCGCCGCGCGCATAACCCAGAGATGCGGAAATCGCGTGACGGGGCAAGCCGTTCCGATCGGCTCGATTGCACGGGCGAAGCGGTTCGGCTAAGGAACGCGGCCTCTGTGCAGGCACCCGTAGCTCAGCTGGATAGAGCGTTGCCCTCCGAAGGCAAAGGTCACACGTTCGAATCGTGTCGGGTGCGCCATTTTCCCGTTATTTTTGAGATAGATGTGGCGCAGTCGTCGCGTCTCTGAGTTGGCGTTGAAGATAGGACCGTAAGCGTCGCGCGGAGAGGTCCAGCGAACACTAGCGAAAAGAGGCGCTCCCTTACCGGGAAAAACGTCTTGTTTTTCAGCACTCTACCAACGCCAAACGTTGGCGTTGGAGCAGCCGGCGAGCGCTTCGGTCAATTCCGCCCGAAGCGGCCTCCCAACTTACGATCTACGGCGACGCAGTCGGCTGCCTCGAGGCGCGGAATTGGCCCTTCCTCCTGGGGCCTTGGGAAGGTTTGCTTCCTGCCGTATGCCGGTTCAAAGCCGGACTGTTGAATAGCTCGGCGGCCGCCGACCACCATGCCCGCGAACACTGATAGGTTTTTTTATAGCAGGCGGCCGATCGAATTCGACGCTGGGGACCTGGTCCTCGCTCGCGCTTTGTGTGAGATTGGACCAATACCAAAACCGGCTCTGGCGGGCGGGCGGACAGAACGTACAAAGACGGATGACTGCGATTTTCAATAGTGCGGCAAGACTTGAAGCTCGCCGAGCGGCGGATACCGACGAAGTCACCGGCCTTCGCGTTGTCGGAGTCTCGGCGAAGGGCGCCGTTAAGCGCGTTTCGGTGGAGGGCCGCAACGGGGAACGAACGATTCTGCCGCTGCATCGCTTTGCGATGGTGGGCGAAAGGGATCGGCTGATCGTCGGTGACGGCCTTGAGCGTCGCGTCTGGATCGTCGGAGAGGACAGCACGAAGATCCAAGTCTCGCCCTTCTATTCGCTCCATGCCACGCACTTGTTCGCAGGCGAGCAAGTCGAGAGCCGGGTGGTGGAGCTTTCCACGGACGACGATCTTCGAGATTATGCCCTTCTAGAGGCATTTCACTACCGCGGCTTGGACCTTTCGGCCGATGTCGAGGATCTGGGCGCACACCGCAAAAGCACGGGAGGGCGGCGGGCGGTTCTCTTGCTGCAACTGAAGCTCGCGGGCCAGTGGACCAGCGCGGGCTATATCGAACTTCAGATGCCCTTGATGATGGCCAAGCCTCGCCATCTCGCGTTCGCTCGGCCCTTCCAGCATCCAACGCTCGATGTGGCATGGACGTCGTGGCCCAAGGGCGGTCAAACACTTGTCAATCGCATCGCGCGCATCGCGCGTGTCGTGGTCAACCCCGAACTGCGAGGGGGCAGCCTTTCAGGAATCCTCGTGAAGGCGGCCGTCAGCTTCGCGCGCGAACGGTGGCACATCGGCGGCAAGCGCGTGCTCTTCCTAGAGATTTCCGCGGAAATGCTGCGGCACATCGATTTTGTGTCGAGTTGCGGGTTTCACTATCTCGGCGACACGGAGGGTAATCGCGCCCGGCTGGCCAAAGATTTGGGCAGCATCAACAAGGGCGCGAAGGGTTCGTCGGGGATCATGAGCCTACAGCGGCGCTACCATGCCTTCTTTGAGGATTATCGCGGCATCACGGGCGATAGCTTCGAAGCCCTACGCTCAAGAGTCGCCGACGTCTTGCAGCATGACGATCCATGGAAAGCCATGTCGGTCGACGAGTGGTTAGCGCTACGCCCGGTGATCCGTTCGCCGATCCCCTACTACATGATCGGGCTTGATGAGGCGTCAGATGCTTACGTCAAGGCTGGCGCCCTGGCGATTGCATCAAAGCGCGAGCGCGCTCGATCCGACGCCCTCCAAGAACTCTTGCTTTGCGACCTCGACCTGCACTCCAACTACGATCTTCCCCTGACGGATCATAGCCGGCTGGTGATGGACAGTTTCGGCATAACCACAAAGACCGTCCGGACCCGCATCGTCGGCCCTCTCAGTCTCACGGTTCAGGCCGGAACGGTCACATTCGTTGCCGGCGCCAGCGGCTGCGGCAAAAGCCTGCTTCTAGATCGCCTCGATCCTACCTGGCATTCGGCCACGATAGAGATGCATGGGACGATCATTCCGGCCGCCTATTCGGTCGCCCGTTTGACGCCGTTCCCAGCGGACGCCCCGCTCTTCGAACACCTTGCCGACAAGCACGGGCCGGAGCGCGCCTTCGATGCGCTCGCGCGAGTGGGCTTGAGCGAGGCACTGGTCTTTCTCAAGCCGTTCGAAATGCTCAGCCGAGGCCAGCGTTATCGCGCCATGCTGGCGGACCTCATTCTTGGTGACGCGCAGGTGTGGTTGGTCGATGAATTTTGTTCCGACCTAGACCCGTTGACCGCCCGCATCGTGGCCCACAAGCTGCGCGAAACAGTGCGTCAGGAGCAGCGGATCGCGTTCGTCGCCGCCGCCAACCACGCCCACTTCATCGCCGCATTGAGACCTCACCGAATCTTGGCTTTGCGAACTGGAGGCGGATGCACGACGCTGGCATGGAAGGACTACGCGCATGGCGTTCTCGAACAAGCTCTCTGAGTCTTTCGGGAAGGCCATCGAGCAAAGCCCTTACGTGGCGCTCGATCCTATCGTGAAATACAATTACAGCCCCAAGGGCAAGAACCTGATCTTCGGCCGGGCCCCCGCGGCCGAGGAACCCAGCGATCTTCTCTATCTTGGCAAGGTGTTTGAGACTGCAACTGGCACCAGCTTGCTCGGCGCGGACGCTTGGCTCGACACCAAATTTCCTCACGTGATCTACATCACCGGCACGCGAGGAAGCGGCAAGAGCATGGACCTCGGGATCATAATCGAGGGACTCGCGCGCCTTAACGAGCCGTCGCCTGTCCAGCAAAATATAACCCCGGTCGCCACTTTCCTCATCGACACGCAGAGCCAGTTTTGGACCCTGCGGTTTCCGCCCCAGGGCGACGCCAGCCGAACGCAGCTTAGCGAGCTTACGGATTGGAACCTGCAAGCCAATGGATTGGCCGATGCCGCGGTGTTTGTTCCGAAAGGGGCGACCAAGTTTCTCGGCGACGAGAAGGAGCTAACACTACGACCGCGCGACGTACTGCACGAAGAATGGTGCGCCCTGCTAGGTCAGGAGGTCTACGGCCCGCAGGGGCACCTCTTGGCTGAGATTCTTGAAAAGCTGGATGGCGAAGACTTTTCCCTCGACGACATGGTGCGGCTTTTGCGGGAGGGTCGTCTGTCGGCGTCCGTGGCGGAGAGTTCGCGAAACGTCGTAATCTACCGGTTGACGGACTACAGCCGCACCGGACTATTCGATCCCAACGGAATCAATATCCAAGACCTACTTGTCGGTGGCCGATGCAACATCTTCATGCTTCGGGATTTGCGAGATGATGACAAGGCGCTCGTCACCGCCATTCTGGCCCGACAACTCTTCATCGTCATGGGGCGCTACCACCAGCAACGGCGCGTCTCCGATTTCTTTGGCAAGGATAAGCCCGACCGCGAGTTCCCGAGCCGCGTGTGGCTGCTCGTCGATGAAGCCCATGTGGTCTGTCCCAATAGCGGTGCGTCGCCTGCGCGCGAGGCGTTGGTGGAGTATGTTAAGCGGGGCCGGGATGCCGGCCTATCCTTGGTTCTCGCAACCCAGCAACCGTCGGCCGTCGACGATCGGGTGCTGAGCCAAGTCAATCTGTCGCTGTCGCATCGACTGACCTTTCAAAGCGACATCAACGCGGCGATCGGCCGGATTCCAACCAAGACTCTTAGCGGGCTGCGAATCGGCGGGACCAAGCTCTCGGACTTCGGCGACATCCTACGGCTTGTTGGAGCCGGCCAATGCTTTGTGGGAGATCATGCAACCAGCCGGACCATCCTTGTGCAGATGCGACCGAGAGTAACAGCCCATGGTGGACAGAGTCCCATCTAAGGAATTTTCGGTCTTCATCCGGAAGATCGGCTACTCTGTTGGCCTTGAGCACACGCTTGAGCGGCTGAACGATTTCGCACGTCTCTATGGCGGACAAGACATCTTGAGCTATGCCGACATTAGCCGGCTACTCCACTCCCCAAAACCGAGCGGTTGGGGGTTAGATCGAAACAACGAACATATCTTAGATGTTCTGCGCAGCCTTAGCGTCGTCGATGTCCGTCGCGGTGAGGTCGCCGTCTTGGAGGCTGGCGACGCCTTGGGGATACTGATGCAACTCCAAGGGGCTAGCGACGCCTTCAGGAACAGCGCGAAGTTCATTTTCGCGCACAGCTTGGCCTTGGCGGATGGGGATATCTTCTTCAACGCGCTCGCCGCTTGCTTCGACCCCGAGGAATTCGCGCGGCGTCTACTTCGGATGATCGAGTTCAAATGGACGCTTCTCGAAGGCCATTTTTCGTCCTCGCATCAGCGCGCCGCCATCTACAGCGCGATCAATATAGAGGCCCAGGAGAACAACCCGGGTAGTCGGGGAAAGGGCGCGCTCGGCAACGCGCCGGACCCAGGGCGCCTACGGCAGGCGCGTGGCGCCTTGGCGCCGCAGGTCAGTCGTCCCGAGCCAAAGATTTCTGGCCCCTATCTGGCCAAGGCGCTACCGCGCCGAAAAGCCTGGGCGATCTCGCTAGGCCTCGCTTCCGAGACGGGCGTACCGACAGCAAAAGGCGAGCTGCTGCTGAAGACTTTGGCCGATACGGGTTACTGCGGCCCCTCCTGCATCGCCATGTGGCCCCTGCGGCATGAATTGCTCAGCCCGGTCTACATGGCGCTGCGAGACGCAGAATTTCCGACTCTCGACTCGTGGTCGTTCATGCTGCTGATTGGGCGTGGCATGGACATGCTGGGAGCCGCCGATGCCGAGGGTGGAGAGGCTGAGCTGTCGCTTCTGCGCCGGCTCATTCAGACTTATCGTTCACTCAACACCTCGAAGAGCATTGTCCGCACCGAGCTACCCGCTAGAGTTGCTTACCGATGCGTGTTGAGTCTTTCGATGGGGCGAGATTCCGTGCCAAACTATCCGGCGCTTATTGACGAAGAGCAGAGATCGCCGTCGCCCCGCATCGTGGCGAGGCCATCGCGGCTCGCCGAATCCGCTCTCTCCGTCTGAGGGCGCGGATGGCGACCTTCCTATGCCGCGAATTCGTGCGTGACCTTATCGAGCACAGCGATGCTAACTTCGCCTCCCGCGTCTTGAGCAAGATTCTCGGCGCCGACGGGGACTTCGAAGCAGACGCGGATGATCACCGCTACCGCGGCATTGCGGACGGCTGGATTCGCTACATCAGCCGCCAAGGCACAGCCTATCGCGCGATCTTCCTGCGCCGTGGAGCCGATGTGTATTGGTATCGGGCGGGCTCCCATTCGATAGAGGACCGGCTCCAGCCTCCGCAAAACCTAGCGGCGGCCGTGGCCATCGGTGAAACGCCCACTGGTCTCGACGCGCTCATGTCGCATCGAAACCCCCGGTACCTAAAAACATCGGAGGCGCGCCTGCTGCGCGAAGTGGTTGCCGCGCGCGTTTTGGTGCCCCATCGCAGCGTGGCGCTCATCACACCGCGCCTCTCTGTCACGCTTTTCAGCCCGGTAGGATTGATCGGAAGGTTGATCGATGCGGTGGTCGAATCCAATGGCACGGTGTCGATCATAACTAAGCCGCCGGCGCAGCGCGATCTGACACAATATCGCTGGCTCGCGTCCCGGGGCGTGGATCTCTTGGTCCATGAGCGGGTCAATGCCAGATTGCTGCTATTCGAAGTGGACCGTGATCGGCTGGACGCGGAAATGGCGCACGTCGGCTCCATCGGCGTTGTTGGCTCCTCGGAACTGACAGAAGCCGGACTGGGCGTCGCCGGTGCTGACGATATCCATGAAGAACTCTGCTACGAGATCGCGGGTGATGATCTCGATGGCTCTAGCGAATATCTCATGAAACTGGCCGACGATGCGCTGTCGTTGGAGGATCACCTTCAACGCTTCGCGTTGCACTAGGAGGCGGCTGATGCCTGTTGACAACGCGACGTTCTACAAGGCCTGCAATCTCTCGGGAAATCCTTTCCGGTCGAACGCGACATTCGATGACGACCCGCGGCTGGCCATCTGGGCAGGCCAAGTCAAGGAGCGCGAGCAGCTTCAGAAATTCCTGCTGCGATCACGTGCCGAGCAGGTCGGCAACACCAACCTGACCTTGCTCTACGGTGCGTATGGCACGGGCAAATCGCACGCCCTGCTGTGGGGTATTCACTGGCTTAAGCATATGGAAGACGGGGGCAAATCCACCGCCTACTACGTGCCGACCCTTAAGAAGGACAAAGGTAAGCTGACGTTTGGCGGCGCATTCCAGGACGACTTGATCGCAAAAACCGGACTCGTCGAAGATGCCCTTCACTACAGAACTTTCCTTCAAAGGTGCGTCAACCAGTACACCAGCGAGAATGACGTTGGCGCCGCTGTGTCCAACGACGACATCATCGAGCGGCTCGTTCCGGCGGTGGAACTGTACAATTTTGCGAAGGGTCTTTTCCGTCACGAGACGGAGGACGCCGTCCGGGCGTTCCTGGCGCCCAAAGGGCAGACCGACTACCAGGCGATGATAACGTTCACGCGGCTGGCCAACCTGTTTGTCTACGAGATGCGTTTCAAGGACGAGGTGAAACGCTTCCGACAGTCAGTTCATTTGATGATCGATGAGTTGGATGTCCTGGCTCAGGCCTCGACGAAGGAGGTTCTGGAGGTCAACGATCTAATTCGGCACCTCTATGACCTATGCCCTAATTGCTTTGGCCTTGTGCTGGCCGTTTCGGCCGAGCAAGAAATCCTGCCCTCCATTTTCACCGAATACGTCCTGACAAGGGTCAGTCGCCAAATCGAGTTCAAACCGTTCGACCGCGCCGCTGCTGTCGAATTCGCCACACACGTCATGGACGACAGCCGAGACGACTCGGCGGACGCGGCGCGCAAGGGCGCATTCCCGTTTACGGCGGACGCGTTGGAAGCGGTGCTTGGCCAACTTACATTCCGCACTCCGCGGAAGGTTGTGAACGTCATGCAGCAATTGATCGAAGAAGCCCGGCTGGCCGATCTAGACCCGTCGCAGAGCGCGATAACCGTGGGGCAGCTCGACGCGACGGGAATCACCGAGGAGGTGATCTGATCCCCTTGGGTGCCGAGATCGCTTAATGGCCGTTGACGAGCTGCTGGTCGCTGCCGTTCAGGACGTCTGGAGCATCCCCGCCCCAGGGCCGCCGGACCTTCTGGCCGATCCTCGGTTTCAAACTTTGGCCGAACACTTACGCCAGCAATGCGGCCGTGGAAGAATATCCTTCGCCCTGTCGAACGCTCTGCGGAGTCTCGGCTTGCCTTGCACCGCACAGTCGGCTGCCAAGCCGTCGCGTGACAATCCTGAAGCCATCGCGGCTGCCCTCCAAAGAGCCTTCTCCGCCACGACCACTAGACGTCGACATCTCTGCCCCCTCGACCTAGCTGACGATCTGCCCGTCTTGTCGTTTGGGCCGGCTCAAGTCGGCAGCTTCAGTGTCGAACAGCTCGAAAGCCTGTTCGACACTGAACGATTGGTTAGGATTTATCCGGGTCGGCACATCGATTTTGCTCGTCTCGCGCAAATCCAATGGCTTGTCCTCGAGGAAGAAGTAGCGATCGATCCCAGGCCGGAAGCGCGGGCGGTGCCGATCTTATACCAGCGCATAGACCAAGACTTCGGGGCCTTCGATCCCCTGGCCCGCCGCTATCCAGCGCTGGTTGAGGAAGTCCTGTTCTGCCTATTGCTTGCCCCGTGGTAAGCGTGGGGGGCTATGACAATAGTAGATTGGCGCGGATTTCATCTGCCATGGATCTACACGGTCGACATGGACCTTGCGATCCAGCCCGCCGTCCCGCCGGATGCCGTGTCGCTCACCTTTGAGCCGGCGATCTATCAAAGCCACGATGGCGAAGAGGCCGAAGACGAGCGGCCATCCATTCTTATGCTTGATTCAGACGACGTGCAGGGACTCACCCAGGGCCTTCCGGAGGCGTGGCGGAAGCTCGAAACCGCCCGCATCACCGACCTTTTTCAGACTCCGATCGAGCACTTTATGGTCCGTGCTTACGCCTCAAGCGGTATCGACGAGCTGCTAGCCCACATGACGGTGTTGGAAGCCGCGCTGGGGGAGGAGGCGGATCATGACCGAAAGCTCCGGCCTAAGGCCGAACGAGACCTCAGCGCAACCGAGCGGATGGCACGTAAGGTTGCCGGCCTCCTAGACGATCCATCGGCCGCGGAGGCATACCGGGATCTGTTCCGCATGCGCAGCCTCTTTGTGCATGGCCGGGCGGGGCTCGCGACCATCTCGACGGACCAGAGAGTCATGGCGCGGCGTTTAGCCCGCCGTGTCGCTAACGCCTTGCTGGATCGCGCCTCAGCTTCGGCGCCAGTTCGCTCGGAATTGTTGACTCAGTTGCTTAATCACCACCTACCGCGCCAGTCTCACTCGTCGGCATGGGCGAGTTTCTAGTTGGTAGACGCTACGGATGCCTACACGGCCATATTCCGACTAGAACATCGTCATCACGATTTTTGCGCAGCCTTCTGACCGGCCTGGAACGCCCATTCCATAGCTCGAGCGATCTCGCCGTTGGTGTCCGAGTTGAAGCCGTATTTTGAGCGTTCCGCTTTGCCCGCGGTGATATTCTTCGCCACTTGCCGGAACGCTTTTCTGCGTAAGTCAGGCTCGGCGTGCTCAATCGGGATTTCTCCAAGAACCCAGCGAGCCGATTCTTTAGGCGGAAGCTGCTTCAATCGAGCGTATGCGGGATGGCCTTTGATGCTTCCGATCACTACGCGACTCGCGATCCGTGGGTCCTGAACGCCAGTATGAATGTCGCGTTTGCGGACCAAAGCCAACGTCCCCCTATTGCGAAATAGCCGGGAACGGGAATGATAAGCACGAGCCTGGGCGATGGCTGCTGGTGCTTCTTTTCGGCGGGCCGCCCGAACAGCGGCACTTGGTCCACGGGGCAGCCAGGCAGTCTGGACGGTCAGTTCGGTCACTAGGTGGGATCTACGCGCGGTCCTGTTCCTTGCGCGCGCCGCCCGCCTCCACTCTTCCTCTCTGCATTCAGCCAACGCCGAGAGGAGCCGGACAGACCGCATAAATCAGCTCGGCTTTCCGGCGTCGCGCCGCCTGATTGCGGGCGAACGCCTGCGGATCGAGCCACATCACGAACTCCATCGGTGCATAGTCAGCGAACATCGCCATGGCCTCGGCCGGGACCGCATCGAAGGCCTTCAGCACAGCCTCTGGTAAGGCGGTCCCACCAAAGTTGGGACACCAGACGTTTGGTGACGGGCAGTTCGGATCAAGAACGAATGGGTCCGGTCGATGGCCTCCGGTCTTCTCGTGCGTGTGCTCATGCATCAGCGAGAGGTGGTTGAGCAGGATCGCGCCATCGACGGCGGCGAATAGTACCCGCGCGCCGTTGGCGTCGGTGTGGAATGAAGCCTCGGTGAACAGGCCGCTCTCGGCGTGATTGAGCGACGAGATGGGCTCGTACATGAACCGGTCCCAGGCTACGACCAAAACCCCGGTCTGCGGCTTCTCAGTCTGAAAACCGGCGATCTTCTCCTCGGCGCTCTCCAGGAAGTCCTTCAGCTTGTTATCTTGCGGCAGAGTTACGCCGCCCTGGAACAGGGACAGGGCGCGCTCGCGCACCTCGGACTTGGTTAGGCTGGAGCGGGCGGGGATCTGCTGCGGGTTGCGGGCGCGCTTGCGCTGGTGGTCCAGGAGACCCGGGCATTTTACCTCGAACACGAACATCCTCTCCGGGGTGTCCACCACGAACTCGGGCCGCTTCTTCGATACCGGGTTCGTCGGCTCGTGCCGGAATACTGTGCCCACTGGCCAGTCGATCGACACCAGGGTTCGAAGGACCACCACCTCGATCAGCTTCTGCAGCAGGTGCTCGAACACCTGTTCTCCGGCCTTACCCTGGGCATAGGGAATTTCGGCCAACTCCTTGGCCAGTTGGAAGCCCAGCGCGGGCGCGGCGAGTTCGCAGGTCGCCAGGGCCATCAAGAGCTGCAGGCCAAACGGTGAGGGCTTGTGGAAGTGATAGTCCAGCCAGTGGCGACCCGCGCGCCGATGCGCCTGGTAGTGGCGTTCGATCAGCACCATCTGAGAGGCGCGATCGGTCTCGGCTTTAACGCTCTCGATGGGCGCAATCGGCTTAGTCATGCAGAGCGGCTTAGGTTGGCGAGTTGTTCATATGGGGTGGCCCCGCACCGTTGCGAGTGTCCGTACAGCTTCTGGGCGTCAGACCATTGATTCCAGTCGCCGAACACCTCAAGCATCATGCCGGCAGGGCGAGTGTCTTTTGATATCTCCAAGATGCAAGGCAAGAAGCAGCATGTCTAAGAAGAAAGCTGATGTAGAAGGAGTGGTCCCGTCGACGACGACCTCGATGCTGTCGAGCGTGCCGAATCCCGCCCGATCCACGGTTAAGAAGCGCCACCAACTGGAACTTTCCATCCCTGACAGCAAAGTTTTTGTCGATGCTGCGCTAAACCCGAGGCCGGTGAATGCTCGCCTTCGTGAGACGGTTCGGCGGTATCGCGAGCTGGCTGGCATCTGACGTTTTGGGAGTGAAGCTGCATACTCCAAACCTTCTCAGCGCTCGCCTCGGTACATCATAGTCATGGCCTGCTGCGCGTACGCGCAGCAGGCTGGTCAGCTCTGGCAGCCAACCTCAAATGACTGGCGTCATCGGGCGCTACGAGAGCGGCCCACTTTGGTTCTCCGGGTTTCGACGACGCGAGATGGGCTAGGATCGGACGTCGAAGTCCGGACTGCTTGTGCGGCCCACGCGTCGAGATCCTCGAGCGCATAGAGAACCCTGCCGCCGAACTTCCGATAGGCCGGACCGCCGCCGTGAGTGCGGAATTTTTCAAGCGTGCGCGGGGAGAGACCGAGGATCGCTGCCGCATGGCGGGTATCGATAAAACGTAGCGATCGCTCCAGAGACGATCTGAGAGCAGAAGGCTCCGGCGTGTGGACGGCTCGGGAACCGGCGGCGGCCAAGGTATTGGACTTCGTGGATTTGATCATTTGGCTTTCCTGTGAATCAGGCTGCGGTTTGCAGCCAGCGTCACCGTTGGCGCCCAGCTGTGAATGGGTTTCCGGCTAGGTGATCGCTTCGGCGCCAAGAGCTTTGGACTAGGTCCGCCTTTCGGATTTTCTTCTTAAGGACAAGCGTGGCGGGGCCGCTCGCTCCCAATCAGCGGCCTCCTGACTTCCAATTAGCCGGGAGAAAGTCCTGCTTCGCAACGCTGCCGCGTTGCTTCGCGCCAGACGCACCGGGCATCCAGCAGCGTCAGCGCGTCATCGTCAGTCGGGAATAGGGGCAAGGCGGCACGGCTGTCTCACCCTGACCGCAGTCGCGGGTCATGAGTGGGCTTCGTGACCACCTTGACGGTCATATCGACAGTGGCCGCGGCTATCACCGGCGCGGTATCTGCCGAACGGATGCAGCGGCTCATCACCGTGCCGCGCGAAGGGCCGACCAAGGCGGCGATCGTCAAAAAGTCCCCGCTAACTGCGGGAATGGCTTTCCACATACTCGCGCAGCGCCGCATTGATGCGGGTCTGATAGCCCTCGCCGGCCGCCTTGAACCAAGCCACCACGTCGGAATCCAGCCGCACTGTCAGCTGCTGCTTGATCGGGCGATAGAACCGCCCACGCACCGCGCCCGCCCAACTCGCCGCCTCGGGCGCGTCGCTGGTGTCGATCTCGGCATCGGGCATGGCCTCCAGCTCGGTCGCCTGCTTCAGAAGCGCAGCCCTCTCCATGTCAGAACGATCCTTCTTCATAGGCTTTCCTTTCGCGGGCCGTGGCCTTGCGGGCGCTGATGATCCGGCCGCCAAGCCCCCCTTCAGAGGCATCCGTATGCACCACAAGAAGCAGGAGGGCGCTCTCGGCGAGGGGCCGCCCGATCGTCTGCCAACGCTCCTCCAGGGGATAGTCATCCACCCTTGAGAGATGGTTCGGATCGTCGAACACCATGGCGGCCAACTCGAACGAGACCTTGTGCTTACTGAGGTTGGCGGCGGCTTTGCGCCGGTCCCACGTCCAGTCCAAGGCCGCGCTCCTGTAACGACGAGAATGTAACTACACGCCGGCGCGCGATCAAGGCGCTGCGGAGGGTTTCACTTACGGATGATCGCTTGTCCCATCAGCGGAAGCCGGCATCTTGCCGAGGAAATGCGCCAGCGACGTCTTCCGGGAGTCGCGATCCAGCGCGTAGGTCGTGTGTTTGAGCGCCGCGCCGTCGAGGAGATCCTGGATGTAGCCGGCGATGTTGTCGGCGGCCATCACCAGCGCGGTGTCGACGGAGTGGATGTAGCGGCTTGTCACCGTGCCGCGCGAATGGCCAACCAGGGCGGCGATGGTCGCTTCGGTGAAGCCGAGGTCGTTGCCGATGCTGGCGAAGCTGTGGCGCAGGACGTGCGGCGTGATGTCGGCCAGAGCGGTCTGGGCGAAGATCTTATCCCAATGGCTGGGAAAGGCCCCGAACGGCGTGTCCTCGGCCCAGCCCGGAAAGACGTAGCCTTCGGCGCCTTCCGTCCGGCGGTTTTCCAGGCGCTCCAGCGCCGGCAGGCCGACCGGGCGGACGGATGCGCCTTCCTTGCTGTCCGCCAGGCGCAGGCAGCTGCCCTCGCTATCGATCTCCTCCCAGCGCAGCTTGATGATCTCGCTGCGCCGGCAGCCGGTCAGGGCGATCAGCCGGATCATCTCGGCCGCCGTTGCGTAGCGCCCTGCCTCGATCCGGTCGCGAAGAATGTCGCCAAGGAGGCGGTACTCCTGCTCGCTGAGCCTTCGCCGGTTCACCTTGTCCTTTGGCCGGCGGACGCCTTGGGTGGGGTTGTATTCGATGACGCCCAACTCGACGGCGTAGCTGAGGATGCCCCCGAGCAGGCCGATCGTCCGCGTGGCCGTGCCCGCGCCGCCCCTCACGATGGCCCGGCCCCTCGGCTTGCCGGTCTTCATATCGACCTTCGTCTTGCCGCCCATGATGTCCTTCAGGGTGCGGGCGACGTCGGCCTTGGTCAGATCCTTGACCCGCCGGCTGCCCAGCAAGGGGACGATGTGGCGCTTGATACGGCCTACGTCGGTGATGATCGTGCTGGCCTTCTTCGGGCGATCTCCCTTGCCGAGGATGAGGCCCTTGTGGAGGTCGGCGAGATAGCGGTTGCAGAGCTCCTTGACCGTCATCGCCTGATGATCGAGCTGGCGCTCCTCGGTGGGATTGCCGCCGTGGGCCACCTGGCCCAGCAGCGCCTTCGCCTCGCGGCGAGCCGTTTCAGGCGTCCAGACGCCGTGCAGGCCGATGGTGAAGCGCCGCGAGCGGCCTGCGGCGCGGTACTGGACGACGTAGCTTCGCTTGCCGGAGGCGAATACCCGAAGGCCGAAGCCGGGTAGATCCTCGTCCCAGATCACGTAGTCTTTGGCCTGGATCTCGACCGTATCGACGGTGCGTTTTGTGAGCTTCGCCATGCCAAACCGCCCTCCGGAAGGCGCCTCGCGTAAGCACCACGTAGCAGGCCAGCGAGATTTCACTGCGGCCGGAGCGTAGACCCGTGACAGGCGCTTTGCAAATTTCCGTTGAAAGTCAATATGATATACAAGTCCAGGCAAGCCGGGGCGGCCCTGGCGGATACCGTCGTACTTTCTCCGAAGGCAAAGGTCACACGTTCGAATCGTGTCGGGTGCGCCATTTTCTTATTGTTTTTCAAATTTCCAACTAGCCGCAAGGAAGTCTTCCTTCGCAACGCCGCGCGAAGGGTCGACCATGGTGGCGAACGTCAAAGGTCCCCATGACGAAAGCTGCAATGGCGGCAGGTTGAGCGATGGCTGCTTTCAGCGCCGGTCTCGCGGCGCCGCCTTGTTCGGCGAGGCTGGGGATCAGCCCTTGCTCTGGAGTGGAAGCGGACCCTGCCACGGCCTATATCCAGGTCCGGCCTCAATGGCGTGCGGGGATGCTTGGATCGGCCTCTCCGCGCCGCGCTCGTCGCAGGTATTTCGTGGATGTCCGGACGCCCCCGCAGTTTCGATACGACTAAAGCCCTCCAGGACGCCATGAGGGTATTCTGGCGCAAGGGTTACGAAGGCGCGTCGATCACCGATGTGACCGAGGCGATGGGGATTACGCGGCCGAGCCTCTACGCCGCGTTTGGGAGCAAGAAGCAACTCTTCCAGGCGGTCGTCATGCTGTATGACGCGCAACACAGATCCGTCCTGGAAGAGGCGCTCGCGGCGCCCAGCGCCTGTGAAGTCGCCAGGCTTGTTCTCGAGGGTGTGGCGACGCTGGTGACGGACACCCGCCAGAATACGCCGCTCGGCACCTTGCTGCTTCAAGGCGGGCTGAGCTGCGGCGACTCCGACATTCCAGCCCAACTGGCCGGTCAGCGCAGTCATTGGGAGAAGGCGATACGCCTTCGCTTCGTAAAGGCCCAGGCCGAGGGCGACCTCGCACCCGACGCCGATCCGGTCCTGCTGGCGCGGCATATCATGGCCGTCCTGGCCGGCATGGCCGTGTTGGCGACCGAAGGGGTCAGCAGAGACGGGCTGCTCAGGCTCGCCGACCTGTCGGTGTTCGCTGTGGCCGGTGCGACGCAGACGGCCAGGACGATGCAAGCCCCCGCCGTCGCCCCATGAAACGCCGCCGATCGAGGCGACGCTCCTGACAGGGAGCCCCGCTGTGACGGCGGGCCGTATCACCCGCTGGGCGGCCGAGCGCGACGGCCACGGCGTTCCGCAGAAAGACCGAGCTCCAGCCCGAATCGACCTCACGCCTCCGGAAAGTCGGCGAGCACCTCTTTCGTCCTGTCGCCCCATTCGCCCATCGTTGCACCTTTGACGACGTGGAGGTCTGCGCCCTCAAGACGACGCAAGATCCGCGGTCGAGTCTGTCTCGCGGGCCTTCGAAACCACGCTTTCGGAATGAGCCTGCTTCCTTGACTGCTTTACGGGGTCGGATGGGGGCTTGGCGCTTATGGTTCCGGGAGGGCGAAGCGACATGTGACCGGCCACACTCCGAAGTCCTGCCGCTGTAACCTCCAGCCAACCTGGCAACTGGTCGCCGCCCTCGTTCGCGGCTCCGAGCGGACAGGGTGACGGCGTGGCGGAAGTCACTCCCTCCGACTTCACACCATCCGGCATCAAACTTCTCGCGGTGCATTTGCACCCCGTGGCAGGAGCACCAAGTCGGCCGCTTCCTCGGCGTCTTTCAGGAGCGCCTTGCGCGGCGCGCCCAACTGCGCGTGCATCGTCAGACCGCGAGCCAGGTCGAGGACCTGGCGCGCGCGCGTTCCGACCGGAAAGTCAGACGGGATTTCTCCGGCGCTGATCCCGTCGCGGAAACGGCGTTCCACGAGCGCCAAGCCGCCAGCTGCGGCGTCCTTGAGGAACTGCCTGACCTCGGGGTCGTCCACGAGGGGCGCGACGCACACCATCAGACATCCTCGGACGGAGCCTTCCTCGGTCGCAACTTCCACGGCGTGCCTCAGAAAGCCGGCGATCGAGTCGCGAAGAGCCGGGGGCGAGAAGAGCGCCTTCGCCGCGCCGGCGCCCTTCCGCTCAGCGTACGCCCGCAGGACACGCAGGAAGAGCGTCCGCTTGTCTCCGAAGACGGAATACAGGCTCTGCCGTCCCACGCCCATGCCGGCGATGAGATCGTCGATCGCCACGCCGTCGTAGCTTTTCGACCAGAAGATCTGCGTCGCTTTGTTCAGCGCTTCGCTCTCGTCGAAGTTTCGCGGCCGTCCGCGCGGCCTGATTGAATTTGTGATCATCTAGTCCAAAAATCCTTGACCGTAGGGTCCATGCGAATATATACGGAACCAGTCCAAAAATCGCAAGCTGCCGTCTGGCCTCACGACCCGACCCCTCACCGTGGAACCAAATATGAGACATTCAATCGCTCTGGTCACCGGCGCGACGTCCGGGCTCGGTTATGCCGCGGCTCGCTTGCTCGCCGACGGGGGATGGCAGGAGGTCATCGTAACGGGACGCAGCCTGGCCAAGACCAGGGAAACCGCCGCTCAGCTTGCGGACGGGGCCAAGAAACGGGTGTTCACGCCGCTGGAGCTTGATCTGAACGCGGCCGCCAGCGCCAAGTCTGCCGTCGCCGAGCTGGTCAAACGCGGCCGGCCGATTGATTTCCTGCTGCTCAATGCCGGATTGGTCCCAACCAAGATGCGCGTCATCACTGCGGAGGGCGTTGAAGCTTCTCAGGCCCCGCTGATCGGCCATCATGAACTGACTGTTGGGCTGCTCAACGCCGACCTGCTGAGCCCCGACGCGCGGATTGTCATCACCAGCGCGGAGCCTGCGCGCGGGGATGTACCCATGTTCAAATATACCGACCTGCCGGCGTTCGCGGCCAAATATTACGGGGGCGACCAATCCGCGGCCGCCGAAGCCCTCATTCGCAGCGGACCAAACGTGAAGTACTCGCCTAACACTGCGTACGCCGACGCGAAGCTCATTATCGCCTGGTGGGCGGCGGCGCTGGCGCGCCGGCTGCCCTCCGGCATGGCCGTGTACGCTGTCTCGCCCGGTGCGTCGAACGACACCCAGGTCGCGCGAAACGCTGGCCTGTTGTTGAAGTATCTGATGATCCCAATCGTGAACCTCATTCCCGGCATGAACCAGACGCCGGAGACCGCGGCCGGTCGCTACATCCAGGCGTCGGAGTTTGGAACCGACGTCTCAGGGCAATTCTTCGCCTCGGCCAAGGGGAAGTTCTCAGGCCCCATGGAGCTGCAGCGCGAGCCACACCTCCACGACCGGGCCAGCCAGGAAGCCGCGTGGCAGGCCGTCGTCAAGGTCGCCGGCGTCGACTTGTCTCGTCCCGCAACCTTAAGCGCGGCGTCGTGAAGGAGCGCCGGTCACGGCGACCCGACTGAACGGGTGATGCGGAGCCACGGGCGCCCGGGAGCGCCTTCGGCAGCCAAAATAAGTGGTCTGAAATCCACCTGATCACCAGCGTCAGGCAGACTTTTCATATGGAATTGTCCAAAACCCAAAGACGCCAAGGGCGTCCCGAGGAGAATACGAATGGCGCGGTATCAAGACAAAAAGGTGGTGATCCTCGGTGGCACCAGCGGCATGGGGCTCGCGACGGCGAAGATGCTCCTCGAAGGGGGCGCACGCGTTCTGGTGACGGGTCGCTCACAGGCCGGCCTTGAATCAGCCCGGAAAGAGCTTGGGAACGACGCCCTCGTGGTTTCGAGCGATGCACGGTCGATGGCCGACATCGACGCCCTGGCCGCTCAGGTGAAGACCGAGTTCGGCGCCATCGACCTCCTTTTCGTCAACGCCGGGTTCAGCATCCCAACGCCTCTCGCGAACGTGACGGAGGACATCTACGACGAGATGTTCAACCTGAACGCCAAGGGCCCGTTTTTTGCGGTCCAGAAGCTTTCGCCGCTGATCAATCGGGGCGGCTCAGTCGTCCTCACGACCTCGGTCGCCAACGTCAAGGGACTGCCGGGCCAAGCCACCTACGGCGCCGCCAAGGCTGCGCTGCGATCCTTCGCTCGGGTGCTCGCCGCCGAGCTGCTCGCTCAGGAGATCCGCGTCAACGCGGTGTCGCCCGGACCGATCGACACGGGCATCCTGAACAAGGTGTTCCCTTCGGAAGAGATGCGTACGCACGTCAAGGAGCACACCGTCGGCATGATCCCGATGAAGCGCTTCGGGACGTCGGAGGAGATCGCCAAGGCCGTCCTCTTTCTCGCCTTCGACGCGACCTTCACGACCGGCCTTGAGATTCCGGTCGATGGGGGGTGGTCGCAACTGTGAAGGCGACGCGGGCCATGTCGTTATTGGAAGGCAAGATCGCTGTCGTCACGGGCGGCAGCAGCGGCATAGGCTTGGCGACCGCCCAGCGGTTCGTTGAACAGGGCGCCTATGTGTTCATCGCCGGACGGCGGCAGGCCGAGATCGACAGGGCCGTCGCCGAGATCGGCGACAACGTCACCGGCGTAAAGGCGGACATCTCAAAGCTCGATGACCTCGACCGCCTCTACGAGATCGTCGCGAAAAAGGGAAAGATCGATGTGCTTTTCGCGGGCGCGGCCTTCGTCGAAAAGACGATGACCGCCGCAGCGACGCCCGAGCATTTCGACAAGACCTTCGACACCAACGCCCGCGGCGCATACTTCACCGTTCAGAAGGCGCTGCCTTACCTGAATGATGGGGCTTCGATCATCCTCGTGGCGGCGGCCGGGAAGAACAAAGGCCTCCCGGGCCGCAGCACCTACAGCGCGACCAAGGCCGCGATCCGATCATTTGCGCGGACCTGGACCAGCGAACTCAAGGATCGGAGGATCAGGACCAACGTGTTGAGCCCTGGAGCCGTCGACACGCCCATGTTCGACGCTCAGTTCCCGTCCGGAGAGGGCGCAGCCGAAGCCCGAAAGCAGATCGTCGCGATGACGCCTTTGGCGCGCCTGGCGTACCCCGGCGAGATCGCCTGCGCGGCTTTGTTCCTCGCCTCAGACCTCAGCAGCTACGTCGCGGGCGTCGACCTTCCCGTCGACGGCGGCCTGACGGCTGTCTAGCCCGAGGAGCTTATGATGACACACACAGCGACCCATGCGGTCCCGGAGCCGGGGAAATCTCGCCGCGCCGTCGCGGCCGTCCGGGCCTTCCTGCAGGCGATGGAGTCGACCAGCGTCGACTATACGCTCGATCGCATCGAACGCCTGGAGCGAGAGGTGGGACGACTGAAGGAGGAGTTGCGCCGAAACCGGAATCCAGAGGCGGGCGACGCCTCCATCGCTGGCGCCGCTGCGCCCGAAGGTTGAAAGCGGGGACCGGACTATGCCGGTAATCAAATTTATCACTGTCGGCCTTCCGGTCGCCCTCGGCGTCGTGATGATCGGGACGGGCGGGCTCAACTTCGCCGGCCCTCCATTGGCCCGAGAAAACTTCGCGCTCTGGGGCTATCCGGCGGGGTTTCACCGGGTGGCCGGCAGCCTTGGAGTCGTAATCGGTTTACTTCTGGTGATCCCGGCGACGTCGCGGGTCGGGGCGATCGCGAGCGCCATTTTCATGCTCGTCGCCGTCGTGACGCTGACCCGAAGTCGCGACTGGGGGCACATCCCGGTCGCTGCGGTCCTGATGGCGGTCTCCGCCGCGGCGATAGCCATCCACGGGTAGATGAACATGCGGCGCTTTGACGAAATCATCGATCTGGCGGCCGAGCGCCACGGCGGCCGAGCCGCGTTCGATCAAATGCTCGCTGAAACCCGGCCTTTGGCGCCGCGGGAGATCGCCGCGATTCCCGACGATCGCATCCTCGCGGCCATGACGCGGCGGATATTCTGCGCCGGCTTTTCCTCACAGGTCGTCGACGCGAAGTGGCAGGCTTTCGAGTCCGCTTTCGAGCGGTTTGATCCTGCCCGCTGTGCATGGATGACCGAGGAGCGCTTCGACGAACTGCTCAAGGACAAGGCTATCGTCAGGAACGGCGCGAAGATCAAATCCGTGCAGGAAAACGGGCGCCTCCTGACGGAGCTGGCCGAGAGGCACGGCGCCGCCGCCCGGTTTCTGGCGGAATGGCCCGACGACGACTTTGTCGGGCTTCTCGATTTTCTCAAAAAGAATGGGAGCCGGCTCGGTGGCGAAACAGGAATGCATTTCCTGCGCTCGATCGGGAAGCCAGCCTTCATCACGATGCCCGATGTCGTGAAAGCGCTTATTCGCGAACAGGTGCTCAGCAAAAGCCCCACCGGAAAAGGCGATTTTGCCAAGATCCAGGCTGCCCTGAATCAGTGGTCGGAACAATCCGGTCTCGATCTCACATCGATGAGCCGAACGCTCGCTATGAGCGTCGGATGACAAAGACCTGACAGGCGCCAGCATAAACGGGGCGCTCTTCACGGGATCTAAACCCCACGCCGCCCACTTGCTTCCCGGGGGATGGGGAGTGTGGTCATGGACGAAAAAGCGCCTTGCACCTTTGACGACGTGGAGTTCTGCACCCTCAAGGGGACGCTGGAAGAGACCTACGCCAGGATGACGAGCGACCAGATGCTCGAGCTCGCCGACCATCTGCACGACGCGATCCGGTCGCGGGGCGCCGATCCGCGGTCGGGGCGCGACTCCTGCGACGCCGCCATGGCTCCCGCCGCGTAGGCTGGCGTTCGGCGGCTGGCGTCCGCGATCCGAACTCGCGGCAAGGTTGGCGTCGAAGGCCCGCCTGTCGGTCGGGCGCGGCCTGGGCGCCGGCTCCCTTGCAAGCCTCGTCCATTGACGGCATTAGGGCGGCATGGAACTGCAGATGGCCGTGCAAACGCTCGAAGAAGTGTCTCGACAGGATCTCGAGGACTGTCAGACCGCGATCCGCGCCGGCGAGAAGGACCTCGCCCTCCAGTCGATTGAACGTGCGTTCGCGAAGATCGACAGCGTCATCGACCTCTTGCGGCATCACTCGGGCGTATAGAGCGCCGCGCGAAAGGTGGGAACCTGTTTTCGCGCCAGCAGCGCTCTAAACTTCAGATTCTAGAGCAAATTATCCGCCCCTAAACGATTCCGTTCGAGGGCGGTTTGCTCCAGCGCCCGCGAGGTCAGGGGCGGCGGGGACGCCGGATCTGCGTGAAGTCCGCGGGCTTGCGCACAAGCCGACCGAACGCCTTGCGGGCCCGGTGGCGGCGCATGCGCAGGTCCGAACGGCGCACGCCCACCATGGCTCCGGCGGCGAACGCCGCATCGCCACTGAGCGCCGGGGTGAAGGCCAGCCTGGCCGTCCCCGGCGCCATGGCGATGTCGTTGAGGACGCCGAGTTCGCTCTGCAGACGCTCCAGCCGTTTGAGCAGCCGCCTGGCCGCCGGCGGATCGAGCAGGGCCTCGGCCAGGTAGCGCATCTTCTTGGCCTGGATGCGCAGTTTGTGACGCGCGCGCGGATCGCGCCAGTCGAGCCGCCGCCCCCGCCGCCGCAGGCGCTTCCACCGATGTCTGAGCAGGTCCCCGGCCAAGGCGTCCAGGCGCGGTTCGGCCGGGGTCTGGCCCGCCTTGCGCGTCCAGGGCCCGTCCACCACCCAAGCCACGAGATGAAACAGATCCTCCGCCACCGCGCGGCCGGCCAGGGCGGCGTCCAGGTCGGCGTAGACGCGCGCGCGCGCGGCCAGCAGCGCCTGACCGAACTCGGCGGCGCCGGCGTCTTGGCGGGAGAGCCCGCGGAACACGCCGGCCTGGAATACGTCCAGGGAGCGGGGGGTCTCGAACAGGCGCGTCAGACGGTCGATCGCGGCGTCCACCGCCCCCGCCTGCCCGTCGTCGACCAGAGACCCGAAGGCGCCGACGAAGGTCTTCAGGCGACGCAACCCGACCCGCGCCTGGTGCACCGCCTCGGGGCTCGCCCGCCGGCGCAGGAGTTCGACGTTGGCCGAAACCTGGTGGAGCGCGGCCAGGGCGAGCGCCTGGAACCCCTCCCGCGCCGAGCCGTGGAAATCGAGGGCGGGCTGGCGGAAGCGCACGGCCGAGCCGCTGTCTCCCGCCGCCAGCCTGTACCCACGCTCCGCCTTGCTGACGAGACTGAGCGTCACGCCGGCCGATACATAGCGGCCGGCCACCGCCAGCAGGTCGCTGACCCGGCCCGACTTCAGCTCCAGCTCGAATTCGTTCAGCGCCTCGTGGCGATCCCCGGCGACGATCTCGCCTTCGTCGTAGGCGGCTTCAATCCGCGCGCTCCCGTGTTCGACCATCCGGGTGCGGCGATGCACGCGGGTCTCGAACAGCGGGCGCAACTCGCCCACATGGCCGCCCGCCGCCTTGTCGAGCATCCGCCTGGCGAACAGGCTGGGATCCAGCCTCGGGCTCGACACCGGCTGCTCGTCCTCGAACCGCCGAACGGCGCCGGACCCGGCCTTGAGCGTCTGCACCCAGCCCCGGCCGGTCTGACGCAATCGGACCGCGACATCGGCGTCGAGCAGATCGAGACCCGGCGTGTCGAAGTAGGTCGAGACCAGCGCCTGACCGTCCACGCCCGCGAACAGATCCGCGCCCAAGGCCGCGCCGGCGTCCGCGCTCAGGGAGAATTTGAGTTCGATCTCGTGGGTCTGATCCGCCATTCGACTGCTCCGGGAGGTCCGCGCCGCAAAGACGCAGGTCGGCGCCGCCTCTGCGGCGATCAATGGCTGAACCGAGCGCCGGTTCACTCGATGGCGAGGTGGTTCACCACATCGGTGACGCCCTCGTGGGCCCACGCCGCCGCCGCGGCCATGCGCCGCTCGCGCGCGCTGCGCACCGTGCCGCTGAGCGTGACCTTGCCGCCCAGCGTGCTGACCCGGATCGTCTGCGGGTCGAAGAACCAGGAGTGGCCGAGGGCGTGGATGACGTCGTCGGTGATCACCTCGGCGTCCTCGATATGTTCGACTTCAGACATGAGCATCATCCTTGTTCGCCGGTTGGGCGGAGCGGCAGTATTCCAGGCGTCGGTTACGGGGCGGTGACATAGGCGCCGGGCGCCGCGCCGAGATCCCGTCCTCCCTTGCGCGAGGGGGGGGCGCTGAGCGCACCGCTCCTGGACTTCAGCCAGTCGAACCAGGGGCCCCACCACGATCCCTGGTGGACCGCCGCCTGCGCCAGCCAGGCGTCGGGATCCACGTAGGCCCCCATCGGGGCCAGGTGCAGGGTGCGATAGCGCCGGTTCGGATCACCGAGCGGCGCGACGATGCCGACGTTGTGGCCGTGGTTGACCAGGAGAAAGGTGATGTCGTTCTCGCACAGCAGCAGGAACTTGTAGACCGACCGCCAGGGCGCGATGTGATCGTGCTCGGTGGCGACCAGGAACAGGTCGACGTCGATGTCCGGCAGGGCCACCGGCCGGCCGCCGACCGTCAGCCTGCCTTCGGCCAGATCGTTCTCCAGATAGAGACTCCGCAGGTTCTGGGACTCGAACCGATAGGGCAGCCGGGTGGTGTCCGCCGACCAGGCGTCGAGGGCGGTGACCTGGGGCGGCTCGCCCAGCAGGTAGGCGCGGGTCACGTGCGACCAGATCAGGTCGTTGGCCCGCAGGGCCTGAAAGGTCGCCCCCATCTGGTCGGCGCGAAGATAGCCGCGGCTGCGCATCGCGTCCTCGAGCAGCGAGACCTGGGCCTCGTCGATGAACAGGCGCAGCTCGCCGGCTTCGGTGAAGTCGGCCTGGCTGGCGAGCAGAGACAGGCTGGCCAGACGGTCGTCGCCATCGCGCGCCAGGGCCGCGGCGGCCATCGTCAGCAGGGTGCCGCCGACGCAATAGCCGGCGGCGTGCAGCTTGGGCGAGCCGGTGATCTTGCGGGCGATCTCGAAGGCGGCGAGGAGGCCGTCCTCGATGTAGGCGTCGAAGCCCTTGTCGCGATCCTCCGTCCCCGGGTTCTTCCACGAGATCATGAACACGGTGAAGCCCTGGTCCAGCAAGGCGCGGACCATCGATTGCTCGGGCGTCAGGTCGAGCACATAGTATTTCATGATCGGCGCCGGCACGATCACCACCGGCTCCGGATGCACTTGATCCGTTGTCGGATTATATTGAATCACCTCGGCCAGGTCGGTGCGCAGGACCACGCGTCCGGGCGTCGCCGCCACGTCGCGCCCGACCTTGAATTTTGGCGCGGCTCCGCCGTCGAAGCGGGCCACGGCGTCGGCGTACGCCGCCAGGCCTCCCGCCAGCAGGCTCAGCCCCCCGGTCTGCAGGGCCCGGGCGAGCGCTTCGGGGTTGGTGGCCGCGTAGTTCGACGGCGCCATGGTGTCGAGCCACTGACGCGTCATGAAGGCGAGCAGATCCTTGTGATGCTGGGTCACCCCGGGGGTCTCGGCGATGGCCTTGGTCCACCACTGCTCGGTCCCCAGGAAGGCGCGCGCGTAGGCGCCGAACGGCCAGGCGGCCCAGGCGTCGCCGCGAAACCGCGGATCGTCCGGCGGCGTATCGTCGGCGGCGAAGCCGGTCCACGCGGTTCTGACCGCCTCGCCCGCCAATTCGGCGCAGCGGAAGGGCGAGGCGGCCAGATGCAGGCCGAAATCCTGCGCCGCCTGGGCGAAGCTGATCATCGACAGACCGCCCCGCGCGTCGGAAATGGCGGCCCTCACATCGCTGTCGAGGGCCGCCGGAACCAGCGGGTCGGGCGCCGCGACCGCCGTGTGATGTTGCGGTCGCATGGGCGCCTACGCCGCCTTGGAGGCGTCCGGGGCCTTCGCCGACGGGGCCGGCGGCGGCGCGGCTTCCACCGGCTTGGGCGTGATCGTCTGCACGATGTGCAGGCCGTAGTTGAGGTAGGCCTTGGCGCGCTTGGCGAACCAGTCCTGCTCGACCATCAGGGCGTCCATCGGCGACTTGCAGGTCTTGAACTGCTCGAAGGCGGCTGCGGCGTCCTTGCTCATGTCTTCGAAGAAGGCGCGGCTCTCGGTCGAGAAGGCCTCGAGGCTGGCCTGGATCTGGCTTTCGCCGCGGGTCATCGCGTCCTGCATGCCGGCGAAGGCGGACTCGAACGCCTTGGCGGCGCTCGCGGATGGGGGTTTGCCGTTGGGGGCCATAATCGTCTCCAGTCTGGGAAAGGGCTAAATCAACGCCAGCAGCAAAGCTTCGGGCCGGTGGCTCCGCGTTGACCAGGATCAATCGCCGTGAAAATCGCCAAAGCGCCGGACGTGATCGGCGGCGTGCGCCGGCGCGACGGCGAACCAGAGGCCGAACATCAGCGCGGCCAGCCCGATCATGTCGCCGAGCAGGACGCCCGCCACGCCGATCCGGTCGAGCGCGGGCTGGGTGACGGCGTAGGGGGCGAAGAGCAGGCAGGCCAGGGTCCCGAGAAGCAGCGCGCCGAATACGGCGACGGCCCCTCCGACGATGCGATGGATCAACATCCCTGGTCTCCATGACGGCTGGACTGAACGCAGGATCACGGTCCGGGCGGCGTGCGCCTTGATCCTCGTCAAGCGCGCCAGGAACGGGGCCGGGGGGGCGCGCCGGGATTCAGCCAATCGTGCTCCAGCGCCCGCAGCCTTTGCACGACGGAAACGAAGAACGCCGTCGACCAGCCGAGCAGGATGACCCCGTTGGCGCCTTCGATGGCGCCCAGGATCCGCCAACGCGGGGACAGCAGGACATCGCCGTAGCCGATGGTGGCGTAGGTCGAGGTGGAGAAGTAGAGGGCGTTGTCGAGGCTCGGGATCTCTCCGACCAGCACGTAGAAGGCGGCGTAGAGCCAGATCTCGATCGCGTGCAGGAAAAACAGGCCGAAGGCGGCGCCCACGATCACCAGCGCCTGATCCAGCAGGGGATGGGCCATGCGCACCCGGCTGGTGTGCAACTGCAGCAGCCGAAGCAGGGCCAGGAGGCCGATCAGGTGGATCAGGATGGTGGCGCCGACGATCGCCGTCGAGGTCGCCAGCTGCAGGCCCAGACTACCGCTCATCAGCCCTCGCACAAATCCGTCGCAGGATCGGCCACGAGCGGTCGCCGCGCCTTGATCGCGATCAAGCGACGCACGGCCGCGGCCCGACATTTGACCCATCGCATGGCGTCGCGGCCGAGCAAGCGCGACAGTGGCGAACGGCTGATTTTGAGAACGACGACCGCCATGCATACCCTCCTCGCCCTCGGCCTTTTGCTGCAAGGCCCGCTGGGCCCCGCCGCTCAGGCGGTGAAGGACGCCGCGCCGACCCCGGCTCAGCTGAACTCCGCGGTGCAGCAGCCGATCGAGGATATCGGCCTGATCCGCAAGACGGCGCCGCCGGTCGTCCTCAGCGCCGCAGGGGCGCCGTATGACACCGCCTGGGCCCAGGATTGCGATCACATCGCCGTCGAGATCCTGGCGCTCGACGGGGAGCTCGGGCCGGATGTCGATATTCCCCAGCGGACCTCGCAGACCCACGGCCTGGTCGCCGACGTGATCAAGGGCGCGCTCAGCCTGCCTTACGACGGGGTGGTGCGCCGGCTCTCCGGCGCCGAGCGACGGGACCAGGCCTACCGGCGGGCCGTGCTGGCCGCCGAGGCGCGGCGGGGATTTCTCAAGGGGCGGGCGAGCCTGATGAAGTGCGCGATCCCGCCGGCGCCCGCGGGGCCCGTCCCCGCCGCCGATCCGGCGGCCGCGGCGACATCCTCCGCCAAACCGGCGACGGGCTCGAACTGATCCTCCGCTCATCCGGGCCGGGACGAGCGGAAGAAGAGTCACGCCGACCGAGGTCCGCGATCAAACCAGGTATTGGCCGCCGTTCACCGTCAGGGTCGCGCCGGTGATGAAGGCCTGATCCTCGGAGGCCAGGAAGCTGACGCAGCGGGCGACTTCCTCCGGCCGACCGAGTCGCCCGACCGGAATGCCGGCCTTGATCGCCTCCAGCACCTCGTGGGGCACGTGGGCCACCATGTCGGTGTCGATATAGCCCGGGGCGATGGCGTTGACGGTGATCCCCTTGCGCGCCGATTCCAGCGCCAGGGCCTTGGTGAAGCCGATCACGCCGGCCTTGGCCGCCGAATAGTTGGTCTGTCCGAACTGGCCCTTCTGGCCGTTGATCGAAGCGATGTTGATGATCCGGCCGTAACCGCGGTCGCGCATGCCTTCGATCACCGGGCGGGTCATGTTGTAGAGTCCGTCGAGGTCGGTGTGGATCACCGTGCTCCAGTCGTTCTCCTCCATCTTGTGCAGGGCCGCGTCGCGGGTGACGCCGGCGTTGTTGACCAGCACGTCGATCGGACCCAGCAGGCTCTCGATCTCCCTGACCACCGCGCGGCACTCGAGGCTCGCGGTCACGTCGCACTTCAGCACCAGGATCTCCAGCGCCTGGCGGCATTCCGCGGCGGCGGCGTCGTTCCCCGCGAAGATCGCCGCGACGCGCAGGCCGTCCGCCTTCAACCGCTCACAGACGGCGCGGCCGATCCCCCGCGTGCCGCCGGTCACCACAGCTACCTTGCTCATCGGATACTCCTTGGATTTCGAAGAGTTTCGCCGCCCGTGAGCGGGCCGCCCATGACGCGGATCAAGACGGCGGCTCAGCTTCGGAACACCTCGAAGGGTTCGATCTGCAGCACGCGCCGGACGCCGATGTAGCTGGAGACCCCGGCGATGATCAGAACCATGACGAACGCCAGCACCAGGTTCTGAAAGGTCACGATCGCCGCGTAATCCGGAATGCGCAGCCGGATCAGGGTGATCGACAGCGATGAAAGGCCGACCCCCAGACCATAGCCGATCAGCGAGGCGAATCCGGCCTGGAACAGGATCATGGAGACGAGTTCGCCGCTGCGCGCGCCGATCGCCTTCAGCGCCCCGAACTTGTCGAGGTTCTCCAGGATGAAGGTATAGAAGGTCTGTCCCGAGATCGACAGGCCGACAATGAAGCTGATCGCCGTCATCAGGAGGATGTTGGTGCCGAGGCCGGTCTTGAAGGTGTAGAAATTCGAGATCCGCGCATCGAACTCGTCCTTGGTCAGGGCCAGATAGCCCAGCTTGCCGACCGCGGCCTTGATCCTGGGAACGTCGGCCGGACGGGACGGCGCGACCAGGATGTAGGAGGTGGTGAAGCGCGTGTTGGGTATGTACTGCAGGGCGCGGTTCAGGGTGGTGTAGAGGGTGGGGACGCCGAACAGGCCGTTCGACGCCACCTTGGCGATGCCGACCACGACCGCGCGGTGGTCGTTGATCTCGAACTCCGTGCCGACGTGCGGGCGGTTCAGCTTGCCGAACTCGGCGTCGTTGACGACGATGAAGCCGTTCTCACTGTAGATGTCCTGGATCTGGCCGGTCTCGAGCGCCGGCCTGCCGAACAGGCTATTGTCGTCGAGGCCCACCACGCTCACCGCCTGGAAGTCGCCGCTGGCGAGGCGCACCATCGCTCCCCCGGTATAGAGCGGCACCGCATACTTCACGCCCTCCATGCTGCGCACCGCATCGACCACATAGGCCGGCATGGGAATGCTGCTGGCGACGGTGTTCACCGCCGGATCCATGACCCAGACGTCCGCGCCGACGTTGGCGACGGTGGCCGAGGCGCGCGCCAGCACGCCGGCGAACATGGAGGTCATCGACACCATCAGAAAGACGGCGAAGGCCACCCCGATGAGCAGGGAGTTGAACTTGCCCTGGTCGTTCACCAGAAGTTTCAGGGCGATGGTGTAGAGGCCGGTCTTCATCGTTGATCGCCAGCCTGGGGCGAAGGCGCCGCGGCGGCGTCGGGCGTGAAGCCGCCCCCGAGCGCCGCGTAGAGCGCGACCGTGTCCTGCAGGCGCTGAGCCTTGGCTTCGATCAGCTGCACCTGCGCCTGCCGCAACTGCACGTCGAGCGCCAGCCGGTCGAGCGGGCTAATCAGCCCCGCGTCCTCCTGGATGCGGCCGAGCCGGTTCAACGCCTCGGCCGACTTCCAGCCGCTCTCCGAGGCCGCCTCGACCTCGGCGTCGTGGCCGAGGGCGCGAAGCGTGTCCGATACCTGCTGGAACGCGGCGAGCACGACGGTGCGATAGTCCGCCAGGGCCTGGTCGCGCGCGGCGACCGCGGCGCGACGTCGGGCTCGCAGCGTACCGCCCTCGAAGACGGGCGCCGCCAGGCTCGGACCGAGGCTCCAGGTGCGGCTGGCCGCGCCGAACAGGGCCGATGTCGCCGTATTCTCGAATCCGGAGGCGCCGCTGAGCGTCAGCGACGGAAACATCTCGGCGGTGGCCACGCCGATCTCGGCGTTGGCGGCGTGCAGGGCGGCTTCGGCGGCCAGGATGTCAGGCCGTTTGCGCACCAGGGTCGACGGCAGGGTCAGCGGCAGGGCGTCCGGAACCTTGAGGGTGGAGAATTCGAGGCCCGACCCGTCCCACGCCCCCGGCGCCGCGCCGACCAGGACGGCGAGCAGGGTCTCGGCCGCGCCCTCCCGCTGTTGCAGCACCGGAAGCTCGGCCTCACTCGCCGCCAGGGCGGTCTGCGCCGACAGCACCACCGCGTAGGCGTCCGGGCCGGCGGCGTTGCGGACGCGCAGGACCTCGAGCTCGGAGCGTTGGTCCGTGATCAGATCGTTGAGCCGCCGCGCCTCTTCGCGATAGCCGGCGGCGGCGATCGCGGCTGCGGCGATATTGGCCTGCAGCGTGACGACGGCGGCGTCCCGACGATGTCGGCTGGCGTCGCGCGAGGCGGCCAACGCCTCCACGCCGCGCCGTTCGCCGCCGAAGATGTCGAGCGGATAGCTGATCGCGCCGGACAGGCTGTAGAGGCTGTAGGTCCCGAGCGTGCGCGACTGGCCCGGCGCCGCGGTCGAACCGTGCTCGCGGTAGGCCGCGGCGTTGACGCCCAGGCTCGGATAGAACACGCCGGCCCCGGCCTGCAGCTGCGCCTCGCTCTGGCGCAGGGCCGCCTCGGCGGACGCCAGCGTCGGGCTTTCGCGCTGGCCGCGATCCTCGAGATCGTCCAGCGCCGGCGCGTGGAAGTCGGCCCACCAGCGGGACGCCACCGGCGCGCTCTCCTTGAAGCGCTGTGAGACCCCCTCGGCCTCGACCGTCCGGTGCGCATGGCCCGTGGGCAGATACTGCTCCGGCGTCGTCAGGCTGGGGCGGTGAAAGTCGGGCCCGAGCGCGCAGGCGGAGAGGGACAGGGCCGCCGCCGTCCCGGCCAGGAGCCGCGCATGAGACTCGCCGGCCATCAGCGCCGCCCGATGAAGACGTCGGCGACCTGTCCGGGGTAGACGTTCAGCCCCTTGGGCCGATCGAACCGGAAGATCACCGGCAGGACCCGCAGGTCGACCCGTTCCTGGCGCTGGTCCGACAGTTCGATCTTGGGGGTTAGGTAAGGCTGGATGCGGACGAACGTCAGCGGAATGCGCGCCTTCGATCCATGCAGCGTCATCGAGGCGATCATGTGATCGCCTGGCGGCAACTGCTGCAGCAGGATCTCGTCCACGAAGCAGCGCACCTGCAGCTGGCCGCGGGCGGCGCCGAGCACCACCACCGGTCCCTGCCCCTGGGTGTAGGTGTTGTAGACGCCCTGGGCGGACACATAGCCGCCGACCGGAGCGTTCATCGCCAGCACCACACCGTCGGACGGCGCGTGCAGGACGTACTTGCCGAGCAGGGCCTTTGACGCGCCGTAGGCGCTGGCCAGCGCCTCGGCCTGTCGCTCCTGGTTGCGGATGTCGTAGCTCCAGGCCCCGGCCTTGGTCAGGGCGAGCTGGCGGGCGGCGACGGCCGCCGCCGCGGCCATCACCCGGGCGTTGTTGGCGGCGGTGTCGAGCGCCTCCTTGCTCACCGCCCGGGCGTCGAGCTGGGCCGCCTGCCGCTGCTTGGCGAACTGATCCTCGGCCAGCCTGGCCGCGGCGTCGGCCTGTACGGCCTGCGCCTCCGCCACCTTCAGGGTTTCGGGACGCGGCTGGGCCTTCAGCTCGGCCAGCAGGGTCCGCGCCGCCTCGGCCTGGCGCGCCTGCTGCTCGGTGGTGGCGCGCTGGACGCTGTCGTCCAGGGCCACAAGCCGGTCGCCGGCGTGCACCGCCTGTCCCTCGTGCGCGAACACCTGAACGATCGGTCCGCTCACCTCGGGGTTCAGATTGATGTTCTCGCCGCTGGCCTGATCGCTTTCGACGATGCCCTGGGCGTAGATCGCGGTCGGGTACGGGTTGGCGGCGGGCGGGAAGGCCGGCGGCAGGGCTTTCGGATGCTGGGCGAACAGGAAGGCGGCGACGACGGCGGCGAGGACGCCGGCCCCGGCCAGGAGGACGACGGTCTGGCCCTTCATGCCGAAGCTCCGGCGAAGGCGTCGGCGGCCTGCGGCTTGATCACGCCGTCCTCCATTTCAAGGATCGAGTCCGCGAACTCGAGGATGCGCGCGTCGTGGGTGACGATGACGATGGCCCGGGTGGCGCTGAGAATGTGCTCGCGGACGAAACTGATGATCGAACGCCCGGTGTCGCCATCGAGCGAGGCGGTGGGCTCGTCGAGGATCAACAGCTCCGGTTCGCCGACGATCGCCCGCGCTATGGCGACGCGCTGCTGCTCGCCGCCGCTGAGCTTGACCGGCGGAAGATCGATCCGCCCCTTCAGCCCCACCACCTCCAGCGCCTTGTCCGCGGCGGCGATAGCCGTGCGCCAGGGCTGGCCCTTGAGGATCAGTGGAATGGCCACGTTCTCGGCGGTCGTGAGCCGGGGAAACAGGTGATAGTCCTGAAACACGAAGCCGATGCGCTCCAGGCGGAACTTGGCCAGGGCGTCGCCGCCCAGGCCCCAGATGTCGACCCCGTCGACCGTCACCGTGCCGCTGTCCGGCTTGAGGATGCCCGAGATCATGCTCAGCAGGGTCGTCTTGCCGCTGCCGGACGGGCCGACGAGATAGATCATCTTGCCGAACTCGGCGGTGAAGTTGGCGTGGTTCACCGCGACGGTGCGCGCGGCGCCTTCGCCGAAGCTCTTGGTCAGGTCGGTGGACTGGATCGCGGGAGGCATGGCCCCTTGTGTCCCGCCCGGACCGGCCGCACGTTGATTTTGCGCAAGTCGCCACAAATACACCCCAGGGGTATTTTGTTGCAGACGCGCCCGAAACTCTAAGCTAGGCTTCGATCCGGTGGGTCGTCAGTCTAAGCGTGCGGACGCGGCGTTTCATGGACCAACTTTGGACCAGGCGCATGGGCGCGGAGGACAGCGTCTGATGTCCGCCGAACGGCGCGTCCATGTAATCGACGACGACGACGGCGTGAGGGCTTCCCTCGGCTTTCTGCTCGAAGTCGCCGGCTATGTGGTGACCCTGCATGACTCGGCCGACCACTTCCTGGCGCAGGGCGAACCCGACCCCGGAATCTGCGTCGTCACCGATGTCCGCATGCCCGGCGTCAGCGGCCTGGGGCTGGCGGCGAGGCTGCGGCAGTTCGGGTCGCCGATACCGGTCATCGTCATCACCGGCCATGCCGACGTTCCGCTGGCCATCGAGGCCATGAAGCTCGGCGTGCACGACTTCATCGAGAAACCGTTTGTGGATTCGGCGCTGATTTCCGCGGTTCAGAGCGCGTTCGCGTCGATCCGCGGCCAGACGGAGGTGGTCGTGCGCCGGGAGAATATATTGGCTCGGCTAAACGGTCTGGCGAAGCGGGAGCGGGACGTCCTCGACGGTCTGGTCGCCGGGAAATCGAACACGCTGATCGCGAGCGATCTCGACATCAGCCCGCGGACGGTCGAGGTCTACCGGGCCAACGGGATGATGAAGATGAAGGCCGACAGCCTGTCCGAACTGGTGCGCATGAGCATGCTGGCTGACGGCGTGTGAGACCGGGTCGAATCCCACCAGGGTCCATGCGGCCGCGGCCGGCCGATTCAGGACGTGGCGTGCGGTTCGCCCAGGGCGCTATCCTCCGCCGCGCTCAATCGGGACAGAAGCTCGACCGCGCCGGCGCCGTCCAGGCCGCGGGGGTCGAACGCCGCGAGATCGGCGGCGCGCGCGGCGCCGATCCCGCACATGATCCAGCGCGCGAAACGTCGTTCTGCGACCTCGATCCGGTCGACCGGCGTGAAGCTCTGGTGCCGCCGATCCATCGCTATGCCGCCAAGCACCTCCCAGACCGCCGGAGGCGGGCCTTCCAGCGCCTGCACGAAGAAGCCGTTGGCCATCAGCAAGGCTCCGGTCACGCCGAGCCGGCCATTGAGCGCCACGGCCGCCTGCAGGATGTCGTCGAGCACCCCCGGCGCGTCACGCACGGTCTCGGGGGTGGCCCAGCTGTAGTAGACCGCGCGGCAGATCCGCATCGGCTCGGGGCCCGGCTCTTCGATGCGGTCGACCCGGCGGTCGCCGCCGGTGGTCTCCAGGAAGACGCAGCTGCGCCCGTCCTCATCGATCCGGAAGTGGACGCCGTGGGCGTGGAAGGCGCGCCGCAGCATGGCCAGCGTCGTCGGGTTGGCGTTGACCACGCCGCGCAGGCGTTCGAGCCGTTTGATGGTGTCCAGGCTGAGCCCGGCCGCGTTCGCGAGCTCGGTCTGTTCGATCCGCGCGATGGCGCGACCGGCGCGGACCATCTCCCCGGTCAGAACAGCGTTTGCGCCCTCATGCATCTCTCATGGCCTCTGTTGAACGCGGGGTCGCCGACGGCGCACGTGGGCTGTCAGTATGTCGAGTCTGCCCGTGTTCGGTTTGATCCAACGCAGGTCGGTCCGGCAGTGCGGGAAGGTTTGATCCTCCGCGACCGCGCCTGCGTCAGCCGGCGGCGAGCGCCGGGAGTGTGCGTCGGGCGTGCTCGAAGTGCGCCAGGATGATGGCGCTGCCGGCGGCGCCGAAGAAACACCAGACCGAGATGAAAGCCTGCCAGTAGAACAGGTAGGCGACGATGGAGCCCGCCAGCACGACGCCGCCGAGGCCGGCGATCACCCGGCGTGTCGACAGCAGCATCGGCAGGCAGGTCGCGCCCAGGTAGGCGAGGCCGATGAGTTCCGGATGGGTGTGGTGGGTCTGGTAGACGATGCAGCGGTTCACCACGCTCGCGCGATGCGGGCCGGTGATCAGGGCCGGCAGGAAGGAGACGGCGACCGCGACGCCGAGCCCCATACAGAGCAGCATCGCCCGTCGCCTTCGCCGGTCGGGCTCGGCCGACCAGGCCGCGATCGGCGCATAGACCGGCCAGACCAGCTGGGCGACGATCAGGAACGCCAGGACCAGGGCGTTCGACAGGACGCCGGGAGCGGCGTCCGGCAGCGTCAGCCACAGCACCCCCTCGATCGCCTGCTGGACGCCGAAGATCAGCGGCATGGCCGCCAGCGGGATCTCCGATCGACGGGTGACGCGCGCCAATGACACGGCCGCGACGACGGCCGTGATCCCGGCCGTGGTGAAGCTGGCCGTGGGGGAGAAACACATGAGTCCGCCTCTGGTCCAAGCGCGCCAGGGTCAGAACGGACCCAAGGGTGTTCGTGCGGCGGGTCATAGCAGCTTGCGGTCGCCAGACCAGCGCGGGCTCGGCGCCGCGGGGTGGTTCGACATCACGCTCGGACCGGCCCGGCGCCGACCTGTCGCAGAACCGCATCGGCGACCGCGTGGACCGCCGCTTCGGCGTCTATCGCCGTCCAGGCGGCGCCGAGGGCCTTGGGCTCCTTCTGCGCCAGCGCCAGCGCGGCCGTCGCGTCGGACGCGTCTCCGCGCCGCTGCGCCACCCGCGCCGCGCGGCGCGCCGCCGACGCCCGCAGCCAGACCGCGGTGAACCGCCGCCCCCGCCCCGCCGCCTCGATCATCGTCCGCGCGCCCTGCGTCTGGAAGGTCGCGTCGGCGACCACCGGGCAGTCCGCCTCGAGACTCGCCTGCGCCTCCCGGGCGAGCCTTCGGTACACCGCCGTCCGCGCGGCGCGCGTATAGGCGTCGGCCGGCAGGGCGGCCGCCGACGAGGCGCCGAGGCGCGACTTGCGCAGCACGTCGGTGCGCAGCAGGCGCGCGCCGCAGCATCCCGGCAGGCGCGGGGCGACCTGCGCGGCCACGGCGGACTTGCCGGATCCCGAAAGGCCGCCGATCGCCACCAGCAGGGGCCGGGTCGGGCGCAGCAGGCGAACGCCCAGCCGCCGATAGTCGTCCGCCTCGCCGAGGCTCCCGCCCCCGACGGCGACGGCCATGCGCACCGCCGCGCGCAGCGCCATGAAGAAGGGCAGCAGGGCCAGCGCCTCCGCGGGGGTGCCGCTGACGTCGAAATACCGGTTCATCGCCCGGTTCGCGAGCGCGTCCAGTCCCCGGGCGCGCAGGTCCATCAGCAGAAAGGCGAAGTCGTAGAGGACGTCGGTGGTCGCCAGCGCAGGATCGAATTCCAGCGCGTCGAACGGCGTCGCCCTGCCGTTGAACACGCATATGTTGCGCAGGTGCAGGTCGCCATGCCCGCGCCGCACCCACCCCTGTCGCCGCCGGACTTCGATCAGCTCGGACTGCCGCAGCGCCTCGCGGTCCAGCGCCCCGAACAGCGGACCCGACGCCGGCGCGAGGCCCAGGGCGGCGGCCGCTTCGGTCTCGGCCTTGCGCAGACCGGCGATGGTCCGGCGGTAGTCGGCCGTGTGGCCGGTCTCCCGGTGGGCCGGCAGCCTCGCGTGGAAGGCGGCGATGGCGTCGCAGGCTTCGGCGACGTGGGCCTCGGAGAGCTGCCCGGCTCTGGCGATCTCGTCGAACAGCTGCCCGTCCGGAAAGCGTCGCGTCTGCACGATCCAGTCCAGGACCTCGCCGTCGCCGCCGATCCGCAGCGCGCCCGTCGGCGTCCGCACGACCGGCCGGACCGCCTCGTAGAGTTCGGGCGCCAGCGCCCGGTTGACGCCGAGCTCGGCCTCGCACATCCGCCGCCGATGCTCGACCGTCGAGAGGTCGACGAAGGGAAGGCGCCGGCTTCGCTTCAGCTTGTACACATGACGGGAGCCCAGGAAGACGTGCGAGGTCGGGGTGTCGATGCGCTCGAGGGGCCCCGCATCGCCGCTGGCGGCGCCGCTTTCCAGCGCCGCGACCACCAGGCGCTGGTCGGCCGAGACGACACCGTTGTCCGGCAACCACTCCTCCAGAGATCTCAGCGGGTTCAACGCCATGGGGCGCGCTGCGGCCGGGCGAAGCCTTGATACGGATCAACTGTTCCCGCGCTCCGTAGCTTCCCCTAGGGAAAGTCGCCGAGGCGACAGGGCCCGTTTCGCGTTCTAGCGTCGGACCCTTCACTGTGGGAAAGACGCATGCTGACCCTATCCGCCGTGGCCTCCCTCTGGTTCCTGATGACCGTCGGAGGCCCCGCGCTCACGCTTCGCCTGACGCCCGGCCGTCGTCGCGACGCGGGTGCGGACGAGGGCCTGTCTTGACCGCGCGGGCGGTCCCGGCGGGTCGCCGCCGCGCGCGCGGACCGGCCCCGGATCCTCGATCCGCCGCGGCGGGAAGCGTGATCCATCTGCTGGTCGGATGGGTGTCGGGCATGCCGGTCGCCCTGGTCGCCGGCCCGGCCCACCCTCCTTATTACCTGTATCGCCATGGCGGGACCGAAACGGTCGAGGCGCCCTGACCGCACCGATCGCCGAGCCGCCGCCGCCGGCCCGCCCGGACGGCGGAGCCCGGAGGTCAGTCGTTTCCGGCTCAGTCGTTTCCGGGCAGGGCGGGGCCGATCTCTTCCCCGGCGGAGGGGGACGCGCCGCTGTAGAGGGCGCTCAGGAGGAATATCCCCGGCATGGCGAACAGGGACGCGCCGAATCCCCAGGCGTAGATCAATTCCATCATGGTCGCACCGATCAGCATGGTCGCCTCCTTCTGGGCTGGCTCCGGTTCGGCCGGATCCGTCGTTCGTTCAGTCGGAGCGCACGCGAAGCCTGACCAGCGCCTCGCGGATCTGGCTCGGCGATTCCTGGGTGCGCTCGTGGGGCTCGGAGGCGGCCAGGCGCCGCTTGAGCGTCGCGGGCGCCGCCGCCTTGAGCAGGCCGAGGGCGCGGGGCGGCGCGAACAGCACCACTTCGTTCGTGTGCTCGCTACGGGCGAGGCAGTCGAGCCGCTCCCCGAGCCGGGTCAGAAAATCCATCTCCTGCCGCTCGAGCGGCGTGGCCAGGTGCATGGCCTGACCGCCCTGTGCGCGCCGAAGCAGCGGCGGGGAGGTCAGGTCGCCGAGGCGGCTGGTGATCTCGTCCAGCGGACCGCCCCGGCGGCGTTCGATGAAGACGCGCGCCTCACGCCCGTCGGCGGCGACGACAAGACTTGAGCCATAGAGCTGCATGACGCGCGCCTTTCCTGGATCAGCCGGCGTGGACCGGAACGGTCACCTGACGCCCGACCGCGCCCGGGGCCTTGGGGGCCTCGATCCGCAGCACGCCGTTCTTCAGCGACGCCTTGACTTTGTCGGCCTCCACGCCCTGGGGCAGGCGCAGGGACCGTGAGAAGCTGCCGTAGCGGCGTTCGACCACGCGATAGCCCTTCGCCTTCTCGTCGGTTTCGGATTTCTTCTCGCCGCTGATGGTCATCACGCCGTCCTCGACAGCGATCTTCACGTCGTCGGCGCTCAGGCCCGGAAGCTCCAGCGAGAGCTCGACCCCCTGGTCGGTCTCCGCGACATCCATGCGCGGGGTCGGGCCAAACACGTCGGGCAGGTTGAACTCGCCAAAGTCGGCGAACACCCGGTCGATCTCCCGCTGGATCGGGGCGAAGAAGGATGCGGCGGCGCGGGGCGCGGGGGCCAGGGCCTTGGTCTCAGGAAGGGGCATCGAAGATCTCCTCGTTCGGCCGAGGCGTGAAACCTCGCGGCCGATCCCAGTAAGGACCGCTCCAGCTTGGCCGCTTTGATCCAGCGCAAGCGTTTGCGATGACGATCCCGTGAGCCCGCCGCGGCGGGGGACGTTCAATCGGCCTGCGGGCGGAAGCGTCCGCGCAGGGTGCGCCACAGGCTCTGGCGGCCATGACGGCGCGCCTTGCGTTCGGCGGCGGCCTGGTCGCGCACCCAGAACACCTGCACCACCCGGCGTTCGCCGACGAACGGCGGGTGGCCGTGCCAGGAGCTGTCGGACCGAGCGAAGGCGGTGAAGGCGCCGAACACGGGCGCGATCGCCTCGGTCCCGGCGCCGTCCTGGTCCGGCCCGGCCAGATACCGCAAAGCCCCGTCCTGGCTGGTCCAGGCGGGGTTCAGGTAGAGCAGGGCGGTGGCCACCTTGTCCTGCCCATCGGTGTGGACGCGTCCGTCGCGCGCCGCGGACCATTTGCGGATGGTGATCATCTGCGGCCGGCCGACCAGGTCCAGCCCGAGCTTCTCGCCGACGATCCGCGAGACGACCGGTGACTTCAGTTCGGCGATCAGACGCGCGAAGGCGTCGCCATAGCTCAGGGTCTCGACCTGGAAGAAGCCGGTCTTTTCGATGGCGGGAAAGGCGGCGTCGAGTTCGGCCTGGCGTTCGGGCGCAAGCAGGCCGCGCGCCAGCATGTGCCGGAACGGCCAGTCGCGCGCCTCGCCGGCGCTCAGCGCCTCGATGTCGACCAGGGGCGCGATGTAGCGGCGCGCGGCGGGCGCCCGACCCTGGAGATCCTCATTGGTCTGCTCCGCTGCCTGCATCGGCGCGCTCCTCTGTGCCGCGTCGGATCTCCCGCGCGCCAGACCTTCACGGTGAGGACCGGCTTCGCCTTGATCTCGATCAACTGGCCGGCGTCGAAGCGGGGCCTGTTCTCAGGCCGGAGTCGCCCCGGGAGCCGTGGCGGACGACGGGATTGATCCATCTCAACGCCAAGCGTCGCAACCGGGCCGACGTTGCCGGGGTAATTTTGGCATAACGAGTTGGCTATGTGGGTTCATCGGATCGTCGGCGGCGCCGTCGCCCTGTTCGGCTTGGCCGTGCTGGGCGGCCTGTTCTATTTTCTGTTCAACGAAACGGCGCGGGCCGAGCATTTCGTGGTCTGGATCGGCATCCCCGGCGTCCTGCTCACCGGCTCGACCTGCCTGGTCGGCATCGCCGTCGGCGTTCTCTACGCCGGCGCCCCGCGGACGGCCGACCGCCATGCGCGCAAGCTGTTGGGCCGTAGCGGCGGGGACTGAATACGGCGGCGCCTGACGCGGCGCGCCAACCTCCCATGGCAGGGCGGGCTTCGATCGGCGCGAGGTCATCGCATCGGTTCGGAGTCGTCGCTCCGCGGCTTGGGCGTCTGGCCGCCGGCGCAGGGAAACGACAACTCCATCGCCTGGCGGATGAATCCGGCCGCGGCGACCCCCGACCGCGCGGACTGGCCCTGCAGGGCGTTCAGGACCGCGGCGTGGATCGCCTGGGCCGATGTCTCCCGCGGCAGACAGATGGTCCGGCGCAGATGCAGGGCTGGTCGGCGCGCCTGCTGCACCATCAGCTGGTCGACCACGCCGATCACATAGCCGTAGCAGAGCGAGGCGGCGGTGGGGTCCTGGTCCGGGGCGGGTGCGCACAGGGTGTGCAGGCCGCCGAGGTCCATGAAGCCCTGCACAGGCGCGTGCGGCGCCTGGATCAGAAGCGCCGCGCTGAGGACCGGGATGATGATCAAGACCTAGCCCCTCGCTGTCGGCGACCGGCCGGACTCAGCCGCCGTACACCGGTCCCGACGCTTCCGGATCGCGAGCCCAGTCGGGCGTCGCCGCAGGGTGCATCTCGCACAGGTCTCCCGGCCCGACCGTCAACGGCCCGACCGGCAAGGACTCGGCGGCGTCGGTCGGCGTCGCGGCGAAATCGACCACCGAGATCAGGCTCGGACGCGCCCGGAACAGGGCGGAGGTGGTGAAGTCCAGTGCGTCCGCGTCGAAATTCCCGCCGTGACCGTCCGATAGCCGGCGCACCAGGGACGATCGGATCGGCTCGTGCCGGACTTCGGCGGCCCAGGCGGCCATCGACAGGCCCTGGATATCGCGCGTGGAGACGAAGTCGCCGCCGATGGCGATGGAGACGCGATTGTTGCGCTGCAGGTTGGCGAACTTGCGGCTGGAGCGCGAGATCAGGAAATAGACCAGCAGCCCGTCGCTGACGTAGCTCACCATGGTGTTCTGCGGCCAGCCGTCCGGCCCCAGGGTCGCCACCGCCATTACCGCGTTCGCGCGCAGGATGGCGAGGGCCTTGTCCTGCATCGTCACGTCAGTGGACCATGAACAAGGGGATGGTGGTCATGGCCAGAATGTCCTGCGTCATGCCGCCCAGCACCCATTCCCGGGCGCGGGCGTGGCCGTATCCGCCGAGCACGATCATGTCGATGGAGCGTTCCTCGGCGGCGTTCAGCAGCACGTCCGCATCGGCCTCAGTGTCCTTGAACACCAGTTCGGTCTCAAGCGTCACGCCGTGCAGCGCGAGCCGCGCCTTCAGCGCCGTCAGGCCGACCCAGGCGTCATCGGCCTCCTCGGACCGGACCACCTGCACGGCGACGACCCGGCCGGCCTTCTCCAGCAGCGGCAGGGCGGCCGTCACGGCGCGCCGGGCGTCGGCGGTGTTGCGCCAGGCGATCAGGATGTTGTCGGTGCGGATCGGCTTGGCGCCCGGCAGGGCGATGACCGGGACTCCGGCCTCGAGCACCAGGGTCGACAGGCCCACGGTGGTGGCTTCCGGTCCCTTGTCCATGGTGGTCACGATCAGGTCCGCGCCCGCGGCTTCCATGTTGACGGCGTAGTTCGGAAAGTCGTGCCGCGTGCGCCAGTGCGCGTGTCCGTTCAGCGCCGCGCTGGCCGCGTGGAAGCGCGCCTCCGCCGCCTTCAGCTGGGCCTCCTGGTCGTCGGTGAGCTCCTGAACGATGTCGCCGCTGACGATCCAGGGGTTGGCGATGAACACCGAGGCCAGGGAGGCGACTCCGGTGAGGTCCGCGCCCAGCGCCTGGGCGAACTCGACCACCCGCGGCAAGGCGCCGGCGCAGGCCGACGTGGGCTGGACAGGGACGAGAAGGCTCTTGAACGACATGGGGGACCTCGTGGAGAATGGAGTTGCGGGGCGGCGGCGGCCGTCCCGCAGCACTTCAGAAGACGCGGACGTGGACGTGGTCCTCGACCGCGTGGACGCCGGGAGCGGACCAGACGGCGTGCTCCAGCGCCTGGCGATCGGACCAGCTGTCGACGGAGCCTTCGAGCCTGACCTTGCCGTCCTTGGCGGTGACGGTGATGGCCTTGGCCTCGATCTCCGCCGATCGCTTCAGAGCCTGGCCGATGCGGCGCTCCACGTCCTGCACGTCGACGCGCGGCTTTATGGTGATGAGGTTGGTCAGGCCGAGAACGCCGCGCAGCTTGCGCACGTCGTCTTCAGCGGCGGTGCGCTCATAATTCCAGTCGACGTCGCCGCTGAGGGTGACCCAGCCCTGCTGCACCTTGACGGCGACCTTGCCGGCGGGAACCAGCACGTCGGTATCGAGAACCGTAAGCGCGCGGCGGGCGATGTCTTCGTCGCCGTGCGGCGCCGCGCCGCCGAAGTCGACCTTCAGCTCCTCGGCGATGGCGCGAACGCCCTTGACCCGTCTGGCGGCCTGTTCGGCCGCGCGCTTCTGGGCGTAGTTCGGCACATGTCCGCTCAAGGTGACGACGCCCTGGTTCACGGCCACGCCGATGTGGGCTGAGGCGACGCTCGGGTCATAGTCGAGTTCGTCGATGATTTCCTGACGCAGAACCTTGTCGTTCATGGTGGATCTCCTCAGGCGGCCAAGTGTGGGGGGGCGCCGCCATCGGACATCGTGCGCCCGGGCGGGAGGACGCGGCCTTGATAATCGTCAACCGCAAGCGGCGCCTGCGGCCAGACGACCTCGATGCGCCAGCCTCTGGCGGTCCGGCAGCGCACGATCGATCCGCCGAGCTGTCTGACCAGGGCGTCCACGATCGCCTGTCCCCGACCGCTCCCGGTCCCGCTGACCTCGGGCGCAGGCCCGGCGCACTCGCTGGCGACGGCGACCGTATGTACGGCCCGGTTTCGCGTATAGCGGAGGTAGAGGCCGCCGCCGCCCGGACCGAACCCGTGCTTCAGCGCGTTCACCGCCAGCTCGTGCACGATCAGCAGGATCGTCCGCGCCGTCGGCGCGGTGAGCAGGCCCGGATCGGCGGCGACGAGGATCTCCACGCGTCGCGCTTCCGCGTCCGCCAGCGCGGCGATGTCGAGGCCGAGCGAAAGGAGTTCATCGGCGAACTCGACCTTGCCGTCGGCGGTCCGCAGATTGTCATGCAGGCGGCCGATCACGGCGATCCTGCCCATCATGCCTCTCAGCGCCGCCTTCGGGTCGCCGGCGTCCCAGGTCGCCTGGGCGGCCCAGCTCGCCAGCAGCTGCAGGTCGTTCTTGATCCGGTGATGGCACTCGGAAAGCGCCAAGGCCATGGCGTCCGTCGCCGCGGAATCGGGAAGGACCTGCAAGGCCATGATCGACGCTCCCTTAGCTGATCGTGGGGGTCAGAATTAACCTTTGCCGCCCTGCCGCCTTGACGTGGATCACGCGGCGCTATTGCAGCGAATGGAAATGCTTGGCGAAGGTGTCGCGCACCTCGGCCTGATGACGTTCGACCGCGTCCTTGCGCAGGTCGGGCGTCACGGCGCCGAAATGGACGTGATCGAGCACCCGCATCCCGCAGACCCCGGCCACATGGTCGTCGAACAGCCGGCGGATCGCGCTCATGTCGCCATTCTCCTCCACCCAGAACGACGGCGCCCCGGAGGAGGTGAAGCTCAGCATCTTGCGGCCGTCCAGCAGCTGCCGGTTGCCGCCGTGGTGCTGCGGCCCGTAGCCGAAGCCCATGCCGAACACCCGGTCGATATAGCCCTTCAGCATGGCCGGCGGCGCGTAGAACCACAGCGGATAGACGAAAACGAACACGTCGGCGTCGCCGATGATCTTGCGCTCCGCCAGCACATCCTCGCCGGTGGCGAAGCCGGCCGGCCGGGGGATCTCGCTGTCGTGCAGGCAGGGGTCGAAGCCGATCCGGTAGAGGTCGCGAAACTCCACCGCATGGCCGGCGGCGCGCGCGGCGGCGCACCAGGTGGTGGCCATGGTCGAGGCGAAGCTGCTTTCGCTCGGGTGAGCCAGGATGACGGCGTGCTTCATGCCCGCACGCCCGAACCTTGAGCCGTCGGACCCTGGAACAGGCGAACGCCGGTGTCGACATAGGCCTTGGCGCGGGCGGCGAACCAGGCCTGCTGCACCGCCGCGACGTCGAACGGCGACCTGCAGGCCTTGAAGCGTTCGAGCGCGTCCTCGGCGTCGGTCGCCATCTGCTCCATGAACCGGCGGCCTTCGCCGTTCAGCCCATCGATATTGTACTGGGCCAGCGCCCGGCCCCGATCGACCGCGTCTTCGATCGTATCGAAGAAGGACAGAGTGGGATCATAGCGGTGCTCGGACGCCGCGGATGTCTTGGCCATGATGGTGCTCCTGGCGTGGGGATGAATGCATCTGCCGCCTTCCCCCGCGCAGCGCGTTGATCTGCATCAACCGCTCGGACAGGGGTGATTTTTGATCCTGATCAGGGCGCGCCCCGCGTCAGCCGCGCAAACTTGCCCCATGACCCAGCATCCCCTCGATCCCTTCTTCAACCCTTCGTCGGTGGCGCTCGTCGGCGCCAGCAATCGCGATGATTCGATCGGTCAGGTCCTGGCCAGGAACCTGCTTGAGAGCGGCTTCAAGGGCCCGATCATGGCCGTGAACCCCCACGAGACCGCCATCCGGTCCACCCTGGCCTATGCTGACATCGCCGCCTTGCCGGCGCCGGCGGACCTGGCCGTGATCGCGATACCGGCGGCGGGCGTGGCCAAGGCGGTCACCGAACTCGGCGCCCTGGGATGCCGGGCCGCGGTGGTGATCAGCGCCGGCTTCGAACCGGGCGACACCGACGGCGAGGCTCTGCACGCGGGCCTGCTCGAGACGGCGCACACGGCCGGGGTGCGCCTGATCGGTCCCAACTGTCTTGGTCTGCTCAATCCTCGGATCGGTCTCAACGCCAGCTTCGCCCATCTCGCCGCGGCGCCCGGCGACCTCGCCCTGGTGAGCCAGTCGGGCGCCATCGCGTCGGCCGCGCTGGACTGGGCGGGCGGGCGCGGCGTCGGCTTCTCCAAGGTCGTCACCGTCGGTGACGCCATCGACGTGGACGTGGCCGACGTGCTCGACTACCTGGCCATCGACAGCCAGACGCGGGCGGTGCTGCTCTATGTCGAGAGCGTCGGCGACGCCCGCAAATTCCTCAGCGCCGCGCGTTTCGCGGCGCAGACCAAGCCGGTGATCCTGATCAAGGGCGGACGCAGCGCCGCGGGCGCCAAGGCCGCCTATTCCCACACCGGCGCCCTCGCCAGTTCGACCGTGGTGTTCGACGCCGCCATCCGGCGCGCGGGCGTGCTGCAGGTCGATACCCTGGGCGAGCTGTTCGACTCGGCGCTGCTGCTGAAGGGCGGCGTGCGGCTGCGCGGCGACCGACTGGCGATCCTCACCAACGGCGGCGGCGCCGGGGTGCTGGCCACCGACGCCCTGGACCGCGCCGGCGGTCACCTGGCCGAGCTCGCGCCCGCCACCATCGAAGCCATCGATTTCGCCGCGTCGGCGATCTGGTCGCATCGCAATCCGGCGGACATCGCCGGCGACGCCCGGCCGGTGGTCTACCAGGCGGCCCTCGCCGCCCTTCGCACCGACCCGGAGGTCGATCTGGTCCTGGCCATGAACTGCCCCACGGCCCTGGTCGGCAGCGCCGCCGCCGCGGAGGCCGTCGCCTCGGCCGTCGCCGCGCGGGCGGACGGGACGCCGGTCATCACCTGCTGGCTTGGCGGGGTCGAGGCCGAGACCGGTCGCGCGGTCCTGGCGCGCCAGGCCATCCCCACCTACGAGACGCCTGAGGCCGCGGTGGGCGCCTTCATGCACCTGGTGCGTCACCGGCAGGTCCAGGCCATGCTGATGCAGACGCCCTCGGCGCCGCCGGCCTCTTCCAGCGCGTCAGCCCGGCGGTTGGTGGACGCCGCCCTCGCCGACCGGCGCAGCGCGCTGTCGCACATCGAGGCGCTGGCCCTGCTCAAGGCTTACGGCGTGCCGACCGTCGACGTCCGCGTCGCCGCGACGCCCGACGAGGCCGCCGCCGCCGCTTCCACCGTCGCGCTCGGCGGGGCGGTGGCGCTCAAGATCTTCTCGCCCGACATCACCCACAAGACGGATGTCGGCGGCGTGGTCACCGGCGTCACCGTGGAGCGGGTTAAGGTCGAGGCCCAGGCCTTGATCGAACGCGTCCGCGCGGCGAGGCCGGACGCGCAGATCGACGGCGTGCTGGTCGAGCCGATGATCCCCCGCGACTTCGGCGAGGAGCTGATCCTCGGCCTGACCCGGGATCCGGTGTTCGGACCGGTGGTGCTGTTCGGCCAGGGGGGCGTGGCGGCGGAAGTGATCGCCGACCGCGCGGTGGGGCTACCCCCGCTCGACGACGTGCTGGCGCGGGACCTGATCGGCCGGACGGCCGTGGCGCGCCGGCTCGCGCCGAACCGCGGTCAGCCGGGCGCGGATCTCGACGCCGTCGCGGCGGCGCTGGTGGCGCTGAGCCGGATCGCGCTCGACTTCCCCGAGGTGAAGGAGCTCGACATCAATCCCCTCGTCGCCGGAGCGGGCGGGGTGATCGCCCTCGATTCACGCGTGGCGCTGCAGTCGCCCGCGCAGGCCACCCGGCCGGCCATCGCGCCCTATCCGTCTGCGCTGGTGCAGACGGTCGACAGCGGCGACCTCAGGCTGCTGGTGCGTCCCATTCGCGCCGATGACGCGCCGCGTCTCCAGCAGCTGGTCGAGTCCTGTTCGCTGGAGGATATCTTCTTCCGTTTCGGCCTCGGCATGCACACCCTTTCGTCCGAACTCGCGGCCCGCTTGGCGCGGATCGACTACGACCGGCAGATGGCCCTGGCGGCGGAGGCGCCGGACGGCACTTTGTACGGAGTCGCGCGGCTGAGCGACGATCCCGGCGGCAAGGGCGGCGAATTCAGCCTGCTCGTACGCAGCGACGTCCATGGCCGGGCGATCGGCCGGACCCTGCTCCAGGCCCTGCTCGGCTATGCCGAGGCGCGCGGCATGACGTCGGTGTGGGGTGATACCGAGATCGAGAACAGCGCCATGATCGACCTCGCGCGCCGCCTGGGCTTCCACACCAGCTACGAAGCCGACGGCGAGATGCGGATGGAGCGGCGGTTCGAGGTCGAGGCGCTGGCCTGATCCCGGCGCCGCGGCCCCAAGGCTTGGCGGTCCGGATCAACGCCTGACCGTCCCGTCGCACAGGCCCGCCAGCCGGACGGTGCGGCGCGTACGGCCGCTGCGTTTGCGCCAGATCATGGCCGTCACGCTCCGCGCGGACGATCGTGAAACGAAGGAGATCGCCCATGATCGCGCCTGCCCCTTTTTTCGGTCTGGTGATGGCCGGGCTGCTCGCCGCCGGAGCCGCGGCCGCCCAGCCGACGCCGTCGGACGTCGTCGCCGGCCGCCGGCTGGCGGAAGAGTATTGCGGCACGTGCCACGCCGTCGGCGGCGGGGGCAGCAGCCCCCTGCCGAACGCGCCGCCGTTCCGCGAGTTGTTCAGGCGGTTCCCGAAAGACCGGCTGGCGAGCGTGCTCCGGGAGGGGATGCTCGCCCCGAGCTCGCCGCAGGAGGAGGGGAGTCCGCGCCGTCATCCGCGCATGCCGACCGCGCCGCTGGGCGATGACCAGCGCGCGGAGCTGCAGGCCTATCTGCAGAGCCTCTGGCCCGCAACCTCGCCTCAGCGACACTGAGCATGCCGGTCGCCGACACCCCGCCGGACGCCGCCAGGCTGGGCCTCGCCGCCTCGGCCGCCGCCTTCGTCTGTGTCGTCGGCTTCGGCGTCGCGCAGATCGCGCAGGTCATGGGCGGCCTGCCGAAACCGCTGGACGAGGTGCTGATCTTCGGCTTCTCGCTCGGCCTGGCGCCCGGCTTCCTGCTCGCCGTGGTCGCGCTGCACGCCCAGACCTCGCCCGGGCGCCGGGTCTGGTCGCTCGCCGCGCTCGCGTTCGCGGTGCTCTATGTCGGCCAGGTCTCGCTGGTCTACACCGTCCAGCTGGCGTCGGTCATACCGCGTCTCTCGGCTCCTGGGAGCTGGCTCCTGGCCCAACAGCCGCATTCGCTGTTCTGGGACATGGACGGCCTCGGCTACGTCGACATGGGGATAGCGGCCCTGTTCGCCGGCCTGGCGCTCGCGCCCGCCGGCCGCGACGGCCTGCTGCGCGGGTTTCTGCTCGCGCACGGCGGGATCACGCCGGTCATCGCCTTCGTCTATTGCTATCCGGCCTTTTCGATCCCCATCCTACTGCTCGGTTCGCCCTGGCTGATCACGGCGACGGGCGCCATGCTGCTCCTCGCACGGCATTTTCAAGGTTCGTCGAAAGCCGGGAGCGCCGCGTCCTAGGCCGCCGGAGCGGCCGCCAGCTTCAACCGGGTGACCAGGGTGGCGAAGTCGAGTTCGTCGCGCCGGCTCCATGCGCGCAGCAGAAGATGGGCTTCGAACCAGGCATGAAGCGCAGGGTCCGTGCGGATAGCGTCGGCGTGGGCGTTGAAATAATCCCGCGGAGTCACCGCGGCGGGCAGCGGGGACGGTGTGGCCCGAAGCGCCGCCGCGGCGAGCTCCATCACGCGCGCGGCGTGTGCGGTCGCCTCGGGCGTTTCGAGCGCGAAGGCGACCGCGCCCCGGTTGGCGACCATTTCACTCTCATACTGATCCGTCTCCGGCCGCCAGAACCCCAGGTCGGACTGGTAGGCGTGGGTGGCTTCGTGGGCGATCATGAAGCCGTTGTAGATCTCCGCGAACAGGGCCGGCCCATCCAGCCTTCCGCCCGAGGCGCGGGACCACTGCTCCACCTGCGCCCGCAGGGCGGAGGGGGCCTGGGACCAGGCGGGCGCGGTGATGACGCGCCGCAGGGGATCGAACGCCGTACGCGCCGGCGTATAGACGATCTCGATGCGGGGCGCGCCGCGGTCGTCGACGCCGAGTTCGGACAGGCGGGTGAAGAACCGGCCGGCGATCCGCTCGCACTGGCCGCGCGCCGCCGCCACATCATCGGGCAAGGGCGCCGCGAAGGCTGCGGGGGCGGCCAGCGCCGCGGACGCGGCGAGAACGAGACGGCGGGACGGCGGCAGGTTCTGGTTCAAGACGGACCCCTGGGCTAAAGCCTACCCTTACGCGGGCGGCGGGCGGCCCGGGTTGATCCCGATCAACTTCGACTTTTGACCAGGCTCAATGACGCGCGGCCCGATCGGGTCGCTGATGGCGTCTCGCTCCGGTTTCGAGCGCGGATCCGATCATGAAGCACGTCGTCATCGTTGCGCATCCCTCGCCGCAGAGCCTGGTGTTCTCCCTCGCCGGCGCCTATGGCGCGGCCGTCGCGGAGCTCGGCGGCGAGCCGCTGGTGCGCGATCTCTACCGCATGGGCCTGAATCCGCTGCTGGCGCTCGAGGAGATGCCCGGGCCCGACGGGGTACATCCTGGCGAGGACGTCGTGGCGGAGCGGCGGATGATCGCCGACGCGGACGTGTTCGTGCTGGTCTACCCCCTGTGGTTCTACCTGCCGCCGGCCGTCCTGGTCGGCTACATCGATCGCATCTTCGGCATGGGCTTCGGCTACGACCGGGTGCGCAGCGGCGGCGTCGAGCCCCGCCTGGCCGGCAAGAAGCTGCTCAGCATCACCACCTCCGGTTCGCCGGCCGACTGGGTCGAGCGCGAGGGCGCGCTCACGGCCCTGAAGACCCTGCTCGATCATCATCTGGCGGGGGTCTGCGGCCTTGAGGTGCTCGACCATCTGCACTTCGGCGACGTCGTCGCCCCCGCGCCGGCCTCGACCATTCACGCTCATCTCAAGACGGTCAGGGCGCGGGCCGTGGACCTGTTCGGCGGCGATCGCGGCCGCGGCGGCGCCCGCCCGTGACAGACGACGCCGGTCCGGCGACCCAGGGCGCTTCGCCGCCGTGGCCGCTCGGCGATCTGGGCCGCTTCAGGCTGGAGTTTCCCAAGGGCCGGCTGGCGGCCCCGCCGGCCGGGTTGAAGGCCGATCCGCCCGGGTTTGAAGGCGTCAGGCTGACCGGCCAGGCGGACGACGGCGCCCCCCGTTCGACGGCGTCGGCGGCGCCCCCCAGCATCCTCGCCCTTTCCGGCGGCGGCGCCAGCGGCGCCTACGGGGCCGGGGTGCTGGTCGGTCTGACCGCGGCGGGCGCGCGGCCGGATTTTCGTGTGGTCACGGGCGTGAGCACGGGCGCCCTGATCGCCCCGTTCGCCTTCCTCGGCTCCGCCTGGGACGAGCGCCTCACCGAGGCCTATACGGGGCCGAGCGCCGCGGAGGCCATCGGCGTACGCGCCCTGCGAGCCGGGGTGAGCGGAGGCCTGGTCGCCGCGGACGCGCTGGAGGCTCTGGTCGCCCGCTTCGTCGACACGGCGCTGATCGACGCGGTCGGCGCCCAGCACCGCCGCGGCCGGCGGCTGCTGGTCGCCACCACCAACCTCGACACCCTGAGCACGCCGGTGTGGGATCTCGGCGCGATCGCCGCGAAGGGCGGCGACGCCGCGCGCCGCCTCTTCATCGACGTGCTCGCCGCGTCGGCGAGCCTGCCGGGTCTGTTCGCGCCGCGGATGATCCGCGTCGAGGCGGACGGGGTCGCCTATGAGGAGATGCACGTGGACGGGGGCACGGCCTCGCCGCTGCTGTTGGCGCCCGCCAGGCTGATCCTCGAAAACGCCATCGCGACGGACGGGACCCGGGGCGAGGTCTACGCGATCATCAACACCACGCTCGAACCGATCTGGCGCGAGATGCCGACCTCGATCATCGCCATTCTCAGCCGCAGCTTCGACCTCATGCTCGCCTCGTCCTATCAGGGCGCGCTCCGCTCCGCCGCCGAGCTGTGCGAGCGTCATCACCTGACGCTGAAAGTCACGTCGCTGCCGATCGATCTCGGGCGGGCGCATTGGATGCGCTTTGACCAGCGGTCGATGACGCGGACCTTCAAGCGGGGCGTCGAGATGGCGGAGACGGGCGCGGTCTGGGCGCGACATCCGCCGCCCGGCTGACGCCCGGTCCTGCCGGATCGTTGGGGCGGGCCTCAAATTTCGCTTTTCCGGAGCGGGGGGTATGCAAGGATGATCGGGTCATGGCCGTTCGTATCGCCCGCTTCCGGATCATGCCGGCGCTGACGCCGCTGATCGCGGCGTGCGGCTGCACGGTAGGTCCCAACTTCCATGCGCCGCCGCCTCCGGCGGTCGAAGGTTACACGGCCGGGCCGGCGACGACGCAGACGGTCTCGGCGGCGGCCCCCGGCGGCGCGGCGCAGGCCTTCGTCGTCGGCATGGACATGCCCGCCGAGTGGTGGTCCCTGTTTCAGTCGCCGGCGATCGACCAGCTGGTCCGCGAGGCGGTGCGGGCCAGTCCCGATCTGAAGGCGGCGAACGCGGCGCTGAGGAACGCGCGCGAGATCGATCTGTCCCAGCGCGGGGCCCTGTGGCCGGCGGTGAGCGCGGCCTACAGTCCGTCGCGGCAAAGAACCTCGGCGACCCTGGCGCCGCCGCTGAACGTCAATACGGACGTCTATACCCTGCAGACCGCGCAGGTGCAGGTCGGCTACACGCCCGACGTGTTCGGCGGCGTGCGCCGGCAGATCGAGGCCACCACCGCGCAGGCCGAGGCCCAGCGGTTTCAGGCCGAGGCGACCTATCTGACCCTGACCTCGAACGTCGTCGCCGCGGCGGTGCAGGACGCCTCGCTGCGCCGGCAGGTGACCGCGACCGAGGCCCTGATCGCCGCCGACCGCGACATGCTCGACACTATCCAAATCGCGCGGTCCGCCGGTCAGATGGCCAGCGGCGACGTGGCCGCCCAGGAGCAGACGCTGCAGCAAGCGGAAGCGACCCTGCCGCCTCTGCAGAAACAGGCCGAACAGCAGCGCCATCTGCTCGCGGCCCTGCTCGGCCGGCTTCCAAGCCAGGCCCCGGCCGACGGGCTCGATCTCGACTCCCTGCACCTGCCGCGCGACCTGCCGGTGAGCCTGCCGGCGAAACTGGTGGCGCAGCGCCCTGACGTGCGCGCCGCCGAAGCCAATCTGCATGCAGCCAGCGCGCAGATCGGCGTGGCCATCGCCAGCCGCCTGCCGGCCTTCCAGCTGACCGCCAACGCCGGCGGCCTGTCGCAGACCCTCGGCGGACTGTTCTCCAGCGGGAACGGCTTTTGGACCATCGCGGGCAGCGTGGCCCAGCCGGTCTTCCAGGGCGGCGCGCTGCTGCACCGCCAGCGCGCGGCCGAAGCGGCGTACGACCAGGCCGGCGCCCAATACCAGAGCACCGTGGTCAGGGCCTTTCAGAACGTGGCCGATACCCTAGCCGCGCTCGAGAGCGACGCCCTGCAACTTCGCGCCGCCGCCGGCGCCGAGCGCGCCGCGGCCGATGCGTCGAAGCTCTTCAAACAGCAGTACGAAGCTGGCCAGGCGACGCGCTTGGCCGCCCTGAACGCCGAGGCCGCCTATCAGCAGGCCGTGCTGAACCGGGTGCAGGCGCAGGCCAACCGCTATGCCGACACGGCGGCCCTGTTCCAGGCCCTCGGCGGCGGCTGGTGGAACCGGACCGACCCCGCCGCGCGGGCCGGCCGGTAGAGCGGGCCAAGGCGCATCGCGGTCACGGCGGGCCGGGCGCCTCTGCCGCCGCATGTCCGTGTTTCGCGGGCGTCGGTCGCCACAGGTGGAACAACAGGACCGGCGAGACGAACAGGCTCATCACCGTCGAGCTCAGCAGGCCGCCCAGGATCACCCACACCATCGGGCCCAGGATCTCGAATCCCGCCGCGCCCGCCTGTAGCGCCAGGGGCGCGAGGCCGGCGGCGACGAGAAGGGCGCTGAACAGGATCGGCGAGACCCGGTCGCGCGCGGCGATGCGCACGGTCTCTTCGGACCAGTCCCGCTGGGGGGTCGCCAGGAGGTCCTCGACCCGCGCGATCAGGGTCATGGCGTTGCGGGTCGACAGTCCGAACAGGGTGACGAAGCCGGCCAGGGCGCCCAGCGTGAGCGCGCCGCCCATCAGTAGCACCGCGGCGATCCCGCCGACCAGGGCGTAGCCGATCACGCCAAGGATGATGGCGGAGGCGCGCAGGCTGCCGTAGGTGAACAGCAGGAAGACCAGCATCCCGCCGACCGCCAGCGCCGTATCGGTGGGCAGGTGGTTTCCGGCGGCGGCCGTCTCCTCCGGGCCGCCGACCTCCAGATATTGGCCCGCCGGCAGGGAGACCGACTGGGTGATCCGGGCGCGGACGCGCCGGATGAAGCCCGCCACGTCGCGGGGCGGATCCGCGGAGACGATCGCCCGGCGCAGGCCGCTGTCGTGCTCGATCGAGGGGCGGCCGTCGGACAGGTAGACGTTGGCGACGTTCCTCAGCGGCGTGGACAGGCCCGAACTCGACCGCAGCAGCAGGCTTCCCACCGCTTCGGGATCGCGGCGCAGGGCGTCCTGAGCGGTCACGGCGATGTCGACCGCGCGTCCGTTCTCATAGAGCCGGGCGGCGGTGCGGCCGCCGAAGGCGGTCTGGACCGTCTCCAGCACGTCGGCCGCCGACAGGCCGAAGATCGCCAGGCGCTGGAAGTTGAGGTCGACCCGGATCACCGGCGCGAGCGACGCGGGCCCGGCGCTCACCGGGCCGCTGCCCGGCGTCGCCTTCAGCACCGCCGCCACCTGGCTCGCCGATCGGTCCAGCCGGTCGAGATCGTCGCCGAAGATCCGCACCTGCACGGCGCTGTTGCGCGACGTCCTCAGCGGGTTCAACGCCAGGCCGGGATGAACCGCGGGATCGAGCCCCGGGTAGCCGGCCAGGGCTCGACGAACCTCGGTCTCGACCTTGTCCTGCGCGGCGACGCTCAGATTGGGCGCGAGCGCGATGTCGAACTTCGCCTGCTCGGGCCCGGCCGCGACCTCGCCCGTCTCGGCGCGGCCGATCTGTTCGGTGACGCCGGCGACCCGGGGGTTCGCCAGCAGGTCGCGCGTGATGCGTGCGCCGTAGTCGCGCATGACCGCCAGCGACGTCGACGGCGGGGCGCTGATCCGGGCGGTCAGATGTCCGTTGTGGAACTCGGGCAGGAACTCGACCTTCGAGACCGCCAGCCCCAGCAGCGACAGCAGCAGCAGCAGGCCCAGCACGCCGAACAGGAGGCGCGGCCGGCCGCCGATGCCGGCCAGCGCGGCGTCGTAGCGGGCCATCTGTCGCTCGATCCAGGACGGGGGCGCATCGGGTCGGATGTGTTTCAGGAACAGCAGGGCCAACGCCGGCGTGACCAGGACGGCGATCGCCATCGAGGCCAGCGCGGCGATGAGCATGGTCGCCGCCAGCGGCCTCAGCAGCGCGCCTTCCGCACCGCTCAGCATCAGGATGGGCAGGAGGCCGATCATGATCAGAACCGTGGCGTAGATCACCGGCGCCCTGACCTCCAGCGAAGCCCTCAGGATCGCCCGCGACCGGGAGGCGTGATGGATCTCCGCGCGCCTGAGCCGGCCGACGATGCTCTCGATGTCGATCAGCGAATCGTCGACAACGAGGCCCAGCGCCACCGCGAGGCCGCCGAGGGTGACGGTGTTCACCGACCAGCCCAACAGCTTGAGCGCGATCAGCGCGGCCGTGATCGACAGTGGTATGCCGACGAAGGCGACCAGGGCGGCGCGCGCGTCGCGCAGGAACACGAGCAGCAGGACGGCGATCAATATCGCCCCGACCAGGACGCTCCAGGCGACCCGGCGCACGGTCGCGTCGATGAAGCTGGCGGGACGATCCAGGCCCGCCTCCACCTTCACGCCCTGCGCCGCCAGCGCCGCGGTCAGCGGCGCCAGATTGCGCTCCACCGCCCGGCTGGTGTCGAGCGTGTTGGCCCCGTACTGGCCGACGATATCCAGCAGGACCCCGGGCCTGCCCATGATCAGGGCGTCGCCGATGGCCGGCGCGGCCGCCTCGGTCACGTCGGCCACGTCGCTGATCCGCGTCGGGGCGCTGCCTGTGATCTGGATCTGCCCGGCGGCGATGTCGTCGGTCGCCAGCGCCTGGCCGTGCGGATCGACGAGGATGCGCTGGGTCGGCGTCTGGATGAATCCGGCGCCGGAGATCCCCGTGGCGCGACGCACGGCGGCGAACACGTCGCCATAGCCGAGGTCGCTGTCGGACAGATCGCCCGATCGGGCGTGCACCTCGATCCGGCGCACTTCCCCGCCGAACACCTGGGCGCTGGCGACCCCCGGCGTGGACAGCAGCCGGGGCCGGACCGTCCACTGCACGATCTCGCGCAGGGCCATCGGCGTCATGCGGTCGCTGGTGAAACCGATCTTCAGCAGTTCGTGATCGGGAGTCGACAGGGGCGCCAGCCGCGGCGCCGCGGCGCCGTCGGGCAGGGCGCCGGCCGTCTGTCCCAGCCGCTCCGAAATCCCCTGGCGCACGCGGGCGGGATCGGCGCCCGCCTGGAACTCAAGGCTGATGACCGACAGGCCCTGGATCGACTGGGAATGCACGGCGGCGACCCCGGGCGCGCCGATCAGGGCGTTCTCGATCGGACGGGTGACCAGCTGTTCGACCTGTTCGGCGACCAGCCCAGGGGCCTCGGTCTCGATGGAGGTCTGCGCCGGAGAGGGGTCGGGAAACAGCTCCACCGCCTCGCCCGGCGCCAGGGCGACGCCGTAGGCGACGAGCACGACGCAGGCGGCGGCGACCAAGCGTCCATGGCGCAGGGACCAGCGGATGAGCCAGGCCAGCACGCCTATCGGCCTTGATCGGGAATGCGGCTCAATTCGGCGGCGAACAGGCCGCCCGCGCCTTCGACCACCACCTCATCGCCGGCCGCGAACCCCTTGGGCACGAACAGGCCCGCCTCCTCGGCCACGCCGTCCTCCACCAGGCGGCGCTCGAACCGGTCGCCCGGGCGTCGCACGTAGGCCCAGGTCTGGCCGCGATAGCGGACGAGGGCGCTCCGCTTCAGGATCACCCCGGTGCGGGGATCGCCGGTTTCTATGTGCGCGCTCTGGGTCAGGCCGACCGACAACAGCACCGCCGACGGCCCGGCGACCTCGACGATCAGGCCCGAAGACTGCAGCCTCGGTTCGGCCACCCGCGCGGGACCCAGCACGACGCCGGACACGCTGTCGGCGCCGACATCCACCTTGACGGTCCGGGCTCCGGCCTGGCCGGCGTTCGACGGCGTATCGACGTGCACCAGCGCCGCCCGCCCGGCCGCCAGGGTCCGGATCAGGCCCGCGCGCCGGACGTCCGACATCCGGGCGACGCCCGGGCCCCATTCCAGCCCCAGCCGGCGCCGCAGCTGGGCCACCTTCAACGCGTCCGCCGTCGCCTGGGCCACCGCCGCCTCCACGTCCTTGGCGGCGACCGAGCCGCCGGACGCGTTCAGCAGCCTGGAGCGCGCGGCCTCGGCCCGGGAGGCCGCGGCGGCGGCGATCGCCGTCATCAGGTCGGAGTCGAGCTGGGCCAGAGGTCCCGGGTCGAGCACCTTGGCGAAGGCGTCGATCTGACTCTTGCGCTTCTCGGCGGCCAGCGCCTCGGTCTTCACCCCCAGCCGGCGCTGCAGCGGCGCCCCGACGGTGATCCCTGCGTCGGCCTCGGCGGACCGGGCGACGCCAGAGACAAGCAGCAGGGTCAAGGCGCCGGCCAGGCCGACCCCGACGACGGCGCTGCGGGAGCGCAGCATCGATTCCTTCCGCTTCCAGGGGCGCTTCATCCGGTCAGGTCGTCCAAACATCAAAGCGCCATGGCTGGGGTTGTCGTGCATAATCTCGGGCGACGCGGCCGCCACGAAAAAGCGCCATGTCGCACGCACGAATCCCCAGACGTCGGTGGACCATGACGAATCCAACCCGCCCCGACGTCAAGACCCGGCTCTCGCTTATCGGGTTCATGAAGATCTTCGGCCCGGGGGTGATCACCGGCGCCGCCGACGACGATCCCTCGGGCATCGCCACCTATTCGCAGACCGGCGCCCAGTTCGGCTTCGGCCAGCTATGGACCTCCTTCTACCAGATCCCGCTGATGCTGGCGGTCCAGGAGGCGTGCGCCCGGATCGGTTCGGTGACCGGCATGGGACTGGCCGGGGTGATCAGGCAGCATTACTCGCGCCGGATCCTGATGGCCGTGGTGCTGCTGGTGGTCGTCGCCAACACCATCAACATCGGCGCGGACATCGGCGCCGTGGCGGCCGCGGCGCAGCTGGTGGTCGACGTTCCTTTCCCGGTCCTGGCGATCGGGACGGCGGTCCTGGTCGTCGGGCTGGAGGTCTTCCTCAGCTACCGGCAGTACGCCGGCGTGCTGAAATGGCTGGCCCTGGCCCTGCTCGCCTATCCCGCCACGGCGCTGATCGTGCCCGAGCCGTGGGACAAGATCCTCCGCGCCACCTTCGTGCCGCACGTGGAGTTCAGTTTCGCCTTCCTGTTCATCATCATCGGCGTGTTCGGCACCTCGATCTCGCCCTACATGTTCTTCTGGCAGGCCTCCGAGGAGGTGGAGGAGCTGGTCGAGCAGCGGGTGCCGAACCGGCGCGACGGCGCGCCGGACCTTCCGCGGTACTTCCTGCGTAACATGCGCATCGACACGACCGTCGGCATGATCGCCGCGGAGCTCGCCCAGTGGTTCATCATCATGACCACGGCCACCGTGTTGTTCAGTCACGGGGTCGTCAATATCGCCACCGCCGCCGACGCGGCCAAGGCGCTGGAGCCCCTGGTCCGATCGTTTCCGAACTCGGGGCAGCTGGCCAAGGACCTGTTCGCCGTCGGCGTGGTCGGGCTCGGACTGCTCGGCATTCCGGTGCTGGCGGGATCGTCGTCCTACGCCGTTTCGGAGGCGATGAACTGGAAGGAGGGGCTGTCGCGAAAGTTCGGCGACGCCCGCGCCTTCTATGGCGTGATCCTGGTGTCGACCCTGGTGGGGCTGCTTCTCAACTTCGTCGGCGTCGATCCGATCAAGGCCCTGGTGTTCACCGCGGTTTTCAACGGGATCGCGGCGGTCCCCCTGCTGTTCCTGATCGGGCTGATCAATCGAGACGAGGCGATCCTCGGCGATCAGCGTGGCGGGTGGCTATCGCAGTGCGTCATCTGGCTGACCTTCGGCGTCATGGCGCTCGGGGCTGCGGCTTTGCTCTACACCACGATCATGCCGAGATAGGCCCGTGGGGGCCTTCCGTAGATATCCCTAGGGTAAGAGACCGAATTTCGAGCCGGGCGGCGGGCCCGTAAACCTTGGCCATCAACGAGGTGGCCCGATGCAACGCTCTTCCTACACCGGACAATCCGAGATCAAGATCACCGCGGAGGCCAAGGCGCCCGAAAAAAGCTGTTCGACCTTCCGTTACAACGCCAACGAGGAAATCTACGCCCAGGGCGATTCGATCCGTCGGCTCTACCGGTTGATCGAAGGGGTCGTCCGCACGACCCGGGTCAACAGCGACGGCCGCCGCCAGGTGGGCGACTTCTACTACCCCGGCGACGTGTTCGGGCTGGAGATGGGCGATGACCATCAGTACAGCGCCGAGGCGCTGACGGACTGTCGGGTCGAGTCGATCTCCAGCGGCCTGGGCGGCGGCGAGCACAATGTGGTCCTGGCCGAGATCACCCGCCAGGAACTGCGCAAGGCCAGCGACCACGTCATGCTGCTCGGCCGCAAGACCGCCCGGGAAAAGGTGGCCCTGTTCCTGATGGCCTACGCCGCCCGCAACCGGGGCGCCGACGTCGACCTGCCGATGGGCCGCCAGGACATCGCCGACTATCTCGGCCTGACGGTCGAGACCGTGTCGCGGATGCTGACCCAGCTGCAGGGCGAATCGGTGATCGCCTTTCCGGGCGTGCGGCGCTTTCAGGTGAAGCGTTGGGACGTGCTTGAAGGACTCGCCGCCTGAACATCCCGCGACTGATTGCGGCGCAAGGCGGATGAGCCGTACTCTGCGGGTCATGCAGGGTGTTCGTGCGCGACTGGTCGATCTGAACACGCACCCATGGATGGGCTACGCCATCGCCTTGGCGGCGACGGCCGCATGCTTCGCCGTGCGCCTGGCCCTGCGGCCGGTGATGCACGACGGGACGAATTATCTGATTTACTTTCCCGCCGTCATGGCGGGCGCCTCGGCGGCCGGCTTCGGGCCGGCGATGCTGGCGTGCGTACTGGCGATCGGCCTCAATCTGCCCGAGGCGGGCTGGCCGCCCGATCCGTCGCATATCCTCATCGGCGCGATCTTCACGGTTCTCAGCGTCGCCAGCGGCTTGATCGGCCAGGGACTGCTGCGCACCATGCGCGACCGGTCCGCGGCCCTGATCGCGCTAGAGACCCAGGAGGCGCATTTGCAGTCGATCCTGGCCACGATTCCGGACGCCATGGTGGTCATCGACGAGTCGGGGCTCATGCAGTCGTTCAGCGCCACGGCGGAGACCCTGTTCGGCTGGACCGCCGCCGAGGCGGTCGGCAAGAACGTCAGCCTCCTGATGCCGGCGTCCTACGCGCACGCCCACGATGGTTATCTGCACCGCTATCTGTCCACCGGAGAACGGCGGATCATCGGCATCGGCCGGGTGGTGGTCGGCGAGCGCAAGGACGGATCGACCTTTCCGATGGAGCTGTCGGTCGGCGAGGTGCATACCGCCGGCAAGCGGTTCTTCACCGGCTTCATCCGCGATCTCAGCGATCGCCAGGAGACCGAGCGCCGGCTGCAGGATCTGCAGGCGGAGTTCATTCACGTGGCGCGCCTCACGGCGCTTGGCGAGATGGCGTCGGCGCTGGCCCATGAACTCAACCAGCCGCTCTCCGCCGCCGCCAACTTCATCAACGGCTCCTCGCGCCTGCTGGCCGAGACCCCGCCCAAGCTCGACCGGCTGAAGCCCGCGCTGGAACAGGCGAACGACCAGCTGCTCCGCGCCGGCCAGATCATCCGGCGGCTGCGCGACTTCGTCTCCAAGGGCGAGACCGAGCGGCGGCCCGAGAACCTGCGACAGCTGCTGGAGGAAGCCGGCGCCCTGGCGATGGTCGGGGCCAAGGATATCGGTGTGCGGTTAAGCTACGACTTGCCGCCCGGGCTCGATCAGGTACTGGTCGACAAGGTGCAAATCCAGCAGGTGGTGCTGAACCTCATGCGCAATGGAATCGACGCCATGGACGGCTGTCCCAAGCGGGAGCTCAAGGTCTCCGCCCGCGCCATGGGCGACCAGACCATCGACATCGCCGTCAGCGACACCGGGCCGGGGGTCAGCCCCACGGTGGTCGACCAGCTGTTTCAGCCGTTCGTCACCACCAAGGCGACGGGCATGGGGGTCGGCCTGTCGATCTCGCGCACGATCGCCGAGGCGCACGGCGGCCGGATCTGGGTCGACAGCACGCCGGGGCAGGGCGCCACCTTCCACTTCACCCTGCGCAGCGTCGGCGACGCGGAGCTCGCCGATCTTGACTGAGCGGATCGTCCACGTGATCGACGACGACGAGGGCATGCGCGCCTCGCTGCAGTTCCTGCTCGAGACGGCGGACTGCACGGTGACGACCTATGCGTCGGCCGCCGACTTCCTGGCCGCCGCCGATCCCGCGCCCGGCTGCATCATCACCGACGTGCGCATGCCCGGAATGAACGGGCTCGAGCTGATACAGGCGCTGAACGCCCGCGGCTCCGGACTGCCGGTGGTGGTGATCACCGGGCACGGCGACATTCCCATGGCGGTGGAGGCCATGAAGGCCGGCGCCACCGAATTCCTGGAGAAGCCGTTCGACGACGAACGGCTGATGCGCGCGGTGCGCGGCGCGCTGGATCGCTCGACCGCGGAGAAGTCCGATCTGGCGCCGGATCCCGAGCGCGTGCGGCTGGCCGCCTTGCTGCAGGGACTTTCTCCGCGGGAGGTCGACGTCCTGCGCGGCCTGATCGCCGGCGGTTCGAACAAGAGCATCGCGCTTGACCTCGGCATCAGTCCGCGGACGGTCGAAATCTACCGCGCCAACCTGATGCTAAAGACTGGAGCCGCCAGCCTGGCGGAGCTGGTGCGCATCAGCATGGTCGCCGGTTTCAGCTGATTGCGTTGGATCAAGGACGGACCGGCCGTGGCGACGCATAGGACATGCATGACGGCGTCTCCCCAACTGGAGCGTTCGCCGACCCCCGTGGTTCTGGTGGACGACGACGAAGCGGTTCGCGAGGCGCTCGTCTTCGCCCTGGGATCGGCCGGGTTGACGGTGATCGCCTTCGCCAGCGCCGAAGCGGCGCTGGCCGCCGACTTGCCGGCGCAGGTCTGCTTCGTGTTCGACGAGCGGCTTCCCGGTCTCTCGGGGCTCGAGGCGTATCGTGTCCTGCGCGGCCGCGGCGTCGACCAGCCGACGGTATTCATCACCAGTCAGCCCAAGCCCGACCTGAGAAACGCCGCCGCCGCGAGCGGCGTGCCGATCGTGGAGAAGCCGCTGCTGGGAGACTCCCTGCTGCAGGCGATCCGGATGGTGTGCGAACCGCGCTGACCCGATCTTGACCTCGATCAAAGCGCCCGGCGCGCCGGGCGTCGATCCTGTCGGACATGTTGTCCGCACTCGAAGAACGCCGCCTGATCGAAACCCTCGCCGAGGCGCGGGCGCCTCGCTACACCAGTTATCCCACGGCCGTGCAGTTCGGACCGGGCGTGGACGCACAGACCTACGCGGGCTGGCTCGCGGCGCTGCCGGACGACAGGCCGGTATCGGTCTATGTGCACATCCCGTTCTGCCGCCGTCTGTGCCTCTACTGTGGCTGCAACATGCAGGTGGCCCGGCGTCAGGAACCGGTGACCGACTATGTCCAGCTGCTCGACCGCGAGATCGAACTGGCCTTTTGGGCGCGCGGTCGCGGGCTGACGGCGTCCACTCTGCATCTCGGCGGCGGTTCGCCCGACTGTCTGTCCCCCGCCGACCTCGAGCGTCTGTTCGCCAGCCTCCGCTACGCCTTCCACCTGCCGAAGGACATGGCGTTCGACGTCGAGATCGATCCCGCCCACGTCTCGGAGGATTTCATCCGCGCCGCCGCGCGGTTCGGGCTGACCCGCGCCAGCCTGGGGGTGCAGACCTTCGCGCCCGCGGTTCAGGCGGCGATTCACCGGCCGCAGAGTGTCGAACGGGTTTCCGAGGTGGTCGCGGCGCTGCGGAGCGCGGGGGTTCAGGGCGTCAACTTCGATCTGATGTACGGCCTGCCGAAGCAGACTCTCGCCGACGTGATCGACACGATCGATCAGGCGCTCGCGCTGCAGCCGAGCCGGATCGCAGTGTTCGGCTACGCCCACATGCCCCAGCTGAAGGCGCACCAGAAGGTGTTCGCCGCCGAGACCCTTCCGGGCGTCGTCGAACGGATGGCTCAGGCGGAGGCCGCCGCGGACCGCCTGGTCGGGGCCGGCTACGTGCGGATCGGTCTCGACCACTTCGCGCTTCCGGACGACGCCATGGCGCGGGCGGCGACGACCGGCGGCCTGCATCGGAACTTCCAGGGCTACACCACCGACGCCGCCGAGACCCTGATCGGGCTCGGCGTCTCCGCCATCAGCCGGCTGCCTCAGGGCTATGCCCAGAACGCGCATGGTCTCGGCGCCTGGCGCGCGGCCCTGTCCCAAGGGCGTCTGCCGGTGGAGCGCGGCGTCGCCTTCACCGGCGACGACCGGTTGAGGGCCGACATCATCGAGCGGCTGATGTGCGACGGCTGGGTCGATCTGGCCGCCGCCTGCGAACGTCACAACGGCTCGGCGCGCGATCTCGAGTCCATCTGGGATCCGCTCGTCGAGTTCGTAAAGGACGGTCTGGTCGAACTGTACGGCGAGCTGGTGCACGTGACCCCAAGGGGCAGGTTTCTGATCCGCACCCTGTGCACCGCCTTCGATCGCTATTACGAACCCGAGCGCGGGCGCCATTCGGTGGCTGTGTAACGCGAGAATTTTCAATAAGTTGAGTTGGATCAAAGCGCGGTTCGGCCGGGTCCGCCAAGCTCTCCCCATCGTCGCCTAAGGCGACACGAGAAGGGGATACGACTATGAAACACCTGATGACCCTGGGCGCGGCCGCCGCGGCCCTGCTGGTCTCCGCCGGCGCCGCCGGCGCCCAGACCACCACCGAATTCCAGCCCAGCGGCAAGGGAACCTTCATCGTCGACTTGCGGGTCAGCGACGTGTCGCCGGACACCTCCGCCAGCATAAAGACCGCGGCGGGTGTCGCCAGCGGCCTGCACGTCAACGTCAGCGACAGCGTGATGCCGACGCTGGGCTTCGTCTACTTCGTCACCGACAACATCTCGGTCGAGGCGATCCTCGGCACGACTCAGCACACCATCAAGGCGGTCGGTCCCGGAACCGACCTCCAGGTGCACAAGACCTGGGTGCTGCCGCCGGTCGTGACGCTGCAATATCACTTCATGCCCAAGGCGCGGTTCAGTCCCTATGTGGGCGCGGGCGTGAACTACATGATCTTCTACGGCGGCAAGAAGGAGAACGCCTTCTCGGTCCGGCTGAAGGACGGCTTCGGCGGCGCCGTGCAGGTCGGCGCCGACTATGCCCTCACGGGCCGCTGGATCGCCAACCTCGACGTCAAGAAGGTCTTCTTCACCACCGACGCCGTCATCAACGGCGGCGCGCTGAAATCCAGCGTCGACCTGAATCCGTGGGTGTACTCGATCGGCATCGGCCGGAAGTTCTGACCGGCGTTCGGCTGGAGCGTGGGTTTGGACTAGAGCCCGCGCTCCAGCGCCTTGTCTTGACGCACAGTCTGATCCGAAAGCCGGCGCGTGCTTCGGGAATGCCTTAAGCGCCGAAGGGCCCGATCACATCGATCGGGCCCTCTCGTCGTTCCGGAGTCTGCATCGCTTCAGGCGGCGCGGTAGATCACCGGCGCGCCGCCGAGGTCGAGGAACCGACCGCAAAGCCGCCGCGGCGCCGGACGATGGCTGATCAGGATCAGGCCCTGGCCGGTCCGTTGAAGCCGCAGCGCAAGGCGTTCGATCACCGTCTGCTCGGTCTCCGCATCCAGCCCTTCGGTCGGCTCGTCGAGCAGCAGCCACGGCGCGGGCCGCAACAGGGCTCTGGCCAGGCTGAGCCGCCGGCGTTCGCCGCCGGACAGACGCTCGCCCGCGTCGCCGACCCAGGTGTCCAGCCCCATGGGCGCGCGCCGGACCCGGTCCTCGAGCGCCGCGTCGCGCAGCGCCGTCCAGAGGTCAGCCTCGCTCGCCTCCGCGGCCGCCAGGGTCAGGTTCTCACGGATCGTCCCCGACAGCAGCGGCGCGTCCTGCGGCGCGTAGGCGAAGAGGGCCCGGACCTCCGCGTCGGCCAGGGCGCCGGGCGTCTCGCCGCCGATCCGTATCGGCCAGCCCGGCTCCGAACGGAGCTTCAACATCCGCTCGAGAAGCGTGGTCTTGCCGCATCCGGACGCCCCGAGCAGGACCAGGCGTTCGCCCGGCTGCAGCTCGATCCAGCCGCCGCGAGGGGCGCCAAAGGCCAGGGCCGCCGCGTGAAGCGGCCGGTGGGTCGACGCCGGCTCCGGCCTGAGCACGCCGTCGATGCGACCGGCGGCCTCGCGCATGGCCGCCCGGTCGAGCAGGGCCTGCGTGAGACCCGAGGCGCCGTCCAGGCACGCGCCGGCCGCCAGGGCCGCCAGGGCGGCGAGCGGCAAGGGCGCATGCGCGGCCAGGGCCAGGACCGCCACGGTCGCGGCGCCCGAGATCGCGGCGGCGAACGCGGCCTGCCGCCCCTCCGCCCGATGCTGCTTGCGCCGGGTCTGTCCCAGCGCGTCGCCGGCGGCGGTCGCGCGGTCGACCGCCCACTCCACGAGGTCGTAGGCCGCCAGCTCGGCCGAGGCGGAAAGGGTCGCCGCCAGCCGGTCTTTCAGCCGACCTTCGTTCTGCTGCAAGGCGCGGCCGTCCGCCGCGGCGAGGTGGGCCAGCGTCAGCGCGCCCAACACCCGCACAGCGAACAGGGCGGCGAAAACGGCCGCGCAGGGCCAGCCGGCCAGGGCGGTGAGCCCGACGCCCGCGCCCGCCGCCGCCGCCGCGCTCCACAGGCCCGAACGGCGGATGAACAGGGTCTCGATCGCGTCGACGTCGCCGACCATGCGCGACACCGCCTCGCCGGTCGACAACTCCAGCGCCCGCTCCGGCGCCTGGCGGACCAGTCCGGTGAAGATGGCCGGGCGGATCGCCGCGAGCGACGCCAGGGCGGCGCGGTGCCCTTCCAGCCGCTCGCCATAGCGCGCCACGGTGCGCACGATGGCCAGCGCCCGGATCGCCGCGCTGGGCAGAAGATAATTGAATGCGGCGACCGCGCCGGTCGCGCCCGCCACGGCGGCGCCGGTGATGAACCAGCCGGAAAGGCCGAGCAGGGCGCCGCCGGCGCACACCGCCGAGACGCCCGCGAGCGAGGCCAGCCGCAACGACCCGCGCTGCCGGCGCCGCTGCGCCGTCACGAGCGCCTGCAGCGTCATGGTCAACGATCCAGCCGGACGATGCGGTCCGCCAGGGCGGCCACGCGCTCGGAATGCGTCGCCAGCACGGCCGTGCGGCCCCTTATCGCCTCGGCGATGGCCGGCAGCAGCAGGGTTTCGGACTCGGCGTCGAGATTGGCGGTGGGTTCGTCGAGCAGGATCAGCGGCGACGGGCTCAGGAAGGCGCGGGCCAGGCCGAGGCGCCGGCGCTCGCCGCCGGAAAGACCGCCGCCGCGCTCGTTGATGCGGCGCTCGAGACCGCCGGGCGTGTTCAGCAGGCCGGCGCGCCGGGCGGCGTCGACCACCTCGCCCAAGGACGCGTCCCGGCGCGCCAGGGCGATATTGTCCCGCAGGGATCCCGGGATCACCATCGGGGCCTGCCCGGTGAAGGCCGCCAGCGGGGCGCCGGCGGTGGTCGGAAGGCCATCGATACGCACGACGCCGTCGGTGGGGGCGACCCGGCCAAGCAGCAGGTCCAGCAGGGTGCTCTTGCCCGATCCGGTCGGACCCATCAGGGCGACGCATTCGCCGGGCTCGACGCGCAGGCTGAACGCCTGAAGCGCCGGGTGGGCCTCGTCCTGGTAGACGACGGTCACCTGATCGACGTCGATCGCCGGAGCGCGCGCCAGCCGGATCCGGCTCGGCGCCGCGGTCTCGCGGGTCGCGGGGATCAGCGCCGCCGCCGCCGCGTCGGCCTGCTGGCGGTCGTGATAGGCGGCCGCGAGCCGACGCAGGGGCAGGTACGCCTCGGGGGCCAGCGCCAGCACGAAGACGGCGCGCCGCAGGTCGAGGGGATCGGGCGCGGGAAAGGGCAGCAGGTGCAGCAGGTTGAAGCCGCAATAGACGGCCACCAGCGCGACCGACAAGGCGGCGAAGAACTCGAGCACCGCCGAGGAGAGGAAGGCGATGCGCAGGACCTTCAGCGTGCGCGCGGCCAGGGTCTCGGCGGCGTCCGTCAGGCGGGCCGTGGTCGGAGCCTCCGCCTGGAAGGCGAGCAGAAGCGGCAGCTGGCGCAGACGGTCGGCGAACAGGGTCGACAGCCGGCTGAGCGCTTCGAACTGGCGGCCGGCCTCCCGTTCGGCGGCGCCGCCGGCCAGCACCATTCCGACGATGAAGGGGATGAAGGTCAGCGCCACGATAAGCCCGGCGATCGGGCTGGCCAGCGCCATGACCGCGGCCACCAGCAGTGGAGCCGCCGCCGCCGCGACCTGGGCCGGGGCGAAGCGCGCCACATAGCCGTCGATGGCCTCGACGGCGTCGGCGGCGACCGCCAGGGTCTCTCCCAGCGGCGGGCGATGCCCGTTCCGGGCGAGGAGGGCGGAGCGGACGGCCCGGCGGCGCAGATCGGCCTTGACCGCCACGGCGGCCTCGCCGGCGGCGCCGGCCGCCAACCGGACGAACACCGCCCGCGCGCCCGCCCCAAGCAGGGCGACGGCCAAGCCGAGCGCCCGCCCCATGGGGAGATGGGGGGCGGGGGCGAGGGTCAGAGCCAGTCCTGCGGCGAACGCCACGGCGCCCGCCACGTCCAGCACGGTGAATACGGCGGCGCGCCGCGCCGCGGACCCCCCGCCCCGGCTCAATGCGCGAAGCCATCGCCGGCGTTCGGCAGGGAGCGGCGCTGCGCTGGAAAAAACGGCCGTCATCCACATTACCTACGCGCCGCGTAGCGCCAATCGCCTTGATCGATGTCAACGCGAATGAGCCGAACCGCCTCTAGCAGTGACCCCCTGGGCGGTCGTGGGCGACCGCGAGGAAGTGAGCCATGGATCTGTCGGTCGTCGACCTCTCCCGTCTGCAGTTCGCGCTGACGGCGATGTATCACTTCCTGTTCGTGCCGCTGACGCTTGGCCTGTCCTTCATGCTGTTCATCATGGAGAGCCTCTATGTGATGAGCGGCCGGGAGATCTGGAAGCGGATCACCAAGTTCTGGGCCACCCTGTTCGGCATAAATTTCGTGCTCGGCGTCGCCACCGGCCTGACCATGGAGTTCGAGTTCGGCATGAACTGGTCCTACTACTCGCACTATGTGGGCGACATCTTTGGCGCACCGCTCGCCATCGAAGGGCTCATGGCCTTTTTCCTCGAGGCGACCTTTGTCGGGCTGATGTTCTTCGGCTGGGACAAGCTGTCCAAGCCCGCCCACCTGTTCGTCACCTTCCTGACCGCCCTCGGTACGAACCTCTCGGCCCTGTGGATCCTGGTCGCCAACGGGTGGATGCAGCATCCGGTGGGCGCGGCGTTCAATCCGCAGACCATGCGCATGGAGGTGACCGACTTTCTGGCGGTGATCCTCAACCCGGTGGCCCAGGCCAAGTTCGTACACACCGTATCGGCCGGATACCTGATCGCCGCCGCCTTCGTGTTCGGCATTTCGGCCCTGTTCATGCTGCAGGGAAAGTGGACGGCCGTGGCCAAGCGGTCGATGACCGTGGCGGCGTCGTTCGGCCTGCTGGCGGCCCTGTCGACGGTCGTGCTCGGGGACGAGTCCGGCTACACGCTGACGGACAACCAGAAAATGAAGCTTGCGGCGCTCGAGGCCGCGTGGACGCCGGAGAAGGCCCCGGCCGGCATCACCCTGTTCGGCATTCCCGACTCCGCGGCGCACACGACCCGCTACGCCGTGAAGATCCCCTGGGTGCTCGGCCTGATCGCCACGCGCAGCATCGATAAGCCAGTGGCCAGCATCTACGAGCTCGTCGCGGTGGCCGAAGATCGGATCAAGTCCGGGGTCCTCGCCTATCAGGCGGTCGAGCAGCTCAAGCTGAAGCCGGCCGATCCCGACGCCAACCGGGTGTTCGCCGAGCATGGTCGCGACCTCGGCTATGGCCTGCTGCTGAAGAAGTACGTGGCCGATCCCGCGAGCGCCGACCAGGCGACCATAGACAAGGCCGCCTGGGACACGGTGCCGAACGTGCCGCTGATGTTCTGGTGCTTCCGCATCATGGCGTTCGCCGGCTTCTTCTTCATCGGCCTGTTCGGCGTGGCCTTCCTGATGATGGCCCTGCGCCGCCACGAGAGCCGCTGGATTCAATGGGCGGGCGTGCTGGCCCTTCCACTGCCGTGGATCGCGGTCGAACTCGGCTGGGTCCTGGCCGAGGTCGGGCGCCAGCCGTGGGCGATCGACGGCGTCCTGCCGACGTCGCTGGGCGCCTCCAGCCTCAGCCGGCCCGAGCTGTGGGCGACCATCGCCGGCTTCACCCTGATCTACGGCGCCCTCGCCGTGGTCGAGATCGGCCTGATCATCCGCACCGTGCGCCGTGGTCCCTACGCGCACACGGGCGAGCCGGCCGGCGAGCTTCCCACCCGTCTCGACACGCCGCGCGGCGGCGGCCTGGACCTGCCCGTCCCCGCGCCGGCTGAATAAGGATCGCACCGATGGCTCTGCCTCTCGACTACATGACGCTGCGGGTCATCTGGTGGGCGCTGCTCGGCGTCCTCCTGATCGGCTTCACCCTTACCGACGGCTTCGACCTCGGCGTGGCGGCCCTCCTGCCGTTCGTCGCCCGCAACGACAACGAACGGCGAATGACGATCAACACCGTCGGCCCGACCTGGGAGGGTAACCAGGTGTGGCTGATCCTCGGCGGCGGCGCGATCTTCGCCGCCTGGCCGTTCGTCTATGCGGTCGCCTTCTCGGGCTTCTACCTGGCCATGTTCCTGGTGCTTGCGGCGTTGATCCTGCGCCCCGTCGGCTTCAAGTACCGCTCCAAACGCCCGTCCAAGGGCTGGCGCGCCTTCTGGGACTGGGCCCTGTTCACCGGCGGCTTCGTCCCGGCCCTGGTGTTCGGCGTGGCGGTGGGCAATGTGCTCAGCGGCGCCCCGTTCAGCTTCGACAGCGATCTGCGCATCGCCTACCACGGCAATCTGCTGGGCCTGTTCACGCCCTTCACCCTGGTCTGCGGCCTGTTGTCGGTGGCGATGACCACCCTGCACGGCGCTGCCTGGCTGACCGTCAAGGCCGAGATCGGGCCGGTCCGTGATCGCGCCCGCGCCTTCGGCGACATCGCCGCCACCGGCGTCATCGTCCTGTTCGCTATCGGCTTCCTGTTCGTCCGCTTCACCGGACTCGGCTATCGCATGGTGACCGCGCCCGATACGTCCGGGCCGTCCAATCCGCTGCACACGGCCATCATTCCTGCGCCCGGCGCCTGGCTCGACAACTTCGCCGCCTATCCCTGGATGTGGCTCGCCCCCGCGCTCGGCGTCCTCGGCGCGGTCCTGGCCATGACCGGCCTGCGGCGGGGCTGGGGCGCGGCGGCGCTCGGCGGGTCGGCCGTGTCGGCGATCGGGGTGATCTCCACGGTCGGTCTGTCGATGTTCCCGATCCTGCTGCCGAGCTCGGTCGATCGCCATTCCGGCCTGACGGTATGGAACGCCTCCTCCAGCCATACGACCCTGTTCAACATGCTGGTGGCGACGGTGATCTTCCTGCCGATCGTGCTCGCCTACACCAGCTGGGTGTTCAAGGTGCTCTGGGGGCGGAGCGATACCCGGACCATCCTGGCCAGCCCCGACTACTACTGAGGATAGACGCCATGTGGTACTTCACCTGGATCCTGGGCCTGGGTCTGGCCCTGGCCTTCGCCATCCTCAACGGTCTATGGCACGAGATGCAGCTGCCGCCGGACGAGTGACGCCCGCGGCATAGGCGATCTCAGGCGGCGCGCCGCGGCGGCGACGTCGTCCGCGGCGCGGAATGGCGATCGGCGCCCGCCGGAGCGGCGACGTCGAACCGCCCGACCAGCCGCGAGAGGTTGGCGGCTTCGGCGTGCAGCGATCGGGTTGCGGCGGAGGTCTGCTCCACCATGGCCGCATTCTGCTGCGTGACCCGATCCATCTGTCCCACTGCGGTGTTGATGTCCGCCAGCCCTGCGGCCTGTTCCTTCGCCACGCCCACAATGCCGCCGACGCAGGCGTTGACCTCGGCAACCTGTCCTACGATCCGCTCGAGGGCCCGGCCCGTCTGCCCGACCAGATCGACTCCCGCGCCGACGTGGACGTTGGATTTCGTGATCAGCGTCTCGATCTGCTTCGCGGCGGCGGCCGACCGCTGCGCCAGCGCCCGAACCTCCGTCGCCACGATGGCGAAGCCGCGACCGGCGTCGCCGGCCCGGGCCGCCTCCACTCCGGCGTTCAGCGCGAGCAGGTTGGTCTGGAAGGCGATCTCGTCGATCACATCGACAATCTCGGTGATTTCGGATGACGACGTCTGAATGCCAGACATGGCCGAAATGGCCCTGTCGACGATCTGGGCGGATTCTTCGGCGGCCTCCTTGGCAGCCGCCACGATCGCCCTGGCGTCGGCCGCGTTCTCCGCGTTCGCGCGCACGGTCGAGGTGATCTGGTCGAGGGCCGCCGCGGTCTGCTCCAACGTCGCCGCCTGCTGCTCGGTGCGCCGGGACAGGTCGTCGGTGGCGCCGGCGATCTCGCCGACACCGTCGCGGATCGTCGTCGCATTCGCGGAAATCGCCAGGATCGTCTCCTTGAGGGCGGTCACGGCCCCGTTGAAGTCCTCCTTCAGCGCCCGGTACTGTTCGGAGAATACCTGCGTGAGTTGGAACGAAAGATCCCCCCGGGCGAGCCGCGACAGGCCCGCGGCGACGGCGCCGACCACCTTGCCCAGCTCTTCGGCGGCGGCCCGGGCCGCCGCTTCGCTGCGGTCACGCTCGACCTCCGCGGCCGTTCGCGCCGCGACGGCGTCGGCCTCGAGTTCGAGCTTGCGGATCGCGGCGTCCTTGAAGCTCAGGAGCGCCTGGGCCATGTCGCCGACCTCGTCGGCGCGGTGCGCAGAGGGTATGTCGACGGAATGATCACCCTGCACCAGACGGCGCATCAGGGCGGTCATCTGCGCCACGGGCCGGCCGATCGTCATCGCCAGCAGAAGTCCCATCGCCCCGGCGATCAGGACCGAAGCCAGGCCGCCGATGAGGATGGCGGCGAGACCCACCCGAGTCGCGCGCGTGTCGTCCGCCCGGCTCTTGACCGCGCTCGCGACGGCGGCGGCGCGGATTTGACTCTGCGCGCGCCGGATCGCAGTCAGGCTCTTCACGCCGCTCAGATTGGCGGCTTCCGGGCGCCCGTCCGGCGACGCCATCAGGCTGACGACCCGGTCGCCGATCTCGCCGCGCCATTTCGCCATGGCGTCGTGAATGGCGGTGAAGCGCGCGACGTCGTCGGCCTGGCTGGCCCCGGCCCGCATGGCGTCCAAGGTCTTGTCGAAGGCGACGGCCGATTCCTGATAGGTGGCGAGGAACTTCGGCTCGCCCTTGATCACATAGCCGCGCAGGGCATTGGTCTGCTCCAGGACGTCGGTGAGCAGGGCGTCAGCCTGGCCGGCCAGGGTCAGCGCACTTTCGCTCTGGGCGCCCGCGGCGGCCATCGTCTGAATGCTGAGATAGGTGACGCTGGAGGAGGCGATGAACCCAGCGATCAGGGCGACGAACGCGAGGTTTATCTTGCCGGCGATCTTCAGGCTGTTCAGGAACATGGACACCGCGCTCAAGGCGAAACATTGGAACGCCGGCCGCGAAAAACACATTGGACGCAGGCCGGCGTATGCGTCCAGGAAATCCAAACCGATACCAGCAACAACGAGCGCTGGCGGGCGATCTGATGTCGTTCAATCTATCGACAATAGACTTAACGCGCGCGATATAGCCGTATAGGTGGTTATACATACTTTGTAGAAGTCCCTCTCGACGGCGGCAAACAAGCGCTTCGCGGACGACCGCCCCTGGCGCGACTCCACCCCCGTTGCGCGCTCGAGCCAAGCCGCCCGGCGACTTGGGCCATGGATTTTTGATTTCGATCAAAGCGCGATTTGATCCGGCGCCGACACTGTTCCGGTCAATGGCGGAGAGAGAGCTCCATGCAGGCTGTGGCGGAACTGATCTGTATCTGGGGAATGGCGGCGGTGGTGCTCCTCGCCCCGACCGGCATGGTCATCATGTGGGCGCTTTGCCGGAGCCCCTCCTGGAATCCACCGAACATCGAGACGCCCAAGGCCGCCGAAGCGGTGCACGACGCCCCCAACGCGAGCACCGCCAAGGCCGCCTGAGCAGGTCGCGGCGCAGGGGCTCCAAGCCTGCGCCGCGACCACCTGGCCGTTGCACCGACGCGTCCGAGGGCAGAGGCTGATCGCGACGGCAAAGGAGCCATCCCACCATGTCGCCCCTCACCCTCTATCTCGCGCGCGCCTTCGGTCTCTTCTGCCTCATTCTGTGCGCGATCCTGGCGTCGCGGCCAAAGGCGTCGCTGCAGATGCTCAACGCCCTCGTCGACGACCCGGGCGGGCTGCTGACGATCGGCGTGTTCACCCTGGCGGCCGGGGTCGCCTGCGTCCTCGGCCACAGCGTCTGGACCGGCGGCTATTTGCCGGTGATCGTCACCCTGCTGGGCTGGGCGATGCTGGTGAAGGGCGCGCTGGTGCTGGCGACACCCGCCAGCGGCCTGAAAGCCCTGTACGCGGCGATGCATTATCCGCACACCTTCCGGTTTGTGATGGCTGGCGGCGCCGTGTTCGGAGCCGTGCTGACCGCGGCCGCCTTCTTCGCTCCGGTCTAGCCTTGCCGACCCACACGAGGCGCACGCGGTGATCCGCTTTGATGCACGCACGCGCGCGGCCGCCATCGCCCTGGCCGTCGTCGCCGGTTTCGTCGACGCCATCGGTTACATCGCGCTCGGAGGCTTCTTCGTCTCGTTCATGAGCGGAAACTCCACACGGCTGAGCGTCGGCCTCGTCACCGGCTCGCCGAACGCCGCCGTGGCGGCGGGACTGATCGGCGCCTTCGTGTCGGGCGTCGTGCTGGGGTCACTGGTGGCGCGCGCCGTCGCAGCGGCGCGCGCCACCGCGGTCCTAGTCCTGGTGTCGCTGCTGCTCGGCCTCGCGGCCGCCGTATCGGCGTTGGGATTCTCCCCGTTGGCGCTCATCATCGTCGCCATCGCCATGGGCGCGGAGAACACCGTCTTCGAGCGCGAAGGTCAGACCGCGGTCGGGCTCACCTACATGACCGGCACGCTCGTTCGGCTCGGGCGACATCTGACGGCGGCCTTCACGGGCGGCGACGCCTTCGCCTGGATCCCGGACCTCCTGCTGTGGCTCGGCCTGCTGACCGGCGCGCTCGCCGGCGCCGCGGTGTACCCGCATCTCGGGTTGCAGGCCTTGTGGATCGCCGCCGCGGCGGCCGCGGCGGTCGGTCTCGCCGTGCGCCGGAGCGCGCGCTGAACAGACGCCGTCCGACCGATTGACGCCCGCCGCCGTCTCGCCTACGGCGGCGGGCGGGCGTCGCGCCATCGTCCGTGTCACACGTCTGGACGACACCGTGGAGCCCTATTTCATCTCGACCCTGCTCGTCGGCCTGGCCGAAATGGGCGACCGCACCCAGCTGCTCGCCATCATGCTGGCGAGCCGGTATCGGCAGCCGGCGCCGATCCTGCTCGGTATCCTCGCCGCCACGGTGTTGAACCACGCGCTGGCGGCGGTGGTGGGCTTCTACATGTCGGGGCTGCTCGCCGCCCCGTGGTTCCGATACGCGGTCGCCTTATCGTTCATCGCCATGGCGCTGTGGGCGCTGATTCCGGACAAGGCGGGCGACGAAAGCCAGCCGGCGCGGGCGGGCCTTGGCGTGTTCCTGACCACCGCCGTCTGCTTCTTCCTCGTCGAGATCGGCGACAAGACACAAATCGCCACGGTGGCGCTCGCCGCGCGCTACCACTCGGTGCTGGCCGTGGCGGCCGGAACGACGACGGGCATGATGCTCGCCAACGTCCCCGCGGTCTTCCTGGGCCAGGCGATCACGCGGATCCTGCCGATCCGCGCGCTGCAGGTCGCCGCCGCCCTGGTCTATCTGGGTCTGGGGCTGTGGGGACTGGCGGCGGCCGCCGGATGGCTTCCGTTGCGGTGAACGGCGCTTGCCCCCGAAGGCCCTAGCGGCGAACATCGGCGCACCAGGGAGACTCCCATGGCGTTCGATCGTCGACAGCTGCTTCAAATGGCGGCCCCCGCCGCCCTCGCCGCAGCCGCTCCGCTCGCGGCCTGCGGCAGGCGACCTGCCGAGGCGCCCGCGGATCATACGATCAGGATCGCCGCCGGGACCGTTGAGCTCGCCCCCGGCGTTGCGGTCAGGACCACCACCTACAACGATCAGTTTCCAGGGCCGCTCCTGCGCCTGAGCGCCGGCCGGCCCGTCACCGTCGATGTCCGGAACGACACCGCGACGCCGGAACAGCTGCATTGGCACGGCCAGACGGTCGCCGTCGCGGTGGACGGCTCGGCGGAGGAGGGCACGCCCTTCATCCCCGCCAAGGGCGTCCGCCGGGTCACGTTCACACCCGGCCCCACTGGCCACAGGTTCTACCATAGCCACCTCCTGGCGCGCGGCGACCTGCAGGCGGGCCAGTACAGCGGACAGGTCGGACCGGTGTACATCGCCCCGACCTCCGAGCCCGGCCGCTACGATCGCGAGGTGTTCCTGACCCTGAAGGAGTTTGGCCCGACCCTGAGCCGCGGCGGGGACATGGCGATGGATTTCCTGTCCCCATCCGAGGTCGATCCCGCGCTGAAGGCGAGCGGCGAAGGGGCGATGAAGGCGTCGCTGGCCAGGGGCGTGCCGAAGGGGTTCGAAGTCGGCTACCAGTACTTCACCATCAACGGCCGCATGCTCGGCCACGGCGAGCCGATCCGGGTCAAGGCGGGCGAACGGGTGCTGCTGCACGTACTCAACGGCAGCGCCACGGAGATCCGCAGCCTGGCGTTGCCAGGCCACAGCTTCCAGGTGGTCGCGCTGGACGGCAATCCGGTCCCCACGCCCGCCGAAACTCCGGTGCTGTGGATCGGGACGGCCGAGCGGGTCTCCGCCCTCGTGCGCATGGATCATCCGGGCGTCTGGGTGCTGGGCGACCTCGCCGACGACGACCGCGGTCACGGCATGGGAATCGTCGTCGAATACGCGGGGGCCAAGGGCGAGCCGCAGTGGGTCAAGCCGCCAAAAGCCGGGTGGGACTACACGGTCTTCGGCGACGCGGCGATCAAGGCCCACGCGCCCGATCATGTCTTCGACATGACCTTCGCCAAGGACAATGCGGCGCTGAACGGCTTCAATCGCTGGACCATCAACGGCGCGGCGTTCTCGGACATGGCGATGAGCCCGATCCTGCGGCTCGAGCATGGTCGTCGCTACCGCCTGCGAATGCGAAACGCGAGCGACGACATCCATCCGGTCCATCTGCATCGGCACAGCTTCGAACTCACCCGGATCGCCGGCAAGCCGACCTCGGGGGTGGTCAAGGACGTGGTGATGCTGGGCGGCTATCAGGCGATCGAGGTCGACTTCGTCGCCGACAATCCGGGCCGGACCCTGTTCCACTGCCATCAGCAACTGCACATGGATTTCGGATTCATGGCGCTGTTCGACTACGTCTAGTGGATTCCGCCGCCGAGGTGTCGCTGGACGATCCATCGCCGCCGCGCGGCGGCGCGCTCGAGGTCTTCGCCGTGGCCCTGCGCCTCGGGCTGACCTCGTTCGGCGGGCCGATCGCGCATCTGGGCTATTTCGAGCGCGCCTATGTCGAGCGCCGCCGCTGGCTCAGCGCCGAGGAATACGCCAGCCTGGTGGGGCTCTGCCAGCTGTTGCCCGGGCCGGCCAGCAGCCAGGTCGGCTTCCTGATCGGGCTGCGGCGCGCCGGCTGGCCGGGCGCGTTCGCCGCCTGGCTCGGGTTCACCCTGCCGTCGGCCATCCTCATGGCCCTGTTCGCCGGTCTGTCGCCGCATCTGTCGGGGCCGGACGCCGAGGCCCTGTTTCACGGTCTGAGGCTCGTGGCGGTCGCCATCGTGGCGCAGGCCGTCTGGAGCATGGGGCGGAAACTCTGCCCGGACGTTCGCCGCACGGCGATCGCCCTCGCCGCGGCGTCGCTCCTCCTGCTGGTCGCCGGACCGCTCCTGCAACTGGTCGCCCTGGCCGCCGGGGCCGCCGCCGGCGCCATGCTCTGCCGAGCGGCGGATTTCCCGATCGCCGCGCCCGCGCTTCCGGTCGGGCGGCGCACGGCCTGGGTGGCCGCGTTCGCCTTCGCGGCCCTCCTGGTCGGCCTGCCGCTGGCGGGACGCGTTGCGCCGCACTCCCCCGTCGCGGTGATGGCGATCTTCTACAAGGCCGGAGCGCTGGTGTTCGGCGGCGGGCACGTGGTGCTGCCGCTGCTGCGCGATGCCCTGGTCCCCACCGGCTGGTTGACGGACGGCGCCTTCCTGTCGGGGTACGGGGCGGCGCAGGCGGTTCCCGGCCCCCTGTTCACCTTCGCGGCCTACCTCGGCGCAGAGCTGGCGCCGGTGGGATCGGGGCCGGGCGTCCGCGCCCTGTGGTCCGTCCTGGCGCTGGTGTTCCTGTTCCTGCCGGGTCTCCTGGCGAGCGTCGCCGGCCTGAGGCTTTGGGGCTGGTTCGGCCGGCGCGCCGCGGCGCGTGGCGCGCTGGCGGGGGTCAACGCCGCGGTGGTCGGCGTCCTCGGCGCCGCCCTCTACGATCCGATCTGGACCAGCGCGGTCCTGAGCCCGCGCGACCTCGCCGTCGCGGTGGTGAGCTTCATGCTGCTGGAGCGCTGGCGCGTCCCGCCGATCTTCATCGTCGTGTCTTGTATCGCCGCGGCGCTGGCCATGGCGCGGCTGCATTGATAGCGGCCCGGAGTGCAAAAGAAAAAGGCCGCGGCGAGCGCCGCGGCCTTTCCCTTCACTCGGACCGTTCGGTCGATCAGAACGGATAGTAGCGGAAGCTGGCGAACACCATGTTCTCCGTGCCCTTCGGCGTGTAGCCGGTGACGGTCGCGTCGGCGAAGGCCTTCAGCTCGGTGTAGGAATACTGCAGGCCCCACTGCACCCGGCCGAAGTTGCCTTGGTAGACCTTGTGCCAGAAACCGGTGGTGATCTGGCTGATCTCCTTGTTCACCGGCGAGCAGGTTCCAGCCTCGGTGGCGCAACCCGAGTTGTTGGTTCCCGGCAGGACGCCCTGACCCACCACCAACGAGGGGACCGACGAGTAGTGGAACAGCTTGGAGGCTTCGCGCTCCTCGCCGCCGAACACATAGATGTCGAGCACGGGCAGGGCGTGCCAGGTGCCGCCGGCCAGCCACATGAACTCCGGAACGCCGTGCAGCTTGCCGGTGGCGTCCGAGGTCGTGTCGGCGAGGCCGCCCGAGCCGTACCGCCCGATGCCCTGGCCGCCGAAGATCGAGACCTGAGCATCCAACAGCTTGGGAACGACCGACAAAGCGATGCTGCCGCCGCCGCCGCCGCCCCAGGTGTCCTGGTTGCTGTTGCCAGCGGCGAGGCCGAGCGTCGCCGCCTGGGTGCCGGCGGCCGGCGCGACCACGGTGCGGTCATAGAAGTTGCGCATCACGCCGAAGGCTTCGGCGTGGAAGGTGTGATCGCCGAACAGCATGCCTTCATAGGCCACCTTGCCGATGAAGTCCGGGTACTTGTTCAGCGAATAGTTGGTGCCGCTGAAGAAGCCGTTGGTGGGAGCCTGGTTGTTGACCACCGTCACGCCAGACGCGGTCTTGATGGTTCCCAGCGTGGTCTGCGGATTTTCAGCCGAGACGGCCACCCACCAGGCCTTGTCGGGCGTGTGATAGGTGAGCCGCACCTGCGGCTGGCGGGCCCAGGCGAAGCCAGGGATGTACTGCGCGTCGATCTGCGGCGGGGTGACCTCGTTGCGCGGGGTGATGCCCTTGGAGTTCATCGTCAGCAGCGACCAGTTCTGGCCGGCCAGCAGGCTCAGACCGTACTGGTCGAGATCGAGCTGGGCATACAGGTTCCGGATGCGCGGATTGTAGCTGTCCGACTGGTTGGAGTTGGCGGTCTGGGCGCCGCCCTGGAAGTCGAATTCGCCGTAGAAGTAAGCGCGGGTATCGGACGTGATATCGCCCTCCACCAGGGCCGAATAGCGCGACTGGCGCGCGGTGCCGCGGAACTCGTTCGTGGACGCCGCCGAGGCGTTGTACGGGATCTTCGAGAAGCTCGACGAGATGTCGGCGGTCTCGTCGCGCGAGCGGTAGATGCCGGCGGCTTCGGCGAAGCCGCCGAAGGTGATCGAGACGCCCTTGTAATAGAGCTTGTCGGTCTTCGGCTTGGGCATCTCGCCGACGGTGGTCAGCACCTGCTGCGGCACCTCGTCAAGGCGCGCCTCGACCGACTGGCTGTCGGAGACCACCTGGGCGACCTGGCTTTGTTGCTGGGCGATCTGCGCCTGCAGGGCGGCCTGCGCTTGCGCCTGAGCTTCGACCGTGGCGCGCAGCTGCTGCACTTCCGAGCGCAGTTCGTTGACTTCGGGCGCCACCGCCGCGACGGCGACCGCCGCCTCGCCATGGGTCGCCTTCTTGTGGTGAACCGGCTTCGCGGAGGCCGCGCCGCCAGTCACTACCGTGAGCATGGTGGCGAGCGCCGCTCCCTGCAGGAGCGCGTTCTTGGACGTCATGACTGGATCCTTTAGAGAATTACCCCGGGTCGCCTGTTGGCGCCTGACCTAGCGGCTACGGTCTCAGCGCGATGATTTCGTGCTGATTGCATGAAAGTTCGATGACAGCCGGAGCGGTTGTGGCGCCCGAGCCACAGGGCCGGCGAGCGCCCAAACATCGGGCGCGAGGCCGCCGATCCGCCAGCTTTCGCGCGGCGAAAGGAAAATGAAGCGGTTTTCATTCGTCATCGGGCGGGTCGATTTCTAAGTACCGGGCTCTGCGCCGCACCGCACAACGGCGCCCCGCCCATGGGTGATCCTAGATATGCTGGCGCTTGTCCGCATCGCACTGTCGCGTCCGCTGACCTTTGTCGTCATGGCGGTGCTGATTCTGATCGTCGGCCCCCTGGCGGCGATGCGCATGCCCGTGGACATCCTGCCCGACATCAACATTCCGGTGGTGGCGGTGGTCTGGCAGTACCAGGGACTGCCCGCGCCCGACATGGCCGGACGGATCGTCTATTACTACGAACGGACCCTCACCTCGACGGTCAACAATATCGAGCACATCGAGAGCCAATCGATGACCGGCGTCGGTGTGGTGAAGATCTATTTCCAGCCGGGCACCGACATCCGCACGGCCACCGCCCAGGTGACGTCGGTGTCGCAGACGGTGCTGAAGCAGATGCCGCCCGGCATCACGCCGCCGCAGATCCTGAACTACAGCGCCTCCACCGTGCCCATTCTGCAGCTGGCCTATTCGAGTGCGACGCTCGGCGAACAGAAGATCTACGACACGGCTCAGAACTTCATCCGGCCAGCGCTGGCCACGGTGCCGGGCGCGGCGACTCCCTCGCCGTACGGCGGCCTGATCCGACAGATCCAGATCGATCTCGACCCGCAGGCGCTGCAGTCCAAGGGCCTGTCGGCGCAGGACGTGGGAACCGCCATCGCCGAGCAGAACCTGATCATTCCCGCCGGCACGGCCAAAATCGGCCAATTTGAATATGACGTGCGTCTCAACGACAGCCCCGAGGCGTTCGACGAACTGAACAACCTGCCGATCAAGACGGTGAACGGCGCCACCATCTACATACGCGACGTGGCGCATGTGCGGGACGGCGCGCCGCCGCAGACCAACGTGGTTCACGTGGACGGCCGGCGCTCGGTCCTGGCCATCATCCTGAAGAGCGGCTCGGCCTCGACCTTGTCGATCGTCGCCGGGGTGAAATCAATCCTGCCGCGGCTGGAGCAGACCTTGCCGCCATCGTTCAGGGTGTTGTTGCTCGGCGACCAGTCGATCTTCGTCAAGGCCGCCGTGTCGGGCGTGATCCGCGAGGGCGTGATCGCCGCCGCGCTGACGTCGTTGATGATCCTGCTCTTCCTGGGATCCTGGCGCTCCTCGCTGATCATCGCCGTGTCGATCCCGCTGGCGGTGCTGTGCTCGATCGCGGCCCTCTCGGCGCTCGGACAGACGCTGAACGTGATGACCCTGGGCGGGCTGTCGCTCGCCGTCGGCATATTGGTCGACGACGCCACGGTGACGATCGAGAACATCAACTACCACCTCGAGCTGGGCAAGCCGGTCCAGGCGGCGATCCTCGACGGCGGCCGACAGATCGTCACCGCCGCCTTCGTCTCCCTCCTGTGCATCTGCATCGTCTTCGTGCCGATGTTCTTCCTGCCGGGCGTCGCGGGCTTCCTGTTCATCCCGATGGCCGAGGCAGTGGTGTTCGCCATGATCGCCTCCTTCGTCCTGTCGCGGACCCTGGTGCCGACCCTCGCCAACTATCTCTTGAGGGATCATCCCGGCGCGCACTCGGTGGAGGTGGCGGGGACCCACGACGCCGATGCGGGCCACAAGCCTCCGTCCCACAATCCTCTCATTCGCTTCCAACACGGCTTCGAACAGCGGTTCGAGGCTTTCCGCCGCGGCTATCGCAGCCTGCTGGTGCTGGCGCTCGAGAACCGCGTCAGGTTCATCGTCGGATTCATGGTCGTGGTGCTGCTGTCGTTCGCCCTCACACCCTTCCTGGGCCGGAACTTCTTCCCCGACATCGACGCCGGCCAGATCAACCTGCATGTCCGCGCGCCCACCGGGACGCGGCTGGAGCAGACGTCGGCCGAATTCGATCACGTCGAGCAGGCGATCCGCCAGGTGATCCCGGCTGGTCAGGTGGCCAGCATCGTCAACAACATCGGCCTGCCCTTCAGCGGCATCAACATCGCCTACAGCAATTCCGGCACGATCGGACCGCAGGACGGCGACATCCTGATTTCGCTGAAGGAAGGCCATGGTCCGACCGCCGCGTTCGTGAAGACGCTGCGCGCCCGGTTGCCCAGGCAGTTTCCGGGAACGACCTTCTCCTTCCTGCCCGCCGACATCATCAGCCAGATCCTCAACTTCGGCGCGCCCGCGCCGATCGACGTCCAGATCACCGGCCCCAACGGCGAAGCCAACCTCGCCTACACCAACGAAGTGATGGACAAGCTGCGACGGGTGTCCGGCCTCGTCGACGTCCGGCTCCAGCAGGCCAACAACTATCCGGAACTCAGGGTCAACGTGGACCGCACCCGCGCCGAGCAGCTGGGTGTGACCGAGCGGGACGTCACCAACAGCCTCTCCACCACCCTGGCCGGGAGCGCCCAGACGGCGCCGGCCTACTGGCTGAACCCCAAGAACGGGGTCTCCTATCCGATCGTGGCCCAGACTCCGCAGTACAAGGTCGACACCCTGTCCGACCTCGACAATGTGCCGATCACCTCGAACCGCGGGGGATCGCAGATCCTCGGCGCCGTGGCCGACGTGCAGCGCGACAACACGCCGGCGGTGATCAGCCACTACGCCATCGCTCCCGCCTACGACGTCTACGCCACCATCCAGGGGCGCGATCTCGGCGCCGTCGCCGCCGACATCGAGCAGATCCTGAAGAGCACGCACAAGGACCTGCCCAAAGGCGCGCTCGTCACCCTTCGGGGCCAGGTGCAGACCATGAACCAGGCCTTCTCGGGCCTGCTGTTCGGCCTCGCCGGGGCCGTGGTGCTGATCTATCTGATCGTGGTGGTGAACTTCCAATCCTGGCTCGATCCCTTCGTGATCATCACCGCCCTGCCCGCCGCGCTCGCCGGCATCGTCTGGATGCTGTTCGCCACCGGGACGCCCCTGTCGGTGCCGGCCCTGACCGGGGCGATCATGTGCATGGGGGTGGCCACGGCCAACTCCATCCTGGTGGTCAGTTTCTGCCGCGAACAGCTCGAGATCACCGGCGACGCCACCCTGGCCGCCATCGAGGCGGGCTTCACGCGCTTCCGCCCGGTGCTGATGACGGCCCTGGCGATGATCATCGGCATGGCCCCCATGGCGCTGGCGCTGGGCGAGGGCGGCGAGCAGAACGCGCCGCTCGGGCGCGCCGTGATCGGCGGGCTGATCTTCGCCACCATCGCCACCCTGATGTTCGTCCCGGTCGTCTTCAGCCTCGTCCACGGCAGAACGCGGACCGCCCCGGACGCCACCGGGCGCGCCGCCGCTGCGCCCCTGCCGGAAGATCCTGTCCATGCCCACTGATTTGCGATCCCCGGCGAAGCCGGCCTCCAGGCGCGGTCTGACGATCGCCGGCGCGGCGGCGGCCTGCGTGGCCGTGGTCGTCGTGGTCAGCGGCATCGCCGGCCGCATGCACCAATCCTCCGAGGTCAGGTCCGCCACATCGACCCAGTCGATCCCGACGGTCAGCGTTGTGTCGCCTACGGCCGGCGCCGGGGCGCGCAAGCTCGTTCTGCCTGGAACCCTGCAGGCCTTCTTCAATGCGCCGATCTATTCGCGCGTCCCGGGCTATGTGCACGGCTGGTATGTGGACATCGGCGCGCGGGTGAAGAGCGGGCAGGTCCTCGCCACCATCGATACACCTGAACTCGATCAGCAGATCGCCCAGGCCAAGGCCGACTATTTCTCTACCCAGGCCAATATGAAGCTCGCCGCCACCACCGCCGCGCGCTGGACCCGGCTGCTCACCCAGGACGCGGTCTCCAAACAGGAGACCGACGAGAAGGCCGGCGACCTCGCCGCCAAGACCGCCCAGGTGGCGGCGGCCAAGGCCAACCTCGAGCGCCTGCTGACGCTGAAGGACTTCGCGCGGATCGTCGCCCCGTTCGATGGGGTGGTCACCGCCCGCAAGACCGACATCGGCGCCCTGGTCAACGCCGGCGCCGGCGCCTCGCCCAACTCTGAACTGTTCGACGTCGCCAAGACTGACCGGCTGCGCCTCTACGTGCGCGTCCCGCAGGTCAATTCCGCTGACATCCGCCGGGACGTCAGGGTCAGCCTGACCGTGCCCGAACTGCCCGGACGCACCTTCCCGGCCGTCCTCGACACCACCGCCGGGGCCATCAGCGACGGTTCCGGGACCCTGCTCACCGAGCTGATGGTGGCCAATTCCGGGGATACGCTCAAGCCGGGCTCCTACGCCCAGGTCAGCTTCGACATCCCGAGCGTTGCAGGGGCCGCCGGCGGAGGCGTTCAGGCGCTGCAGCTTCCGTCGAGCGCGCTGCTGTTTCGCGGCCAGGGCATGGAGGCGGCGGTAGTGGACGCCAGCGATCACGTGCGCCTCAAGCACGTCGGGACCGGGCGCAACCTCGGCCAGACCATGGAGATCACCTCGGGCCTGGAGCCCGGCGACCGGGTGATCGACAATCCCCCGGACTCCATCGCCGAGGGCCAGCTGGTGCGCGTGGTGGCGCCGGCCGCGGGCTCCGGTCGCGAAGGCCGGTAGACGCCATGCCGCAGCTCAACAGCACCCCCTGGCGCGGTCTGATGGCCACGCTCGGCCTCCTGGCGCTGGCGGGATGCAATTTCGCGCCGCCCTATGTGACGCCGCAGAGCAGCGCGCCCGCGGCCTTCAAGGAGACGCCCGGCTGGGCGCCGGCGACTCCGGGAGACGATCGTCCGCGCGGGGCCTGGTGGACCCTGTTCGGGGACCAGACCCTCGACACGCTCGAAGCGCAGGCGCCGATCGCCAACCCCACCCTGCAGGCGGCGCTGGCGACCTACGATCAGGCCAGGGCCTTCGCCGCCGAGGCGGGCTCCTATCTTGTTCCCACCGTCGGACTGAACGACTCCAACACCTACAATCGCCAGTCCGCCGAGCGCCCGCTTCGCGGCGCGGGCCAGCCCAACGAGTACGCGGTCAATACCGTCGGCCCGGTGGTGAGCTATGAATTCGACTTCTGGGGCCGGGTGCGCAATCTGGCCGCCGCCGGCGGCGCGCAGGCGCAGGCGTCCGCGGCCGATCTCGCCACCGCGCAGCTCAGCCTGCAGGTCCAGCTCGCGGACTTCTACCTGTCGCTCCGCGGGCTCGACGCTCAGAACCAGCTTCTTCAGAACACCGTCGCCGCCTACCAGCGCGCCCTCGACCTGACCAAGGCCCGGCACACGGGCGGGGTGGCCTCCGGTCTCGACGTCGACCGCGCCCAGGCCCAGCTTTCAAGCGCCAAGGCCCAGATCTCCGATGTCCTGGCCCAGCGCGCCCTTTACGAACACGCCATCGCCAGCTTTGTCGGCCAGCCGGCCTCCAGCTTTTCGATCGCGCCGGCGACGGGGCAGAGGATCGTCCCTGACGCGCCCACCGGCGTGCCCTCCGCCCTGCTGCAACGGCGGCCCGACATCGCCGCGGCCGAGCGGCGCGCCTTCGCCGCCAATCGCCAGATCGGGGTCGCGCGGGCCGCCTATTTTCCGACCATCAGCCTGGACGCCCTCGGCGGGTGGCAGAACACCGGCGGAAACAACCTCTTGACCGCGCCCAACACCTTCTGGACCCTGGGGCCGCAGCTCGCCTTCAGCCTGTTCGACGGCGGCCTGCGCAAGGCTCAGGTGGCGGCCTCGCGGGCCGCCTTCACCCTCGCCAGCGCGAACTACCGCGCCACGGTGCTGACGGCCTTCCAGCAGGTGGAGGATCAGCTGGCGCTGACGAAGCACTACGGGAACGAAGAAACCGACGAGCGCGACGCGGTGACGGCGGCGCAGGCCACCACCCATCTGTCGCTGATCCGCTATCGCGAGGGGGCGACCAACTATCTCGACGTGGTCACCGCGCAGGCCGCGGAACTGCAGGCCGAACAGACCCTGCTGGCGCTGCAGACCCGGCGCCAGTTGGCCAGCGTCAACCTGGTCCGCGCCCTGGGCGGCGGCTGGGACCGGAGCGACCTGCCGTCCCTGGGGCGGGCGTCGGCGCCCGTGGCGAACCTCGGGTCGGACCTGGCGGGTCACACACACTGATAGGCTTTACGCGTTCGCCCCCAAGCTCGGCGGCGCATCGGACCAGCAGGGGCCCAAACCGTCGAGCACCGAGCGCACAAGGACCTTCACAGGGACGTCCCTGCCATTGGCGAGCCGGATGGCGCGCGGGCGTCCGGCCGACGCGCCGGCGACCTGAAGATGGTAGACGACGCCGGCGTCGGACGGCTCGTCGAGGCTAAGGATCGGCGTCTGCGCGGGCTGGTCCAGGTCGGTCAGCGTCGCCAGGGTTTCGACCAGCTGGTAGCAGGCCCGGCTGTCGGTCCATTGAACGGTGTCCGCGGCGCCCGCCTTCACGACGCGCTTGCGCGCCACCCAGACCCGCTCGCTCTTCTCGTTGATCCAGGTGGTCTCCGGTCGCGCGCCGGCGGTATTGGCGATCAGCACCGAGGCGATCTCCACCTCCGTCCTGTCGGTCCCACCGGCGGAGGCCACGCTGAACACGCCCCAGGGCGCTGCAGGCAAGGCGGTAGAGGGCTCCGCCGCCGACGCGGCGGCGCACAGGGCGGCGGCAAGCAGGATCGAAAAGAATGTGGCGCGCATGGGTGTCCCGCAGGCCGGGCCTGGCGCCGTAGAGAGCACGGCGGCGGCGCGGAGAATCCTGATCCATTCTGGTTGAGGCGCCCTAGCTTACCCGCGCTACCGCCGCCGATCCAAGCCGGATGACGCCCGGCGCGACATGTCCGTCACCCTCTACTCCGTTCAGGGCTCGACTTATGGTCGGACGTCCATATAATGGTCAATAATGACTAGTTGATCTATCCTATAGAGGGCGGAGAATGGACATCGAAGGCGAGACCGCGTTCATCACGGGGGGCGCAAGCGGTATCGGTCTCGCCCTGGCGCGGCGCTGCGCCGCTCTCGGCGCCACGGTTCTCCTCGCGGATATCGAGGAGGCGGCGCTCGATCGCGCCGCCGCCGACCTCCGTCGCGCCGGGGCGACGGTGAAGACCTATCGTCTCGATGTCTCGGACCGGAAAAACTACGAAGACGTCGCGACGAGGGTCCTCGACGCGTTCGGGCCTCCCCACCTGCTGTTCAACAATGCGGGGGTCGCCTGGAAAGGGCCGGCCTCGCAGGCCCTGCCGGACGATTGGGAATGGATCGTCAAGGTGAACGTCCTGGGTCTGGGCTATGGCGTCGCGCTGTTCGTCCCAAAGATGATCCAGGCCGGGCGCGGCGGTTATGTGGTGAACACCGGATCGATCACCGGCCTCATCACAGCCGTCGGCGCCGCCGCCGTCTACGGCATGACCAAGCACGCTGTGGTGGCGATCTCGGAGGCCCTGGCTCATGAACTTCGGCCCCATGGTCTTCATGTGGCGGTGGTCTGCCCGGGGCAGGTCGCGACCAACATCGGCAATGCGGACCGGAACCTGATCAGCGGCGTCTCCCGTGAGGGCCTGAGCTCGGCGCTCCCGGGCGAGCGCGAATTCACCAACCAGAGCATCGCTCAGGGGCTGTCTCCGGACGATGTGGCGGCCCGCGTGTTCGAGGCGCTCGAACAGAAGCGGACCTATGTGGTGACCCATCCGGAATACAAGGATGAGGTGATCCTGCGTCATCGGCAGATCGAGAACGCGATCACGGGCCGCCCGGAGACCGACGTTCAGCTGCTCGCCATGGCGAAGGCGATGTTCGCGCTTTCGCCGCTCACCTGAACCAACCGAAGGCGCCAGGAGATTTTTCCATGAGCCAGGACGATGTCGGCGCCATGCCTCGCGGCCTTGGATTGACCTCCCTCTCGCCGGCCTTCCGCGACGACCCCTTCACCATCCTCAACCGGTTGCGGGACGAGGCGCCCGTCTTTGAAGACGGCCAATTGCGCGACCACATCGTATCGACCGCGGCCCTCGCCCATCAGGTGCTCTCAGATCCCGAACTGCTGGTGGATCCGCGTACCGTGGCGCCGAGCTCGACGCGGAGGCTGAGGGGGGAGGATCTGACCGTCGAGCCGTCGATGCTTCACTCCGACGGCGACCGTCACAAACGCCTTCGCACCCTGATGCTCAAGGCCTTCAGCAAGCAAAGGCTGGAGGCGTTTCGCGCACGGACGCGAACGATCTGCGAGACCCTGTTTCAGGCCATCGAGGGTCAGCGCGAGTTCGACTTCATCGAGCGGATCGCGCGGCCCATGCCGACCATCGTGATTACCGAGTTGCTCGGGGTCGATCCGTCACAGCACGCCGACTTCAAAGTCTGGTCCGACCGGATCATCGCGGACAAGCTCAATCCGCTCGCCGACGCGGAGACGCGCCGCCTTGGTTCCGAGGCGTCCCTCGCGATCAGCCGGACCGTCGCCGGGGAAGTCGGACGCCGGCTCGACAGCGGCGAACGCCCGGATGATCTGATCTCGGGGCTGATGGACGCCCGCACGGGGGAGGGCGAGCGGTACACCGTGGCCGAGATCTGTCAGCAGGCGGAACTCCTGCTCATCGCCGGCAACCAGACGACCACCGATCTCATGGGGACCATGGTCAAGAACCTCATGGAGCGCCAGGACAGCTACCGGCGCCTGGTGGAGGATCCCGGCCTGATCCGCAACGCGATCGAGGAGGCGCTTCGGTTCGAGCCGCCGATCTTCAGCACCGAACGCGTCGTTCAGCAGGACACCGACATCGGCGGACTGTGTGTACCAAAGGGCCACGTCATCGCCGTCATGTTGACGGCCGCCAACCACGACCCCGGTCTGGCGAACGATCCGGAGGTCTTCGATATCCGGCGCTCGAACATCAAGCATTACGCCTTCGGCGGGGGCGCCCACCGCTGCATCGGCGCGCCCCTCGCCAAGATGGAATGTGAGGCGCTGCTTGACGTGATGACCGTACGGTTCCCGACCCTCCGCGCCGCGGACCGTACTGCGATATACGACACGAGCCCGGGTTTCCGGGGGCTTTCGAGCTACTGGCTGCGCCAGACGTGATCCGGCTCGAGCTGGCCCGACGGCCCATGGAGCCGAAGCGCGCCGGTGTTCGGGGCGCCGATCTAGGGTAGGATCGGGCGAGTCGTCGAGGAGCCGCGATGTCGGTGAACGCCCGCGTCAGGCCTCTTCTGCCCAAGGGCCGGGCCACCCGCCAGAGGATTCTGGACTGCGCCATCGAGGCTGTCGCCGAGATCGGCTACACCAACACCACGACACAGATCATCCTTGACCGGTCGGGGCTGAGCCGAGGCTCTCTTCTTCATCAGTTCTCGACCCGCACCGACCTCATGGTCACGGTGGCGGAAACGGCCATGGCCAAAATGCTGTCGTCGATCGGGAGCAGGATGTCCGTGGCCGGTGACGACCTGGACGGGCTCTACCGCTATCCGCAGATATTCTGGGAGACGCTGATCGAGCCTCCGGCCTTGGCCTTCTACGAACTCCAGATGGCGTCGCGCTGGGATCTGGATCTGCAGGCGGGATTGAAGGACCAGATCGCCCGTGTCGAAACCTATATCGCGGAGACCATAGGAGCGATCGCGCGGCGCTATCAAATGACCGACCTGGATGGCTACATCGTTCATCTGGGCATCATCACCGACGCCCTGCCGAGCCTTGCGGCGCGGCGCGCCCTGACGAGCGATCCCGGGCGTATCGATGCGGAGCGGGCCGTTCTCGAACAATGGCACCACGAGGGACTGAGCCGGCGACTGCCCAGCCGCCACCGGCGGTCCCTCGATTAAAGCAGGCTCCGAACGCCGGACCGGTGTTCCGGTGGACCATGCGCAAGACAACGCCTGGAGCAGGTCCGATCCGCTCCCGTCAGGCCCGGGCAGGCCCCAGGGTTTCGCCGCCGCGCAACGCCAATCCCTTCAGTCCGCCTTCGTCGCGCCATCCGCGGATGATCTGGAACAGGACGATCGGACCAAGGCCGAAACCATAGCCCTTCATCGCTTCCGGATTTATCTGGCCCTCGGCGTTGTAGTACCCGGGCGTACAGGTCTTGAGGAAGTCCATGGCGATACCGCTCACCGCGCCGCATTGGCCGACCCAGGCGGCCTCCGCCTCCGCCGTCGCCTCGACCACCTTGGCCCCGGCCGCTTCGGTCCTCTCCACCACATAGCCCATGTGCCGGGACATCTCGTCCAGCCCATGGCAGAAATTCGCGGCGAGCGCGCCTTGAGCCGTCTGATGGATGAACAGGTTGGGGAATCCATGCATCATCATCCCCTGGAAGGTGCTTATGCCCTGGGCCTGCCATTTCGCGGCCAGGTCCAACCCGTCTCGGCCGACGATGCGAAAACCGTTCCTCACGACCGTATCGGCGCCGATCTCGAAGCCCGAGGCGAAAATAATGCAGTCCACCGGATAGGCTTGGCCGTTCACCACCACGGCGTCCTCGGTGATGGCGTCGACTCCTTTGCCGTCGGTGTCGACGAGCGTCACGTTCTCGCGGTTGAAGGTCTCCAGATAGCCGTCGTGGAAGACGGGCCGTTTGCAGAATCGTCGGTACCAGGGTTTCAAACGCTCCGCCGTGGCGCGGTCGCCGACGATACCGTCCACGCGGGTCCGGATTTCGTTCATCTTCTCCGCGTCCGCGTATTCGGCGGCGAGCAGTAGCGCCTCAAGGGAGTTCGCCCCGCCCTTGTTGTCCGAGCTCGACGCGCCGAGCGCGCCGATGCGCGTGAACAGGAAGGTCCAACCGTCCTGGATCAGGTCCTCGTCGGCGCCCATGCCCGACGTGAGGGCCGTGAAATTCTCGATGAGACGCTTCTGCCAGCCGGGCCCCAGCGCGGCGATCCAATCGGGATCCGTGGGCTTCTCCTCGCGGACGTCGACGCCCGACGGGGTGCGCTGCACGACGTAGAGATGTTCGGCGGTCTCGGCCAGGTGCGGAACCACCTGTATGGCGGTTGCGCCCGTGCCGATGATGGCGACACGTTTGCCCTTCAGGCCGACCAGGCCGCCTTCGGGGCCGCCCCCCGTGTACCCGTAGTCCCACCGGCTGGAGTGGAAGGTGTGGCCCTTGTAGCGGTCGATCCCCGCGATCCCCGGCAGCTTGGGACGCGAGAAACTCCCCGTGGCCGTCAAGACGTATTTGGCCTTGATGCGATCGCCTTGGACGGTCGAGGCAAGCCAGAGCGCCTCCTCCTCGAGCCAACGCAGTTCGGTCACTTCGGTCTGGAACAGGCCGAGATCCCTCAGCCCGAAATGATCGACGAGACGTTCGGCGTGCTCCCGGATCTCCTGGCCGCTCGCATAGTTGCGCGGCGGTACGTAGCCGACCTCCTCCAGGAGCGGGAGATAGACGTATGACTTCATATCGCAGGCGAGGCCCGGGTAACGGTTCCAGTACCAGGTTCCGCCGAAGCCTCCGCCCTTCTCCACAATCAGAATGTCCTCGAGCCCGGCCTTCTTCAGCTGCAGCGCGCTGAGAATGCCGCCGAAGCCTCCGCCGACGACAAGCGCCTGCACGGTCCGCTCGATGGGCGCGCGCTCGACGGGGCGGGCGTAGGGGTCTTCGACGAAATAGCCGAACTCACCCTTGGTCTGGACATATTGATCGGTTCCGTCCGGGCGAAGACGCTTGTCCCGCTCCTCGGCATATCGTCGGCGCAGGGCGTCGATATCCAGCGCCGATACTTGCCCCGCAGCCGGGGTCTCGAGCGTCCGCTTACTCATCCGCCTGGTTCCTGCGGGCGAGCGCGTCGCCCTCTTCTCTCCGAAGCAGGGTGAACGGCCCCGAGAAAATAGTCAAATCATACTAGTCAATCTCTCCTATATGATCGGGCGCCGGCCCGGTCCGCCCGCGGCTCTGGGGCGTATGGTCTCGTCGCGCCTTCGCCTGGCGACCGAGCCCCAGCACCAGCAGGGCCGCCAGGATGTAGCCGATGGGCAAGAGGCTGATCCCCAGGTGAAAGCTCCCCGTCGCGTCCTTGGCCAGTCCCCACAGGAAGGGGCTGACGAAGGAGCCCAACTGACCGATCGAATTGATCACGGCGACGCTGACCGCCATCGAGCGCGGGGCCAAGACGTCGCTCGGCGCCAGCCAGACGGTGGCGGCGATGCCGAAGTTGCTGACGATGGCCAGCCAGTAGGCGCCGATCATCACCAGCGGGTCCTTGGTCACGCTCAGGATGGCGTAGGCGAGGGCGGAGGTGAAAAGGGGAATGGCCAGGTGCACGAACCGCTCGCGGCGCCGGTCCGAATGCCAGCCGGCCAGGACCATGGTCACCGCGCCAAGCACCCCGCCGGCGGCGACCAGATAGCCGACGCGGCCCACGTCAAGGTGGGTCGCCTGTCCGAGCAGCTGGGGCGCCGACAGGTTGAAGGCGTAGTAGGATCCGAGCGCCACCACGTTTACCAGGGCGAAGGCCAGCACGATCGGGTTCAGCAGGGCGCGCAGCAGGCCGCGATCCCGGTGGCGCTCCGGCGAGGAGAAATCCGCGGCCAGCTTGCGTTCGATCCAGTCCTTCTCGTCCGGCGACAACCATTTGGCCGAGGCGGGCGAGTCCGGCAGCAGGAACAGGATCGCCACACCCATCAGCACCGCCGGCAAGCCTTCGACCAGGAACAGCCATTGCCACCCGGCCAGGCCCAGCCGGCCCTGCAGGCCCAGGAGGCTGCCCGCCACGCCGCCCATCACCACCGTGCTCAGCGGCGAGGCGACATAGAAGCGGGTGATCGCCCGGCCGCGCGCCTCGGCCGGAAACCAGGACGTGAGATAGTAGATCACTCCGGGGAAGAAGCCCGCTTCCGCGACGCCCAGCAGGAAGCGCATGACGTAGAACTGCAGCGGCGTGCGCACGAACAGCATGCCGGCGGCCAGGAGGCCCCAGGTGATCATGATACGCGCGATCCAGCGCCGCGCGCCGAACCTGGCCAGCAGCAGGTTCGAGGGAACCTCGAGCAGGGCGTAGCTCAGAAAGAACAGGCCGCCGCCGAGGCCATAGATCGCGGCGCTGAAATGCAGGTCGCGGTTCATCGTCTGGGCGGCGAAGCTGATGTTGGCCCGGTCGATGAAGGCGAAGCCGTAGCCGAGCGCGATCAGGGGAAGGATCCGCCAGGACGCCTTGCTGAGCGTCCGCGCGCCGATCGCGGCGTCGCTGGCCGGGTCCAGCGCCGCGCCTCTCGCCGAGGTCGTCCGGACGCCGGTTATGGGACTATCGGCAGGATGATCCGCGACGCCATGTCGGGCGACGCGAAGACCCGCTGACGCGCGGCGACGAAGTCCGAGGCTTTGGCTGCGTAGATGCTGGGGACGAAGGTCTGCGGGTTGCGGTCGATCAGGGGGAACCAGGTGGACTGGATCTGCACCATGATCCGATGGCCCTTTCTGAATACGTGGTCGCGGTCGCGCAGCGGCACATCCCAGCGGATCGGCTTGTCGGGCGCCAGGGCTGCCGGATGCTCGAAATCCTTCAGGAAGCGCCCGCGGCGGACCTCCATGGCGATGGGGAGCTGATAGCCGTTCAGGCTGGCGGCGAACTGGCCGGGTTTGGGCCCGTCGTCCGCCGGCCAGGGGGGCGTCTGCGCGTCCTCGGGGAAGACGTCGATCAGCTTGACCACCATGTCGCCATCCGTGCCCGAGGTGGCGGCGTAAAGTTCGGCCGCCACTTCGCCGGCGACCACCAGATCCTTGTCGAGTGGGGCGCTGACGAAACTCAGCACGTCCGGCCGGTGATCGACGAAGCGTTGGTCGGCGGATTCCCAATGGCGCCAGTCGCCGCCGGGATAGGTCGGCGAGATCGGACGCTGGCGATAGGGCACGGGATTGGCCGGGTCCGAGACATAGTCGCGGTGGGCGCCCGCCTCGGCCGCGCCGGGGGCGGTGAAGCTCAAGCTTCCGTCGGCGTGCAGATAGAGGCTGGTCGGCTTCGCGTCACGCGGCGGCCAGGCTTTGTAGGTGCGCCAGGCGTTCGAGCCGGTCTCGAAAATGGTGGCGGCCCAGTCGGGCTTGGCCCCCTTGCCGTGCAGCCAGTAGGCGAAGAACGGCGCCTCGATCGTCGCGCGGAAGGCCAGCGCCGTGTCCTGGCCGAGATCGAGCGGCCCGAGGCTGGTCGCCTTGCCGCGCCAGCAGCCATGACACCAGGGTCCGGCGACCATCAGATTGGTGTGATCCGGGTCGTGGGCGGCGGCTTGGCGATAGATCCGCCATGGCCCCCACGGATCTTCCTGGTCCCAGAATCCGGCCACGTTGAGGTTGGGTACGGTCGAGCCGCGCAGGGTCTCCGCCCAGGCCTGCTGTCTCCAGAAGCTGTCGTAGTTCGGGTGCTCGGTCGCTTCGTTCCAGTATTTGATCTTGCCGTGAAGGTATTTGTCGTTGAGCGCCGGCAGGGGGCCGGCGGAGAGATACCAGTCGTAGGTATCCCATTTGTCGAAGGCGAAGTGGGTGTTGGCGTTCTTGTCGGCCTCTTCGAGTACGGCGTATTCGAAATCGTAGCTGAGCCGCAGGGCGCCGTAGCGATGGTCGTCGTCGTTCATCCACTGGTCGACCGGCGAGGCCTGTTCGCTGACCGCCTTCAGCGCCGGGTGCGGGTCGAGCAGGGTGACGCCGGCGGTCAGGCCATCGTAGGACACGCCCATCACGCCGACCCGGCCGTTGTTCAGCGGCACGTGCTTGACCAGCCAGTCGATGGTGTCCCAGGCGTCGCGCGTCTCGATCGTGCCCTTGCCCGGCGTGACCCGTGAATCCTCCGAGAGGCTGAATTCGCCCTCGGACTTGAAGCGTCCGCGCAGGTTCTGGATCACGAAGATATAGCCGTCGGCGGCCAGGGCCTTCAGCGACGCCGGAACCTCGGCGGGCGCCTTGTCCGGCACGCCGTAGGGCGTCCGCCGCAGCAGGATCGGCAGGGGCTCGCTCTGGCCGGCCGGGGTCAGGATCACCGTCTGCAACGCCACCCCGTCGCGCATGGGGATCATCACCTCCCGCCAGGTGAAGGGCGCCGGCGCGGGCGGCTTGACCGCGGTGGTCGGCGCCGCCGGAGCGGTCTGGGCGAGCGCCGGAGCGGCGATGATCCAGGCGGCCAACGCCGCCAGTTTCAACAGATGATGCAAGCCGTCTCCCCCGACGCGCCGGCCGACCCGCGCGGACGCCCCATCCTTCGATCGGGTGGGCCGGCTTGTAAAGCGAGCCGCGCCGCCGCCGGCAAAGACGGCGCCCTCCGTCAAAGTCCCCGCCTAGAATTTCCGCTGATCACAGCCGAAACCGGGATCGCAGGGCAGAGCGTTCGAGCAGCGGGCGGACCCTACGCCACGTCCCGCAGGAAGGCCGCCAGGCCGGCGAAATAGCGGTCCTGGTCGTCGTACATGGCCAGGTGGCTGCCCTCCGGCAGGTGCAGGTGCCGGCCCTTCGGCAGTCGCTCCGCCATCGCCGTCATATGGTCCGGGTCCATGGTGTCGTAGCGGGCGCCGATGGTCAGGGTCGGGACGGTGATCCGGGCCAGGTCGTCGAACCGGTCCCACTCGGCCAGGCGGCCGCTGGCGCCGAGTTCGCTCGGCCCCTGCATCAGGGTGTAGAGCTCGTTGTTGATGTGACCGAAGCTGCGCGTCACCGGTTCGGGCCAGTCGGCGGCGGGCCGGCGCAGGACGTGCTTTTCGTAATGCATCGGCATCAGGATCTCCATGTAGCGGGGGTCCGCGGTCTGTCCGGCGGCCTCCAGCGCCTGCGCCTCGGCCAGCAGGGCGGGGTCCATGGCCGGCATCAGCACGCGCCGCGCATAGTCGTTGTAGGCCGGGATCGAGGCCATCATGTTGGAGATGATCAGCGCCTTCAGATGCTGCTGATATTTCAGCGCGTACTCGATCGCCAGTATGCCGCCCCAGCTCTGGCCCAGAAGGCAGAAGCTATCCTGCGTCAGACCCAGGGCCTGGCGTACCTGCTCCACCTCCTCGACGAACCGCTCGGTGGTCCACAGGGCGGGATCGGTCGGCTGATCGCTGTTCCCCGAGCCGAGCTGGTCGTAATAGTAGTACTCGATCCCTTCCGCCGGCAGCAGGCTGTCGAACCCTTCGAAATACTCGTGCGTCGCGCCCGGCCCGCCGTGCAGCAGCAGGAGCTTGAGTTTCGGGTTGTTCCCGGTCCGCTTGGTCCAGACGCGATAGGGACCCGCCGGCGTTGCGATCTCGATCATCCGCGCGCCGCCGCTCCACGCATCGGCGCGTCCGCGGGTGTCGTAGTAGTCGGGCGTTTCCGATTCCGCCTGTTCGCCGTTCGCCAAAATCAACTCCTTCATGCTCGCCCTCCGGGGCGGCTCCCGGCCGCGCGCCGAACGATATACCGGGCTTGTGGCCCGGCGCAGCCACAATCGCCGCTGCGCCGCTGCATCCAAAAAAGGCCAAGCTCGTTGTGGTAGGTCATCGCGCCAAAAGCGCATAACCGCGGAAGATCCATGCGCCCCGCCGCCAGCTCGAATCGCATATCCACCGGCGTCGCCGACCTCGACCACATCCTCGGCGGCGGCCTGACCAAGGCCCGATCCTACCTGCTCGAGGGCACGCCCGGCAGCGGCAAGACCACCATCGCCCTGCAGTTCCTGCTCGAAGGCGCGCATGTGGGCGAGCGCGGCCTCTACATCACCCTGTCGGAAACCGCCGAGGAATTGCGCGAGGTGGCGCGGAGCCACAACTGGTCGCTCGACGAGATCGAGCTGTTCGAGCTGGTCAGCGAAGACGGTCTCGACCCCGAAAGCGAGCAGTCCATCCTCGAGCCGTCCGAAGTCGAACTCGGCGAGACCATCGAGGGCGTGATCGAGTGCGTCGATCGTCTCCGGCCCTCGCGGGTGGTGTTCGACAGCCTGTCGGAAATGCGGCTGCTGGCCCAGAACTCCCTGCGCTATCGTCGCCAGATCCTGGCGCTGAAGCAGTTCTTCTCCACCCGCCAGTGCACCGTCCTGATGCTCGACGACCGCAGCTCCGATCCCGGCGACCTGCAGCTGCACAGCATCGCCCACGGGGTCATCACGCTCGAGCAGGCGGCCCAGGATTACGGCTCCGAGCGCCGGCGCCTCCGCGTGATCAAGATGCGCGGGGTGAAGTATCGCGGCGGCTTCCACGACTTCGTCATCGAGACCGGCGGGGTCGCGGTCTTTCCCCGCCTGATCGCCGCCGAACACCACCGCACCTTCACCGGCGAACTGGTCTCCACGGGCGTACCCGCGCTCGATCAGATGTTGGGCGGCGGCCTGGCGCCCGGCACCAACACCCTGCTGACCGGACCGTCCGGCGTCGGCAAGACCAGCACCGCGGTGCGCTGCAGCCTGGAGGCCATCCGTCGCGGCGAGAAGGCCGCCTATTTCCTGTTCGACGAAGGCGTGACCACCATGCTCGCCCGCGCCAAGTCGCTCGGCATGGAGCTGGAGCCGCACATCGAAAGCGGGGCGCTGAACGTCTCGCAGATCGACCCCGCCGAGCTGTCTCCGGGCGAATTCGCCAGCTGGGTGCGCCACGCCGTGGAGGACGACGGGGTCACCTTCCTGGTGATCGACAGTCTCAACGCCTTCCTGCAGGCCATGCCGGGCGAGAAGTACCTGCTGCTGCAGATGCACGAACTGCTCAGCTATCTCAACCAGCAGGGAGTCATCACCATGCTGGTGCTCGGCCAGCACGGGATCATCGGCGACGTCCGCGCGGATGTGGACCTCAGCTATCTCAGCGACGGGATCGTGCTGTTCCGCTACTTCGAGGCCAAGGGCAATGTGCTCAAGGCGGTCACCATCGCCAAGAGTCGCGTCACCGCTCACGAGACCAGCATCCGCGAATTCCGCCTGGGACCGTCGGGGGTCCAGGTCGGCGAACCGCTCGAAGACTTCGAGGGCGTCCTCGGCGGCCTGCCGGCCTATCGCGGCCGCACGCCGCTGATGGAGGATCCTACGGCGGCGGCAAGCTGATGGAGCACCGGATCCTCCTGCTCGCGCTACGGGGGCGCGACTCGCAGATCGCCCAGCGCCTGCTGGCGCGCGGCGGGCACGAATGCGTGATCTGCGCCAGCGGCGACGAGATGACCGAAGCCCTGGCGGCCGGCGCCGGGGCCGCTCTGGTCACCGAGGAATCGCTGGCTGAGACCGATCGCCACAAGCTGATGGACTGGCTCGCCGCCCAGCCGCCCTGGTCGGACTTTCCCTTCATCCTGCTCGCCACCAAGCGCGCTGGCCGCCGGCCGAGGGAAGCGGCGGAGGTGCTGTCCAAGCTCGGGAACGTGGTGGTCCTCGAGCGACCGGTCCACGGCGAGACCCTGGCCAGCGCGGTCGAGGCGGCGCTGCGCGCGCGACGGCGACAGTACGAGGCGCGACGCCATCTCGAGGAGCTCAAGTCCGCCGAGGACACCCTGCGACAGCTCAACAGCACCCTCGAGGCGCGCATCGACGAAAGGACAAACGACCTCTCCCGCGCCAACAACCAGCTCATGCAGGAGATCGCCGAGCGCGAGCGCGCGCAGGTCGCCCTGGTTCAGTCGCAGAAGATGGACGCCATGGGCCAGCTGACAGGCGGCATCGCCCACGACTTCAACAACCTCCTGACCGTGATCGGCGGCAATCTCGAACTGATCGGCCGCAGGACCACGGACGAGCGCATCGGCCGCCTCGCCGACTACGCCCGCCAGGCTTCGGAACGCGCCGGCAAGCTCACGCGCCAGCTGCTCGCCTTCTCGCGGTCTCAGCGCCTGATCCCCGAACCGGTGGATGTGAACGCCCTGCTGCGGGGCATGGACGATCTCCTCGGCCGCACCATCGGTCCGCTCTACCAGATCGAGATGCAGCTCGATCCGTCCGATCCGTGGGCCATGGGCGACGCCAATCAGATGGAGCTGGCGGTTCTCAATCTGGCCATCAACGCCCGCGACGCCATGGCCACCGGCGGCCGGCTGACGATCTCGAGCGAGGCGCCGGCGCCGGACTCGGTGCTGATCAGGGTCAAGGACAACGGGACGGGGATTCCGAAGCACCTGCTGGACCGGGTGTTCGACCCCTTCTTCACCACCAAGCCGATCGGCAAGGGAACCGGGCTCGGTCTCAGCCAGGTCTACGGCCTTCTGCAGCAGTCGGGCGGGTCGGTCTCGCTCGACAGCGCCGAGGGCGTCGGCACCACGGTCACGCTCCGCTTCCCCGCCGCGCGGCCCGCGCTGGACGAGGCCCAGGGCACGGCCGCGTCCACCGCCGACAGCGGCGTCGGTCGGGAGCGGGTGCTGGTGGTGGAGGACGATGACGGAGTCCGTCGGTTCATCGTCGAGTGCCTGCAGTCGCTCGGTTATGCGGTCAGCCAGGCGGCCGGCGGGGTCGAGGGGCTGGAGCATATCCGCTCCGATCCGCCGGAGCTTCTGATCGTCGACTACGCCATGCCCGGGCTGAACGGCGTGGATGTGATCAACGAGGCGCGCCGCACCGCGCCGAGCCTGCCGATCATCCTCGCCACCGGTTACGCCGACATGGATGCGGTGCATCGGACGATCGACCCCAGCCGGGTGCTGCGCAAGCCCTTCCAGATCAGCGACCTCGAGGCCGCCGTGCGCGGCGCTCTCGCCGCAGCGCCGTAGGTTTCACTAAGACCTAGCGCACGGCGATCTTCACGCGCGCGCCGGTCGGGGCGTTGTCCGCAAAGCTCAGCTCGAGGCCGTGCAGATGGGCTACGGCGGCGACGAGGCTGAGGCCGAGCCCGTGGCCGGGAACGCTGTGGTGCGCCTGGCCGCGGTAGAAGCGCTTGATGACCAAGGGACGGTCGGCCTCGGGTATGCCGGCGCCGGTGTCGCTGACCTCGAGCACGAAGCCTGCGCCGCTCGACCTCAGACTGAGTCCCACCGCGCCCGGGGGCGGGGTGAACTTCAGGGCGTTGTCGAGCAGGTTGGCGATCGCCTCGACGAACAGATCGCGGTCGACCCGGGCGGTGACGCCGCGCGCTATATCCACCACGAACCGCAGCTCGCGTTCGGCGACCAGAGGGTCATAGAGCTCGGCCACCTGATCGAGCAGGGCCGAAAGGTCGAGTTCGGCGATCTCGGCGTTGCGGCGGGTGGCCTCCACGGCGGCGATCCGCAGCAGGGCGCGAAAGCGGGCCAGTACGCCATAGGTTTCGGCGACGCAGACCTCGAGCTTTTCGCGATTGGGATCGCCCTCGGACAGGGACTCGCTGGCGTGCTCCAGGGTGGCGCGGAGCCGGGTCAGCGGGGTGCGCAATTCGTGGGCGATACTCTCGCCGGCGGTCTGGGCGTGAACCACCAGCCGCTCGACCTCGTCCATCATGGTGTTGACGATCGCGGCGATCGCATCGAGTTCGTCGCGCCGGCCGCTGACCGGCAGTCGTACGCCGAGATCGCCGCCGACGATCCGTTCGCTGGCCAGCCGCATGGCCTGGATACGGCGCAGGGGTTCGAGGCTCAGCAACAGGCCCGACGCCAGGCCGAAGGCGGCGATGATCGATCCCGAGACGAACAGGGCCACGATCAGGGTCTGTCTGAGGTCGACGAGCTGTCCGGTGTCGCGGGCGACGACCAGGGTCTCACCCCACGGCAGGGTCTGCGCGAGCGCGCGGACCGGCGGACGGCCGTCGCGCCGGGGAAACTCGCGCGCCGCCGGGCCGCCGGCCGAGCGGGAGGGGCCGAACTCGGGGGGCGGGAGGTCGATGTCGCCGGCGACCTTCTGACCGCTGGCGCTGTAGAGGGCGAGGTAGTTCAGCGGATCGCGGTGCGCCTCCTCCTTCAGGCGGCGAAGGATGGTCTCCGCCGTGGCGGGGCGGAACTGGTTCGCCTCGGCCTGCAGGATGCGGTCGACCCGCTGGGACAGGAACCCCGCCGTCTGCGCGTAGACCAGACCGAGCAGGATGGCGACGCCCAGCACATAGGCCGCGCCGAATTGCAGCGCGAGGCGGAACGGCGTGGTGCGCCAGGACGCGCTACTCAGCACGCAACATGTATCCCTTGCCGCGAAGCGTGTGCAGCAGCGGCGGCTCTCCGGGCAATTCGAGCTTGTTCCTGAGACCGCGCACATGCACCTCGATCAGATTGGTCCCCGGATCGAAATTATAGCCCCACACGCGCTCGAAGATCATGGTCCGCGTCAGCACCTGCCCCGGATTGCGGACAAACAGCTCCAGCAGCTTCAGCTCCTTGGGCACGAGCCGCAGGTCGTTGCCGCGGCGGCGGGCCACCTGGGCCACCAGGTCAAGCTCCAGGTCGCCGAGCCTGAGCATCAGCTTTTCCGCGTCGGCCCTGCGCCGGCGCAGCAGAACCTCGATGCGGGCCACCATTTCGGCCGGCGAGAAGGGTTTGGTCAGATAGTCGTCGCCGCCGGCGCGGAGACCGCGAACGCGTTCGTCCACCTCGTCGATGGCGCTGATCATCAGGATCGGCGTGTCGACGCCCTGGCCCTTCAGCGCGGCGGCGACGCTGAGGCCGTCCAGGCCGGGCAGCAGCCGATCCAGGGTGATGGCGTCATAGCCGCCGGTCAGCCCGCGTCTCAGGCCCTCGGCGCCGTCGGTCACCCAGTCCACCTCGAAGCCATTGTCGGCAAGCTCGCGCGAGATCTCGGCCGCGGTCGGCGCGTCGTCTTCGATGGTCAGTATCCTCGTCATGCGCCTACCTTAACGCCATGGCGTCGTGTCCGCCGTAAGGAACGTCCGAACAGGCGCCCCCGTGCAGCGGCCGGCTTGTCGGGCCTCCCCCGGTGCGGCATCTGACGACCAAGCGAATGCGGAGCCCCTTCGTGACGAACCGGAAAGCGCGGCGGCAGGCGGCCAGGGCGGGTGTCCGCCACGGCGCGGACGCGGGGCCGGCCGTGAACGAGGCCTTCGCCGCGGGCGTGCGGAGCCGGGCCGAGGGACGCACGCTCGACGCGCTCGACGCCTTCGAACGCGTGCTCGCCCTGTCGCCGCAGCACGCCGGGGCTCTCTACCAGCTCGGCGGCATCGCCTATGGGGCCGGCCGGCTCGACTCGGCGAAGGGCTTTTTCGCGCGCGCGGCCGCGGCCGATCCCGGGTCCTCCGAGGCCCAGGTCGCTCTGGGTGCGGTCCTGCATCTGCAAGGCGACCTCGAGGCGGCGGCCGCCGCGCTCGAAGCCGCTCTGGGCGTGAACCCGGGCGACAGCGACAGCTGGATGAACCTCGGCAATATCCGGCGTGAACTCGGGGCGATCACGGCCGCCGAGGCGGCGGGGCGGCGCGCGACGGAGCTTCTGCCTTCGTCGGCGCTGGCGTGGCGCAACCTGGCGGTGACCCTGCAGGAGCAGGGACGGGCGGGGCCGGCCATCGCCGCCTACGAGCGGGCGCTGAGGCTGAAGCCGGACTTCGCGGAGGCCGCGTCTGGCCGCCTGTTCTGCCTGAACTATGACGAGGAGCGGTCGGCGGCGGGCGTCGCGCAGGAGCACCGGCGATGGGGCGAGGTGATGCAGGCCCGCGTCAAGGCGCCCGCGGCGGTCTGGCCCAACCCCACGGACCCCGACCGGCGGATCCGGATCGGCTATGTCTCCGGGGATCTCCACACGCATCCTGTCGGGTATTTCCTGGCTCAGGTTCTAGAAGCGCATGACCGGTCCGCGGTGGAGGTGATCTGCTACGCCAACGGCGCGCGCGCCGACGGCATGACCGCCAGGCTGCGCGCGGCCAGCGATCATTGGCGGGTCATCGCCGGGCTCGACGACGCCGCCGCCGAGGCGATGATCCGCGCCGACGGGGTCGACGTGCTGCTGGACCTCTCCGGCCATACCGCGCATGGCCGGCTCTCCCTGTTCGGCCGCCGCCCGGCGCCCGTGCTGGCGTCGTGGCTCGGCTATGTGGCGACCACCGGCCTGCCGGCCATGGACTATTTGCTCACGGACGCCGAGACGGCGCCGCCGGGGAGCGAGGCCCTCTTCACCGAAGCGTTGCTGCGTTCGCCGCACGGCCGGTTCTGCTATGCGCCGCCGGAGTACGCGCCGGGCGTCGCCCCGCCGCCGTCGGCGGCGGGTAAGGCCCCCGTGTTCGGAAGCTTCAACGACACGCTCAAGATCACGCCGCGCGTGGCGCGCCTTTGGACTGACGTGCTGGACGCGGCGCCGGGGTCGCGCCTGCTGCTCAAGTGGCGCTCGCTGGACGACGCGGGCGTGCGGAGCCGGATGATCGACCAGTTCCGCCACGCCGGCATGGATGTGTCGCGGCTCGACCTGCGCGGCCATTCTGCGCATCCGCGGATGCTGGCCGAGTACGCGGACGTGGACGTCGCGCTCGACCCGCTGTCATTCTCGGGCGGGCTGACCACCTGCGAGGCGCTGTGGATGGGCGTGCCGGTGGTGACCTTGCCGGAGGAGAAGCCGGCCTCGCGCCAGAGCCTCTCCTTCCTGACCCGGCTCGGCCTCGCCGACCTGGCGGCGACGTCCGAGGACGACTACGTCGCGCGCGCCGCGACGCTGGCGCGCGACCCCGTGCGCCTCGCCGATCTGCGCACCACCCTGCGCTCCCGCATGCGGGCGTCTCCGCTCTGCGAGCCCGTCGCCTTCACCGCGTCACACGACCGTCTGATCCGCCAGATGTGGCGGCGTTGGTGCGCGCAACGAAGCTGAAGGCGGCCTACTCGACCTTGCCCTTGAAGCTGTCGCGCAGTTCGCGTTTCAGCACCTTGCCGATGGCCGAACGGGGCAGGCTGTCGGTGACTTCGTAGGCCGAGGGGCGCTGGGTCTTGCCGACACGCGCGGCGACGAACTCCGCCAGTTCCGGGATCGCCAGGGTCTCGCCCGGGCGCGGGGTGACGAAGGCCACCGGCGTCTCGCCCCACTTGTCGGACGGCATGCCCACCACCGCCGCCTCCAGCACCGCCGGATGCTGGACAATCACCGCCTCGATGTCGGACGGATAGATGTTGAAGCCGCCCGAGATGATCATGTCCTTCTTGCGGTCCATGAGGGTCAGGAAACCCTCCGCGTCGAACCGGCCGACGTCGCCGGTGCGGATGAACCGCTCCCCCTCCGGACTGTACCATTCGGCGGCGGAAGTCTTCTCCGGCTGGTTGTGATAGCCGTTCATCATCGCCGCCGAGCGACCGACCACCTCGCCGATCTCGCCGATCGGCAGCTCCTTGCCGTCCTCGTCGATCAGCCGGATGTCGTGGCCGGGCATGGGCTTTCCGACCGTGTGCAGCTTGTCGGGGTTCTCGTGGGCGATCAGGGCGAACGAGCCGCCGCCCTCGGTCATGCCGTAATACTCCACAAGGCCGCCCGGCCATCGCTGCAGAACGTCGGCCTTGAGCTCGGCGGCGAACGGGGCGGAGGTGGAGAACTTCATCCGGAAGGCCTTGAGGTCGAAGCGGTCGAACTCCGGCAGGGCCATGATCCGGCGGTACTGCACCGGCACCAGCATGGCGTGGGTGGCGCGATGGGCCTCCGCCAGCTCGAGGAAGCTCAGGGCGTCGAACTTCTTCATCAGCACCAGGGCGCCGCCGAGCCCCAGCGCCGGAAACACGCTGACCAGGGTGGTGTTCGAATAGAGCGGGGTGGAGACCATGGTCACGGCGTGCGGCGCATAGCCTGAGCTGGCGCCGTGGGAGATCTGGGTCCAGCGCATGGCGTGGCTCTGCACGATGCCCTTGGGCGCGCCTGTCGTGCCGGACGAATAGATGATGTTGAAGGGCCACTTGGGCTCGATCTCCACCGGCGCCGGCTTGGCCCCGTCGGGAGGCAACCAGTCGGCGAAAGCTTCCCCGGCGGCCGAGCCGTCCAGCGCGATCCGCCGCGCCGCGATGCGATCCGCCACCGGCGCCATCAGCTCGGCCACGCCCTCGTCGAGGAAGAACAGCGGCGCGGCGCAATCGTCCAGCATCATGATCAGCTGGTCGGGCGTCGAGGACGGCGCGAGCGGCGAGACCGCGACGCCGGCCCGAAGGCCGCCGAGGAAGACCGCGACGTATTCGAGGGAGGAATAGGCGCAGACGGCGATGGCCTCGGTGGGCTTCAACCCGTCGCGCTGCAGGCCGGCGGCCACCCGGTCGACCAGGGCGTCCAGTTCGCGGTAGGTCGCCGAGCGGGCGCCGTCGATCACCGCGATCGCGTCCGGTTGCTCGACAGCATGGGCCGCGATCAGCGCTGGAAGAACGCCAAACTCTTGTTGTAGCAGCTCTTCCACGGTCATGGCGTCATCCTCCCGGGCGTTCGCTTACCCACGCGGAAAGCGCGTGGCAAGCCGCCACGCCCATGGACATCGAATCCCCGGTACGGGTGCAACGTCCCGTTTACCTTGATCGGCAATAGTATCGCAAAAATTGGGGGAAGGGCTGATGGCGCAACGCTCGCCACCATCGCGGCTGAGTCAGGACGCGGAGGCGGCCGCCTGGCTTTACCGCAACAGCAGCGACGGCTTCGCCCTGCTGCGCAATTCGCGCGTCCTCAGCGTCAATCCGGCCTGGTGCGCCATCAGCGGGTTCAAGCCGTTCGAGATGATCGGCCAGCATGCGCGCAAGCTGATCCATCCCGACGATCAACCGCTCTACATCAACGCCGTGGGCCGACTGCTGTCCGAGGGCGAAATCAGCCTTGAACACCGGATCATCAAGCGGGACGGACGGATCACCTGGGTCAGGCTGGCGGTGAAGCAGGCCGAGGAGGGCCTGTCGATGGTGGTGATGCGCGACATCACCGCCGAACACCAGCAGCGCGAGGACGCCGAGCAGGCGCAGAGGATCGGCGACCTGCTCCGGTCGGCCGCCAAGGTCTTCACCTGGCGCTTCGATCCGGACACGGGTCGCTATCTCACCGAACGCGACCCGGCGGCCAACGACGGAGGCGCGGGGCGGCGTGACATGTCGGGCGACGACATGACCGCGGAGATCCACCCGGACGACCGTGAACGCGTCGGCCGGGCCTTCCGCCTGTCGGTCCGCACCGGAGAGGCGCAAACCGTCTGGTATCGCCACGTCCGTCCCGAGGGCGGCTGGTCGCGCTATCGCTCGACCTGGCGTGGCGGACGAAGGACCGCCTGCGGGCGCTACGAGGTTCTGGGGCTGACCCAGGACATGACCGAACTGGCCGAAGCCCGCGACGCGGCCCTGCAGGGCGAGCAGGCCGCCAGAGAGGCCGCCGAAATCAAGTCGCGCTTCCTCGCCAACATGAGCCACGAGATCCGCACTCCGCTGAACGGCGTGCTCGGCGTTCTCCACCTTCTTAAGGACGAAAGCCTGTCGCCGAACGGGCGCAGCCTGGTGGACGAGGCGCTCGGCTGCGGCGAAATGCTGACCCAGCTGCTGAACGACGTGCTCGACTTCTCCAAGATCGAGGCCGGCAAGCTCGAACTCAACCCCGAGCCGCTCGATTCGGCGGCGACCCTGAACGCGGTGGCCGGAATGCTGCGCCAGGCCGCGGAAGGCCGCGGCCTCTATCTGCGCACGGTGATCGAGGGTGATCCGGGCTGGGTGTCGATCGATCCGGTACGGCTGCGACAGGTGCTGTTCAACCTGATCGGCAACGCCGTCAAATTCACCCTGCGCGGCGGCGTGGAGGTGACCATGAAGTCCATCGGCGCCGGTTCCGCCCACCGCCTTCGCGTCGAGGTCAAGGACACGGGCGTGGGCGTGGCGGAGGAGGCGATGGCGGCGCTGTTCGAGCGCTTTCACCAGGCCGACGGTTCGACCACCCGCCGGTTCGGCGGCACGGGCCTCGGCCTGGCGATCACGCGCAGCCTGATCGCCCAGATGGGCGGCGAGGTGGACGCCGTTAGCGAGGTCGGCAAGGGATCGACCTTCTGGTTCGAGGTCGCGGCGCCTTGCGTCGATCCGAGCGCGGCGACGCCCGCCGAGGCCGGCGAATGGCTCGAGGGCCTCCGTGTCCTCGTGGTCGAGGACAATCCCACCAACCGGCTGATCGCCAGCCGCATGCTGGAAAGCCTGGGCGCGGCGGTCGATTTGGCTCACGACGGGGCCGAAGGCGTGGAGGCGGCCGCGCGCGCCGGCTACGACCTGATCTTCATGGACATTCAGATGCCGGTGATGGACGGCGTCGAGGCGACGCGGCGGATCCGCCGGCTTGGCGGACGGGCGGCCGAAGCGCCGATCGTGGCCATGACGGCGAACGTGATGAAGCACCAGATCAGCGAATATCTTGCCGCCGGCATGGACGGAGCGATCTCCAAGCCGCTCAATCCCGCCGCCATCCTCACCGAGCTCGCGCGACTCTCCAGCCAGGGCGTCACGGCGCTGGAGGCGGTAGCGTAAGATCCGGGACGCGTGGCGCCACGCAATCGGGTCCGAGGTCGCCTCAAGCCCGCTCGAACTCCAACCAGACCGGGGCGATATCGCCGAGGCGTTTCTCCTCGTAGCGGGTGGTGACGTGGTCGGGGGGCGGGTTGCGCCAGTCGTCGGCGCGTTCGGCGGTCCAACGAAAGTCGGGCGAGGCGGCGAAGCGCTCGAGCGTCCAGTCGACATAGTCGGCCCAGTCGCTGGCGAAGCGCAGCCGCCCGCCCGGCTTCAGCACCCGGGCCAGCCCCGCCACGGTTTCGGCCTGGATCAGCCGGCGTTTGTGGTGGCGCAGCTTCGGCCACGGATCCGGGAACATGATGAACACCCGGCCCAGCGAGGCCGTCGGCAAGGCGGCCAGGAGGTCGCGGGCGTCGCCGACATGCAGGCGCACGTTCGAGAGCCCCGCCTCGTCGATGTGGCGCAGGGCGCTGGCGGCGCCGTTCCAGAACGGCTCGGCCCCAAGCACCAGCACGTCCGGCCGCCGCGCGGCCTGCGCCGCCATGTGCTCGCCGCCGCCGAAGCCGACCTCCAGCCAGATCTCCGCGGCGCCGGGCGCCAGCGCGCGCGGATCGAGCGGTCCGGCCAGGGGGTCGAGGGCGATTTGGGGCAGCAGGCTGTCGATCAGCGCCGCCTGCCTGGGCTTGATGGAGCGCGAGCGCGTGCGGCCGAAGCTGCGGATCGGGCCATGCCCGTCCGTCTGGGTTTCGTCCTGCATCACATCGCCGAGATGCCGCCGTCGAGCTTGAGCTCGGCGCCGGTCATGAACTTGCTCTCGTCCGACGCCAGGTAGAGCACTGCGTGCGCGATATCGTCCGGCTCGCCGATATGGCCGAGCGGGATCTGGCGCGACAGCTTGGCCTCCGCCGTCTCCTTGCCCAGCATATCGCGCAACCGGTCGAGGATCGGGGTGTCGATGAAGGTCGGGTGGATCGAATTGGAGCGGATGTCGTAGCCCTGTTTGGCGCAGTGCAGGGCGATGCCCTTGGACAACAGCCAGACCGCGGCCTTGGAGGCGTTGTAGGCCGGGGTGTTGTGGCCGGCGATCAGCCCCGCGATCGAGGAGATATTGATGATCGAGCCGGGCTGGTTGGCCTTCATGTACTTCAGCGCGTGCTTGGTCCCGAGGAAGACGCTGTCGACGTTGACGTCCATCACCCGCTTGAAGTCCGCGAACGACAGCTGCTCGATATTGCCGCCGACCGATATGCCCGCGTTGTTGAGCAGGACGCTGATCCCGCCCATGGCCGCGTCGGCCTCCTCGAGGGCGTAGATCCATTGCGCCTCGTCGCGGACGTCGAGCGCGAAGGCGAATGCGGTTCCGGCGCCCTGCTGGGCGTTGATCTCTTCGGCCACGGCCTGGGCCCCCGCCAGATTGACGTCGGCCAGCGCCACCTTGGCGCCTTCCGACGCCAGCTTGCGCGCCGCCGCGGCGCCGAGGCCCTGGGCGGCGCCGGTGATGAAGGCCTTCTTGCCGGCGACGCGGCCTTTGGGGGCGGTGGCGTTAGTGTCCGGCATGCGAACCGTCCTGTCTCTTCTTCTGCATGCCCTCGACGATCGACAGCAGCATACCGCGCGGGGTGACGCCGGCGCTCTTGGCCATCACGAAGTTCATCCCGCCGGGAATGACCACCGCCTGACGGCGGCGGAACGCGGTGAAGCCCGCGCGCGCCACCTGTTCGGCGGTCTGCATCGGCAGCTTGGTCAGGCCCATGGAGGCGTCGAACTCGGCCCGCGCCTGAAAGCCGGTGGCCACCGGGCCCGGGCAGAGGGCGGTGGCGTGGACGCCGGTGTCCTTCAGTTCGCGGTTCAGCGCCTCGGTGAAGCTCAGCACGAAGGCCTTGCTGGCGTAGTAGACCGCCATGTACGGGCCCGGCTGAAAGGCGGCGGTGGAGGCGACGTTCAGGATTCCGCCGCGACCGCGCTCGCGCATCGGGCCGCCGAACCGGGCGGACAGTTCCGTCAGCACCCGGACGTTCAGGTCGATCGAGCCGAGCTGGGCGGCGAGATCCGCGTCCAGGACCGCGCCGGCGACGCCGTAGCCGGCGTTGTTGACCAGGGCGTCGACCTTCAGGCCGCGCCCGGCCATGATCGCTTCGAGGTCGGCGCCCGCACCCCGCGCCTCGAGATCCAGAGCCGTCACGTGCGCCGTGGCCCCGTGGGCTTCCACCGCCTTGGCCACCGCGGCCAGCTTGCCCTCCGAGCGGGCCACCAGCGCCAGATCGTAACCGCCCTTGGCGAACTCATGGGCCAGGGCTTCGCCGATGCCGCCCGAGGCGCCGGTGATCAGGGCGAGAGGACGCGGACCCTTGGGCTTCTTCGCCATCACTGGCCTCCCGCGCCCGCCTCGGGGCCGGCGATTTCGTCCATGAACCGCGCCAGGGCCACGTCCTTCTCGCTGACGCCGTCTGCGTCGTGGGTGGTCAGCGTCACCTCGACCCGATTGTAGACGTTGAACCACTCGGGGTGATGATCGGCCTTGTCGGCCCACAGGGCGACGCGGGTCATGAAGCCGAAGGCGGCGTTGAAGTCCTTGAACCGGTAGGTCCTGGCGATGGCGTCGCGCTCACCGGCGGCGCGCCTCCAGCCGTCGAGGCGCTTCAGGGCCGCTTCCGCGCCGATCTTGTCCGTGGCCATGCAGGATCTCCTTGCCGCGCGTTCTAGCGCAGCCGGGCGGTCACCGCACCCCTTGCCGCGACGCCAGCGACGCCTCGTCGGCGATCAGCCCACAGGCGGCTTCGAACCGCGCCTTCGCCCAGTCGGCGGGGTCGACGGGGCGGGTGGTCACGCCCCGCCGTCCGGGCTCGCGGGTCAGGCGAACGACGTCGGACGTCGAGTCGACGCGGCAGCCGCAAAGGGTGGCGACGCCGCTCTCCGCGATCAGGCCGAGCAACCGCTCCAATTCCGCGCCTCGCGGGGGGCGCATGGAACCGGACAGGCAGAGCAGAGCCGCCGCAAGCACCGGCTTGGCGACGGGCGCCGGGGCGGCGAGGAGAATAGCCCGGTCGACGGCGACCCCGCCGGGCGAAAACGTGATCCGCCGCGCGAGCGCCGGGATCGCGGGATCGAGGGCGGTGTCGCCGCCGCCGGCGGGAGGCGAGCCCTCGAGCGAGCGGCGGGCGCGGACGCGGGCGAAGCGAGGATCGGCGTTGGCCGGATCGTCCAGCCACACCGCGCCGCGACCGGCGAGGAGTTCCCGAAGCGCCGCGCGGGAGACGGTCAGCAAGGGCCTCAGCAGGAAGATCCCGCGCCCCTCCGGCCAGGCCGGCGACGGCGACCATTCGCGCAGACGGCCGAGGCCGCGGACGTCGATCCTGCGCATCACCTCGCCTTCGGCGATGTCGTCGGCGGTATGCCCCATCAGCAGCACACGGGCGCCGGCGTCGCGCGCCGCCTCTGCCAGGAGGGCGTGGCGGGCGGCCCGCGCCCGGGCCTGCACGCCGCTCGTCGGTTTGGGCCCTTCCCACCTCAGCGCCCGCCAGTCCGCCCCGACGGCCCGCGCCGCGTCTCCCGCCGCGCGAGTCCAGGACGGGCTATCCGCGTTCAGACCGTGATCGACGGTGAAGGCGACGACCGGTCGCCCTCGCCGTTCCGCCCAGTCCATCGTCAGGTGCAGCAAGGCCAGGGAATCGCCGCCGCCCGACAGGGCCACCGCCAGCGGCGCCGCCGAGCCGGGGGCCAGCCGCCGCCGCATCGCGTCGTCGAACGGGGTCACGGAAATCGGAGCCGGCCCTTCGGCAGCTCGACCTCGACGTAGGTCTTCAGCGCCCTGACCGCCTCGGCCGGCTCGCCGGGGATGGCCACGGCGTCGATCGGCTCGCCGACGATCAGGCGAAACGTCCGGCCGCGCTTGTTCAGGAGCTCGTGGAACAGGGTGATGTCGCGCAGCTCGCCGGAGAAGCGGTCGAACAGGTGGAACAGGAACGACCAGGGGCCGGCCACATGGATGGGCACCAGCGGCGCGGCGAATTTCCGCGCCAGGGACACTGGGGTGGGCTGCCAGGGGTCGTCGGTCATGACCCTGTCGCGCACTCGCGCCAGCCGCCCCGAGGGAAAGGTCACCAGCGCCCTGCCGCTCCCGAGCGCCTGGTTGGTGCGCTGCAGGGTCAGGCGCGTCGCCTCGCGCGAGCGCTTGGCGGCGTTGAGCTCCACCGGGATCAGGACGTCGCCGAAGCGCGGGACCACCCGGTTGGCGTCGGCGTTGGCGTAGAACACCAGGTCCCGCCGCACGGTGCGCAGGGCGTCGTAGACGGCGACGCCGTCGGCGATGCCGGTCGGATGGTTGGAGACGGTGACGATGGCGCCGGTGGTCGGGACGCGCTCAAGCCCTTCGGTCTCGACCTCGAGCGCCAGCAGATCCGAGACATAGTCCAGCGCGTCCTGGCCGGTCATCGGCGCGATGGTGTCGGCCATCCGCCGGGCCTTCCGATAATCGAGCAGCCGGTAGAGGAACGGACGCAGCAGCGGCCAGGCGGGCGAGGCCGCCAGCTTCGGCGCGCGCTCGACGATCAGTTGGTCGACGACGTGATCGTGCGGGTCGGCCGGATCCAGCCCAGGGAAAAGCGTCGCCATCGCTTCAGGATGGGGCGCCGCGCGGCCGTCGCGCAAGACTTGCCCCGCGACGTCCCCCTGCCGGACCGCTCCGGGCCCTGCTCAACGCGCCTTCAGTTTCCCTGGCTGGCGAGCGGGAGAAATCACCCCTAGTTTGCCGCCACCTCATATGACGGAGCGTCTTTCGATGCGTCTTTCCCACCTGATCGCCGTCGCGGCGGGCGCCCTCGGCGCCCTGGTGCTGGGGACAGCGGCCTTCGCCACCGATCCCTATCCGGGCGGCGATCCCGGCGGCATCCACACCATCACCAAGGACAAGGGCAAGATCCTGGCCCTGCTGAAGGATGCCGGCTGGGTGTCGCCGCACCTCAAGGGCAAGACGCTGTGGATGATCTCGTTCCGCTCCTGCCCCGACTGCATCCGCTTCGAGAAGGAGCAGTTCGACGCCCTGCATCAGGCCAAGATCGACACGCGGGTGATCGTGATCGCGCGGCGCTCCAAGTCGACGCCCGCCGAGCGCACCGGCGTGGGCGAACTCTGGGCCAAGCGCGACTGGAAGACCTACGAGGACTGGACCTCGATCCCGGTGGAGGCCTTCACCGGCGAGGGCATGGCGTCCGGCGACACCGACCCGGCGCGCGCCGCCCTGGTCGAGCGCGGCCGCAAGTTCATCGACGACCTGACCCCGCTCCTGGCCGAGAACGGCCTGCCGATGCACTACCCGACCCTGATCTGGCAGGACGCCAAGGGCCGCCTCAGAGGTTGCGCCTGCGAGGAAGGCGAGACCTACAGCTTCTTCCGCAAGGACATCGGGGTGAAGGGGTAAGCTCGTGAGCCCGGTGTCGGCGTCACGCCGCGCAGACGATGAACTCATCGAAGGTCGAGAATTGTACGGTCCTTGAGTGCGCCGTCCGGATTGGCGTCGTGGCACAGTATTGACGCCGCCTTAGCGGTTGCGGCGGGTGTCAGCAGGCTGGCGTAGTTTTTCGCTGGATCCTCTGTGATCGGTCCAGACCAGACCAACTTTCCGTCCGGGCCGTAAGCGGCGCGGAACGCAGGGGTGGCGAACTCGCGTTCGCAATCGAGATTTCCCACCTCCACCAACTGGATAGGGTGCGGCTCGGAGATCGTCGCCAACACCGCATAGCGGGTTCCCGTAGAACCGCCGTGAGCAGACAAAGGGACTGAGAGGTCACCCCCGAATAGGTAGAGTGTCAGGCGGCTCGCGCCGAACCTCGCATCCGACGTTGAATCCAGTAGATAGAAGCTTTGCCTGTCTCCTACCGCGTCGATTATTCCCCTGGGCGCTGCGCCCGCGTACGCGGGCCGCATACACGACATCGCCAGAAAGATCAGCGCTCCCCAGAAGTGCCCGTATTTCATTTTCGGCGCGGTCCCGCTTCGTGAGGCTTCGTCGCGACTAGGGGTCGCGATCCGTCAGAGCGACGATTACTTTGTGCCAAACCTGTCAGGTCGCAAACCGAAAATCGGCGCGCCAATGATTGATGTTGCTAGCCGCCGCCGCGTCCGTGAGGTTCGTGGTCGAACGCACAGAATACCCGGCGGGCAATCCATCCAATTGAATGCCCCTCATGATAGCTGCCAACGGCGACTTTCTACCTCAACAGTAAATTGCGGCGTGCGTTTATAGGCGGGTCCGGGCCCCACGGAGGCGGGATCCGAGTCCGGCGCCGCATGGCGGCGTCTATCCCGAACAGCACAGGACGGGCCGGCGTTGCCCTCGCGCCGCCGCTCCCCTAAACCCCCAGACATGTTTCAGGGATTGTCGGGAGAAGCGCAGCAGGCGCGGAGCTGGCCGTTCGAGCAGGCCAGGAACCTGCTCGCGCGGGTGCTCAGGGTGCGGCTGGCCGAGGACGAGCGCACGCTGGCGGCCGAGCTGATCGCGGGCGGCAAGGCCGACGAGGCGGCAAGGCAGCTGCCGGCCCTGGCCGACACGGCGGTGGTGCTGGAGACCGGCTATGGGCCCTCGGGCCTGCCGCACGTGGGCACCTTCCAGGAGGTGGCGCGCACCACCATGGTGCGCAACGCCTTCCGCGCCCTCACCGACGACGCCATCCCCACCCGGCTGATCTCCTTCAGCGACGACATGGACGGCCTGCGCAAGGTGGCGCCGGGCCTGCCGAACCAGGCCCTGCTGGCGGAGGACATGGGCAAGCCGCTGACCCGGGTGCGCGATCCCTTCGGCACGCACGAGAGCTTCGGCGCCCACAACAACGCCCGCCTGTGCGCCTTCCTCGACGGCTTCGGCTTCGACTACGAGTTCGTCTCCTCCACCGACTGCTATCATTCGGGCCGGTTCGACGCGGCCCTCCTGGTGGCGCTCGAGCGGTTCGACGCCATCCAGAAGGTGATGCTGCCGACGCTCGGCGAAGAGCGGCGCGCCACCTATTCGCCCTTCCTGCCGATCTCGCCCAGCACCGGCCGGGTGCTGCAGGTCCCGACGCTGGAGCGCTATCCCGAGCGCGGGACCATCGTGTTCGAGGACGAGGACGGGACCCGGGTGGAGCAGCGCGTCACCGGCGGCCTCGCCAAGCTGCAGTGGAAGCCCGATTGGGCCATGCGCTGGACCGCCCTCGGCGTCGACTATGAGATGGCCGGCAAGGACCTGATCGACAGCGTCAAGGCCTCTTCGCAGATCTGCCGGGTGCTCGGCGGCGTCCCGCCCGAGGGGTTCAACTACGAACTCTTCCTCGACGAGCAGGGCCAGAAGATCTCCAAGACCAAGGGCAACGGCCTGACCATGGAGGACTGGCTGCGCTACGGCGCGCCCGAAAGCCTGGCCTACTATGTGTTCCAGTCGCCGAAGTCGGCCAAGAAGCTCTATTTCGACGTCATCCCCAAGGCGACAGACGAATATTTGCAGCAGCTCGAGGCCTATAATCGCCCGGTGGAGGAGCGGCCGCCCACCGACAAGCCGGGCGGCGCACCGCCGCCGCGCCCGCTCGACAATCCGGTCTGGCACGTGCACGGCGGACATCCGCCGGCGACGGGCTCGCCGATCTCGTTCGGCCTGATGCTGAACCTGGTCTCGGCCGCCAATGCGTCGAGCAAGGCGATCCTGTGGGGGTTCCTGTCGCACTATCTGCCGGGCGCGACGCCGGAGAGCCAGCCCCTGCTCGACCGGCTGGCCGGCTTCGCCCTGCACTACTACGAGGACTTCGTCGCCCCGAACAAACGCTTCCGCGCGCCCAGCGACCAGGAACGGGCGGCGATGCAGGATCTGCTCGCCCGCTTCCGCGCCCTGCCGGCCGATTGTCTGGACGCGGAGCTGATCCAGGGCGAGGTCTATGAGGCGGGCAAGGCGGCCGGGTTCGAACCGCTGCGCACCTGGTTCCAGGCGCTTTACGAAGTCCTGCTCGGCCAGAGCCAGGGCCCCCGGTTCGGCTCCTTCGCCGCCATCTTCGGCCTCGAGCGGACCATCGCCCTGATCGAGCGGGCGCTGGCCGGCGAACTGGTTGCCGAGGTCGCTAAGGTCTAACGCGGAGCGCGCAGAGCCGACAGTATCCCTGCGCGCTCCGCGCTTGCGTCCGTGGCCTCCGCGGTGAATCGTCAACGACGCGGCGCCGCAGTTTTTCTGAGCGGCGCCGTTGAAGATGTCCGCCGGTCCCCGGCTTTTATATGATCGTCGACATTCTATCTTTCGCCTACGCCGCTCCATTCACGGACATGGCGGACAAACAGAAGGGAAGGCCGCCATGGCCAAGCTGCAAGGTAAGATCGCTCTGATCACGGGCGGCACGTCGGGGATCGGCGCCGCGACGGCGAAACTGTTCCAGGCCGAGGGCGCGACAGTGATCGCCACCGGCTCCAGCCAGGCCTCGGTGGACGCCGCCAGGGCCGATCTGCCGGGGATCGAGCTCCTGGTGTCGGACGCCTCCGACACCGCCGCCGCCAAGGCCCTGGTCGACCAGGTCAAGGCGAAACACGGCCGTATCGACGTCCTGTTCGCCAACGCCGGGCGGGCTCAGTTCGCGCCGATCGAACAGGTCGACGAGGCCTTCTTCGACCACCAGTTCAACACCAACGTCCGCGGCGTCTACTTCCTGCTCAAGCACGCGGCGCCGGTGATCGCCGATGGCGGCGCCATCATCCTCACCGCTTCGGTGGCCGGGTCCACCGGCGGCCTGCCGGGGGCCAGCGTCTACGGCGCGACCAAGGCGGCCCTGCGTTCGTTCGGCCGCACCTTCGCCAAGGAGCTGTCGCCGCGCGGCATCCGCGTCAACACCGTCAGCCCCGGCCCGATCAATACGCCGATCTTCCTCAAGAACGGCTATCCGCAGGCGGCGGCCGACGCCTTCCTCGAAGGGGCCAAAACGCGCATTCCTCTGGGCCGGGCCGGTTATCCGGACGAGGTCGCCAGGGCGGCCCTATACCTCGCGGCGGACGCCACCTACACCACCGGCGCCGAGGTGTTCGTCGATGGCGGCCTGGTCGATATCTGAGTCGTTTCAGCGCCGGACGATCCGCTGTTGATCGCCGGGGCGGCGTGGGCGTCCTATAAACAGGGCGTCCACGCTGCGGCTATGGTGAGACTTCGGGTCGATTTCGCCATGCGGGCGCCGCGCGGCGAGGCTATCCTCGACCGAATGAGAGCCTCAGCGCGGCGGGAGTCATGAGCTATCAAACCATCTCGGTCCGGCCGCTGACGCTCAGGATCGGCGCCGAGGTCGAGGGCGTGGATATCGCCGGGCCGCTCAGCAACGCCCAGGTCGACGACTTGCATAGAGCCATCGCCGACCACCAGGTGATCTTCTTCCGCGACCAGCAGCCGAACCGCGATCAGCTCAAGGCCTTCGGGCGGCTGTTCGGCGACCTCGCCATCCACAGCGCCGTCCCCGGCCTCGACGACCATCCGGAGATCGTCGCCATCCACGCCGACGCCGACTCCAAGTTCGTGGCCGGCGAGGACTGGCACTCCGACCTCACCTGCGACGCCGAGCCGCCGATGGGCAGCATCCTCTGGCTGCACACGGTCCCGGAGGTCGGCGGCGACACCCTGTTCGCCAGCATGTACGACGCCTACGAGGCGCTCTCGCCGCGGATGAAGGCCTATCTCGACGGCCTCACCGCCGAGCATGACGCCAATCCGGTCTACCGGCCGCTGTTTCCCGACGTGGACAAGCGCTACGCCTGCAATATCCACCCGGTGGTGCGCACCCATCCGGTGACGGGGCGCAAGTCGCTGTTCGTCAACAGCTCCTACACCACCCGGATCATGGAGCTGCCCAAGCCCGAGAGCGACGCGGTGCTGAACTTCCTCTACCAGCACGTGACCAACCCGAAGTTCCAGGTCCGTTTCCGCTGGCGTCCCAATTCGGTGGCCTTCTGGGACAACCGCTGCACGCAGCATCTGGCGGTGTGGGACTACTTCCCGCAGACGCGGTCGGGGTTGAGGGTCACCGTGGCGGGGACCAAGCCTTACTGAACGGGCCCGGAATGACGGAAATGAGGGAGCTCAAACCCCCACCCGCGGCCGTTCGGGCAGGATCCGCGGCTGCACCACCGGCGGGGGCTGCAGGGCGGGGGAGGGGCCGGCGGCCACGGCCTTGGGTTCGGCGTCGAACAGGCTGGCGAGCTGTTCGGTGATGGCGCCGCCGAGCTGCTCCACGTCGACGATGGTCACAGCCCGGCGATAGTAGCGGGTCACGTCGTGGCCGATGCCGATGGCGATCAGCTCCACCGGACTCTTGGCCTCGATCTCGCCGATCACCGTGCGAAGGTGGCGCTCGAGGTAGTGGCCGGCGTTGACCGACAGGGTGGAGTCGTCGACCGGCGCCCCGTCGGAGATGACCATCAGGATCTTGCGCTGTTCGGACCGGCCGAGAAGGCGCTGGTGCGCCCACAGCAGGGCCTCGCCGTCGATGTTCTCCTTCAGCAGACCCTCGCGCATCATCAGGCCGAGGTTCTTGCGCGCGCGTCGCCAGGGCGCGTCGGCGGCCTTGTAGATGATGTGGCGAAGATCGTTCAGCCGGCCGGGATGGCCGGGCTTGCCGGCCTTGATCCAGGCCTCGCGCGCCTGACCGCCCTTCCAGGCGCGGGTGGTGAAGCCGAGGATCTCGGTCTTGACCCCACACCGCTCGAGGGTCCGCGCCAGGATGTCGGCCGAGATGGCCGCCACCATGATCGGGCGCCCCCGCATGGAGCCGGAGTTGTCGATCAGCAGGCTGACCACCGTGTCCTTGAATTCGGTGTCCTTCTCCTCCTTGAACGACAGGGGCGCGGTCGGGTCGATGATTACCCGCGTCAGGCGCGAGACGTCGAGCAGGCCCTCCTCGAGATCGAAGCTCCACGAGCGGTTCTGCTGCGCCAGGAGGCGGCGCTGCAGCCGGTTGGCCAGGCGCGAGACCACGCTCGACAAGGCCGAGAGCTGCTGGTCGAGATAGGCGCGCAGCCGGGTCAGCTCCTCCGGATCGCACAGCTCCTCGGCCGTGACGATCTCGTCGGCGGCGGTGGAGAAGATGCGATAGGGCGGTTCGGGCTGGCCCTTGTCCTTGAAGTCGGGCCGCGACGGCTGCGCCCCCTCGGCCAGCTCGGGAGCTTCGTCCGACATCTCCGCGTCCTCGGCCTCCTCGGACGACATCTCCTGTTCGTCCGAGGCGTCGCTGTCCTGGTCCGAGCTTTCGCTCCGCTCGGAGGTGGATCCCTCCGGCGTCTCGCCTTCGCCCTCGGTGTCGTCGGCCTCGCCCTCGTCGGAAGGATCGGTCTGTTCGGTCTCCTCGTCCGCGGCGTCCTCGCTGCTGTCGGCGCTGTCGTCGCCCATCTCGAGGTCGCGCAGGATGCTGCGGGCGATCCGGCCAAAGGCGGTCTGGTCCTCGATGCTGGCCACCAGCTTGTCGAGGTCCTTGCCGGCCTTGGCCTCGATCGACGGACGCAGGGCGTCGACGATGGCGCGGGCGCCGTCGGGAGCGGGATCGCCGGTCAGCCGCTCGCGCACGAGCAGGCCGATCACGTCGGCCATCGGCGCGGCCTCGACCGGGGTGCGGGCGAAGCCCTTGCGCTCCAGGCTGGCCTCTAGCGCGGTGGCCAGGTTCTGCCGCACGCCGCCGAGGGCGTTGGCGCCGATGGCTTCGATGCGGGCCTGCTCGATCGCCTCGAACACGCCGGCCGACTGGGTGTCGTAGGGGCGCAGGCGCGCGTGGGCGACCGCGTCATGATGGGCGAGGCGCAGGGCCATCTGGTCGGCGAGGCCGCGGATGCGGCCGGCCTCGCGGCTGGAAAGGTCGCGCGGCGGATGCGGCAGGGTGGCGCGGTTGCCCACCAGCGACGGCCCGTCGCCGGAGAACACCACCTCCAGGTCCGGCTGTTCGGCCAGGGAGCGCGCGGCGTGCGCCAGCGCCCGCTTGAACGGTTCGGTCGGACTCTCGGGCTTGCCTGTGGCCATGGGGCTTACTTACGCGCCCCGATCGGCCTGTAAAAGCCCACGCCGGTCAGTGCGCCGACCTGACGTAGGCCGCAGTCTCGGTACGGACGTCTTCGATCAGATTGCCCATGGTCAGGTTCATGTCGATCAGGTGCAGGCCCCAGTTGCGCTGTACCTTGCCGAGGATGACCACGTCGCCGACGTAGTCGCCGGTGCGTCTGCCGGCGGGATTGGGATTGGTGACGATCGACAGATAGGTCTTGCCGGTGGCGTCCTTGGCGCACTCGGCGCTCAGCATGCCGGGGACCTCGACGAACGGGGTGGCGATCGCGGTCGGCGGACTGGTCCAGGCCCTGGGCTGTTCCGCGTCGGCGCCGGCGGCGATGCGCTCGGCCCCGGAGGCGAAGTACGGGTGCAGCGCGCCGCGACCGCCGCCGAGGGCGGCCGGGTTCACACAGGCGGCCTCCAGGCCCGCGCCCGAGGCGCCGCCGAACAGGCTGTCGGACGGCGGTGGGAAATCTGATCGGAAGGAGGCGAAGTTCATCACGCACTGCAGCTGTTCGGCGCTGCGGCACAGGGGGATCGACTTGAAGTCGCCGCCCACGTCCTTGCCGACCGGAACCTGCAGACGGGCGCCGCCGAGGATCACGGAGACGATCCTGGCCTGGATCGGCTTGCCGTCGATCTCGGTCTTGACCAGCTGGATCAGAACGCCCGACCCCTGCGAATGCCCGATCAGAACGACGCCCCGGCCGTGATTGTCGTGTTCGAGGTAGTACTTCCAGGCGTCCTTCACGTCGTTGAGGCCGAGCGCCTGATCCACCCCGGCCATAGGCTTGCCGGTCATCCTGGCTTTCAGCGCGGTCAGCGTCACCTGGCGGTACATCGGCGCGAAGGGGCGGCAGACCGCGGCGAATCTGGCGAACTGCTGCTTGATCACCGACAGCTCTTCGGGCCCTGGATCCATGTCCGAATTCGGCGTCGGATCTTTGGACACGGTCGGATAGACGTAGAAGCAGTCGATCTGCGGATCGGTGGCCGGCTTGAAGCGATCGAGCGCGGTGGTCCCGTCGGCCTTGATCACCGTGGCGTCGAGGTCGATGGCGCAGGCGTCCTGCCGGCCGGGCTTGCAGAGCCAGGTCTTGCCGTCGGCGTAGTCGTTCCGGACGGGAGCCGACGTCTGGGCGTGCGCGGGCGCCGTGGCGGCGAGCGCCAAGGCCAGGGCGGCGGCCGCAAGGATGGGCTTGGACATGACGACAAACCTCCGGATGTTTTCTTGTTTGAGCGCACTATCGCGCGCCGAAAACTCCGGGTCCAGCGCGGGCGGCTTGACCCCGAGCCGCGAACGCCGATCTATCTCCCAACGGCCAAGCTCGGCCGCACCATGGGAGATCGGTCGATGGCGGGCTTTATCCTCAGGTGGATCTGTGGCGCCCTCGGGCTGTGGCTGGCCTCGAAGATCGTGCCGGGGATCCATATCCGCGGCGTCGAGACCCTGCTGCTGGCCGCCTTGCTGCTGGGGCTGGTCAACGCCTTCGTACGGCCGGTGGTGGTCCTCCTCACCCTGCCGCTGACCCTGGTGTCGCTTGGCCTGTTCCTTTTGGTGATCAACGCGGCGATGTTCTGGCTCGTCAGCGTCTTCCTGAGCGGCTTCATCGTGCACGGCTTCTTCGCCGCGCTCGGCGGGGCCATCGTCACCGGGCTGGTCAGCTGGTTCGCCTCCGGCTTCATCGGCGCCGCCGGCAAGTTCGAGCGGCTTGGCGCCCGGCGCTGATGGGCCGACCTGGAGCGCCGCGCGAAAAGTGGGAACCGGTTTGCTCTAGCCCTTCGGCGTGACGCTGAACCGCTTCAGTTCTTCCTGCGGCAGGGTCCAGGTCGGGGCCAGTTCGGACGCCCTGACATAGTCGTAGTAGGCGCCTTTCACGTCGTCGAGCCGCTCCTTGGCGAGCGCCCGGTTATAGTAGGCCCGCTCCGGCTCCTCGGGGTGCAGGGCCAGGCCCCGGTCGATCTCGGCGACGCCCTCGGCGAACCGCGTCTGGGCGATCAAGAGGGCGCCGCGATTGACCAGCGCCTCACCCATGCGGGGATCGATCGACAGGGCGATGTTCAGGTCGTCCATCGCTCGGCCCCATTGCGCCATCCGCATGTACAGAACGCCGCGATTGACGTGCGTCCCCGCGAGGTCGCGGGCGGCCAGGGGCTCGTTGGCGAGGGCGAAACTGCAGATGTCGAGGGTCTGAGGCGTCGCATTTCCGTGCCGGGCGGCGAGCGAACATGACGTGGCCTGGCTCGCCCCTCCGCTGAACACCGTCACCTGGGCGGACGCCGCCGTGGCGATCAGGACAGAAAATCCACCGATCAACGCCAACCGGACGATCATGGCCGAACCTCCCTAGCCGGAAAGCACCGACGAGCATGCGCTTCAACCCGCCGACCGGCAAGAGCGAGGCGCAATGTACTTTACATCGCAAAGTCATTGGCGTAGACGGCGACGACTGAGGAGGGTCCCATGACCGACGATATCCAGAGCCTGAGGGACGACATCGCCTACCTGAAGGCCATGGCCGACAGCGGCCAGAGCCGCGGTTTCGGCGGCGGGGTGCTGCTGATGGGCGCGGGCGCGATCTTCGCCGCCGCCAGCGTGCTGCAATACTTCGCGATGGCGCACGTGGGCTCCATCACCATGGCGACCGCGAGCCTTGGCTGGCTCGCCGCGACGGCGACCTTCATGGCCGTGCTGGTGGCCGTAAAGCTCCGCTGGCGGGCCGACCGGGCGCCGTCGGGCTCGGCCAATGTCGCCTGGAAGGGGGTGGGCATCGGCTGCTTCGCCATCTTCGTGGCCCTGGCCCTGGCCAGCTGGCGCACCCAGAGTCCGCTGCTGATCGAGTTTTCCCCCAGCATCATCTTCGTCCTCTACGGCGCGGCCTGGATCGCCGCCGGCTCGGCCATGCGGCGCGCCTGGATGGAGTGGGCCGGCTGGGGCGGGTTCGTCGCCGCGGGGATCACCGCCTGGTTCATCGGCCAGCCGGTCAGCTATCTGTTTTACGCCCTTGGCCTGATGCTGCTGGCCTTCGTTCCCGGCGTGATCTTCGTGACGACGGCGTCGCGGGCCGGTGAGTGAGGCCGCCGCCATGGACGGCTTCGACATCGACGACATCGACGAGGTCATCCACGGCCGGGTGAGGCTCGGCGTGATGGCCTTCCTCTCCACCGCCGGCGAGGCCGACTTCAACGAGATCAAGCGACGGCTGCAGACCACCGACGGTAATCTGTCGGTGCACCTGCGGAAGCTGGAGGCGGCGGGCTATGTGGCCGTCGACAAGAGCTTCGTCGGCCGCAAGCCGCTGACGCGGCTCCATCTCACCGAAAAGGGCCGCACCGCCTTCGTCGGCTACCTCGACGCCATGAGCAAGCTGGTGGGCGAGGCGGCAAGGTAAGGGGCGGCGCGGCCGCGTCGCCCTCAGGCGCTCTTGCGTCCGCGCAGCACCCACCAGCCGGCGGCGGCGGCGAGCAAGCCGAGCAGCCAGACCCACCAGAGGTGATCGGAAAACTTCGTCGGCGTCTCGAGGGCCAGGCCGCCGCACTCGGGGAACAGGGCTTCGTGGCCGCCGGGCGCGGTGCAATAGAGCTGGAGCGCCGCGCGCCAGTGGGGGCCTTTGAAGTACTGCACCTCCACCTGGTGCGGGCCGGCCGTGAGGGCGACCGATCCCGCCGCGCCGACGGGCGGGTGAACGCCATCGTCGTCCACCACCGTCCGTCCGTCGATCAGCAGGCGAGAGCCGTCCTGGCTGACCAGCCGGAAGCTGTAAAGTCCGGCCTTCTCCACGCCGAGCGCGCCGCGGTAATCGAGCGCGAACCACTCGTTGCGGTCGGTCAGGCCGGGAAATCCGTCCGCCGAACTCTGCGGGACCACGTTCAGCACCGCCGTGAACACGGTCGCCTTGGTGTTCAGCGCGCCAAAGTCCGGCAGCCGGTCAGTCCCCTTCTTCAGGGTGTAGAACTGGCCGCGCAGGCCATGCTTCACAAACTCATGCAGGCCGAACGGGCGATCGCCCGGCCTGGGTCCGCAGCCGGCCAGAACGGCCAGCGCGGCAAAGAAAACGACGATCCGGGCGCCGCGCGCCATGCCTTGCCTCTTTCTTCCTGAACGCCGTTCACTAATATGGAGCGGAGGCCGGAAGGCCAAGCTCAGGGAGAGCGCCATGCGAGAATACATGAAGTTCTATATCGGCGGCCAATGGGTCGATCCGGTGACGCCCAAGTCCCTCGATGTGATCAACCCTGCCGACGAGTCCGTCGCGGGTCACATCTCGATGGGGTCGGCGGCGGATGTCGACGCGGCCGTCAAGGCGGCGCGCAAGGCCTTCGCCACCTGGTCCACGACCAGCCGCGAAGAGCGCCTCGACGTGATGCAGCGCATCGTCGAGGAATATCAGAAGCGCTACGGCGACATGGCCGACGCCATCACCGAAGAGATGGGCGCCCCCGCCTCGCTCTCCCAGCGCGCCCAGGCGGCCATGGGCCTCGCCCACATGCAGACCGCCATGGCAATCCTCAAGAACTACAAGTTCGAGGAAGAGCGCGGGCCGACCAAGATCGTCAAGGAGCCGATCGGCGTCTGCGGCTTCATCACCCCGTGGAACTGGCCGGTGAACCAGATCGCCTGCAAGGTGGCCCCGGCCCTGGCCACCGGCTGCACCATGGTGCTGAAGCCCTCCGAGGTGGCGCCCTTCTCCGGCTATATCTGGACCGAGATCCTGCACGCCGCCGGCGTGCCGGCCGGCGTGTTCAACCTGGTCAACGGCGACGGCCCCAACGTCGGCGCCGCGATCAGCTCGCACCCCGAAGTCGACATGGTGTCGTTCACCGGCTCGACCCGCGCGGGGATCGAGGTGGCCAAGGCGGCGGCGCCCACAGTCAAGCGCGTGGCCCAGGAGCTCGGCGGCAAGTCGCCGAACATCATCCTTGAAGACGCCGACCTGCAGCGCGCGGTGACCGGCGGGATCAAGCACGTGATGCAGAACTCCGGCCAGTCGTGCAATGCGCCGACCCGGATGCTGGTCCCCGGCAAGAAGATGGACGAGGTGATCACCATCGCCCGCGCCGCGGCGGAATCGACGACCGTCGGCGATCCCAAGGGCAACGCCCAGATGGGTCCGGTGGTGTCCGAAGTGCAGTGGAACAAGATCCAGGGCCTGATCCAGAAGGGCATCGACGAGGGGGCGACCCTGGTCGCCGGCGGCGTCGGCCGTCCCGAAGGGCTCGACAAGGGCTACTATGTGAAGCCCACCGTGTTCGCCAACGTCACCAGCGACATGACCATCGCCAAGGAGGAGATCTTCGGGCCGGTGGTGTCGATCCTCGGTTATGAGACCGAAGAGCAGGCGATCGAGGTCGGCAACGACACGGAGTACGGTCTCGCCGCCTACGTCTCGGGCTCGCTCGAGCGGGCCCGCGAAGTGGCGACCAAGCTGCGCGCCGGTCAGGTCTCGATCAACGGCGGCGGCGGCGACCTGATGGCGCCGTTCGGCGGCTATAAGATGAGCGGCAACGGGCGCGAATGGGGCGACTACGGCTTCCAGGAGTTCCTGGAGATCAAGGCCATCCTCGGCTACGCGCCGCCGCAAGCGGCGGAGTAACACCCACGCTTGAGCCCTTTCCCCTCAAGGGGGGAAGGGTTGGGTTGGGGGTGTCCGCGCCAGCGTTGCAAGTGGATAACTTCCGGCGCCGCCATCGTTGAATTCGGCGTCGTAGCGGGCTCACCCCCTCTCCCGGCCTCTCCTCCTCGAGGGGGAGAGGGGACCGGGCGTCGTCATCAACGGCGGCGCTGACAAGACAAAGGGATAGAAACACCATGGCCATCGACCCCCATGTCCAGGCGATGCTCGACGCCACGCGTCCGCCGGAAGGGATGCCGCCGCTCGACCAGCTGCCGGCCGAGATGGTCCGCGCGGGCTACCGCGCCCAGCGCACCCAGTCGGACCTGACCGCGCCCAAGGACGTGGACGCGCGCGATCTGAGGGTCGCGGGCGCCGACGGCGACCGTCCGGCGCGGCTTTACACACCCCCCGGCGCGCCGGCGACCACCCCAGGGCTGGTGTATTTCCACGGCGGCGGCTTCGTCATCGGCGACCTCGACACGCATGACGGGCTCTGCCGCCGGCTGGCCGCGCGGGCCGGCGTGCGGGTGCTGTCGGTGGACTACCGCCTGGCGCCGGAGCACCCCTTCCCGGCCAGCCACGACGACAGCCTCGCCGCCACCAGGTGGGCGTTCGATTATGCGGCGGAGATCGGCTTCGATCCCAAGCGGATCGCGGTCGGCGGCGACTCGGCCGGCGGCAACCTCGCCGCCGTCATCGCCCACGAGCTCAACGGCGATCCGAGATACCGCCTGGCCTTCCAGCTTCTGCTCTATCCGGCCCTGTCGATGAGCGCCGACACCAGGTCGCGCCAGGAGCTCGACGGGCCGCTCCTGACCAAGGAGGCGATGACCTGGTTCGAGAAATGTCTCGGCGTCGTCGAGCATCCGGACGCCGCCCGCATGGCCTATGGGCCTCACTGGACCCTCGAGGGCCTGCCGCCGGCCCTGGTGGTCACCGCCGGCTTCGACCCTCTGAAAGACGAGGGGATGGCCTACACGCGGGCGCTGGAAGAGGCGGGCGTGAAGGCCCGGCACATGGACTTCCCGACCCTGGTGCATGACTTCTTCATCCTGGCCGACGTGTCGCCGACCATTGTCGAGGCCATCAACCAGACCGCGGACGCGCTGAAAGCCGGGCTCGCCTGACCTGAGACCTCAGCCGACCTGAGACCTCAGCCGACCTGAGACCTCAGCCGACCTGAGACCTCAGCCGACCTGAGACCTCAGCCGACCTGAGACCTCAGGGCCGGTCCAGATAGCCCTGGCCCCGGGCTTCGGCTTCACCGTGAAGAATACAGCCCTTGAACCAGGCGCCGACAGCGGCGGCCAGCAGGCTGCAGAGGGCGTCGAACACCCGCATTCCCAGTCTCCTCGTCCCTGGGCCGCGTCTTGCGCGCAGCCTCTGCGACGAAGAGGAGCACCGAACGGTGGATTTGTCGACTCCCGCGCCGGCGCCCGGGCAAGGGGAGGAGCCAGCGGGCAGGCAACCTTTCTGGTCCGTCGGGTCAGTAACCTGCCTCGTACTTCGCGATCAGTGCGATCACTTGCAGGCGGCGTCGTGTCACCTCCTCGAGATGCTGATCGAGCGCGACAAGCTTGTCGCGCAAAGCTTCCAGCATGTGCTGCCTGGTGGGAAGATTGCCGCCGCCCTGGGTCAGGGCGGACTTGATCTCACCCAGGGTGAAGCCGAGCCGCTGGGCCTGATCGATCAAGGTCAGCGTCTCCACCGCGCCGGCCGCGTAGTCGCGATAGCCGTTGTCGCCGCGCGGGGGTTTGGGCAGCAGGCCGTGGGTCTCATAGAAACGGATCCGCGACGCCGCCACGCCGGAACGCAGCGCGATTTCTCCGATGCGCATGGGCCTTGACCTTAAATCTACGTTGAAGGTCTATCAGTCGGTCTTCGGTGGCGAAAGAGCGGGAGGCGGCGATGGCGCGGGTATTGGTCACGGGCGGTACGGGGTTCCTCGGCGCACACTGCATGGTCCAGTTGCTCACCGCCGGCCACGAGGTTCGCGCCACGGTCCGCGATTTGGCGCGCGCCGCCGACGTGAACGCCATGTTGCGACAGGGGGGCGCGGGAGCCGGGGCTGATCACGTCACGCTTTTGGCCGCCGACCTCAACGCGGATGCGGGCTGGCCCGAGGCCGTCGCCGGTTGCGACTATGTGCTTCATGTGGCTGCACCCTTCCCTAGCCGGGCGCCCAAGGACGAAAACGACCTGATCCGGCCCTCCCGGGACGGCGCCCTTCGCGTGCTCAAGGCCGCGCGCGACGCCGGCGTCAGGCGCGTGGTGCTCACCTCGTCGTTCGCGGCGATCGGCTATGGCGCCAAGACCCGAAAAACCACATTCACCGAGAGTGACTGGACCGATCCCGAGGATCCGGCGGTTCAGCCCTATCAGAGGTCGAAGACGATCGCCGAACGGGCGGCGTGGGACTTCGTGGCGCGCGAAGGCGGGACGCTGGAGCTCGCCGTGATCAATCCGGTCGGCATCCTGGGGCCGGTTCTGGGCGCCGACTATTCGACGTCGATCCACCTGGTGAAGCGGATGATCGATGGCGATACACCGGGTTGCCCGGACATCTGGTTCGGCGTGGTCGATGCCCGCGACGTCGCCGACCTGCATCTTCGGGCGATGAGCGATCCGGCGGCGCGCGGCGAACGGTTCCTGGCGACGGCCGGCCATTTCCTCAGTGTTCAGGAGGTCGCGCAGGTCCTGAAGGGCGGGCTTGGCGACGCGGGACGCGCCGTCTCCACACGCCGCCTCCCCAACTGGCTGCTGAGGGCGGTCAGCCTCGCCGACCCTGAAATCCGGGGAATGCTGCCGGAACTGGGCAAGCGGAAGGACGCCACGGCTGAGAAGGCGCAGCGCCTGCTGGGCTGGACGCCAAGACCTCCTGAGGAGGCCATCATCGCGACCGCCACCAGCCTGGCGGCGCTTCACCTGCTGAAAGCCGGGTAGGCGCCCTACGCGTCGCCCCGGAATCTCAAGGCGCCGTCGCCAGGCTGACGATCAGGTCCGAGATCGTTCTCCACGCCGGGGTTCCCGGCGCGATCTCCTCCACGTGGCCGCCCGGCGGCGACAGGAGGTCGACCGTGTCGCCCCTGGCGCGGGCCAAGGCGGCGTAGGCGGCGCCGACGGACGGGGCGACCGTGGAGTCGTTCGCGCCGTGGATCACAAAGGTTCGCACGCCGAGGGGCGCCAGCGCCGCCGGCGAGGTGTCGGCGTAGATGTCCGGCCGTCCGGGCGACGGGGCGCCGGCCATGGCGGCGACCGTGTCCGGCCCGCAGGCCGTGCCCGTGTCGGTCTTCAGGTTGGCGATGCCGGCGATGTCGACCACCGCCTTGACCGCCAGGGGATGGGTCACGAACAGCGGGCTCGAGGCCGGGAGCTTGGCGCGGGCCGCGCTCCACAGCGCCAGATGCCCGCCCGCGGAATGGCCGGCGACCACATAGGGACCGGGGTTCAGGCCTCGCGCCTTCGCCTCCGCCGGCAGCCGGTCAAGCGCGGCCGCCACGTCCTGGTAAGTTCCGGGGTAGCCGCCGCCGGGCTGGCCCAGCCGCCGGTACTCGATGTTCCACACCGCGATCCCGCGGGTTCTGAGGTCCTCGGCGGCGAAGTCCATGATCGAGAGGTTGGCCACGCTGGCGGTCCAGCAGCCGCCGTGGATCAGGACCACGACCGGGTGCGGCCCCGGCCCTTCCGGCAGCCACAGGTCGACGATCTGGCTCGGGTCTCGCCCGTAGGCGATCCTGGCCGAGGCGTGCGGACGGGGCCGCGACAGCAGGTCTGACCATTGCATCAGCGGCATGGCGGAGGCCTCCATCGCCGGGCCAAGCAGGAGCGCAGCGGATACGAAAAAGGCGAGGGAAGCCTTCGCCGCCCTCGCCCTGATCGGTTTCATCGGCGTGCGCCTCAGTGGCTCACGTTTCGCCAGATCGTCCGGTAGGAGACGTAGAGCACGCCGGCCAGCAGCAGCAGGTAGATCATCACCGCCAGGCCCGCTTCCTTGCGCTCGGTCTGCTTGGGCTCGGCCGTCCAGGCCAGGAAGGTGGCCACGTCCTTGGCCTCCTGATCGGTGGTCGACTTGGTGCCGTCGTCGAACGTCACCCGGTCAGGCGACAGCTGGAACGGCATGCTGATGAAGCCGCCCTGAGGAACCTTGTCCTTGGCGCCGGTCCAGGCCGAGCCGAGGTCGCCCGGGAAGTAGGGGGTGTAGTATTTGCCGGCCGGGACGGTCAGGCCCGCGGGCGGGGACACATAACCAGTCAGGAGGCTGTAGATGTATTGCGGCCCGCCTTCGCGGGCCCGCGCCATCACCGACAGGTCGGGCGGCGCGGCGCCGCCGTTCGAGGCCGCGGCGGCGATCTTGTTGGGGAAGGGATTGCGGAACTTGTCGGCCGCGGTCGCGGGGCGCTGGGTGGCGTCCCCGGTGTCCTGATCGACGTCCGGCACCTTGATCGAGGAGGCGATGGCCTTGCAGATCGGCGCCTCGTTCGAGTTCGGGTGCTTGGGATCGAAGAACGGCCCGTTCTGCTGGCACAGGTTCCGATAGTACATCAGATCCATGGCGTGGCAGGAGGAGCAGACCTCCGCGTAGACCTTGTAGCCGCGTTGCAGAGAGCCCTGGTCGAAGCGGCCGAACACCGGCTGCTCGAACGTGAACCCGCCGGGCACCGGCTTCAGTTCGGCCTGGGTGGTCCGGGCGGAGGCCGGCAACGAGAGGCCGGCCAGGGCCAGGGCGGCGGAAAGCGCCGCGATCAGCGTGTTGCGCCCCATGGAGATCAGCCCTTCTTTTCCGCTTGCGCCGCGGAGCCCGCCGGCATGGCCGCGCCGCCGAGGACGGGCGTGGAGATATTCGCCGGAACCTGGGTCGGCGTCTCCCGCAGGCCCAGGATCGGCAGGACCAGCAGGAAGTAGGCGAAATAATAGACCGCCAGGATGCGCGAGAACCACACCACCGAGAAGCCGGTCGGATCGCCGGTGGCCGTGTGGCCCATGGTCATCACCATGTCGTCCGGCTCCTTGCCGCCGCACCAGCCGAGCAGAACGGTTGTCGCCACGAACAGCAGGAAGAAGATCCGCGCCGACGGACGGTAGCGCATCGACTTGACCTTGGAGGTGTCGAGCCAGGGCAGGGCGAACAGCATGCCGATCGAGCCGAACATGGCCAGGACGCCGAACAGCTTCTGCGGAATGGAGCGCAGGATGGCGTAGAACGGCAGGAAGTACCATTCGGGCACGATGTGCGCCGGCGTGACCAGCGGGTTGGCCGGGGTCTGGTTGTCCACGTGGCCGAGGGCCTCGGGAGCGAAGAACACGAACCAGGCGAACAGGACGAAGAAGGCCACGATCGCGAAGCCGTCCTTCACCGTGTAGTAGGGGTGGAAGGGGAGGGTGTCCTGCTTGGACTTCACCTCGACGCCGGTCGGGTTATTGTTGCCCGGCACGTGCAGCGCCCAGATGTGCAGCACCACCACGCCGGCGATCATGAACGGCAGCAGATAATGCAGCGAGAAGAAGCGGTTCAGCGTCGCGCCGCCGACGGCGAAGCCGCCCCACAGCCAGGTGGTGATGGCGGTGCCGAGGCCGGGGATGACCTGGTCGAAGGCCGAGAACAGGCTGGTGATCACCACCGCGCCGGCGAAGCTCATCTGACCCCAGGGCAGGACGTAGCCCATGAAGGCGGTGGCCATCATCAGGAGGTAGATGATGCAGCCCAGCAGCCAGAGCACCTCCCGCGGCGCCTTGTAGGAGCCGTAGTACATGCCGCGCGCCATGTGGATGTAGACCGCCAGGAAGAACATCGAGGCGCCGTTGGCGTGAATGTAGCGGACCAGCCAGCCATAGTTCACGTCGCGCATGATGTGCTCGACCGAATTGAACGCCATGTCGGCGTTCGGCACATAGTGCATGGCCAGGATCACGCCGGTGACGATCTGGGTCACCAGGCAGACCGCGAGAATGCCGCCGAAGGTCCACCAGTAGTTCAGGTTCTTCGGGGTGGGGAAATCCATCAGGTCGACAGCGAGCCGGACGATGGGCAGCCGGGCGTCGAGCCAGCGCTCGATACCGGTCTTGGGTTCGTAGGTTGAGGGGGGGTGTCCGCTCATCGGTTTCTTTCCTCCGCTCAGCCGATCTTGACCTTGGTGGGGCCGGTGAAGGCATAGTCCGGAACCGCGAGGTTCTTGGGGGCCGGCCCGTGCCGGATCCGTCCCGAGGTGTCGTAGACCGAGCCGTGGCACGGGCATAGCCAGCCGCCGTACTCGCCGCCGCCGAAGCCCGGCACGCAGCCGAGGTGGGTGCAGACGCCGACCAGGACCAGCCAGTCCGCCTTGCCCGGTTTGACCCGCGCTTCATCGGTCTGCGGATCGGGCATGGCGGCATGATCGTCGGCGACCGCCTTGGCGATCTCCGCCGGCGTGCGGTGCCGGATGAACACCGGCTTGCCCCGCCAGTTGATCGACACCTGCTGGCCGAGCGCCACCTTGGAGAAGTCGTACTCCACCGTGGCCAGGGCCAGGGTGTCGCCCGACGGGTTCATCTGGTCGACCAGCGGCCAGGCCAGGGCGGCCACACCGCCCACCGCGCCGGTGACGGCGGCGATGTGGATGAAGTCGCGGCGGCTGGGGTCGTCCTTGAGGTGGGATTCGGCGTTCGCGGTATCGACCACGGGGGGGGTCCCTTGCTTCACTGGCGCTGAAGATCGCGCGTAATGAGGATCGCTTAGAATGCGTCTGGCCCTTTTTCAACCGGACATTCCGCAAAACCTTGGCGCTGGCGTCCGGCTGACCGCCTGCCTGGGCGTGGAACTCGACGTAATCGAGCCCTGCGCCTTCCCGTTATCGGACCGGGCGATCCGCCGGGCGGCCATGGACTACGGATCCGTGGCGCGGGTTTCCCGTCACGACGGCTGGACGGATTTCGAGTCCGCGATGCGCGGCGAGGGGCGGCGGATCCTTCTGTTCACCACCCGGGCGGCCGAGCCCTACCACCGATTCGCCTACCGGCCGGGCGACATCCTCCTGTTCGGCCGCGAGAGCGCGGGCGTCCCGGACGCGGTCCACGCCGCCGCGGATGCGCGGCTGATCATCCCCCTCCGGCCCGAGACCCGCTCCCTCAACGTGATCGCCGCCGCGGCGATGGCGCTCGGCGAGGCGCTGCGGCAGACGGACGGATTTCCCCGAGGCTGATTGCGCCGGCCTGGGCTTCCCCCCTAAGAACGGCCCATGACCGACCCCATCCTCGAGGCGCGCAAGGAAACGGCCGAAGCCTGGTTCCGCGAACTGCAGGCGCGGCTCACCGCCGAGCTCAACGCCATCGAGGCCGAAGCGCCCGCCGACCTCTATCCAGGCGAGCCGCAGAGGTTCGAGCTCACCGACTGGACCCGGGCCGAGGGCGGCGGCGGGACCATGGGCATGCTGCGCGGCCGGGTGTTCGAGAAGGCGGGGGTCCACGTCTCGGTGGTGCACGGGACTTTCACGCCCGAGATGGCCCGCACCATGCCGGGGGCCGACGTCGATCCGCGCTTCTTCGCCACCGGCGTCAGCGTCATCGTGCATCCGAAGAACCCGCGCATGCCGACCGCGCACATGAACACCCGCTTCATCTGCACCACCGAAGCCTGGTTCGGCGGCGGCGGGGATCTGACGCCCCTGCTGCCCGACCAGCGGCGGGAGGATGCGCCCGACACCGTCGCCTTTCACGCGGCGATGAAGCGGGCGTGCGACGCCCACGACAACGGCCTCGGCTGGTATGCGACCTACAAGCAGGAGTGCGACGACTACTTCTGGCTTCCCCACCGCAAGGAGCCGCGCGGCACCGGCGGCATCTTCTACGACCGGCACCGCTCCGGCGACGCCGACGTGGACTTCGCCTTCACCCAGGACGTCGGCCGGGCCTTCCTCGAGGCCTATCCCGCCATCTGCCGCGGCCGGCTGCACGAGCCGTGGACCGACGCCGAGCGGCTGCAGCAGCGAATCCAGCGCGGGCGCTATGTGGAGTTCAACCTGCTCTACGACCGCGGCACGGTGTTCGGCCTGAAGACCGGCGGCAACATCGAGTCGATCCTGAGCTCCATGCCGCCGGACGTGGCCTGGCCGTAGACCCTGTTGGATCACTAGACGAACCGTTCGACCTCGCTCATGCGCACGCCGCGAAGCGCCCGGGTCGCCGCGTGGCTCGGCTCCAGCGCCTCGACGCAATAGCCCGCGAGCAACGACCGACGCCGGGCGCCGCTGACGTTGCGCGTGGCTCCGTGCAGCAGATTGACGTCGAACACCAGGATGTCGCCCGCCCGCCCTTCGAGCACGACGGCCCTGTCCTCCAGGCGTTCGTCGCCCTCGATCCGGCTCCGGTGGCTTCCCGCCGCCACCCGCGTGGCGCCGTTGGCCGGCCCATAATCGTCCAGAAAGAGCAGGGCTGAGACCGTCCGGACGGAATCCCCCGCCCCGCCATCCCGGTGCAGCCCCTGAAAACCTCCGGCGGGAAGCGGTTCGCGCCCCTCCACCTGGGTCAGGAAGAAGGGACCGGCGAGCAGATGGCGCACGGCGGCGATCAGCCGGGGCAGCCGGCAGACCGACCGCACCATCGGATCGAGGTCGACCCGCGCATGACGCCAGTCGTGTCCGCGCGGGGACGGCCACAGATGCGAGGCCAGCACGCCCTCGTCAAAGGCCCGGCGCATTTCCTCGACTTCCGCGGCGAAGGCGCTGCGCAGCAGCAGATAGCCGTCGCGGTCCAGGCGGTCGGCCAGGGCGGGGTCGAGCGGCGCCGCGGCGTCCGTCATGGTTCTGTTCAGACCGCCGGGCCCGCTCATACCCCTAGCCCCGCCCCGCCTAACCCCGCTAAACACACGCGATGACACCCTTGCGCCTGCACGACACCCTCACCGGCGAAAAGGTCGCGTTCGAGCCCCGACCGGGTTCGGACCGGATCACCCTCTACGTCTGCGGACCGACGGTCTACAACTACGCCCACATCGGCAACGCCCGGCCGGTGGTGGTGTTCGACGTGCTGTTCCGCCTGCTGCGCCGGCTCTATCCGGATCGCGACGTGGTCTACGCCCGCAACATCACCGACGTGGACGACAAGATCAACGCGGCGGCGCTCGAGCAGGGTGTCGACATCTCGGTGGTCACCGACAAGTACGCGGAGATCTACAACCGAGACATGGCGGCTTTGGGCGCGCTTGCGCCGACGCACCAGCCGCGCGCCACCGCGCACATGGGCGAGATGGTCACGCTGATCGGGCGGCTGCTCGACGACGAGGCGGCCTATGAGAGCGAGGGCGAGGTTCTGTTCGACGTCGGCCGCTATGACGGCGGGTCGGGCCGCTACGGCCGTCTGGCCAAGCGCTCGCTCGACGACATGGTCGCCGGCGCGCGGGTCGAGGTGGCGGAGAACAAGCGCCACGCCGCCGACTTCGTGCTGTGGAAGCCGTCCAAGCCCGGCGAGCCCGAATGGGCCGGCCCGCGCGGGCTGATGGGCCGGCCGGGCTGGCATATCGAATGCTCGGCGATGAGCGAGGCGGTGCTCGGCCTGCCGATCGACATCCACGGCGGCGGACACGACCTGATCTTCCCCCATCACACCAACGAGATCGCCCAATCGTGCGCCGCGCACGGGGCCGAGGACCCGCGCGCCTACGCCCGCTACTGGATGCACAACGGCTTCCTCGACTTCTCGGGCGAGAAGATGAGCAAGTCGCTCGGCAACGTCGTGCTGGTGCACGAGCTGGTGGAGACCTATCCGGGCGAGGTGATCCGCTGGGCCCTGTTGTCGGGCCACTACCGCTCGCCGCTCGATTGGACGCCGGAGCTTCTGGAGCGCAGCCGCAAGGCGCTCGACCGGCTGTACGGCGTGATGCAGCGTGCGGGGGATCAGATCAGCGACGGCGACGAGGCCGTGCTCGAGGCGCTGACCGACGATCTCAACACGCCCAAGGCTTTTTCCGCTCTGTTCGAGACCGACGGGGCGTCGCTGAAGGCGGCCGGCGCGGTGCTCGGCGTGCTGCAGCTCGACCCGGCCGCCTGGTTCGAGGGCCGGGCCGACGCCACGCTCAAGGCCGAGGTCGACCGGCTGATCGCCGAGCGCTTCGAAGCCCGCCAGGCCAAAGACTGGGCCGCCGCGGACCGCATCCGCGACCGCTTGACCGAGCTCAACGTGGTGGTCATGGACAATCCCACCGGGGCGACTTGGCGGATGAAGGACTAACGAGACCCATCTCCGCCGGGCCGCTGGGGGTTATTTCGGCTTGTCGGTCGACATGGCGTTGCCGCTCATGTGGCCCGCCATCATGGCGTTGGACTTCTTCTTCTTGGCCTTCATGGCGCCGCCCTTCATGGCGCCCATGTGATCCGAACTCATGTGATCCGAACTCATGTGATTGGCGGCCATGGGGCTGGCCGCCATCTTGTTGTCCTGGGCCAGGGCCGGGGCGGCGACGGTCAGGGCGGTCAAGGCCGCGAGGGCGAAGAGGGTCTTCATCGGAGGTCCTTTCGAGACGGGCGCCAAGCGCGGCGCGGGGGTTGTGGCCGCCTGAGAGGTCCGGCGACGGTGATCGCGGCCGGAGGTCCGGCCGGAAGGGGGTCAGCCGCGGGCGGCGGCGAGAATCGGACCGAGGCCCTTGGTCTGGACCAGAACCGCCGTGGCGAGGTCCGGCGAGGCCGGCGGCAGGACGAAGCGGACCGCCTGTCCACGCCAGTCGCCGAGCCGGGTCAGGCTCTTGACCACATTCTTGATCGGCAGGGTGCGGCCGGTGTTTTCGCCGGCGCGGATCGGCACCTGGACGGTGCGCGGGTCGTAGCGCACCAGCCAGACATCCGCCGGCGCGGCCGTCGCGGCGCCGGCGCCGATCTGCACCGCGTCGCTGCGGAGGTTCACGCTCGGTCCATCCTCAGGGGTGTTGCGGAGTAGCCGCTCGATCTCGGACCGCTCATTGCCGACCACGTCGGCGCGGCCATCGACCACCACCTGCGGTGTGAAGGGCGCGTCGTGATGCAGGGCGCGGGCGTAGGCGACCTGGCGCTGGGTGAAGGCCGGCTGGGCGAAGGTGTCCTTCTAGCCGAGGCGGTCCCAATAGGTCACCCCGAACGACAGGGCCAGCACGTTAGGCCGCAGCGACAGGGCGGCCACATTATCGTCAGCGGGCGGACACGACGAGCAGCCCTGCGAGGTGAACAGCTCGACGACGGCGAGACGTGGGGCGAGCCGTGGGGCAGGCTGGGCGGCGGCGGCGCCCGCAAGCAGCGTCGCGGCGACGAGGAGGCAATGGCGAAGCATGGTGGTGTGGTCTTCCGTCGGGGTCTGACGGGAGTTCGACCGTCCCGACCGCGGCGTTACAGCCCTTGCAAACTTTTGCGTGCGCAAACTTTTGCGTGCGCAAACTTTTGCGTGCGCCCCGGCCTACCTTGTGTAACGAAAGTCCCTGGCGAGCGCATTCATCGGGGACGTGGTGATCCAAGCCGAGCCGGCCCTGCGAGCCTTGATGCTCAAGTCGCTTGACGGCGACGCCAAGGCCTATACGCGCCTGCTGGCTGAGCTTACGCGTCATCTGCGCGCCTATTACAGCCGTCGCCTGGGCGACGCGCAGGACGACGCCGAGGACCTTGTGCAGGACACGCTCATCGCCATGCATCGCCGCCGCGACAGCTACGATCCCAAACAGCCCCTGACCGCCTGGGTCTACGCCATCGCCCGCTATCGGCTGATCGACCACTATCGGCGCCGCAAGGTGCGCAAGGCCGTGCCGCTCGAGGACGCCGCCGAGCTGTTCGCCGCCGACGATATCGAACCGGCCATGGCCCGCCGCGACGTCTCCAAGCTCCTCGACAGGCTCCCGGCCGGCCGGGCGGCCCTGATCCGCGCCACCAAGCTCGAGGGCCTCTCCAACGCCGAGGCGGGCGAACGCGTGGGCCTCAGCGAGGGCGCGGTGAAGGTGAACGTGCATCGGGGCCTGAAGTCGCTGTCCAGGACGCGGGACGCGGAAGGCGACGGGACGCCGCCATGAGGACGGACGACCTGATCGAAGCCCTGTCCGAACGGCTTGAGCCGGTCTCGACCCGCGCCCCCTTCTGGCGCCTGGCCGCCTGGGTCGGCGGCGGCGCGGTCGTCTCCGCGGCGCTGATGTTGCTGGTGCTCGGCCTGCGTCCGGACCTCGGCAGAGCCATGGGCGGCATGATGTTCTGGACCAAGTTCGCCTACACGCTCGCCCTCGGCGGCCTGGCGCTATGGGCCGCCGAGCGCCTTGGACGGCCCGGAGCGCGGGCGAAACTGCCGCTGACGATTGTCGTCGTCGTGGTGGCTCTCTTCGCCCTGCTGGCGGCGGGCCAGCTGATGATGGCCCCCGCGCCGATGCGCCGTCACCTCCTGATGGGGCACTCCGCACAGGTGTGCCCCTGCCTGATCCTGGCGCTGGCGGTTCCTTTGCTGGTGGGGACGGTGATGGGGCTGCGCGGGTTCGCGCCGACCCGTCCGATGCTGACCGGGCTCGCGGGCGGCCTGGCGGCCGGCGGGTTGGCCGCGTTTGTCTACGGCTTCAGCTGCAACGAGACCGCCATGCCGTTCATCGCCCTCTGGTACACCCTGCCGGTGCTGGCGGCGGGGCTGATCGGCGCGGGGATCGGCCGTTTCGCGCTGCGATGGTAAGCTTTCCAACCGCGCCTGCAGTTTCTACATATCGGGCATGAGCTTTCGGATCGAACATCGCGTCGGCGTCGCCGCCCCGGCCTCGGAGGTCTGGGACCTGGTCTACGACCTTGCGGGCTGGAAGGACTGGACCGGGGTCTATTCCGAAGCCCGCGGCAGGATCGCCATCGGCGAGACCTTGAACTTCACCTTCACGGTGGGCGAGCGGCCGCCGATGAGCGCGGTCGCCACCGTCTACGACTGGGTGCCCGAAGCCCAGCTGGCCTGGAACGCCCGGCTGCCCGGCGGAATCCGCACCCTGCGCTATGTGGAGATCGAGAAGCTCAGCGAGACCAGCTGCATCTTGTCCAACGGCGACTACTACTCCGGCCTGGGGACGATCTTCATGGGCCGGGCCCTGCGACGCGACATCAAGGCGACGTTCCGGCGCATGAACGAGAACGCCAAGCGCATCGCCGAAACCCGCTGGGTCGAAAAGGGCGGCGCGGTCGAGGCGGCGCCGGCCCCGGCCAGGCGGGTCAGTCCGCTGACCATCCAGCCGCTCAAGCCGACGGTGAAGCCCGCCACGCCGTGGGGCTTCGGCGGGCGCGGATTCGGCCCCAAGCTCGACGCCCGATGATCGACGCCCTCTACTCCGACCGGATTCTCGGACTCGCCGCCAACATGCCGCGCGCCGGCCGGCTGGCGCAGCCGGACGCCTCGGCCGAGCGGACCTCCAAGCTCTGCGGCAGCCGGGTGACCGTGGACGTGGTGCTGCGGGACGGCCGCGTGGCCGACTTCGCCCAGGACGTCAGGGCCTGCGCCCTCGGCCAGGCCTCGGCGGCGGTGCTCGGCGCGCACGTCGTCGGCGCCAGTGTGGCCGAGCTGCAATTGGCGCGCGATGCGCTCTTCGCTATGCTGAAGGCGGAAGGCCCTGCGCCGCAGGGCCGATTTGCGGATCTCGCCGTGCTCGAACCGGTGAAGGACTATCCGGCCCGCCACGCTTCGACGCTTCTGGCGTTCGAGGCGGCGTTGGCGGCTGCGCGCGAGGCCGCCTCAAACACCACATCGCGAACTATCAGCGCCGTCGCGGGTTGATCCCGACCTTTCGCGGGTGCGATAGGAGCCGGGAACGTTCGGGCCCACGACGGCATGTCCTCTCTTTACGAACGAAGCGTCAAGGGCGCCCTGCGCGCCTACAAGCTGACGTTGTCCCCCCTGATCGGGCGTCAATGCCGGTATCTTCCGACCTGTTCGGAGTACGCGGCGGAGGTGCTGATCACGCACGGTCCCTGGCGCGGCGCCGGCCTCGCGGTGGGGCGCGTGTGCCGATGCAATCCTCTCGGCGGCTCCGGCTATGACCCGCCGCCGCCGAAACCAGGACGTGGCGAGCGCCGGAATGGCGGACGCTTCACGTGTGAAGGCTGAACGATGCAACTCGAGTTTCCCGATGGGGCCAAGCGCGACTACGATCCGGGCGTCACGAGCCGGGCGGTGGCGGAGGGTATCTCCCCCTCGCTGGCCAAGCGTGCGGCGCTGGTCCGCCTTGATGGACAGCTGCGCGACCTCGATCGTCCGCTCGAAACGGGCGGGCGGATCGAATTCCTCATGCGCGACGATCCCGTCGTTCTGGAGACCATCCGCCACGACGCGAGTCACGTGATGGCGGAGGCCGTGCAGGAACTGTTCCCGGGCACCCAGGTCACGATCGGCCCCGCGATCGAGGACGGATTTTACTACGACTTCGCCCGGGACACGCCGTTCTCGCTCGACGACCTGCCGAAAATCGAACAGCGCATGCGCGAGATCGTCGACCGAGACGAGAAGATCACGCGCGAAGTCTGGGATCGAGACGAAGCCATCGCCCACTTCGAAGCGATCGGCGAGCGCTACAAGGCCGAGATCATTCGCGACCTCCCGGAGGGCGAGACGATCACCCTCTACCGCCAGGGCGAATGGAAGGACCTCTGCCTCGGCCCGCACCTGCCGTCGACGAAGATGGTCGGCAAGGCGTTCAAGCTGACCAAACTGGCCGGGGCCTACTGGCGGGGCGACCACCGCAACGCCCAGCTGCAGCGGATCTACGGCACGGCCTGGGCCAGCCAGGCCGACCTCGACGCCTATCTCTTGCGCGTCGAGGAGGCGGAGAAGCGCGACCACCGCAAGATCGGCCGGGCCATGGACCTCTTCCACATGCAGGAGGAGGGCAAGGGGATGGTGTTCTGGCATCCCAAGGGCTGGACCCTGTGGCGGACGCTGGAGGCCTACATGCGGCGGCGGCTGGACGCGGCCGGCTATGTGGAGGTGAAGACGCCCCAGGTGCTCGACCGCTCCTTCTGGGAGAAGTCCGGGCACTGGGAGAAATACCGGCCCAACATGTTCGTGTGCGAGACCGAGGAAGGCGAGGTGCTCTCGCTGAAGCCGATGAACTGTCCAGGGCATGTGCAGATCTTCGACGTCGGTCAGCGCTCCTACCGTGAGCTTCCGATCCGCATGGCCGAGTTCGGGGCCTGCCACCGCTATGAGCCTTCGGGAAGCCTGCATGGGCTCATGCGGGTGCGCGGCTTCACCCAGGACGACGCCCACATCTTCTGCCGCGAGGATCAGATCGAGGCCGAGACGGAGCGGTTCATCAGACTGACGCGTATGATCCATAAGGATCTTGGGATGGATACGGACCATATCGCCCTGGCCACGCGTCCACCGGTCCGCGCGGGCTCGGACGCGTTCTGGGACAAGGCGGAGGGAACCTTGCTCTCGGCCTCGCGCAAGGCGGGCGTCGAGCCCGTGATCGCGGAGGGCGACGGCGCCTTCTATGCGCCCAAGCTCGATTTCATCGTCAAGGACGCCATCGGCCGGACCTGGACGTGCGGAACCCTGCAGCTCGACTACGTTCTGCCCGAACGGCTCGGGGCGGAATATGTCGCCGAAGACGGCTCAAAACAGCGGCCGGTGATGCTTCACCGTGCGATTCTTGGCTCCTTCGAGCGATTTATCGGTATCATGATCGAGAATTACGCCGGGGCCTTTCCGCTGTGGCTTGCGCCAGTACAGGTGGTGGTGGCGACGATCACCTCGGACGCCGAATCCTATGCCCGCGAAGCCGCCGAGCGTCTCAGGAGCGCCGGGTTGCGGGTCGAGGGGGACTACCGGAACGAAAAGATCAACTATAAGGTGCGCGAGCACAGCCTTGCCAAGGTTCCCGTCATCGCCGTGGTCGGCCGCAAGGAAGCAGAGAACGGCCAACTCGCCCTGCGGCGGCTGGGGTCGGATGGCCAGGAGGTCGTGTCGCTGGAGGCGGCCGCTCAGCTATTGAGCGGAGAGGCGCTCGCGCCCGATCTGCGAGGGGAAGCCTAGCCATGGGAGCGCCAGGGCGGGACGGGGTTTGGGGTGAGGTTCGCGTAGTTGCATGAATGACGCCTCGCATGGTCGCCGGGACCAGATCGTAAGCCTCGACACGCTCAGTGTGCCGCTCGCCGTCACCGTGGTCATGGTGGTCTACCGGACGGGCGAACCGCTCCAGGAGAGTATCCGCCGTGTCCTCGACGATCCGGACGTCGATGAGTTCGTGCTGATCGACAACGGCTCCTCCCCCGCCGAGGTGGCCATGATCGATGCGGCCGCGGCCGATCCGCGGATGACGATTCTCCGAGGCCAGGGCAACATCGGCTTCGCGCGCGCGGTCAACATGGGGGTCGGAGTCGCCCGGGGCGGCACGATCGTGGTGCTCAATCCCGACGCCTTTCTGGAAAGGGGATGCATCCGCGCCCTTCATCGCACCCTTTCGGCCCGGGGCGGTCCAGCCCTGGTCGGCGCACGCGTGCTCAACATCGACGGCAGCGAACAGCGCGGCGCCCGCCGGGGCGAGGTCACGCCGGTGACCAGTCTGCTCAGCCTCACGGGCCTGGCCAAGAAGGTGCCGAGCCTGCATGCCTTCGAAGTCCATCACGAGGACGATCCGACGCCCTCCAAGGGGATGGCGGTGCCGACCATCTCCGGCGCCTGTTTCGCCATTCGCCGTTCGGACTTCCTTTCCTTCGGCGGCTTTGACGTCGGCTTCTTCCTGCACGTCGAGGATGTGGACCTGTGCTGGCGGGTCCGCGAGGCCGGCGGCGAGGTGGTGTTCGAGCCCCGGGCGCGGGTGATCCATCTCGGGTCGACCAGCAAGGCGTCGCCGATGAAGGTCGAATTCTGGAAGGGGGTCGGGCTGGCGCGGTATTTCCGCAAGCGCGCGAACAACAGCGTGCGCCGGTTCCTGGCGCTTCTCCTCACGCCGCTGATCATCGTCGTCTCGGTCGCGCGCCCCGTCCTGCGGGGACAGATGTTCAAGTCGCGCGGCGGCCTCAGGTTTTAGGCCTGTCCGGACCGGCGGGCGGCGACGGCGGCGTGTCGGACCGGTAGAGCAGCAGGTCGACCGGCTTTCCGGTCGTATAGTCGAATCCCGCGGTCTCGCCGACCAGCGCCGCCCGCGCGCCTTCGGCCTGCAGGGCCTGGCGGAAAGCGAGGTCCTGTCTTCTCTCCACCAGCACCGGCTCGCCGTCCGACAGCGCATCCGCGCCGTCGGACGGATTGTCGAGCTCGGTCTCGGTGCCGAGCAGGAAGACCAGCGACGGCTCGCCGTAGCCGACCACCGCGACCGGCCCCTCGGTGACGCCGTTGCGCGGGTCGAGATTTTTCGCCATCAGCAGGGCGGCGGCGTTCCGCGACACCCAGAGCTTGGACAAGGCCGGCGCGAGGCCCCCGGTGAGCGCCATATGCGCCGCCACACCCAGTCCAAGCGCGGCCCCGGCGGCGCGCCAGGCCCCGGGCCGGAGCATGAAGACGGCCGCCGCCAGGCCCGCCGCGATCCCCAGACCGGCGACGATCCACACCCAGCCCGACCCCGGGGCGCCATACCTGGAGCCGAGGGCGACGGCCGTGATCGCCAGGGCGAGGCTGGCCAGAAGCGCCAGCGCCGCCCCCGCGCCGCGCGTCCACCGTGTCCACGCCGCCGTCGCCGGCGCCGTCAGGGCCGCGGCGGCCAGCCAGGCGAGCGCGCCGTAGAGCGGCAGGGTGTAATGGATCAGCTTGGTCGGCATGATCTCGAACACGATCCAGCCCGGTATCAGCCAGGCCAAGGCGAAGCGGACGCCCGGTTCGGACCGGCGGAGCCAGCCGGTGACCAGGGCCACCGGCAGAAGCGCGGTGGCCGGGAAGGTCAGCAGGGGGGCCAACAACAGGTGCAGCCCCGGCGGGGCGCCGTGGGTCTCGTGTCCGCCGGCGAGCTTCGGCGCGAGGTCGCCGCCGACCGCGCCGGTCCAGAACGCCCCGTCGGTGGCGACGGTGATGGCGATGGCCCAGGGACCGACGACGGCAAGCACCAGCAGCAGCCCCCAGGCCCAGCCGAGCCGACCGATCCATCGGGCGCGCCGGTCGAAGACGGCGAGGGACGCGAGGGCGAGCCCCGCCACCATCGGGCCGATCGGCCCCTTGTCGAGGACCGACAGGGCCAGCCCGCTCCAGAACATCAGCTTGTCGAGAAAGCCGGGCGGGCGGTCCTCGCCCGCGGCCAGGTAGATGCGCCCGAGCGCCGCCATGGACAGGGTGACCGCGCCGCACAGCACCGCGTCGGTCTTGGCGATGAAAGCCTCGCTCGACAGAAGAAGGCCGGCGCCCATGACGAGGCCGGCGTAGAGGCCGCCCCGCGCGCCGAAGAAGGCGGCCGCGCCCCACGCGCAGGCGGCCGCGGCCAGCATGGCGCCGAGAAGCGACGGAATCCTATAGGCCCAGATCTGGCGATGTTCGACCGAGGACAAGGCCGAGACGCTCGCCGCCTGAAGCCAGTGGATCGCCACGGGCTTCTTGTCCCGCGGCTCCGACTGGTAGCGGATGTTCACGAAGTCGCCGGTCTCCAGCATCTGGGCGGTCGCCTGCGCAAACCGGCTTTCGTCGCGGTCGAGCGGCGGCAGGAAGATCAGGCCGGGCAGGGCCGACAGGAGCACCAGCGCTGCGGCGAACAGCGGCCCACGCCAGCCGGCCGACCAGGGTTGGCGCAGCGGGGGCGTCGGCGCAGCCATATCGCGGGGAATCGAACTCATCGGTCCTCAACTAGCATGTCTGCGGCCCCGGCCGGAGCGACGGAGCCGCCAGCCCTCCCCATCGGCCGCAATTGCCGCTAAAAGGCGCGCCGCCCATCGCAAACGAGATTCATGTCCCTCACGCCCGCCGCCGGTGGTTCGCCTGCCGAGACCTGCTCCCCTGACGTCTCGATCGTCGTGCCCGTCTTCAATGAGGAGGGCGCGGCGGTTGATCTCGCGCGGGAGATCGCCCGCGCATTCGCCGGTCGGCGATTCGAGATCGTGTTCGTGGACGACGCGAGCCGCGACGGCACCCGCGCCGTGCTTGCCGCGCTCGCCGCCGAGATTCCCGAGTTGCGCGTCCTGTACCATCAGCATAACGCCGGCCAGAGCCGGGCGGTCCGCACCGGCGTCCTCGGCGCGCGGGGCGCCGTCATCGTCACCTTGGACGGGGATGGCCAGAACGACCCCGCCGACGCGCCCAGACTGGTCGATCGACTTGTGGCGGGCGGAAGCGAGCTCGGGTTGGTCGGCGGCCGGCGCACCAAGCGGCGGGACAGCGCCGCCAAGCGTCTCGGCTCCCGGTTCGGCAATGGGCTCCGCCGACGGCTCCTGAACGATCAGGCCGACGACACGGGATGCGGCCTCAAGGTGTTCCGTCGCGACAGCTTCCTGCGGCTTCCCTACTTCGACCATATGCACCGGTATCTCCCGGCGCTGATGCTGCGCGAAGGGTTTCAGATTGCGTTCGAGAACGTCAATCATCGTCCGCGAACGTCCGGCGCGTCCAAATATAACAATCTGGGACGCGCATGGGTCTCGATCTCCGACCTGATGGGCGTCATGTGGCTGCGGGCGCGGGCGCGCGATCCGCAGGCGATCGGCGAGGTGTGAGCGTCGCCTCACTGTGGCGAAAAAGTCGCAATATCAAGGCGCAGCGCAAAGCTTGGGAACAAGCGTCGTTCCTCGGCATTCAGGCCACGGGATCGCAAGATCCTGATCGGGGTTCCAAGTCGGGCGTGCTGCGGCGAATTCGAGGCGAAATGCGGTTTTCGGCTTCCGTGGCAGGCGTTGAGCTCTTGCGTGGATCGGCGGGGCGCGTAAATGTGTCGCACGGTCAGGTTGGGCAAGGTCTGGACTGGGGGTGCCGATTCTTGAGCTCCGGAGATCGATTGATCGACGGCGTTAAGGGGTACTGCGTAAGTTTAATTGTAGAAATCGGCCGAGTGTTGCGCGAGTGGCACTGTCGCTAAACGTCGCACTTGGCTATATCGTTCACAGGCCGACACATCGGTCATCGCGCTGAGGGCATAAAGAGGGCTCTTGAAATGAAAATCACTCTGATGGCAGGCGCCGCAGCCCTGGTCGTGGCTTTCGCCGCGTCTGGCGCTCAGGCCGGATCTCCGGACGGATGGTATGGCGCCATCGACGCCGGCTACCACACGCTCAGTAATGACGGCATCGGCGAGCATTCGTCGAACTTCGCGCCCGACGGTGCTCCTTACAATTACAAGTTCTCGAGCAAGGGCGACTGGGTCGGCTTCGCTCGTCTCGGCTACCGCCTGAACCCGAACTGGCGCGTCGAACTTGAAGGCGGATATCGCAAGGGCGACATCGACTCGGTGATGGGCTGGTCGGGCCGCCAACAGCCGATCGGCCTCTGCGCCCCGGGCGTGACGCGCACCGCCGCCGCCCCGGCCTGCAACAGCCCGAACGGCGATCTCGACACCTGGACGGTGATGGGCAACCTGCTGTTCGACATCCTGCCGCACAGCAAGATCAGCCCCTTCGTCGGCGTCGGCGTCGGTGTGGCGAACATCCAGGAAAAGACCTTCGGTCAATTCTCGGGCGTTCCCGCGGGCTTCGGAGCCGCCGTTCAGAATCTGTCGATCAACACCACGCAGACCGTCTTCGCCTACCAAGGCCTCGCCGGCCTGACCTGGGACGCGACGGATCGCCTGTCGGTGGACCTGACCTACCGCTACCTCGACACCGCCAACGCGAAGTTCTCGTCGACGGGCTCGGGCACGCTGCAGCCCGGCACCTTCACCGGCAAGTACGCGGACAGCTCGCTGACCGTCGGCGTGCGTTACGCCCTCTCGCCCCCGCCGCCCCCGC
>CAILTK010000028.1 GCA_903837135.1 uncultured Caulobacterales bacterium
CTGCCCCTCAGTCACTGCGTGACAGCTCCCCAAAGGGGGAGCAGCTACTGCGCCCCGCCCCCCGCTACTTCGGCTTGAACCGTTTCGAGGTCGGGAAGCCCTTCGGGACCACCTTGCCCGAGGCGGCGCGCTTGCCGAGCCAGTCGCGCCAGTTCGGCCACTCGCGGGTGCGGCCGGCGCTGTCGATCCAGCCGGCGCCCTGGTCGGCGGTGAACAGGACGGCGTCGCGCAGGCCGCCCTCGCGATAGGACTGCAGCTTGACGCCCTTGCCGCGCGGCATTTCCGGCAGTTCGGCCAGCGGGAAGATCAGCGCCTTGCCGTTGTCGCCGACCACGGCCAGATGATCGCCGCTCACCGGCAGGCAGATCAGCGCCTCCTCCTCGCCGACGTTGAGCACCTGCTTGCCCGCCTTGCGGTTGGCCAAAAGCTCGTCCTCGGGCACGATGAAGCCGTAGCCGCCCGAGGAGGCCACCACCCGCTTGGCGCCCGCCCGATAGGGGAAAACGGCGACGAGGCCGGTCTTGTCCTCGAGGTCGAGCAGCAGACGCAGCGGCTCTCCCTGCCCTCGCGCCGACGGCAGCTTGTCGCCGCCGAGGGTGAAGACACGCCCGTCCGAGGCCAGGATCATGATCTTGTCGGTGGTCTCGGCGGGGACCAGGAACGCCAGCCGGTCGCCCTCCTTGAACTTCAGCTCCGACGGGTCCTCCACCCGCCCCTTGGCGGCGCGGATCCAGCCCTTGTCGGAGATGATCACCGTGATCGGCTCGCGGGTGATGAAGGCTTCTGGCGGCGGGGCCAGGTCGGCGGCGGGCGCGTCGGCGAAGGCCGAGCGGCGGCGCGCCAGCTCCGGGTCCTTGGCCAGGGTCTCGCGCACGGTTCTGAGGTCGTCGGCGACCTTGGTCCACTGCGCCGCCTCCGAATCGAGCCGGGCGTTCAGCGCCGCCTGCTCCTCGGTCAGGGCGGCGTGCTCGCGCCGCAGCTCCATCTCCTCGAGCTTGGCCAGCTGGCGCAGCCGGGTATTGAGGATGGCGTCGGCCTGGATCTCGGTCAGGCTGAAGGTCTCGATCAGCTTGGCCTTGGGCTCGTCCTCGAAGCGGACGATGCGGATCACCTCATCGAGATTGAGGAAGACGATCAGCATGCCGTCGAGGATGTGCAGCCGGGCGGCGATCTTCTGCAGCCGCCAGCGCGCGCGCCGGCCGTCGACCTCGCGCCGGTGGTCGAGGAAGGCCTGCAGCATCGGCTTCAGCCCCATCACCCGCGGCGTGCCGGTGCGGTCGAGCACGTTCATGTTGATGGGAAAGCGGGTCTCGAGGTCGCAGAGCTTGAACAGGCTCTCCATCATCACCTCGGGCTCGACCGTCCGCACCCGCGGCTCCAGCACCAGCCGGATCCGCTCGTCGGATTCGTCGCGCACGTCGCCGAGCAGGGGCGCCTTCTTCAGCTCGATCAGATTGGCGAGCTGCTCCACCAGCCTCGACTTCTGCACCTGGTAGGGCATCTCCAGCACCACCACGCGCCAGCCGCCGCGCTCGAGCTTCTCCACCTCCCAGCGCGCGCGCAGGCGCACGCCGCCGCGGCCGGTCTCGTAGGCCTCGTGCAGGGCCGCGCGCGGCTCGACGATCACGCCGCCGGTGGCGAAGTCCGGGCCCGGCACGCGCTCCATCAGGTCGGCGGTGGTGGCGTCCGGCCGCTGCAGCAGAAGCAGGCAGGCGTCGATCAGCTCGCCGGCGTTGTGCGGGGCGATCGAGGTGGCCATGCCGACGGCGATGCCGGCCGCGCCGTTGGCGAGCAGGTTGGGGAAGGCGGCGGGCAGCACCACCGGCTCCTCGCCCTCGCCGTCGTAGGTCGGGCGAAAGTCGACCGCGTCCTCGTCGATGCCGTCTAGCAGCAGGCGCGCGGCGGGCGTCAGCTTGCACTCGGTGTAGCGCATGGCCGCGGCGTTATCGCCGTCGATGTTGCCGAAGTTGCCCTGGCCGTCCACCAGCGGATAGCGCTGGGCGAAGTCCTGCGCCAGGCGCACCAGGGCGTCGTAGATCGACTGGTCGCCGTGCGGGTGATAGCCGCCCATCACCTCGCCGACCACCTTGGCGCACTTGCGGGCCGACCCTTCGGGGTTCAGCCGCATCTCGTTCATGGCGTAGAGGATGCGCCGCTGCACCGGCTTCAGCCCGTCGCGCACGTCGGGCAGGGCCCGGTTCATGATGGTCGACAGGGCGTAGGCCAGATAGCGCTTGCTGAGCGCCTCGGTCAAAAGCTCGTCGACGATGCGGCCGCCGTCTTCGGGACCGTCAGGCGGCGGAGGAACATGGGTGGTCATGGCGGGGGTTTAGCAGAGTCGGGCGCGGATGTGGCAAGGCCGGGACCGCTCGCGCTCACTCAAGGGAGTCATCTTCGGGCGGAGCGTAGCGGAGACCCGGGGACCAAGCAGCGTTCCGCCCGGCGCGGCTGGGCGCCCGGGTCAAACCCGAGCATGACTCGCTTATTCAGAGCCGCCCGGCCTGCCCGAGCTTTTCCAACAACCACACCCGGGCCGGCGGCAGGGGCCGGTTCAGCGGACCGAACACGAACTGTTCGAGGAAATGGCCGGTGAGGTCGAAGCCGGCGCCGACATCCCCCTCCCGAAGTCCGGCCTGGGCCCCGAGCAGGAAGGGCGGCAGGGTCAGCATGCGGGCGGCGTAGGGCGCGCCGGCGGCGCGGCTGACGGCCCGGCCGGTCTTGGGGCTGACATAGACGAGATCGTCGGTCGTGCCCGTGGCGGCGCAGCGCGACAGGTCGAGGCCGAAACCGAGTTCGTCCAGGAGGCCCGCCTCGAAGCGCACGAACACCGCCGGCCAGACGTCGTCGTGGGCGAAGGCGGCGACCAGGGCTTCGAAGGCGAGATAGGCGCCGGGGTGCGGCTCGCGCTCGGGCAGGGCCCCGGCGGCCACTGCCGCAGCGGCCGACAGGCCAGCCAGCGCCAGGGCGTCGTCGAACAGGGCGGCGGGCCCCTCCCCCACCGGCTCGAGCCGCAGCGAGCCCAGCTGCTCGGAGGTGCGCGAGCGGAACTCGGCCATCACCCGCGCGCCCGGCTGCAGGAAGGGCTTCATCTTGCGCGAGGCGCCGCCGGGCAGGTGTCCGGCATGGCGGCCGCGCCGCGCGGTCAGCAGTTCGACGATCGCCCCGGTCTCGCCATGCGCCCGGGCCGACAGCACGAAGGCGTCGTCGTCCCATTCCATCTCAGGCGGCGTTCGTTTCCACAACGCCGCCCCTACACATCGAAGTCCAGTCCGGTATCCCTGTAGAAATCCCGCTTGTTCTGCCAGTCCTCGACCACCTTCACATGCAGGAACAAGTGGATGGGCCGGCCGAGGATTTCGGTCAGCTCCTCGCGCGACTTCTGGCCGATCCACTTCAGGGTCTGGCCGCCCTTGCCGAGCACGATCGGGCGCTGGCTTTCGCGCTCCACATAGATGGTCTGTTCGAGCCGGGCCGAGCCGTCGGGCCGCTCCTCGAAGGCGGTGGTCTCCACCGCCGCCGCATAGGGCAGCTCCTCGTGGACGCGCAGGTAGACCTTTTCGCGGGTGATCTCCGCGGCCAGCAGGCGCGCCGGCAGGTCGGCGGTCTGGTCGGCCGGATAGAGCCAGGGACTCTCGGGCATCAGGGCGCCCAGCCGGGCCTTGAGATCGCCGACGCCCGAGCCGTTCTCGGCCGAGACCATGAACACCTCGCTGTAGACCCCGGTCTTGTAGAGGGTGTCGGCGATGGCCAGAAGCTGATCGCGCCTGACCGCGTCGATCTTGTTGAGCGCCAGGATCGAGGGCCGCGACGCCTTCTTCAGCTGTTCGGTGATGGTGCGCGTATCCTCGACGCCGCGATGCTGGGCCGGGGTGGCGTCCTTGGCCAGCGAGTTGATCTCGGCCTCGGCGTCGACCAGGTGCACCACCGCGTCGGCGTCCTCGGCGCCCGCCCAGGCGGCGCGGACCATGGCCCGGTCGAGCCGGCGGCGCGGGGTGAACACGCCGGGCGTGTCGACCAGCACGATCTGCGCCTGGCCCTCCATGGCGACGCCGCGCACCGGGAAACGGGTGGTCTGCACCTTGCGGGTGACGATCGAGACCTTGGAGCCGACCAGCCGGTTGACCAGGGTCGATTTGCCGGCGTTCGGCGCGCCGATGACGGCGGCGAAGCCGGCGCGGGTGGGCTGGTCGGTCATTCGGTTATGCCTTCGCGCAGTATCAGGGCCAGGGCCGCGGCCGTCTCGGCCGCCTGGCGCGACCCGCCGATGGCCGTGGCGACCGCCAGGCCGGAGACCTCGACCGCGACGGTGAACTCCGGCGCGTGGTCGGGCCCGGTGCGTCCTAGCACCTTATAGGCCGGCGCGCCGCGCTTCTTCGCCGCCGCCCACTCCTGCAGCTGGGATTTGGGGTTGAGCACCCCGGCGCTGTCGAGCCGGGCCATGGCCTCGGCCCACAGGGCGCGGACGATCCCGGCGGTGCGTTCGAGCCCGGCGTCGAGGTAGACGGCGGCGATCAGCCCCTCGCAGGCGTCGCCGAGCACGGTATCGTTGTCGCGCAGGCCGTTGCGGGTCTCTCCGCCGGCCATGCGCAGGGCCGGGCCGACGCCGAGCGCCCGCGCCACGGCGGCGCAGGTCGCGCCGGAGACCAGCACGTTCAGCCGCTTGGACAGGTCGCCCTCGGCGGCGGTCGGATAGCGCTCCAGCAGGGCTTCGGCGATGCACACGCCGAGCACCCGGTCGCCCAGGAACTCGAGCCGCTCGTTGTGGCGCACGCGATCGACGGTCTGGCCGGCGCTGGCGTGCGTCAGGGCGCGTTCGAGCAGGGCGGGATCGGCGAAGCGGTGGCCGAGGCGCGTCTGCAGGGCGTCCACGGCCTCGGCGCGAAGGTTCACGCCTTTTCCTTCGGCTGGCAGGTCAGGGGATGCGATGGAACAGCCGTCCCCAGTTGAGGTTCAGCCAGGTCCAGGGTTTGAAGATCGACGATCCGTGCTTCCACGACGCCAGGATGATCTCCGCCCGCCCCTCGAGATTCTCGGCCGGCACGAAGCCGACGCCGGGCTCGGAGGCGCCCATGAAGGGTTGCGGCGTCGCGGACTGGCAGGTGTCGGTCACGCCCGAGTTGAAGCGGCTGTCGAGCGAATTGTCCCGATTGTCGCCCATCATGAAATAGCAGCCGTTCGGCACGGTGAAGACGCCGGTGTTCTCCACCGCCTGATCCCGGTTCTGCGAATAGGTGATGAAGGTGTGCTTCGGGGTGGTGAGCTGGAAGCGGTCGAGCTGGGCCGGATCGCTGAAGGCGGTGTCCGATACTTCCGGCGAGAGCTTGGTCTCCGGAATCGCCTTGCCGTTCACATAGACCACGCCCTGCTTGACCTGGATCGTGTCGCCGGGCAGGCCGATCAGCCGCTTGATGAAGTCCTTGGACGGATCGGGTGGGAAGGCGAACACCACCACGTCGCCGCGGTTGGGCTGGTGGGCGAAGAGCCGGCCGCTGAACAGCGGCGGGCTGAACGGGATGGAGCGGCGGCTCCAGCCGTAGGCGTATTTGGAGACGATGATGTAGTCGCCCTCGCGCAGGGCCGGCTCCATCGACGCCGAAGGGATGGTATAGGGCTGAAACAGGACGATGCGCAGGACCAGCGCGATCAAAAGGGCGTAGATGACCGTCTTGGCCAGATCCAGGTATTCGGCCATGGGGCCGACAGGCTTGGCCTCCGCCGCGGACGCGGCGTCGGCTGCAGGTTCGGAAGGGGCCATGCTCATCCTGGAGTATCTCTCACGGCCACTGTAGCCGGGGCGGCCGGAGTGGGTAAGGCCTTACGCCCCGGGCGGCAAGTTATCTCGCGGTAAGTTATCTTGCGGCAGGTTTTCTTGCGGCAGGGCCTCGATGATCACGAACGCCTGGGCGTAGGGGACGTCGTCGGTCAGGCTGAGATGGATCACCGCCCGCATCCCCGCCGGCGTCATCGCCTGAAGGCGCGCCGCGGCGCCGCCGGTGAGCGCCAGGGTCGGGGCGCCGGAGCGCAGGTTCACCACGCCCATGTCGCGCCAGAACACGCCGCGGCGCATGCCCGTGCCGAGCGCCTTGGCGCAGGCCTCCTTGGCGGCGAAGCGTTTGGCGTAGCTGGCGGCGCGGTCGTTCTTGCGTTCCGAGCGCGCCCGTTCGATCTCGGTGAACACCCTATGGGTGAACCGCTCGCCGAAGCGGTCGAGCGACTTCTGGATCCGGCGGATGTCGGACAGGTCCGAACCGATGCCGAGGATCACCCGATCCCTCCCACCGGCTCTCCCGCGGGGGCGGCTCGCGCCGTGTCCATCAGTCGCCGCATGCGGCCGATCGCCGCCTCGAGGCCGACGAAGATCGCCTCGCCGATCAGGAAATGGCCGATGTTGAGCTCGACCACCTCGGGAATCAGCGCCACCGGGGTGACGCTGTCGTAGTCGATGCCGTGGCCGGCGTGGACCTCGAGGCCGAGGGCCGCGGCCTGGACGGCGGCGGCGTGCAGCCCCTCGAGCAGGCGGCCGGCGTCGGAGGATCCCTCGCGCAGGGCGTCGCAATAGGCGCCGGTGTGCAGCTCCACCACCTGCGCCCCGGCGTCGGCCGAGGCGGACACCTGGTCGGGATCGGCGGCGATGAACACCGAGACGCGGGCGCCGCCCTCCTCGTGCAGCCGGCGGATGGCGGGGGTGATCCAATTGTGCTGGCCGGCCACGTCGAGGCCGCCCTCGGTGGTGCGCTCCTCGCGCCGTTCGGGCACCAGGCAGACCGCGTGCGGACGATGCGCCAGGGCGATGGCCACCATCTCGTCGGTGACCGCCATCTCGAGGTTCAGCGGCCGCTCTACCGTGCGGGTCAGGGCGACCAGCCGGTCGAGGTCCGCGTCGCGGATGTGCCGCCGGTCCTCGCGCAGATGGGCGGTGATGCCGTCGGCGCCGGCGGCGATGGCCAGTTCGGCCGCGCGGATCAGGTCGGGCGCCGAACCGCCGCGGGCGTTCCGCACCGTCGCCACGTGGTCGATGTTCACGCCCAGGCGCAGGGGCGGGAGGGTCGTGACGCTCACCCTTTCAGCCTCCGGCTGCCGGGGTCCTCCACCGGGAGGGCCGCCAGTTCGGGCGGCAGGGCGTCGGCGGGATAGGCGGGGACGTCGAGGCTGGCCAGGGCCACCAGGGGAACGCCGACGTCGGCCCGGCCCCCCGAGCGGTCGACGATGCAGGCGGCGCACACCACCACCCCGCCCGCCGCCTCGATGGCGGCGATGCACTCGCGCGACGACAGGCCGGTGGTGACGATGTCCTCGACCATCACCACCCGGCTCCCCGGCTCGAGATGGAAACCGCGCCGGAGCTTGAACTGGCCCCCTTCCCGCTCGACGAAGATCGACGGCAGGCCGAGCTGGCGGCCGGTCTCGTAGCCCGGAATGATGGCGCCCACGGCCGGCGAGACCACGAGGTCGAGCGTCTGGCCGAGGTCGGCGACCTTGGCGCGGATCTTCTCGGCCAGCGCCTTGCACAGCCGCTCGGCCCGTTCGGCCTGCATGAACACCAGGTTCTTCTGCAGGAAGACCGGGCTGTGCAGGCCGGAGGACAGCACGAAATGGCCCTCGCGCAGGGCGCCGGCGGCGCGGAATTCGTCGAGGACGTCGTCTGAGGTCATGCCCCCTACCTAAGCGGCAAATCGGCCGAACGCCACCGCCCGGGGCCGCTTATCGGACAGGCTTTACCGCCTTGGGAGGCCTTGCAGCGTTGATCGTCCGGGACGACCCAGGCCGCCCGGCGCGCGCGACGTCCGGCTCGCCAGCCGTTCTCAGCCGCCGCCGCGGTCGACTTCCTCCACCGCCGGGCAGGCTCTCAGGGCGGCGGCGATATGGGTCAGGTGGCGCGCGTCCTTCACGTCGACGTCGAAGTCGGCGTCGAAGAAGTCGGCCTGCCGGTGGTGCATGCGCAGGTTGACGATATTGCCGCCGGCCTCGCCGATCAGGGTGCAGACCTGCCCGAGGACGCCCGGCGCGTCGCGGATGGTGGCCACCAGCCGCGCCCGCGAGATGGTCGCGTTCTCGGCTTCGGGAGTCCAGTGCAGGTCGCGCCACAGCTCCTCGCGATCCTCGTATTCGGCCAGGCGCGGACAGTCGATCACGTGCACCGCCAGGCCCTCGTCCGGCTGGACGATGCCGACGATCCGGTCGCCGGGCACGGGCGAGCAGCAGGCGGCGAAGTGCAGCGAGACGCCCGGGGTCAGGCCGCCGCCGCGCACGAACAGCTTGGCCGCCGCCTTGCCGTCCTCGATCCTGCGGCGGGCCGACGCCGCGGCCTTCTCGTCCGCCCTCAGACCCGGAAACAGGGCCTCAAGGATCTGTTCGGGCGGCACGCGCGCCCGTCCGGCGGCTTCGTAGAGGTCCTCCTCGTTGGCGGCGGCGAACCGCTCGAGCGCCGGACGCAGGGACACCTCGGCCAGCGACTTTCCGGCGCGGGCGAAGGCCTGCTCGACGCCGGCCCGTCCGAGGCGGATGAACTCCTCCCGCTCCGACGCCCGGATGTGGCGACGGATGGCCGAGCGGGCGCGGCCCGTGATGGTCAGCGAACGCCAGTCGGGCGGCGTGACCCGCTTGGGTCCGCGGATCACCTCCACCACATCGCCGTTCTGCAGCGGCGTGCGCAGGGGCTTGAGTTCGCCGTTGATCTTGACCCCCACCGCGGTGTCGCCGACGTCGGTGTGCACGGCGTAGGCGAAATCCAGCGGCATGGCCCCCTTGGGCAGGTTGATCAGCTGGCCCTTCGGCGTGAACACGAAGGTGTTGTCGAGGAACATCTCGAGCTTGGCGTGCTCCACCAGCTCCTCCGGGTCGCCGGAGTTGTTGAGCACCTGCACCAGGTTGCCGAGGCTGACCAGAGGGTCGATCCCGCCGGCCTGCTCGGCGGCCTCCGCGTCGAAGCCGTACGACTTGTCCTTGTAGCGCCAGTGGGCGGCGACTCCCTGCTCCGCCACCCGCTCCATCTCCTCGGTGCGGATCTGCAGCTCGATGCGCATGCCGCGCGGGCCGACCACAGTCGTGTGCAACGACCTGTAATTATTGCGCTTCGGCGTCGATATGTAATCCTTGAAGCGTTCCGGCACCATCGACCAGACCCGGTGGATCACCCCCAGCGTCCGATAGCAGTCGTCCTCGCTCTCGACGATCACCCGAAAGGCGTAGATGTCCGACAGCTGGGAAAAGCCGACCGATTTGCGCTGCAGCTTGCGCCAGATCGAATAGGGCGTCTTCTCGCGGCCGTAGACCCGGGCCCCCACCCCGGCCTCGGCCAGGGCCTGGGACACCTCGCGCGAGACCAGCGACACCGCCGGCCCCTGGCTCGTCCGCAGGGTCTCGAGCCGGCGCACCACCGCGTCGCGCGCCACCGGGTTCAGATGTTCGAACGCCAGCTCCTCCAGTTCGGAGGTGATCTTGTGCATGCCGATGGTGCGCGCCAGACGGGCATAGATATCAAGGGTTTCGCGCGCGATCCTCTCCCGCTTCTCCGGCTTCAGGAAATGCAGGGTGCGCATGTTGTGCAGCCGGTCCGCCAGCTTCACGATCAGCACCCGCACATCCTTGGAGATGGCGAGGATGAACTTGCGCAGGTTCTCGGCCTGGCGCGCGTGCTCGGCGGTGAGCTCGAGCTTGGAGAGCTTGGTCACGCCTTCGACCAGCTCGGCGATCTCGTCGCCGAAGATCTCGGCCACGTCGGCGCGGGTCGCGGCCGTGTCCTCGATCACGTCGTGCAGCAGGGCGGTGCAGATCGCGGCCGTATCCATCCGGTATTCGGTCAGGATGCCGGCGACCTCGATCGGATGGGCGAAGTAGGGATCGCCGGAGGCCCGCAGCTGCGCGCCGTGCATGCGCATGGCGTAGACGTAGGCCCGGTTGAGCAGGGCCTCGTCGGCGCTGGGATCGTAGGACTTGACCCGGTCGATCAGCTCGTACTGGCGCAGATAGCGGGGCGGACGGGGGCTCTGCGGCTGCGCCGGATCGGCCGGCGCCGGCTTGGCGGGCGGCGTCAAGGACACCGGCGCGCCAAGCGACGGCGCGCCGTAGGAAGGCGGGGCGCCCCCGACCGGCTCGGTCGGGACCGCCTCGAAGGTGAGCGGGTCTGCGCCCGGGGGCGTCAGTACCGCTCCTCTTGGCCGCCATCGCGGTCGCTCTGCAGGGCCCGCACCAGCTCCTGCTCGCTCATATGCATGTGCTGCGGATCGGCCAGCAGGGCAAGGGTCTCGGCTTCCTCTTCGGCCTCGGTGCGCTCGTCGACGCGCTGCAGAGACACGATCAGACTTTCGCGCAGGCCTTCCGATTCCACCGCGTCCTCGGCGATTTCGCGCAAGGCGACGACGGGGTTCTTGTCGTTGTCGCGATCGATCATCAGCGGAGAGCCGGTGGAGATGGCGCGCGCGCGGTGCGCGGCCAGCAGAACCAGGCTGAAGCGGTTCGGGACCTTCTCGACGCAGTCTTCGACGGTGACGCGGGCCATTCAATCCTCGGGGAGTCGTAAACCGTGTAAAATAGGGAAGCCGACGCCTTTGTGCAATGCGAAAGGTGAGCGCGTCCCCTCCGCCGGGCGCGGCCGGGCCTACCGGCGCGCGGCTTCCGCCCGGATGTGCGCCAGAAGACTGTCGAGGCCCGCCAGCAAGGCCTCGCCCTCCGCGGTCGGCAAGAGCCCGCCGCCGCGGAGAATCCGCAGGCTCCGCACGTGGGCGTCCACGGCCGGACGGCCGGACGGCAGGTCCACGTCGAGCAGGTCGATCACCTCGCACAGGCTGAAGGCGGCCTTGCCCATGTCCGCCAGGCCGAACAGGGCGCCCATGGCGTTGATCCGGTTGGCCTCGCGGTAGATCGCCTCGCGGTTTTCCGCCGACAGCGGCCCCGGCGCGGCGACGGCCGAGAGGATCGCCTCGAGGGCCTCGTCGATCGCCTCGACACCCGGCGGGGTCAGCTCCGCCAGCCCGGCGTCCGCGTCGTCGAGCGCCTGCGACACCTTCTTGCCGCCCGGCCCGGACATGGCCTTGGCCAGCCGGTTCACGTTGGGGATGTAGCGAACCTCGCTCATGCGCCGGTATTACGTGAGTCGGTGGTCCCCGTGACAGTCATTCCCGACGCCGTCATCGCGTTCGCCACGTCCTGCTCCAGATCCGTCCGCCGGCGGCCGAGGTTTTCCGCGCCCTCCGCCACATGATAGCGCCGGTCGGGCCCGGCGTAGTCGGCGGTCTCGAGGAAGGGCCGTTTCTCGCGCGAGACCCACAGGACGCGCTCCAGCATGACGCGGGGACTGAGCGGCTTGGAGACGAGGAAATTGGCCCCGCAGTCGCGCGTGCGCTGAACCACGGCCCGCTTGATGTGACCGCTGACCAGGATGGTGGAGGCGAAGCTGTTGGTGTTGCGGGGCAGCCGACGCAGCCAGCGCACGACCTCGAAACCCGGTTCGCCCGCCACCTCGTCGTTGAGCACGATGAGATCGACTTCGTTCTCCAGGAGCAGGGACTTGGCCTCGGCGACGGTCCAGCACTTGTAGAGATTTCGCGCGCCGAAGCCGGAGAAGATCTGGGCGAGGATCGACATCCCCAGCGCGGAGCTGTCGAGCAGAAGGATCGACACCCGCTCCAGATTGACCCGGCTATCTGGATTCATCGTCAGCCCCCAAGGTCAGGCTAGCGAACCCAAGGGCCGCCGCAAGACGGGCTGGGCAAAATTGAGGGCGCGACCCCCGCTTCGTCACCCAGGTTGGGTACAAACAATTCAGTCTTGAAAAACTGGAGTTGCGAACACTTGGGTGGAGCGGATCCGCGCCATGGTGGATTGACATCTATCTACGTACGCCGCTCACGCCTGTTCCCACTGGAAACGCCCGACGACGCGATTCGTCAACCGCGCCGGGCGTCGCAGGCCCGGCGCGGCGCTCTCCGGGTCCCGCGGATCAGCGCGCGGCGAGCGAGGCCTTGTACGCCTCGGCCGCGCGCATCACCCGCAGCAGGTTGCCGCCCCAGATCTTGGCGAGATCCTCGCGGGAATACCCCTCCTCCATCAGCCGCTGGGTCACCTTCCAATAGCCGGACACGTCCTCCATGCCGACCACGCCGCCGCCGCCGTCCATGTCGGCGCCGACGCCCACATGATCGACGCCCGCCACCTTCAGCGCGTGGTTCAGGTGGTTCATGAAGTCCTCGAACGTGGCCTTCGGAGCCGGGTATTTCGCCTCGATGGCCCGCATCTCCGCCCCGAGCGCGGCCTCCTTCTCCGGCGTCATCGGCCCGTCCGCCTTCTTCATCAGCGCCGCCATGGCCGCGTCCCGGTCGGGGTTCTTGGGCGAGGGAATGAGATAGCTCGAGAAGGTGTTGATCTGAATCACCCCGCCATCCGCCGCCAGGGCCTTCAGGTGGGCGTCGTCGATGTTGCGCGGATGGTCGAACACCGCCTTGCACCCGGAGTGACTGAGCACGATCGGCGTCTTGGACAGGGCCATCATCTGATCGAGCACCGCGTCCGACGCGTGCGAGGCGTCCAGCATCAGGCCGAGCCGGTTGGCCTCGGCCACGAACAGCTTTCCCTTGGCGCTGAGCCCCTGCCACTCGGGCTTGTCGGTGGCGCTGTCGGCGAGGTCGTTGTTGCGGAAGTGCGCCGGGCCGATCAGGCGCACGCCGAGCTTCTGGAACGTGGCCATCAGGCTGAGGTCGGCTTCCAGCGGATAGCTGTTCTCGATGCTCATGAACACGAACCGCTTGCCCTTCGCCTCGATCGCGGCGGCGTCGTCGGCCTTCAGCGCCAGGGCGAATTTGTCGCCGTGCCGGGCGACCATCTCGTGGATCTCCACGGCCCGGATCAGCGCCGCGTCGCGGGCGGCGGCGTCGCCGTCGGGCGTGCGCGGCCCCTGCGGGGTGTAGACCGCGAAGAAGCCGCCCTTCAGTCCGCCCTCGACCATGCGCGGATAGTCGACCTGCGACCGGTCCTCGACCTTGTGCCGCTCCATGATGTCCCAGCCGGGACGCGAGAAATTGGCCGGCGTGTCGAGATGGGTGTCGAGGGTGATCAGGCTCGACTGCATCGCCTTGGCCGCCTCGGGCGTCACCGGCGCCGCGGCCGCGGCGCCGGCCAACGCGACCGCCGAGGCTGCGGCGACGAGCGCGCCGCGAAGAGCGGCGCGGCTGAATCCCTTGAAACTGCTGCTGCTCACGTCGCTTCCCCTCGCCCAATGATCGGACAAGCCGGTTATCTCATCTGGAGTTCAAGGGTCGCAATCGGCTTGGTGCGAGCACGATCGTGGCGGCGGTTGTCCATTCCTGATGCAGATGGGCCCGCTCAATGGCAGGCCCAGGGCGCCGGCGGGTCCAAGCCTGGACCGTGCTTTATCCAACCCGACATCTCTCTCTTGTCGTCATCCCGGAAAACGCGCAGCGCTTGTCCGGGATGACGACAAGAGGTGGAAAGCGAAGGTCCATGTACGCCGCCGACCTCGCCGGGACCCGCTATCGCTTCGAGGATCTGAAGGCGGTGCTGGCGGCGGCCACGCCGCTGCGCAGCGGCGACCAGCTGGCCGGGGTGGCGGCGCAGAGCGCCGCGCAGCGGGTCGCCGCCCGCTATGTGCTGGCCGACCTTCCGCTGAAGACCTTCCTGCAGGACCTGCCGATTCCCTACGAGGACGACGCGGTCACCCGCCTGATCGTCGACACCCACGACCGTGCGGCGTTCGCGCCGGTCGCCCACCTGACCGTCGGCGGGTTTCGCGACTGGCTCCTGTCCAACACCACGGGGACCGCCGAACTCGCGGCCCTTGCGCCGGGCGTCACCCCGGAGATGGCCGCGGCGGTCTGCAAGCTGATGCGCAACCAGGATCTGATCGCCGTCGGGCGCAAGCTGCGGGTGACGAGCGCCTTTCGCACCCGCCTCGGCCTGCCGGGCCGCCTCGCCGTCCGTCTTCAGCCGAACCACCCCACCGACGACCCGCGCGGGATCGCCGCCTCGATCCTCGACGGCCTCTTGATGGGCTGCGGCGACGCGGTGATCGGAATCAATCCGGCGACCGACAGCATCGACACCGCGAGGACCCTGCTTCAGCTGATCGACGACCTGCGCCGGCGGCTGGAGATCCCCACCCAGAGCTGCGTGCTGACGCACGTCACCAACACCCTGGAGCTGATCGGCCTCGGCGCGCCGGTCGACCTCGCCTTCCAGTCGATCGCCGGGACCGAGGCGGCCAACACCAGCTTCGGGATCGACCTGGCGGTCCTCGACGAAGCGCATCAGGCCACGCTCTCCCTCGGCCGGGGGACCTTGGGCGACAACGTGATGTACTTCGAGACCGGCCAGGGCTCGGCCCTGTCGGCCGACGCCCACCACGGGGTGGACCAGCAGACGCTGGAGGCCCGCGCCTACGCGGTGGCCCGCCGGTTCCGGCCCCTGCTGGTCAACACCGTGGTCGGCTTCATCGGTCCGGAATACCTTTACGACGGCAAGCAGATCATCCGTGCGGGGCTGGAGGACCACTTCTGCGGCAAGCTGATGGGCCTGCCGATGGGGGTGGACGTCTGCTACACCAACCATGCCGCCGCCGATCAGGACGACATGGACGACCTTCTGACCCTGCTGGGCGTCGCCGGGGTCAACTTCGTCATGGGCGTGCCGGGCGCGGACGACGTCATGCTGAGCTACCAGAGCACCAGCTTCCACGACGCCCTCTATGTGCGCGAGGTCCTTGGCCTGCGTCCGGCGCCGGAGTTCGAGACCTGGCTGATCCGGAGGGGACTGTTCGACCCTCAGGGCCGGATGCTCGGCGCCGACACGGCCTCGGGCGCCCAGCAACGATTGCTGCAGGCCATCGCGGATGGCTGACGCCCCGGCTCCGCCTCGCGACCCTTTCGCGGCCCTCCGGCGCGCCACGCCGGCGCGGATCGGCCTTGGTCGCGCGGGCCAGGGACTGCCGACCGCGCCCATGCTCGCCTTCCAGCTGGCCCACGCCACGGCCCGAGACGCCGTGCAGGCGGCGCTGGACGTCCCGCGCCTGCAGGCCGAACTCGCCCGGCCCTCGCGCGTCGTCCACAGCGCCGCGCCCGACCGCGACGCCTATCTGAAGGATCCCGGGCTGGGGCGGCGGCTGGCGCCCCTGGCGACGCCCCTCCCCCGCGGCGACCACGACCTCGCCATCGTCATCGGCGACGGCCTGTCCGCCGTGGCCGTGCAGGCCCACGCGGCCGCGGTGGTGCACGCCCTCGCGCGGCGGCTGCAAGGCTGGGCGATCGCCCCCGTGGTGATCGCCCGTCAGGCGCGCGTGGCCCTGGGCGACGAGGTCGGCCAGGCCCTGGGGGCCCGCGCGGTGCTGGTGCTGATCGGCGAACGCCCCGGCCTCAGCGCCGCCGACAGCCTCGGCGCCTACCTGACCTGGGACCCCCGGCCCGGGCGGCGCGACCACGAGCGCAACTGCGTCTCCAACATCCGCTCCCCCGCCGGCCTGTCGTGCGACCAGGCGGCCGACAAGCTCGCCTGGCTGCTCGGCGAGGCCCGCCGCCTCGGTTTTTCCGGCGTGGCGCTGAAGGATCGGCACGTCGGCGCGGTGGAGGTCGGCGGCGATGGCATGGCTGCACTGAAGCCGTGAGAACCTCTGATGGGATGCGAAAGCCTATCCCCCGCTCATCCCGCCCGGACGAAAGGCACGGGGTGGTCGCGCCTCTCTGGTCAAACCGCTCCAGGGATGGAAGATAGCGGCGCGGCGGGCGGGGGCCCGTCTCCTGCGTCTGGGATCAGTATGGCTCTCGTCAAGACTTCCAAGGTTGGAGCGGCCGCCGCCAAGGCGCCGAAGGATTCTGCGCCCGTTGCGCCGCCCTCGCCGCCGCCCCGGCCCCGAAAGCCGTCCGCGGCCCCGCGCGACAAGGTCGCCGAACGCGTGGCCGCCGCCACCGAACAGCTCGCCAGCGGCATCGCCGAGGCCTCGGCGGCGGCGGAGGAGCTGCGCCGGTCGATGGAGCAGATCGCCACCGGGGCGGAGGAGGCGGCCGGCGGTTCGCAGGAGCAGCTGGCGGCGATCCGGTCGATCGTCGTGGCGCTCGGCGAGGCGCGGTCCCAGGCGGAGGCCTCGCGCCGGCGCACCGAAGCGGTGCAGCTCGTGCTGGCCGAGACGGCGGTGCAGATCACCGCCTCGGTCCGGTCGATCGAGCGCAACGCCGAGCGGCAGACCGCCTCGGTCGGCATCATCGTCGAGCTGGAGCGCCGCGCCGCCGATATCGGCGAGATCAGCCAGACCGTGAGCGGCATCTCCGACCAGACCAACCTGCTCGCCCTGAACGCCGCCATCGAGGCCGCCCGCGCCGGCGACCACGGCCGCGGCTTCGCGGTGGTCGCCGACGAGGTCAGGGCCCTGGCGGAGACCTCCGACAAGGGCGCCCGGGAGGTGCAGGGCCTGGTCGACACCATCCAGGCCGACATCCGTGGCGTGGTCGAGGCGGTGCGCGCCGCGGCGGAGACCGCGACCACCGAGGCCAAGGCCGGCTTCGCCACCGTCGGCGCCCTGGACGCCCTCCGCGCCGACATGGCGACCCTGGCGGAGGGCAGCGACGGTACGCTGACCGCCGCCCTCGAAGCGGAGCGCGCCGCCACCGAAGCCCAGCGCGGGGCCGAACAGGTCGCCGCCGCCGCGGAGGAGCAGGCGTCCGCCGCCGCCGAGGCGCAGACGGCGATCCAGCAGCAGGCCAGCGCTCTCGAACAGGGTCAGGTCGCCGCCCACTCGCTCGCGGCCCTGGCCGACGACGTGGCCGGCGAAGCCTCGCTTTCGGCCGCCGAACAGATCGCCGCCGCCGCCGAGGAGCTGTCCGCCACCATTCAGGAGCTTTCCGGCGCGGCCGCGCAGATCGTGGCGGCGGTCAGCCAGATCAACCGCGGCTCGCAGATGCAGGCGGCGGCGACCCAGCAGACCTCGGCGGCCCTGGCGCAGATCGAGACCAGCGCCCAGGTCGCCCAGGCCAACGCCAACACCGCCGACGAGCGCGTCGCCCGGATGGAGGCCGCGCTGAAGCAGAGCCGGTCCGCGGTCGAGGGGCTGATGCGCGGGGTCGCCGACGCCGTGGCCGAGACGCGCGCCAGCCTCGCCACCGTCGTCACCCTGGACGCCGCCGGCCGTCGGATCGAGAAGATCATCGACACCATCGCCCTGGTGACGGTGCAGACGACCATGCTGGCGGTCTCAGGCTCGGTCGAGGCGGCGCGCGCCGGCGGGGCAGGCCGCGGCTTCGCCCTGGTCTCGGGCGACATCCGCAGCCTCGCCCGCGAGGCGTCCGAAAGCGTCGACCGCGCCAAGGACACGGTCCGCGGCATTCTCGAGCAGATCGCCTCCCTGCGCCGCGACGGCGAGCAGATCGCCGCCGCGGTCGAGCTCGAGGTTCAGAACAACCGGGCCATCTTCGCCGCCCTGGAGAAGCTGGACGGCGACGTGACGGCGATGAAGTCCGCCAATCGGGACATCCTCGAGCAGGCCGGCGCCATCCTGTCGGGCGCGGCGCAGACCGCGGCCGGCGCCCGGCAGATCGCCGCCGCCGCCGAGGAAGCCAGTTCGGCCGCGCTGCAGTCCGCCACCGCCGCGGGCCAGCAGGCCCGCGGGGCCGAGGATCTGGCGGCGGCGATCGAGGAGATCGCCTCCCTGGCCGACGAACTGAAGACCCGGAATGACTGAGCCCGCGGCGCCCAAAGCGGCGGCGGCCGGAGCGGGCGGGGCGTCGCGACAGTTCCTGACCTTCCTGATGTCCGGGAGGCTCTACGCCCTGCCCGCCGAGGAGATCGCCGAGGTGATCCGCACGCCCGCCGTGGCGCGCGTGCCGCAGGGGCCGGTCAGCCTGATGGGCGTCGCCAACCTGCGCGGCGACGTGCTGCCGGTGGCCAGCCTGCACGGCCTGTTGGGTCAGCCGGCGACGGGGATCACCGCCGCCTCGCGGGCGCTGGTGCTGGCGGGGGCCGCGCCCGTCGCCGTCGCCGTCGACGCCGTCGACGCCCTGGTGTCGGTGGCGGGCGACGCGCTCGACACCGATCAGGCCCTGGCCGCCGCCCGCCCCGGCGAGCGTCTGCTGGGCGCCTTCCGCCGCGGCGACGGCGAAGGCGTGGCCCGGATCCTCGACATCCGCACCCTGCTGGCCGACGCCTTCGCGCAAAGGGCGCGTCCGGCGAAGCGCCAGCCGGGGCCGGCGACCGCGGCGGACGCCGCCCGGTCCCCGGGCGCCGGCGAACACGGCAAACTGATCACCTTCGAGGCGGCCGGACAGGAATACGGGCTCGGCCTCGAGGCGGTCCGGGAGATCATCCGCGCCCCCGAAGGCCTGGCGCGCCTGTCCCACGACGAAGCCCTGGTCCTCGGCGTCGCCCCCTATCGCGAGACCCTCCTGCCGATGTTCGCCCTGCGCGGCCTGCTCGGCCTGCCGCAGGCGTCATGGGACCCGCGACAGAGGGTGGTGGTGACCACGGTGGCGGGATTGCTGGTCGGGCTGGTGGTCGACCGCATGCGCGCCATCACCCCCATCGATCCGTCGCGGGTGGAGCCGACGCCGCCGGTGCTGGCCGCCCGGACCGGCGGCGAAACCCGGATCAAGGCGCTCTATCGGGACGCGGACGGCCGTCGGCTGGTCTCGATCCTGGATCCGAAACTGTTATTTCGAGAGGATGTGATGCAGCGCCTTGGCCAGACCCACGGCGCGACCGCCGGCGCCCCCGACGCCGCATCCGCGAGCGACGACGAGCTGAAGTTTCTGGTCTTTCGCCTCGGCGACGACGAATTCGCCCTGCCGATCGAGGTGGTCGACGAGGTGGCCCAGGTCCCGGCCAGGATCACCCGGCTGCCGAAGACGCCGGCCTTTCTCGAGGGCGTGATCAATCTGCGCGGCGACGTGCTGCCGGTGATCGATCAGCGCCGACGGTTCGACATGCCCGCGCCGGAGACCCCCGCCGGACGCCGGCTGGTCGTGGTCCGCACCGAGCGCCATCGCGCCGGCCTGATCGTCGACAGCGTCTCCCAGGTTCTCACCAGCCGCGCCGACGCGATCGAGGAGGCGCCCGACCTGGCCGGCGAGGCCACGCGTCTGGTGCAGGGGGTGATCAACCTCGACGACGCAGGCCGCATCGTGCTGGTGCTGGATCCCGGCGAACTGCTCAGCCGCGCGGAGCGCCGGCTGCTGGAGCAGTTCGAACGCGACGCCGCCGAGGTTCCGACCGCGGGAACGCCGCCCGAGGCGGCCGGGTGATCAGACTTCTCGTGGTGGACGATTCCGCCCTGGTGCGAAAGCTGCTCGGCCAGGTGTTCTCCCGCGAGCCCGACTTCGAACTGCACTTCGCCCGCAGCGGCCTGGAAGCCCTCGCCGCGCTGGGCGTCTTCGAGCCCGACGTGATCACCCTCGACGTGACCATGCCGGAGATGGACGGCCTGGCCTGCCTCGACCGGATCATGATCGAACGGCCCTGCCCGGTGGTGATGGTCTCCTCGCTGACCGCGGCCGGCGCGGAGGCCACCCTCGAGGCGCTGCGGCTCGGCGCGGTGGACTTCGTCCCCAAGCCCAGCGGCCCGGTGTCCCTGCAGATGGAGGTGTGGGCGCCGGAGCTGATCGAGACGGTGCGCGGCGCCGCCCGGGCGAAATTGCGCACGAGCCTGCGCCTGCGCGATCGCGTGCGTCACCAGGTCGGCGCGCTCCGCCCGGAGCCGCTCCGCACCGCCCGGCCGCCGGCCGCGCCGGCGCGCGTTCCGGTCCGCGCCAGCGGCATGGGGCTCGTGCTGGTGGGGACGTCGACCGGCGGCCCGCCGGCGCTGGAGGCCCTGCTCACCGTCCTGCCGGCCAATTTTCCATGGCCGATCCTGATCGCCCAACACATGCCGCGGAGCTTCACCGGGCCGCTGGCGCAGCGGCTCGACCGCCTGTGCGCCCTCACCGTCGTCGAGGCGAGCGACGCGGTCCTGCTGGAGCCGGGAACGGCCTACATCGGCCGGGGAGACCACGACCTCGTGGTGTCGCGGCGCGCCGGCGGCCTGGTCGCCATGGCCGCGCCGCCGCTGGCCTATCCGTGGCATCCGAGCACCGACCGGCTGGTGCGCTCGGCGCTGGAGCACCTGCCGGCGAGCCAGCTGATCGGCGTGCTGATGACCGGCATGGGCGACGACGGGGCCGCCGCCATGACCGACCTGCATGCGCGCGGCGGCGTCGCCATCGCCGAGGCCGAGGAGACGGCGGTCGTCTGGGGCATGCCGGGCGAGCTGGTCAAGGCCGGCGGCGCGGACTGGATCGAGCCCCTGCCGGGGATCGCCGCGCGGCTTCAGCAGTTGACGCCCTGACATGCCGCTGATCCGCAAACCGCCCAGCCCGCCGCCGACCGGGGTCGACCCGCCCGCCGACCCTTTCGCCGGCATCGCCGCGGCGGACGCCGCCGATCGCTGGGCCGCTGCGCGCGCCCTCGCCGATCACCCGGCCGGCGTCCTAGCGCTCGCGGACGCCCTGTCGCGGGAAACGGACGTCCGGGTGCGGGAGGCCATTTTCGCGGGCCTGTCCCGCGCGGCGACCCGCCAGAGCGCCGAGGCGGTGCTGCCCTGCCTGCGCAGCGACGACGCGAGCCTGCGGACCGGCGCCCTCGACGCCCTGCGGGCCATGCCGATGGCCGCCCTCCCCTTGCTGCCGCAGCTGCTGATCGACCCCGACCCGGACGTGCGCCTGTTGACCTGCGAGGTGGTGCGCGCCCTGCCGCCGGCCGACGCCTGCGCCCTGCTCGTCGCCCTGCTGGATCGCGAGACCGAGGTGAACGTCTGCGCTGCGGCGGTCGAGGTGTTGTCCGAAGCCGGCGACGCCAGCGCCTTGCCCGCTCTGCGCCGCTGCGCCGAACGCTTCGCCGACGCCCCCTTCCTGGGGTTCGCCATCAAGGTCGCCGCCCAGCGCCTCCAGGCCAGCGCCCCGCGTGCCTGATCCCGATCCGCTCCCTGGCCTCAACGAGGACGAGTTCCGTCGTCTGTGCGAGTTCGTCTATCGCCGGACCGGCATGGTGTTCACCGAGGCCAAGCGCTACTTTGTCCAGCGGCGGGTGATCGACCGGATGGCGGCGACCGGCGCCGCGACCTTCGCCAGCTATTTCGCCCGCCTGCGCACCGATCTGGACGGCGAGGTCGAGCACTTCATCAACGCCTTCACGGTCAACGAGACCTATTTCTATCGCGAGGAGCACCAGCTCCAGTGCCTGACCACCGACCTGCTGCGCGAACGCACCCGGCGGCGTTCGCCGAGCCTGCCGATCCGCATCTGGTCGGTTCCGTGCTCCACCGGCGAAGAGCCGTTCTCGATCGCCCTCTGGCTGCTGGAGAACTGGCCGCAGGTCGACGCGTGGGACATCGAGATCCTGGGGTCCGACATCGACACCCGCGCGCTGGAGGCGGCGCGCGAGGGAGTCTACGGCAAGCGCGCCCTCATGCGCCTGCCCCCCGCCGTGATCGCGCGCTATTTCGAGCCGCTCGCCGATGGCGAATGGCGGCTGAGCGAGGACATCCGCGGGTCCGTCGGCTTCTCGCCCGTCAACCTGGTGGAGGCGGCGCAGACCCGTCCGCACGGCCGGTTCGACGTCATCTTCTGCCGCAACGTCCTGATCTACTTCGACGACGCCTCGCGGCGCACCGCCGCGGAGAACCTGTATGAGACCCTGCTGCCCGGCGGCTACATCTGCCTCGGGCACACCGAATCCATGAGTCGTATTTCCCCCCTGTTCGAGGTGTGCCGTTATGCGGACGCCATCGTCTATCGACGCCCGCTGGAGGACGCGCATGGCTGATCCGGCAAGACGCCGCGTTTTGATCGTCGACGACGCCGGCCTGGTGCGCCTCTACTACCGTGACGCTCTGGAGGCGGCGGGCTTCGAAGTGGACGAGGCGCTGAACGGCCTCGAGGCGCTGGAGAAGCTGCTGAGCACGCCGGCCGACCTGCTGATCGTCGACGTGAACATGCCGCAGATGGACGGGCTGACCTTTCTGCGCACGCTTCGCCGGCAGGCCGCCCCGGTGTCGGCCGTCCCGGCCCTGGTCGCCAGCACCGAAGCGGCGGCGCAGGACGTCGACGCCGCCTACGCCGCGGGCGCCAATCTCTATCTTATCAAGCCGCTCAGTCCCGACGCCCTGGTCGAGCACGCGCGGCTGCTGTCGGGCGCGCCCGCATGACGGCGGTCCCAGCGTGAACGAGTTCATCGAGCAGTTCCTGATCGAGGCCCGCGAGCTCGTCGAACAGGGCGTCGGCGACCTCCTGGCGCTGGAATCCCATCCGGACGATCGTGGGCGCCTCGACAGCGCCTTCCGCGCCTTTCACACCTTGAAGGGCGCCGCCGGCATCATCGATTTCGCCGCCATGGCCCGCGCCCTGCACGTGGCCGAGGACGCGCTCGAGAGCGTGCGCAGCGGGGCGCGGCCGCTGACGCCGCGCCTGGTCGGCGACGGTCTCAACGCCCTGGACCAGGTGCTGCAGTGGCTGGACCGGATCGAAGCGGCGGGGGAGCCGCCGACCGACGCCGAGCCGCAGGCCGACGCTGTGATCGCGCGCTTCGGCGCGCCCCCGGCCGAAGAGCCGGGAGGCGGCCCCTCCGCGGACGCGCCACCGGTCGCCGCCGTCGCGGAAGCGGCGCCGCTCGAACAACGGGTCCTCGACGCCCAGATCCGGATGCTGCTGACCGCCGGTCCCGATGGGCTCGCCGGCCGCCTGCGCTCCGCGGCGCTCGTGGCCGAGCGCGCCCTGCTCCGCCTCGGCCGGCCGGGCGCGGCGGTCGGGCGCGCCCTGGCCCTGGCGCTCGACGCCGGCGACCCCACTCCCCTCGTCGACGCCCTGCGCACAGGTCCGGCGGAGGACGCGGCGCTCCCGGCCGCGGCCGCCGACGCCCCGGTGGTCCGCGCCCTGCGGGTGGACGTGGAGCGGGTCGACGCCCTGGTCAGGCTCACCGGCGAGATCACCGTGGTGAAGACGGCCCTCGGACACCTGGCCGACACCATCGCCGCCGGCGCCGATTCCAGGCAGATCGGCGCGGCGTTGAAGGCGCAGAACGCCATCCTGGACCGGCTGGTCGGCGATCTTCAGCATGCGGTCCTCGGCATCCGCGTCCTGCCGCTGCGCCAGGTGTTCCAGCGCTTTCCACGCCTGGTGCGCGAACTCGGGGTTCAGCTCGGCAAGCCGGTCCGCCTGGTCACCGAGGGCGACGACACCGAGGCCGACAAGGCGATCGTCGACAGCCTGTTCGAACCCCTGCTGCATGTGCTGCGCAACGCCGTCGATCACGGCGTCGAGGACGAGGCCGGCCGGCGCGCGGCCGGCAAGCCGGCGATCGGCCTGATCACCCTGCGGGGCGCGCGCCAGGGCGACCAGGTGGTGATCGAGATCGAGGACGATGGCCGCGGGATCGACGTCGACCGCGTGCGTCGGGCGGCCGCCGAGCGCGGGATCGCCTCCCGCGACGCCCTGGCCGACCTGTCCGATGCGGCGGTGATCGACCTGGTCTTCGCGCCGGGCTTTTCGACCGCCGCCGCCGTGTCGGACGTGTCCGGCCGCGGCGTCGGCATGGACGCGGTGCGCACGGCCGTCGAGCGCATGGGCGGACGGGCCGTGCTGGAGAGCCGGCCCGGTTCGGGAACGGTGGCGCGGCTGATCCTGCCCTTCACCGTGATGATGACGCGGGTGATGACGGTGAAGGCGGGCGCGCAGCTGTTCGGCATCCCGTTCGACTCCATCGTCGAGACCGTCCGGGTGGCGCCGGACCGCGTCGTCGCCATCGGCGCCGCCCGCGCCGTGGTGATTCGCGACACCACCCTGCCCCTGGTCAATCTGGCCGAGACCCTCGGCGGACCGTCCGTGGGGGGCGACCCCTCCCGGCCCGACGCGACCGTCGTCGTCGCGCGGATCTCCGGCCAACTGGTGGGACTGGAGGTGGACGGGCTCGGCGAGCGGCTCGACGTCATGCTGAAGCAGATCGGCGGCCTCCTGTCCGGCCTGCACGGCGTCTCCGGCGCGACCCTGCTGGGCGACGGACAGGTGCTTCTGGTGCTGGATCTGCCGGATCTGCTCCGATGATCAAATCCTGGCGCATGCACCTCGGACTCGGGCATAAGCGGACCCGGGGTCCGGGGCGTGGACGTCACGTTCGTTTCGAGGCCGAGGCTTGATGGGATACCGCGTTCTGATCGTCGACGACAGCAAGCTGGCGCGGATGTCCGTCGGCAAGGCGCTGGATGCGCTTCATCCCGACTGGGTGCGGGTCGAGGCCGCCACCGCCGAGGACGCCGCCGCCTTGCTGGACGAGGTCGATCTGGTGCTGCTGGATTTCAACATGCCGGGCAAGGACGGACTGGAATTCGCCGCCGAACTCCGCGGCCTGCACCCGGACATGCCGGTGGCCATCATTTCCGCCAACCATCAGGTCGAGATCGTCAATCGGGCCGGCGCGGTGGGCGCCGCCTTCCTGCCCAAGCCGCTGACCGCCCAGGCCCTCGCCGGCTTTCTCGACGACGCCGCGGAACGGCTGAAGGCCGCCGGCCTGTGAGCGCCCCCGTCGCCAAGGTGCTCGATGCGTTCGAGCTCGACGCCCTGACGGAACTGGTCAACATCGGCGTCGGCCGCGCGGCCAACAGCCTGCGCGAGATGGTCGGCGAACAGGTGCACCTGTCCGTGCCCAAGATCAGCCTTCTGGCCCGCAACGACGCCGTGCGCCTGCTGGGGGAGCGCGAGGAGGACAAGCTGGTCGCCGTGCACCAGGTGTTCGACGGCGACATCCACGGCCGGGTGCTGCTGATCTTCCCGGAGAAGAAGAGCCTGGAGCTGGTCCGCGCCGTCACCGGCGGCGAGCTGTCGCTCGAGGACATCATGGAGCTCGAGCACGAGGCCCTGGCCGAAACCGGCAACATCATCCTCAACGGCTGCCTGGCGACCATCGCCAACCTGCTCGAGCGGAACCTGAAGATGTCGCTGCCGGAGATCCTCAAGGGGGACGGACCGGAGTTCTTCGAACTGGATCCGCCCACCGACACCGGCGAGGTGGTGCTGTTCCTGTATATCGACTTCGCGCTCCGTTCGCGCGACATCAACGGCTATATCGTCATGCTGATGGACATGCCTTCGCTCACGGCGCTCAAGGTCCTTCTGCGGGAGTTCATCCATCGCACCACCGGAGCAGCCCCGCCGCGTCAAGATGCCTGAACACGACGTCCCAGATGCGATCCTGGACGCGCTGGACAGCGGCCTGATCGTGCTCGCCGCCGGGGCGCAGGTGTTGTTCTGGAACAGCTGGATGGCGTCGGCGACCGGCATGGCCATGGACGACGCGGTCGGACAGCCCCTGGCGACGCTGTTTCCGGAGGCGAACCTGCGGCGCCTGTGCGCGGCGGTCGACGACGCCATCTCCTCCGGCTCCTCGAGCCTGCTGTCCCACACCCTGCACCCGCGGCTGCTGCCGCTGGTCACCCGGGCGGGCAAGCCGCTGATCCACGACCTGTCCATCCGGCCGATCGGCGAGCGGCCGTACAGCCGCTGCCTGGTGCAGATCACCGACGTCACCGTCGCCGTCGAGCGCGAACGGGTGCTGCGCGAGCGGCAGAACGCCCGCTACGCCGCCGTGGTCGACAGCGCCCCCGACGCCATCCTGACCATCGACGCCGACGGCGTGATCCAACTCGCCAACGCCGCGGCCGGGCGGGAGTTCGGATTCGCGCCGGGAGAACTGATCGGCAAGCCGGTGGACGCACTGATCGAGAGCCGGGAGGTCTGGGCCGAGGCCTGGCGGGCGGCGCTCAACGGGGAGACCCGCCGGCTCGAGCTCGTCGCCCGGCGCCGGGACGGATCGCCTTCCTATCTCGAGGTTTCGGCGTCGCGCTGGCTCAGCGAATCCCGCGTGTTCGTCAGCGCCATCCTGCGCGACGTGAACGAGCGCCACGCCGCCGAGGCGGCGCTGCGCCGACTGAACGAGACGCTGGAGGATCGGGTCGCGACGACCCTGGCGGAGCGCAAGGTGCTGACCGACATGGTCGAGACCACCGACACGCTCGTGCAGGTGCTCGACCTCGATTTCCGCATCCTCGCCGTCAACAAGGCCTGCGCCGACGAATTCGAGCGCATCTTCGGCGTGCGTCCGCGGGTCGGCGACGTGTTGCCCGACCTTCTGCGGCATAATCCGCAGGAAGCGGCGCAGGTCCGCGCCCTGTGGGCCCGCGCGCTCGCCGGCGAGGCCTATACCGCGGTGCAGGAGTTCGGCGACACGGGCCGCGACCGGCGTTTCTACGAGATCAAGTTCAATCCGCTGCGCGACGCCAGGGGGGTGCAGTTCGCCGCCTTCCAGTTCGTCTACGACGTCACCCAGCGCATCCGCAGCCAGGACCAGCTGGCCCAGACCGAAGAAGCCCTGCGCCAGTCGCAGAAGATGGAGGCGATCGGCCAGCTCACCGGCGGCATCGCCCACGACTTCAACAATCTGCTCACCGGCATCATCGGCGCCATGGACATCCTCCGGCGGCGCCTCGCCGCCGGCAAGTACGAGGACACCCAGCGGTTCATGGACGCGGCCACCGCCTCGGCCAACCGCGCCGCCGCCCTGACCCACCGGCTGCTGGCGTTCGCGCGCCGCCAGCCGCTCGATCCCAAGCCGATCGACGCCAATCACCTGATCCGCGGCATCGAGGACCTCCTGGCGCGCACCCTGGGCGAACGGGTGAAGCTGGAGACCCGGCTGGAGCCCGACCTCTGGCCGATGCTCACCGACGCCAACCAGCTCGAGAACGCGCTCATCAACCTTGTCATCAACGCCCGCGACGCCATGCCGGAGGGCGGGCGGGTGACGATCGTCACTGAGAAGGCCGAGATCGCCGAGGTCACCAAGTTCGGCCAGGACGAGGTCCAACCGGGCGACTACACCATCATCCGCGTCGCCGACACCGGCTCCGGCATCGATCCGGTCGTGCTGGGCAAGGTGTTCGAGCCCTTCTTCACCACCAAGCCGCTCGGGGCCGGCACGGGCCTCGGCCTGTCGATGATCTACGGCTTCGTCAAGCAGTCTCGCGGGGCGGTGGAGATCACCAGCGAGGTCGGGCACGGCGCGGAGGTCAGCCTCTATCTGCCGCGCTATCGCGGCGCGATCGACGACCGGCAGGGGCGGCAGGGCCGGATAGCGCCGCAGGGGCAGGGCGAGACCGTGCTTCTGGTCGAGGACGACTCCTCGGTCCGCCTCCTGATCGGCGAGGTGCTGCGCGACCTCGGCTACGCCTGCATCGAGGCCAGCGACGGCAATACCGCCCTGCCCGTGTTGACCTCCAACACCCGGCTCGACCTGATGATCACCGACGTCGGCCTGCCCGGGCTGAACGGCCGCCAGCTGGCCGATTTCGCCCGCAAGCACCGCCCGGAGCTCAGCATCCTGTTCGTCACCGGCTACGCCGAACACGTCACCGGCGGGACGGACTTCCTGGAGCCCGGGATGGAGATGGTCACCAAGCCCTTCACCCTCGACGCCCTCGCCTTCAAGATTCGCGAGATGCTCGTCGGCGCCGGGCGCTGACGGGTCGCGCTCGGAACATCGCCCGCCCATGGCGGTTCAGACCCGATGAGCGTTGCATTCACCAAGGAGGGCGACAGCGAGGCCTTCGCCGCCGATCTGCCCGACCGGCCGATCTCGCCGCATCCCAATCTCGTCACGCCCGAGGGCCTCGCCGCCCTCGAACAGGCGCTGGCCGCTGCGCGCGCGGCATACGCCGCCGCCCAGGCGGCGGGCGACATCGCGGCGGACCGGACCGCCATGGCCCGGGCCACGCGCGACCTTCGCTACTACGGCGCCCGCCGCGGCAGCGCCCAGCTGGTGGATCCGCCCCGCGGGGACGGCGTGGTCCGCTTCGGCAGCCGGGTGCGGCTGGAGGCCGAGGACGGGACGGCCCTCGCCTACCGCATCGTCGGCGAGGACGAGTCCGACCCGGCCCAGGGCCTGGTCGCCTACATCGCCCCCATGGCCCGCGCCCTGATCGGCCGGATGGCCGGCGACACGGTGACGGTGGCGGGCCGCGAACTCGAAATCGTCGGGGTGGAGTGAGGGGGGATGAACCCGCAGGCCTCGGTTTTCTCCGCTCATCCCGGCGAACGCCGGAGGTACAAGTGATCGCCTGAACGGAACACAAGATCTACCCGCTTGCAGGGACGCATTCCAAGCGGTTCAACCGGCTCTTGACCCGGATTTCATCCCATCGCGAACGGATGTCCGCTCTTTACATTTATCGAGGATCGATCCACCATAAGTTGATGGCGTCGTTTTTCGTCGATATCTAAAGTGGTGGTGAGCGTATGCGTAAGTTTTCAAGGCTCTGGGCCGCTCTGTCGATCGTCGGCGCGCTGACCGCGGGGGCCGGATCGGCTTTTGCAGGCGGCACCTCGACCACGACGACGGTCATCACGGCCTCATCGGTCAACCCATCCACCGTCGGCCAAAACACGACGCTTACCGCCACGGTGAACCAGACCAGCAATGCATTCAACACCTGCACCGGTACGGTGACGTTCATGAATGGGGCGACTCCGCTCGTCTGCGCCGCCCCGCCTCGGAACATCTCGGGGGCTTCGCCGACGTACACAGCCACCTGCACCGTCTCTTTTCCGACCGGCGGGCCGCAATCCTTGACGGCCTCGTACGCGGGGGGCGGAAGCTGCATCGCCAGCAACAGCGGGACCTTCACTCAGAACGTCAACGCTGTGGCTGCGGTGCCGACCCTCGGCGGCTGGGCGGCGTTCCTATTCACCGCCTTGATGATCGGCGGCGGCCTTTGGGTCATGGCGCGTCGGAATAGCGCCTCGCCCTTTACCCCGGCCTAGCGCGTCCAGATCGGCCCACCGTGCCGCGCTGGCTCTTAATCGCGAACCAGAACACGTACTGGATCATTGGCCTGGCCCTGGCCCTGATGCTGTCGGCGGGCCTTTTTCTCCCACGGCGTGATCTTGGGGCGGATCGGTGGAAGGTGTGGGCCGCCACCCTCGGTGTCGCGGCGATCGGCTTTGGCCTTCTCGAACTCGCCTCGCCTTGGCTCCTGAAGGTAGACGGCGCGGTCACCAACGCCCTCCACGTTCCGGCGCTGGCGCGGATGGGCTTGCCGGCGCCGATCCTGATCATTCTATCCCTGCTGCTGCTCGATCTGCTGAGCTACGCGACACATCTGATGTCGCACCAGATCCCCTGGCTATGGCGGCTGCACAAAGTGCACCATTCCGATACCGGGTTCGACGCCACGACGGCGTTGCTGCACCACCCGTTAGAGTCCCTGGTGATCACGGCGATCCAGTTATTCGTGCTTTCGGTTCTTGGCCTGCCCCTCATCGAGATCGTGCTCTACGGCCTGCTGGTGAACCTGCACAACCCGTTCGTTCACTCGAACATTCGCCTGCCCGAGCAGGTCGATCGAGTGCTTCGCTGGTTCATCGTCACACCGGACATGCACCGGGTGCATCATTCCGCGCGGATGGACGAGGGCAACAGCAACTTCGGCATGCTGTTCCCCTGGTGGGACTGGCTTTGCCGCAGTTACCGCGCCGACATGGCCGAAGGGCAAAAGACCGGACAGCTCGGCCTGCCGGGTGACGCACGCGCGGAACAGCCGGGGTTCGTTCAGGTGTTGCTGATGCCGGCGAAAGCCGGATCGAGGAGGGTACAACGCTGAACCTGGCCACCCGCCGTAATCGCCGGGCGTCCCTTCATTGAAAGATGGCTGGCCCGGTGGAAACGTGAGGCCGCTTAGGGTCGTACGAGCGGCGAAGCATCCTTTCCCACCGGCGCACGCGCAGCCAGTGCGGCGGACGTCTCCCCGCTGACCGGATCGGTCCAGTCGGGCATGAGCTCCGCCAGCGGGCCCATCACGAACCGGCGTTCGGCGGCGCGCGGGTGCGGCAGGATCGGCGGCTCCGCCGACACCGTCCGCCCATAGGCGATCAGGTCGAGATCCAGGGTCCGCGGCGCGTTGCGCTCGCCGCGCTTGCGCCCGAAGCCGTCCTCGATCGCATGAAGCCGGATCAGCAGCGAGGCCGGCGTCAGCTGCGTCTCGACAAGCACGACGGCATTGCGATACTCACCCGCTCCCGGGTCGGGCCAGGCTTCCGACCGCCAGAGGCGCGAGCGTGCCGTGACCGTGATACCGTTCTCGCCGAGCGCCCGAATCGCACGCTCCAGGAGTTCGCCCGGAGACCCCCAGTCGCCCGCCATATTGCTTCCCAGCGCCACCACGATCGCCGTGTCGCACTGATTTGATCCGCGCCGATTTTGATCAAGGATATCCACCAATGACCTTTTATCCGAACGATAGGATCGCCCTGTTTATCGACGGCGCCAATCTCTACTCCGCCGCCAAGTCGCTGAACTTCGACATCGATTACAAGAAGCTGCTCGACGAGTTCCGCAAGCGCGGCGTGCTGGTGCGCGCCTACTATTACACCGCCATCATCGAGGATCAGGATTATTCGCCGCTGCGGCCGCTGGTCGACTGGCTCGACTACAACGGCTTCACCATGGTGACCAAGGCGGCCAAGCGCTACACCGAATACGGCACCGGCCTGACCCGCACCAAGGGCAATATGGACATCGAGATCGCCGTCGACATGATGGAGATCTGCGGCCATGTGGACCATGTGGTGCTGTTTTCCGGCGACGGCGACTTCCGCCGCCTGGTGGAGGCGGTGCAGCGCAAGGGGGTGCGGGTGACCGTGGTCTCGACCGTCAAATCGCAGCCGCCGATGGCGTCGGACGACCTGCGCCGTCAGGCCGACACCTTCGTCGACCTGATGGACCTGGCCACCCTGATCGGTCGCCCGGCCCGGCCGCCGATGGAGCGCCGCTACGCCCAGGATGTGGACGAGCGGGAAGCGGACACCGTCTGAGCCGACCGGGTTCCGAACCTTGAACGCCCGACCCATCAATCCCGAGCCGCCGAGGGATTGCCCCCTTTGCCCGCGGCTGGTGGCCTACCGCGAAGCGAACCGGGCGGCTGAGCCGCTCTGGTTCAACGGTCCCGCGCCCTCGTTCGGCGACCCCGCGGCGCGCCTGCTGGTGGTCGGCCTCGCGCCGGGCCGCAAGGGCGCCAACCGCACCGGGCGGCCGTTCACCGGCGACTACGCCGGCGATCTGCTGTACGGCACCCTGCTCAAATTCGGCTTCGCGAAGGGGGTCTATCAGGCCCGCCCCGACGACGGCCTGACCCTGGTCGACTGCATGGTCTCCAACGCCGTCCGCTGCGCCCCGCCGCAGAACAAGACCTTGCCGATCGAGGAGGCGACCTGCCGGCCGTTCCTGCAGGCGCGGATCGAGGCCCTGCCGAACCTCCGCGCCATCGTCGTGCTCGGCGACGTGGCGCGCAAGAATGTGCTGAAGGCGCTCGGCGCGCGGGGCAACGCGGCGGCGGCCGGCCACGGGGTCGAGACCGACGTGGGCGCCTACCGGATCTATTCGAGCTATCACTGCTCGCGGCTCAACACCAACACCGGCCGGCTGACCCCGGCCATGTTCGAAGCGGTGTTCTCTGCGGTGCGCCGGCGGCTGGACGTCCACGCCGCATGAGCCCGCGCGAACCGATGCTGGAGCCCGAATCGCCGACCGTGGCGGGTCGCGCGGCCGTGGCCTTCATCTTCGTCACCGTCCTGCTGGACATGATGGCGTTCGGCATGGTGGCGCCCGTGCTGCCCAAGCTGGTGTCCGAGTTCGTGCGCCAGGACGCCACCTCGGCGACCCTGATCTACACCCTGTTCAACACCACCTTCGCCCTGCTGCAGTTCCTGTTCTCGCCGCTGGTGGGCGCCCTGTCCGACCGGTTCGGCCGGCGACCCCTGATCCTGGCCTCCAACATCGGGCTCGGGCTCAACTACGCCCTGATGGCCTGGGCCCCGAACCTCGGCTGGCTGTTTCTCGGCCGGGCGATCTCGGGGGTGACGGGCGCCAGCTACGGCACCGCCTCGGCCTACATCGCCGACACCACGCCGCCCGAGAAGCGCGCCGGCGCCTTCGGCATCCTCGGCGCCGCCTTCGGGGTGGGGTTCATGATCGGGCCATCGCTGGGCGGCGTGCTCGGCGAGTATTTCGGGCCGCGCGCGCCCTTCGTCGTCGCCGCCGCCTTCAGCCTTCTCAACGCCGTCTACGGCTTCTTCGTCCTGCCAGAATCCCTGCCCAAGGCGCTGCGCTCGACCATGCGGCTGAAGAAGGCCAATCCGTTCGGCGCCCTGGTGCTGCTGCGCCGTCACCCGGACCTTTTGGCCCTGGCCTCGACCCAGTTCCTGTCGACCCTGGCCCAGGTGTCGCTGCCATCCACCGTCGTGCTCTACGCCATGTACCGCTACCACTGGACGCCGCTGGCCATCGGCCCGGCGCTGACGGTGGTGGGAATCTCCCTGGCGGTGGTGCAGGTGGGCGTGGTCGGCCGGTTCGTGAAGCGGTTCGGCAACCGCATCACCCTCGTCACCGGCCTGGCGTTCGGGGCGGCGGGCCTGTTCATCGTCGGCCTGGCCCCCAGCGGCCCCTGGTTCTGGCTCGCCGCGCCGGTGATCGCCTTCTGGGGCCTGGCGGGCCCGGCGGTGCAGACCATGATGACCCACCACGTGGAGTCCTACGAGCAGGGCCTGCTGCAAGGCGCCAACGCCAGCCTGACCGGCATCGCCGAACTGGTCGGTCCGGCGATCTTCGGCTTCACCTTCGCCTTCTTCCTCACGCCCGGCCATTCGCCCGCCGCCTATGGCGCGCCCTTCGTGCTGGCCGGGACGCTTCTGACCGCCACCGCCGCCTTCGCCTACTTCGCCACCCGCGGCGAGGCGGACGACGAGGCGGAGGAGGATGCGGAGGGGGTGTGAGGCGCCCCAATGGGTGTCATCCCCGGGCGTAGCGTAGCGGAGACCCGAGCATGACTGCACATTTTGGCGGCAAGCAAGGGCCCCTTCCCTACCCCTTGTCGCGCATCAGCCGGGCCTTGTCGCGCGACCAGTCGCGGTCGGCTTCGGTCTGGCGCTTGTCGTGGATCTTCTTGCCCTTGGCCATGGCGAGCTCGAGCTTGGCCCGGCCCTTGTCGTCCCAGAACAGCTTCAAGGGCACGATGGTGCGGCCCTCGCGCTGGATGGCGGCGATCATCCGGTCGATCTGCTTGCGGTGCAGCAGGAGGCGGCGGGGCCGGCGCGGCTCGTGGTTGAAGCGGTTGGCCGGGCCGTACTCGGGGATGTAGGCGTTGATCAGCACGATGTCCCGCCCCTCCGCCGAGGCGTAGGACTCGGCGATATTGGCCCGTCCCTGGCGCAGGGCCTTCACTTCGGTGCCGGTCAGCACGATGCCGGCCTCGACGTTGTCGTCGAGGAAGTAGTCGAAGCGGGCGCGCCGGTTCTCGGCGATCAGCTTGCGGGCCTGAGGTTCGGCGGCCACCTCAGAGGAGCTCCGCCGCTCGCATGGCCTCGATCACCAGCGGCCGCGCCGCCTCGGCGCAGGGCGCGATCGGCAGGCGGACATCCGGCTGGCAGAGCCCCAGATGCGCCAGGGCGAACTTGGTCGGCGCCGGCGAGGCGTCGGCGAACAGGGCCTTGTCGAGGCGGATCAGCTTGTCCTGCCAGCGCAAGGCCTTATCGAAGGCGCCGTCCAGCGCCGCCTCGATCCGTTCGGCGCAGGCCCTGGGGGCCACGTTGGAGGTGACCGAGATCACCCCATGGCCGCCGTGCGCCACGTAGCCGAGGGCGGTCGGATCGTCGCCGGACAGCATGACGAAGTCCTCGCCGCACATGACCCGCATCAGGCTCGCGCGCGCGAGATCTCCGGTGGCGTCCTTGATCCCGACGATGTGAGGCAGCAAGGCCAGCCGGGCCAGGGTGTCGTTGGCGATGTCGGATCCCGTGCGCGAGGGCACATTGTAGACGACCACGGGAAGGTCGACCGCATCGTTGATCGCCTTGTAGTGCAGATAGAGCCCTTCCTGGCTGGGGCGGTTGTAATAGGGCGTGACCACTAGGGCGGCGTCGGCCTTCACCGCCTTCGCATGGCGCACCAGGGCGATCGCTTCGTCGGTGGCGTTGGAGCCGGCGCCGGCGATGACGCTGATCCGCCCGTTCACGATCTCGACGCACAGCTCGACCACGCGCTTGTGCTCCTCGGTCGACAGGGTCGCCGTCTCGCCGGTGGTGCCGACCGGGACGACGCCGCGCACCCCGCCGGCGATCTGCAGCTCCAGAAGGCGTTCGAACGCGGTCTCATCGATCCGGTCATCGCGGAACGGCGTGACCAGGGCGGTAATCACACCCTGGAACATGGGCTTGGCCATTGGGGGAAGTTGCTCATTCAACGGCGGCCGGTCCGATGCGGCCGCACAGGTTCATTATAACGCAGAATATCGGCGCAAAAGGCTTGCCCGCAAGCATGGTTACGCCGAAAAACGGACGCAGATGAAGCGCCTCAGGAGGTGCATGCGCATGTCGCCTCTCAAACTCGCCCTGGTTTCCGCCGCCGCCCTCGCCGCCAGCGTGGCGGCGGTCGCCGATCCGGTGCCCTACGCCAGCCTGCCGGGCGCCCACCCGTCGCCCACGGGCGCGCCGGCGGCCGCGCCCTACCCGTCCCTTCCGTATCAAGCCACGGGCGCGCCGTCCTACGGCTCCGAATCGGCCAAGCTGCGCGACGCGCTCGAGGCGGCCAAGAGCGGCGATGTCGACCATGCCCGCGCCGTCCAGGCGAGCCTGGCCAACCCGCTGGCCCGTCGCATCGTCACCTGGGCCCTGGTCGACAACGACGCCACCCGGCTCGGCTATTTCGACCTCGACACCGCACGGCGGGATCTGTCGGGCTGGCCGCGCGCGGCGCGGCGCCAGCAGGCGACCGAAAAGGCGCTGGAGACCTCCGGGCTCTCGCCGCAGGCGACCATCGCCTTTTTCGACGGCAAGGAGCCTGAGACGGCGGAGGGCGCCATGGCCCTCGCCTCGGCCTACCAGTCGCAGGGGCGGCAGGCCGACGCCCAGGCCCTGATCCGGCGGGTCTGGCGCGACAAGCCGTTCGAGGCCGAGGCGCAGGCGCGGATGCTCGGACGCTGGGGGTCCACCCTCACGGCCGACGACAACGCCCGCCGGCTCGACATCCTGCTCTACGGCCAGCAGGGGCCGGCGGCGCGGGCGATGATCGACCTGGTCTCGCCCGACCTGCAGGCCGAGGCGCAGGCGCGCATGGCCCTGCGCGCCGACCGCAACGACGCTCCCGCCGCCGTCGACCGCGTGCCCGCCGCCCTGCAGAACGACCCCGGCCTGGCCTTCGAGCGCGCGCGCTATTACCGCAAGCGCAACCTGGAGACCCTCGCCGTCCCGTTCCTGCGCGCCCTGCCGAACGATCTTCCGCCCGAGGTCGCCGCCCAGATCTGGCCCGAGCGCCGCGGGCTGATGATGGCGGCCCTGCGCACCGGCGATCTCGTCGCCGCCCACCAGGCCGCCGCCCGGCACGGGCTCGCGGCCGGCGCCGACTTCGCCGAGGCCGAGTTCTTCGCCGGCTGGATCGACCTCAAGACCCACGACCCGCGCGAGGCCGACGAGCATTTCGCCCGCCTGGCGTCCATGGGCGCCTCGCCGATCACCCTGTCGCGCGCCTACTATTGGCGAGGACGGGCGGCCGAGGCGCGCGGCGAAACGGCCGCGGCGAACGGCTATTACGGTCAGGGCGCCGCCTTCGTCACCGCCTTCTACGGCCAGCTCGCCGCCGAGAAGATCGGTCGCACGACCCTCAGCCTGCCCACCGATCCCCAGCCGACCGCCGCGGACCGCGAGCGGTTCGAGGGCCGCGACCTCGTCCGCGCCGCACGCATGCTGGCGGACGCGGGCGAGCGCGAGATCTTCCGGGTCTTCGTGCTGGCCGCCGACGACGGCCTGCCGTCGGGCGAGGAGTACGCCCTGCTGAGCGACCTCGCCCGCCAGTACGGCGACCAGGATCTCTCCATGCGCGTGGCGCGCGCGGCGGCGCAGCGCGGCTTTCTTCTGCCCGAACGCGGCTATCCGATCCGCATGCCGCCCGCCGGCGGCGGGCTGCCCGAACCGGCGTTCAGCCTGGCGATCATCCGCCAGGAGAGCAACTTCGACCCGGCCCAGCGCTCGGGCCCGGGCGCGCGCGGCCTGATGCAGGTCATGCCCTCGACCGCGCAGGCGATCGCCCGGCACATCGGGGTCAGCTATTCGGCGTCGCGCCTGAACGAGCCGGAGTACAACATGCAGCTCGGCACCGCGGTGCTGCAGCAGATGCTGGACGACGAGGGCGGTTCGTATCTTCTGACCGCCGCCGCCTACAACGCCGGGCCCGGCCGGGCGGCGCAGTGGATCACCACCTGCGGCGACCCGCGCGGCGCCTCGACCGATCCGGCCGACTTCATCGAATGCATCTCCATCGCCGAGACCCGCAACTATGTGATGCGGATCCTGGAGACCACCCAGGTCTATCGCGCCCGCCTGGCCGGCGGCTCGGCGCCCCTGACGCTCAGCGCCGACCTCAAGCGCGGCGGCTGGACCCCCGGCGGCTCGACCACCGGCCCCGGCCCGCAGCCCTATGTGGCGACGCCCTCGCCGTACTTCCCCGGCGCGGCCCCGGCCGCGAGCGCGGCCAGCGCCAGCCCGCCCGCGCGGCGGTGACCTTGCATAGCTGCTCCCCCTCTGAGGGAGCAGCTTGGAGGAATCAGCCCAAAGCCTGCTGGAACACGTCCGGGTCGACGTTGCCGCCCGAGGCGATGATCACCACGGTCTGGCCTTTCAGGTCGAGCTTGCCGGCGAGGGCGGCGGCCAGGGCGACGCAGCCGCCGGGCTCGATCACGAGCTTGAGCCAGCGGAAGGCGAAGGCCATGGCCCGCAGCACCTCCTCGTCGCTCACCGTCAGCGCCCCGGCCAGCCGGGGCTGATTGATCGAGAAGGTCAGCTCGCCCGGCGTCGGCGTCAGCAGGGCGTCGCACAGGCCGCCGGCGGTGCGGGCGTTGGTCTCGCGCCGGCCCGAGGCCAGGCTGCGGCGGAAGTCGTCGAAGTCTTCGGGCTCGACCGCATAGCACCGCGCCCCGGGCGTGGTCGCCTCGAAGGCCAGCGCCGTCCCGGCCATCAGCCCGCCGCCCGAGGTCGGGCAGAGCACCACGTCGGCGGCAAGGCCGCGCGCCTTCAGGTCCTGCGCCGCCTCGAGCCCCGCCGTGCCCTGGCCGGCGATGATGAAGGGATCCTCGAACGGCGGCACGAGCACCGCGCCGCGCTCGCCCACCAGCCGGTAGGCGATCTCTTCCCGGCTCTCGGTATGGCGATCGTAGAGGACCACCTCGCCGCCATAGCCGCGGGTGGCCTCGATCTTCAGCCTGGGCGCATCGGCGGGCATGACGATGGCGGCGCGCGCGCCGACCAGCGACGCGGCCTTGGCCACCGCCTGGGCGTGGTTGCCCGAGGAATAGGCCACCACCCCCCTCGCCTTCTCCCCCTCGGTCAGGCGCGAGATGCGGTTGGCGGCGCCGCGGAACTTGAACGAGCCGGTGCGCTGCAGCGGCTCGGCCTTGACGAACACCTGCCCGCCGGTCGCCTCGTCGAGGAGGTCGTTCGCGAGCAGGGGGGTGCGCACGGCGAGACCGGCGATCTGACGGGCCGCGTCCTGGATGTCGTCGAAGGTGGGCGCGTTCACGGTGGGGTTATTTCGCACAGGCCGTGACGAGGCCGTCGAGCACTCCGTCGAGCATCAGCCGCATTAGGTCCTCGCGTTCGGCCCAGGCGAAGTTCGGGCGCACGATCAGGAGGGCGACCAGGCCGTGGCAGGCGGCCCAGCTCACCTGGGCGCTGTCCTCGACCCGGCCCCGGAGCCGGCCCGCGTCGGCGATGGCCTGCACCGCCTCGAGGAACAGGGCGTAGCAGCGGTCGCTGAGCGCCTTGACGCTCTCGCCCTGCACGTCCGCCAGCGTGGGATGGGTGGAGCAGTAGACCACCTGGTAGGCGTTCGGATTGTCGAAGGCGAAGCGCATGTAGGCGTCCAGCATGCGGCGCACGCGCAGCACCGGGTCGGCGTCGAGCGCCGAGAGCGCGCTGTTCTGGGCCATGAGCTTGGCGAAGGCGCCCTCGCAGATCTCGACCAGGATCTCGCCCTTGTCGCGGAAGTGCATGTAGAGGGCGGTGGAGGACACCCCGACCTCTTCGGCGATGCGCCGGATGGTGGCGCCCTCGAAGCCGTAGCTCAGGAACACCCGCTCGGCCGCCTCCAGGATTTCGGCGCGCCGAAGATGCCCAAGACCCTTGGCCTTGCGCGCCGACCGGCTCTTCGTCGTCAATCCCGCGTCGTCCACCGATCCTGGCGCCCCTGCGGCGGCGAAAGCGCCGTCCGGGTCAACGCTTAACACAACGGGCGCGGAGGAAAACCCGCTTGGGCGCCGCGCGTCCCCCGCCCTCGGCTAAGGCGACGCGCCACAGACGGCCGCCACCGCCGCCTCCAGCACCGGCAACTGGCCGGCGACGATCAGCCGCCGCGCGTCGTCGGCGCCGAAATAGCCGATGCGGTCGAGTTCGGGGGCGGCCACCGTGCGGCCCGAGCGCGGCGGCCATTCCATCTCGAAGGGGTTGCTGACGAACCGCGAGAGGTCGAGGTCGGCCTCGGCCAGCCAGATCAGCAGGGTCTTGCCCGAGGCGCGCACCGGCGCCAGCGGCGTCAGCGGGGCGTCGACCACGAGACCGGTCTCCTCGCCAAACTCGCGCCGGGCCGCGGCCTCGGGCGGCTCGCCGGCCTCCAGCAGGCCCTTGGGGACCGTCCAGGCGCGCGCGCGCCGGCGGGCCCAGAACGGGCCGCCCATGTGGCCGAGCAGGAATTGGGGCCCATCCGCGGCGCGGCGGTACACAAGGATCCCGGCCGAGCGCGGCATCTTCAGTCGATGGCCGCATAGATCATGATCCCGGCGGCCACCGACAGGTTGAGGCTGTCGGCCCGGCCGCGCATGGGGATCTTGACGTTGACGTCGCAGGCGGCGGCGAGCTCGGCCGTCAGGCCCTGCTGTTCATTGCCCATCAGGATCAGGCTCGGCCGGCGATAGTCGGCGCCGCGGTGGTCGACGCTGGCGGTCAGAAGGGTGCCGATCACCGATCCTGGCCAGGCCTGCCGCCAGGCCAGGAACTCGGGGATCGAGGCCCGGTAGAGCGGGACGGCGAAGATGGAGCCCATGGTCGCCCGCACCGCCTCCACCGAATAGGGATCGCAGCACTCTCCGACCAGGATCACCCCGCCGCAGCCGGCGGCGTCGGCGGTGCGCACGATGGTTCCGAGGTTGCCGGGATCGCGCACCGCATGCAGCGCCACCCACACGGCATGCCCGGCCGGGACCAGGCTCTCCAGCGCCGCGAAGGTCTGCTCGAACACGGCGACCACGGTCTGTGGATTGTCGCGGCGGGAGATCTTCTCGAGGATGTCGCGGGTCACCTCGACCACCTCGCCGCCGGCCTTATGGGTGGCGTCCGCCGCCTTGCGCAGCACCGCATGGTCGCGGGCCTCGGGGCCGTACAGCAAGACCCGCGGCGGCCGTCCGAGTTCGACCGCTTCGGTGACGATCTTTAGCCCTTCGGCCAGGAACTGCCCGCTCGCCTCGCGCTCCTTGCGCAGGTGCAGGCCGCGCACGGCCTTGACCAGCGGATTGGTCAGCGAGGTGATCTGCCGGATCTCGCTCATGGTCGCGTCCACCGGGCGAAGAACGACAGGCCGATTTCGCGGGCCTCGGCGCCCTCCTCCACCAGCGCCAGTTCGCCCCAGTCGATCCGGCCGTGGACGATCGGTTTGGCGCGCCCCGCCATGGCCTCGGCCATCAGATGCGCCAGCGACAGGCCCGAGATGCGCGCCGCGTAGGCGTTCAGGAGCAGCATGTCGGCGTCGTCCGACAGCAGGGCGGCGCAGTCCGCCAGAAGACCCGGCAGGTCCTCGAACAGCCGCCAGACCTCGCCGGTGGGGCCCCGGCCGTACTTGGGCGGATCGAGGATGATCGTCTCGTACCGCGAGCCGCGCCGCACCTCGCGCTGCACATAGCGGCGGGCGTCCTCGACGATCCAGCGGATCGGCCGGTCGTCCATCCCGGCCAAGGCGGCGTTCTCGCGCGCCCAGGCCACCGACTTCTTCGACGCATCCACGTGGGTCACCTGCGCCCCGGCCGCGGCGGCGGCCAGGCTGGCCACGCCGGTGTAGCCGAACAGGTTCAGCACCCGCCGCGGCCCGGGCATGGCGGCGAGCCGCTCGCTGAGCACCGCCCAGTTGGCCGCCTGCTCGGGGAAGAAGGCCAGGTGGCGGAACGGGGTCAGCCGGGCCAGGAATGTCGCCTCGCGCCAGGCCAGGGGCCAGGTCTCGGGCGTGGGCCGGCCGAGCTTCCAGCGGCCGGCGTCCTCCTCGTCGGCGGGATCGAACACGGCGTCGGCGGCGGCCCAGACCTCAGGCTCCAGCCGCGGCCGCCACCAGCACTGCGGCTCGGGCCGCACCACCGTGACCGGCCCATAGCGCTCGAGCTTGCGCCCCTCGCCGCTGTCGACCAGCGCATAGTCCGCCCAGGCGCGCGTGCGCAGGACCAGGGGCTCGGCGGCGATGGACGGATGGCTCGGGATCACGCCCCCGATTACGCCGGGCGAACGGTCGAGGTCCAGAGACGTCGGCGGCGGCGAGGAAGCGAAACCGCTCGCCGAGCGGCGAGGGACTTTCCGGACAGACGTGGACTTCCGTTCGCGACTCCGAGCAGCCACGCGCCAGTTGGGTCCGTGCCGAGGGGCGGAATCAGCCACGACCGCAACCAACCGACGGTTGCCCCATTCTGGTCAGCGTTGTGCTGTTGCTGTGATCGTGACCGAACGGGTGCTTAGCGATGGACGTTGCATTCAGGGATGCACAAAGGTCAAGTGCACGCCCCATATTCGACATGTTATGGAAGTGGCTTGAGGAATTCTCCAACGTTGACGTTAAGTCAATATTGGAAGTTGGCTGCGGCCCATACGGATTTGCTCCGTTTTATGCTAGCATTTCGGATAAATACGTCGGCATAGATATCGACGATTATACAAATTATTATGGCGACGTTGGCAACGCATCCATCATCAAGTACGATGGGGTTCACTTTCCGCTCCGGGACGAATCCATCGATTTGGTGGTCTCGCATTCCGTGTTCGAACACGTAATGGATGTAAGAAGCGTGATCGAGGAAGTGCACCGAGTCCTCCGCGTGGGAGGTGAGGCCTTCATTTCTATAAATCCCTTGTATTATTCTTCCTGGGGCAGCCACGGTACGGAACAGGACAACACGACCCGATTGCCACCATGGGATCATCTTAATCCGCAGTCCCCCAACTATCTGACCGACTGCCCACCTCAGATGGTACAATCTGGACACAAAGGCTGCTATATCAACAAGTTGACCATGTCCGACCTGTTGTACGAATTCGGTCGGCTGCCGTTTTCAATATTGCGACTGGACCGGATATACGAAACCATGGAGCTGCCGCCCTTTCTGAAGGACGCGACGATTCCGGAATCTCAATTGCGAAATTCGGATTTCCGGGTGCTATTGCGCAAAGATGCGATGAGATAATCGACAGACTCGGTGTCATCCGGGTCCACATGTGCATTTCCGTGAAGGAGCGGCGGCGATTACCGGGTGGCTCGTGTCACCCCCCCCGATTACGCCGCGCAGGCGTTCGAGGTCCAGAGAGGGTGGGGACGGCGTTCGGGCGGAGGGTCGCCGCGGGCGGCCCACGTCTTGATGCGGAACGGATTCCTGAGTTCAAATCGAGGCGCGAGACGGCTTCCTTTCGTCATTCCCCTGGATATCATAGGTTTAGCTGGTACGGGGGTGCGCGTGAGGGTCTGGGGTCTGGCGGCCGTGCCGTTGATGGTCGCGGTGCATGCTCACGCGGCGTCGCGTGACGTTCAATATGGTCCAGCGCCGGCCTGGGTCGTCGCCCATCCCGATCCGACCGCGACGCCGCCTCAATCTGGCGCGCCCCTCAGGGTGGTTTACAGCGATATGCAGACACGCGTGAGCGCCGATGGGGGCGAGACCTACTCGGCGTATCGCTTCAAACTTCTGGCCCCGCAGGCGCTCGCACTCGGCAACATCAACGGGACGTGGAATCCAGGCTCGGACGACTTCACCGTCCACACCCTGAAGGTCTATCGCAACGGCCAGGTCATCGACGTCCTCGCCACGACCAAATTTCAGATTGTTCAGCGCGAAAACAATCTCGACTACGCCATGCTCGATGGCCAGCTCACCGCTACACTCCAGGTTCCGGGTCTGCAGGTGGGCGACGAAATCGAGTTCTCCGCCACGCTCAGGCGGCGCGACCCCAACATGGGTGGACGTTCGTACGGGATGATGCAGTTGCCAGTGGTCGGACTGCCGGGCGCCAATCGCGCCCGGCTCACTTGGCCCGTGGATCGCTCAGTGCAGGTCCGGTCGACGCCAGACCTGGGCGCGGGCATCGCGGCGACCCGGGACGGAATACGGGAGCTTTCCTATGTCTTGAACGACCCCAAATCCTCGGTGGCCACCGACGGGGCGCCGATGCGCTTCAATGTCCGCCGTCAGGTGGGGTTTTCCAGCTTCGCCAGTTGGGGCGAACTGTCGAACCAGATATTCCCCCTGTTCGAGAAGGCTGAGGCGGTTGCACCCAACTCTCCAATCCGCGCCGAGGCGGGCAAGATTGCGGCGGCGAGCGAAGATCCCGCGGTGAGGGTGGAGGCGGCGCTCGCGCTGGTTCAAGACCGTATCCGCTATGTCTATGTGGGGCTCGACGGGGGTAATTACCGTCCCGCCGGCGCAGACGACACCTGGACGCGTCGTTTCGGCGACTGCAAGGCAAAGACGGTGCTGCTCCTGGCCTTGTTGCGCCAGCTCGGCATCCAGGGCGAAGCGGTGCTCGTCAGCTCGAATGGCGGGGACGGAACCGATCAGCACCTGCCGTCGCCCCAGGTCTTCGACCATGTGCTGGTGCGCGCCGTCGTCGGCGGTAAAATAGTCTGGCTCGACGGCACACGGCTGGGCGACCACAAGTTGGCGGCGATCGATCCGCCCCGCTTCCGCTGGGGGTTGCCGCTCCGCGGCGGTCCGGTCAATCTCGAGCCCATTCCGGCTCAACCTTTGCCCGTACCCCAGCGGTTCACCCTCATCAACGTCGACGCGAGCACAGGCTTTGATGCGCCTGCCAAGTACCAGATCGAGGAGCGGCTGCACGGCGATGACGTGCTGCAAATCCGCACCCAGCTCTCCACACTCGCCACCGAAGACGCCGAACGCATGGAGAAGGCGTTTTGGAAGCAGGACATGGCCTCGGTCGAGCCCGCCAGCGTCGCATGGCGCTATGATGACCAGACCAACGTTCTCGTTCTGTCTATGAGCGGCGAAGGCAAGCCGGAATGGGAGGGCGGCGACAAGAACGGACACCGCCTCGTCATTTATCACGCCGGCTTCTCGCCGCCGGCCGAGATGCACCGGCCCAAGGAACAGGATCAGGCCGCGCCCTGGCTGACGGACTTCCCCGCGTACAGCTGCTCGGCCACGAACATAAAACTCCCGCAGGTGAAGGGGTGGGACTGGGACTTCCTCGCAAAGCCCGTGAATCGGAAATTTGGCGGCGCGACATACTGGCGGCGCGCGGTCCTGCACGACGGGGTGATGCGGACCGTGATGATCACGCAAACCTACGTTCCGGAGATATCCGCTGCGGAGGCGCAAGCGGTCAATGAGCAGTTGCCCAAATTCGACAACAAGATGTCCCAGGTTTTCCAGTTCAAGCATTACAGAGCCGCCGCGCCCCCTGGCGACGACGAGGCTGACCCGAAGGCGATCCCCCCAAACTCCGACTGGCGCGCACCGGCTTTCGCTTGCAAACCGCCTTCCGAGACCAAATCTTGACGGCTTTGCGCGCCGCGCCTCAAGGCGGGACCGGAACCCCCGCCCTCCGCAAGCGTTGCCGTACGTCGGGCTCCGAGGTGTCGGTCGGGCGACGCTTACAGCTTTGCGGCGCCGCGGCGCCGAGGTTGCGTGGCCCTTTCATCCGCTCGGAGATCCCTCGATGAACAAGACGGTGAATGGAATTGTCCTGGCGGTCCTGCTGATCGGGCTCAGCGGCTGCGCGGCCGGATCGACCGACGCGCATGTGGCGGCCGCGGGCGGCGATGTTCCGCAATTCTTCCTCGGACTCTGGCACGGCTTCATCGCCCCGATCACCCTGATCGTCGAGATCGTCAATCGGTTCGCGCCGCACCTCCTGCCCTGGAAGCCGCACTTCTTCGAGACGGGCGCGGGCATCGCCTACGACCTCGGCTTCTACCTGACCCTGTCGGGCGGCCCGCATTTCGTCATCTACACCTGGCGCCGACGGCGCTAGGACGGCGGCGTAGACCGGCTGTCCGGACAAGACTCCGCTGGCGGTCGGCGCCGAAACGAGGCTTGATCGCACCGGTCCTTTGTCCGGAAAACGCCGATGAACGCCTCCAAGCCGCCAAAGAAGAGCGAGTCGCTCGAGATTCGCCTGCCCTACGCGACCAAGACCGCCTTCATGGCCCGGTGTCAGGTCGAGGGCCGCACCGCGAGCGAGGCCGTGCGCGCCTTCATCGAGCAGGAGATAACCGAGCGTCAGGGCGCCCCGACGCCGCCGCCGCGCGGTCGGGCCTGGTGGTGGCAGGCGCTGACGGCCGGCGTTTTAGGCCTGGCGGTGGGCGCGGTCGCGGCGCCCTCGCTGGCGCATCCGGCCGGAACGGCTCAGCCGCGTTGCGCGCCCGCCGCCGGCCACCGTTAGCGGATCCGGTGCAGCAGCCGTCCCGTCTGCAGCGAGAGCCAGGTCCAGGGCTTCCACAGGGCCGCGCCGGACCTCCATGACGCCACCACCATGTCCGCGCGGCCGAGGATGTTCTCCGCCGGCAGGAAGCCCACGCCTTCGGTCCCGGGCCAGCGGCTGTCGAGGGAGTTGTCGCGGTTGTCGCCCATCATGAAGTACTGGCCCGGAGGCACCAGATAGACGCCGGTCTCGTCGCCCTCATGTCCGGCCTCGCCGGCGTAGGTCAGGTAGGCGCGGCCCGAGCGATTGTTTTCGCGCGCCAGGGGGACGGTCCGGGACGGGTCGTCATGGTCCGGCGCCGTGCCGAGCGGCGTTCGCGTAAGGGTCTGGCCGTTCACATAGACCGTCCCGCCCCGCACCTGGACCCGGTCGCCGGGCAGGCCCACCACCCGCTTGACCCAGACCAGCGACGGGTCGCGCGGCAGACGGAACACCACCACGTCGCCGCGGGCCGGTCCGTGGCCGAACAGGCGCCCATGGCCGAGCGGCAGGTTGAACGGCGGAGAGGCCCCGCTCCAGCCGTAGGCGAACTTGGAGACGACGATGTAGTCGCCGGTGACCAGCCCCGGCTCCATCGAGGAGGACGGGATGGTGAAGGGCTGGAACAGGACGGTGTGCACGACCACCACCAGCGCGAGCACGGGTACGACGGAGACGGCGAGGTCGAACGCCTCGCGCCAGAACCGCGTCGATGGCGCGGCGCCGGGAACGGCCGGGGCGGTGGACGATGAGGGATCGATCGGGATCTGCATGTGGCCATAGGGGCCAGACCGGGGCGACGCCGCAATCGAAGCTGCGTCCTGACAAGCTGTCCAATTCGTCGGGACACAGTGCTCAGCCTACCCGTTCCGTCCCTTTTTGCCGCTCATCCCGGCGGAATGCCGGGATGAGCGGATTATGTTTTCGTCGAAGATTCTCGCTGATGGACGCCTCTACGTCCCGCGCGGCTTGGCCTTCAACGTCGGCGGGGCGGTGGTGGGGTCCTCGGGCCAGGGGTGGCGGGGATAGCGGCCCTTCATCTCGCTGCGCACCGCCTTCCAGGAGCCGCGCCAGAAGCCCGGCAGGTCCTTGGTCACCTGCACCGGCCGGTGCGCCGGCGAGGTGAGGGCCAGGGTCAGCGGGACGCGGCCGCCCGCCAGCATGGGGTGTTCGGTCAGGCCGTAGAGCGCCTGCACCCTCACCTCGGCGCGCGGGCCGCCCTCGGCCGCGTAGTCGATGGCGAAGCTGTCCCCGGTGGGGCCGGTGAAGCGGACCGGGGCCAGGGCCTCCAGCCGACGCTGCTGGTCGTACGGCAGCCGGGCGCGAACGGCGTCGTGCAGGGCGACGCCGCCCAGCCGGTCGAGCCCGCCGGCGGCGACGATCAGCGGCTCGAGCCAATTCTCCAGGTCCTGCTGCAGCGCCGCGTCCGACAGGTCGGGCCAGCCCTCGGCGTCGAGCGTGCGCAGGAAGGCGACCCGCTCGCGCAACCCCTGCGCGGCCTCGCCCCACGGCAGGCCGGCCAGGCCCTCGCGCCGGAGCCGGTCCAGCTGCGCGCGGGCCAGCAGCGCCGGCGGCGGGCGGTCGATCCGGCGTTCGGACACCAGCAGCCGGTCGAGAAAGGTGCGCTCGAAGGCGGTGGCCCGGCCGTCGGCGGCCGTGTCGATGGCCGTCTCCACGCGCAGCCGTCCGGCCAGCGTCGCCAGCACCTCGGCCTCGTCGATGCGCGCGGCGAGAAGAACCCGGTCGCGGCCCGCGCCGCCGCCGAGGTCGGCGGCGACGATCCATTCGGCGGCCGCCAGGGCGTCGGTCGGCTCGACGAACACGGCGCGGCCGGTGGTCAGGCGGAACTCGCCCGCGCGGCCGCGGCGCTTGGCGGCCCGTTCGGGGTAGGCGGCGAGCAACAGCGCGCCCGGTGAAGCGCCGCCCCCCTCGCCGTCCCCGGCCAGCCTGGCCCAGCGCGCCGCCAGCGCCTCGGCCTGCCGGGCGCGCTCGCCGCGGTCGCGGCGAAAACCGGTGAGACGATCCTCGAGATCGGTGGAGACGCCGCCGAGGTCGCGCTCGGTGAGCACGGCGGCGATGCGCGCGGCGAGCGGGGCGGCGCCCGCCTCCGCGCCCCTGGCGATCATGTGCGCGAGGCGCGGCGGCATCGGCAGGCGGGCGACGCGCTGGCCGTGCGGGGTCAGCCGGCCCTCGGCGTCGAGGGCCTCGAGCGCCGTCAGCAGGGCCCGGGCCTCGCGCCAGGCGGTGGCCGGCGGCGGGTCGAGAAAGGCCAGGCCCTCCGCGCCGCCGGCGCCCCAGACGGCGAGGTCGAGCGCCAGGCCGGAGAGGTCGGCCTCCAGGATCTCCGGCCGGTCGAACGGCGTCAGGGCGCGGGTCTCCGCCTCGTCCCACAGGCGATAGCAGACGCCGGGCTGGGTGCGGCCGGCCCGGCCCCGGCGCTGGTCGGCCGCGGCCCGGCTGACGCGCACGGTCTCGAGCCGGGTCAGGCCGCTCGCCGGATCGAAGCGAGGAACCCGCGACAGGCCCGCGTCGATCACCACGCGCACGCCCTCCAGCGTCAGGCTGGTCTCGGCGATGGCGGTGGCCAGCACCACCTTGCGCCGGCCCGGCGGCGGGGCGGCGATGGCGCGATCCTGCTCGGCCGGCGGCAAGGCGCCGTAGAGGGGATCGAGATCGACGTCGGCGGGCAGCCGGTCGGCGAGCAGGTCGGCGGTGCGGCGGATCTCGCCCTGACCGGGCAGGAACACCAGCACCCCGCCGGTCTCCTCGGCCAGGGCCTTGCGCACCGCCTTGGCGACGCGCGCCTCGAGCCGCTCGGCCGGGTCGCGGCCGAGGTAATGCGTCTGCACCGGATGCGCCCGGCCGAGGCTCTCGATCACCGGCGCGTCGCCGAGCAGGGCCGACACCCGCGCGCCGTCGAGGGTGGCCGACATCACCAGCAGCTTGAGGTCCGGACGAAGCACCGCTTGGGCGTCGCGGGCCAGGGCGAGACCGAGGTCGGCGTCGAGGCTGCGCTCGTGGAATTCGTCGAACAGCACCGCCGCCACGCCTTCGAGCCCCGGATCGTCGAGAATCATGCGGGTGAAGACCCCTTCGGTCACCACCTCGATCCGCGTCCGCGCCGAGACCTTGCTCTCCATCCGCACGCGGAAGCCCACCGTCTCGCCGACCCGCTCGCCGAGGGTCCAGGCCATGCGCGCCGCCGCCGCCCGCGCCGCCAGCCGCCGCGGTTCGAGCACGATCAGCCGGCCGCCGCCGCCCGACGCCCTCACCGCCCAGGGCTCGTCCATCAGCGCCAGCGGCGCCACCGTGGTCTTGCCGGCGCCGGGCGGCGCCACCAGCACCGCCGCTTCGCGCGCCAGGAGCGCCCGTTTCAGTCCGGGGATCGCCTCAACGACCGGCAGGGCTGCGAATTCGATCATTGCGACAATCGTTTGAAGCTTCACCCTTGACCGGCGCGGAGACGGCGGGCCTTCTGCGCGCTCGTTCAACTTCCCAGCAATTGGGGACGGGAGGGATCATGTGGCGTGTTAAGCCACTCGACCAGATCTTGGCTACGGCCGAAAAGAAATCACTGAAACGCTCGCTGGGTCCGATCCAGCTCACCATGCTCGGGATCGGCGCCGTCATCGGCACCGGCATCTTCGTCCTCACCGCGACCGCCGCTCAGAAGGCGGGACCGGGGATGATGATCTCCTTCATCGTCGCCGGCGTGGTCTGCGCCCTGGCCGCGCTCTGCTATGCCGAGCTGGCCTCGATGGTGCCGGTGGCGGGGTCGGCCTACACCTATTCCTACGCCGTCATGGGCGAGCTGATCGCCTGGCTGGTCGGCTGGGCCCTGATCCTCGAGTACGCGCTGGGGGCCAGCGCGGTGGCGGTCGGGTGGTCCGGCCACATCGTCGGCTTCCTCGACAACCTCGGCATGCACATACCGCACGCCCTGACGGTCGGGCCGAAGATCTCGTTCGGCAACTTCCTCGAAGGCGGCGAGATCGGCGGGGTGGTCAACCTTCCGGCGGTGATCATCACCGGCCTGGTCACCTTGCTCCTGGTGGTCGGCACCAAGGAGAGCGCCACCGTCAACGCCGTGCTGGTGGCGATCAAGGTCGCCGCCCTGATCCTGTTCGTCGTGCTGACCCTGCCCCTGGTCAGCGGACACATGAACAACTTCCACCCCTTCACCCCGCGCGGCTGGGGCAATCCGATCGGCTCCTCCGGCACCGGGGTGCTGGGCGCCGCCGCCTCGATCTTCTTCGCCTATGTGGGCTTCGACGCCGTCTCGACGGCGGCCGAGGAGACCAAGAACCCGCAGGTCAACGTGCCGATCGGCCTGATCGGCAGCCTCCTGATCTGCACCGTCTTCTACCTTCTGGTGGCGGGCGGGGTGATCGGCTCGTTCGGGGCCCAGCCCCTGTTCGACGCCGCCGGCAAGGCCTACAGCGCCGGCGCGCCGGAGCTCTACGGCAGCGCCACCTGCACCGCGGCCCACGCCCCCCTGGTGTGCTCCAAGGAGGCGCTGGCCTATGTGCTGCGCGAGATCGGCCATCCGTTCTTCGGCAACCTCCTGGGCCTGGCGGCCACCATCGCCCTGCCCTCGGTGGTCCTCCTGATGATGTTCGGCCAGACGCGGATCTTCTTCGTCATGGCGCGCGACGGCCTGCTACCGCAGGGCCTCAGCGCGGTGCATCCGAAGTTCAAGACGCCGTGGGTGATCACCATCATCACCGGCGTGGTGGTGGCCATCGCCTCGGCCTTCCTGCCGGTCGGCCAGCTGGCCGACTATTCCAACTCGGGGACGCTGTTCGCCTTCGGCGCGGTGTCGCTGGGGGTGATGATCCTGCGCTTCACCGACAAGAACCGGGTGCGACCGTTCCGGACCCCGTTCCTGTTCGTCTTCGCCCCGCTGTCGATCATCGGCTGTCTGGCCCTGTTCCTCAGCCTCGACGACAAGTCCAAGAACCTGTTCTACATCTGGAGCGTGCTCGGACTGGTCCTCTACTTCTGTTACGGCTTCTGGCGGTCGAACGTGCGCCACGGTATCGTCGACGACGTTGACCTCGACGATTCCGCGAACGGTCAGCCGCCGGCCTGAGGCGGATAGGGACGCGGCGCCGCAGGGCTTGCGGCGCCGTGGTCCCGGCCTCAAATCAAACGCATGACAACCCAGTCTTCCATCAGAGCCATCGTCGCCCCGGTGACGCCGCTGCAGCAGAACTGCACCATCGTCTGGTGCACGGCGACCAACAAGGCGGCGGTGATCGATCCCGGCGGCGAGGTCCCGCGCCTGCTCAAGGCCGTCGCGGACCAGGGCCTGACGGTGGAGAAGATCTGGATCACCCATGGTCACATGGACCATGCGGGCGGCGCCGCGGCCCTTCAGGAGGCCACCGGCGCCCTGATCGAAGGCCCGCACAAGGACGACCAGTTCTGGATCGACCGGATCGCCGAGGCCGGCCTGCAGTACGGCATGCCCGACGCCCGCAGCTTCACCCCCGACCGCTGGCTCGACGACGGCGACGTGGTCACCCTCGGCGAGACCCGTTTCTCGGTGCGCCACTGCCCCGGCCACACGCCCGGCCATGTGGTGTTCGTGCACGAGGGCGCCCGCTTCGCCCAGGTGGGCGACGTGCTGTTCAAGGGCTCGGTCGGGCGCACCGACTTTCCGCGCGGCGACCACGCCGACCTGATCGCCTCGATCACCGGCCGGCTCTGGCCGCTCGGCGACGACATGGCCTTCGTGCCCGGCCACGGCCCCATGTCGACCTTCGGCGCCGAACGCAGGACCAACCCCTTCGTCGCCGACCAGGTGCTGGGCGCGGGGGCCTGAGGCGGCGAAGAGCCAGCCGGGCTTCTCGACGAACCAGCTCGTCATTATCCGGCGCAGCGTGACACGCCCCACGCCATTACGTCCTATTTCAATCCTGACATTGCTCAGCCATGGTGCTCTGCCATGAGCTCTCCGATGGGAACACTTGCCGAAAACATCGCCGGGGCGCCGCAAGCGTCGGCGCGCATCGTGGTGATCGACGACGATCCCGACATCCGCGAGCTGGTCTCCGAATTCCTGAGCCGCCACGGCTTCGAAGTGGAGGCCGCCGCCGATGGGCCTGGTCTCGCCCGGGCGCTGGCCGCCGCCCCGGCCGACCTCGTGATCCTCGACGTCATGCTGCCGGGAGAAGATGGGCTGCAGATCTGCCGGCGCCTGGCCGGGACCGATGGGCCGGCGGTGATCATGCTGTCGGCCATGGGCGAGGAGACCGACCGTATCGTCGGCCTGGAGCTCGGCGCGGACGACTATCTGCCCAAGCCCTGCAATCCGCGGGAGCTCCTGGCGCGGGTGCGCGCGGTGCTGCGCCGCCGCGGCGAACCCCGCCCGCAGGAGGGCGACCTCGGCGCGCAATGCGAATTCGCCGGCTGGCGGCTCGACCTCGTGCGCCGTGAACTCAAGAGCCCGGACGGCGTGGTGGTGAACCTTTCGGGCGGGGAGTTCTCGCTGCTGCGGGCCCTGGTCGACCGGCCCGAGCGCGTGCTGACCCGCGACCAGCTGCTCGATCTCGCCCGCGGCCCCGACAGCGACGCCTACGACCGCGCCATCGACGTTCAGATCAGCCGGCTGCGCAAGAAGCTCGGCGACGGCTCGGGCGGCGGCGCCGACCTGATCCGCACGGTGCGCAACGAGGGCTATATGTTCATGGCCAAGGTCGTCCGGCGGTGAGTATGATGGGGCGATGAAGCTCTTCGCCCCCAAGGCGGTGCTCCGCGCGCCGGTGTTCGCCCAGCTGATGGCCCTGGTGCTGGTCAGCCTGGTCGCCGCGATGGCGATCAACGTCGCCATCGTCTTCGTCCTGCCGCCGCCGCCGCCCGAGATGTTCTCGCTGAGCGAGGTCGCCGACGCGCTGAAGGCCGGTGGAGCGCCGGTGCGCACGGCCAACGACCGCACCCTGGTCGCCCATCTGAGGGCCTCGCCGACCCCCTCGCTCCGCAAGCGGCCCAGCTTCCGCGAGGCGATCGCCACGCGCGGCCTCGCCGATACGCTCGGCGAACCCACCGAAAAGGTGCACGTTGTTCTGCTCAGCCGGCCGCCGCCCTCCAGCCAGCGTCGGCGCCTTCCCCCCGGCGATCACATGCGCCGGCCGCCGTCCTTGCCCCCCTTCGACGGCCGCCTGCCCCCGCGCGGATCCCTGCCCGCCTCTCAGGAACGTTTCGTCGCGGCCCCGTTCGAGGCGGCGGTGCAGCGGCCCGACGGCCAGTGGATGGCGGTCCGGGCCGCGGACTCCGGCATGCTGAGCGCCTGGCAGCAGCGGGTCCTCCTGTGCTTCGCCCTGAGCGCCCTGATCCTGATCCCGATCGTCTATCTGTTCGCCCGTCGCCTGGCCCGGCCGATCACCGCCTTCGCCCGCGCCGCCGAACGGCTCGGCCGCGACCCCGGCGCGCCGCCGGTGAAGATCGACGGGCCGGCGGAGGTCGAAACCGCCGCCGTCGCCTTCAACGAGATGCAGGAGCGGTTGCGCCGCTACGTCGGCGACCGCACCGCCATGGTCGGCGCCGTGGCGCACGACATGCGCACCCCCCTCACCCGGCTGCGGTTTCGGGTGGAGTCGATGCCCGAGCCCCTGCGCAGCAAGATCGTCGCCGACATCGACCAGATGGACGCCATGATCTCGAGCGCGATGGCCTTCGTGCGCGACGCCTCCGACCCCGTGGAGCGCCGCCGGCTCGAGCTGGTGTCGCTGGTGGAGAGCGTGGCCGACGAAATGGCGGAGACCGGCCTGCTGGTCTCGGCCGAAGGCGTGGGGCCGGTGGTGATCCACGGCGATCCGATCGGCCTGCGGCGGCTCGTCACCAACCTGATGGACAATGCGGTCAAGTTTGCCGGAAGCGCGCACGCCCGGGTCTACGCCGACGGCGGATTGGCGGTGGTGGAGGTGGACGACGACGGACCGGGCGTCCCCGAGCATGAGCGCGACCGGGTGTTCGAACCGTTCCAGCGCGGCGAGCCGTCGCGTTCGCGCGCCACCGGCGGCAGCGGCCTGGGTCTGGCCGTGGTTCGCTCGGTCGCGCGCGCCCACGGCGGCGAAGCGACGATCGAAAACCGGATCGAAGGCGGACTTCGCGCCCGGGCCTGTCTCCCTCTCTAAGGATTTCTCATGCGCGCGGCAGTCCTTCCTCTCCTGGCCGGCGCGGTGCTCCTGGCCGCCTGCGCCGGCGATGGCGACCCGACCCAATACCGCGAGGTGGGCCATGGCGGGTTCGGGCGCGGCGGCGGCGGCGACCCGGCCGCCCGGCGGCCCGGCCTGCCCAATGTGTTCATCAGCCCGGCCGGCAAGCCCTACCGCGCGGCGGCGGGAGACCCCTATCCCGTGGCGGCCTGGTTCGCCGCCGCCGACGCGGACCACGACGGCCGGCTGACCCTCTCGGAGTTCCGCCAGGATGCGGAAGCCTTTTTCCACGAACTCGACACCAACCACGACGGCCTCATCGACGGCTTCGAGGGGCAGGCCTACGAGCAGAAGGTGGCGCCCGAGATCCTCCCGCGCGTCGAAGGTCTTGCGGCCGGAGAAGGCATGGACCTCTCGCTGGGAGGCGGCCGGGACCGGGGCGGCGGCCAGCCGGTGATCGGCAGCAACGGCGCCGCCCGCCGGGCCGGGGCCGGCCGCCAGGCGGCGGGCGATCATATCACCCAGGGCGCGGGCCTGTTCTCGTTGCTGAACGAGCCGGAGCCCGTCACCGCCGCCGACACCAGCTTCGACGGCAAGATCACGCTGAAGGAGTTTCTCGCCGCCGCCGACCGCCGGTTCGCCGCCCTCGACACCAAGGGCCAGGGCTATCTGACCCTGGCCGGCCTTCCGAAGACCCCCGTGCAGGAGGCCATGGAGCGCGAGGCGGCGCGGCGCGCCAAGGCCCGGGCGAAGGGCGGTCCGGCGGCGGGCGGGCCGCCGCCCCCCTGAGCGCCACGCCTCAGGTCAGCGTCGGAGGGTCGCGCTCGTGATCAGTACGCCCAGCACCAGCCCGGCGGCGAAGGCCGAGGCGGCGGAGACGCCGATGGAGATGAACGGCCGGGTCTGCACGGTGTCGCGGATCACGTCGGTCTGATCGACGGCCCAGTCGCGGGCCGCCGCCGCGCGGGCTTCGACCTGCCGCCGGATCTCGGCGGTACGGGCCGCGGCGTCCTCGAAGGCCTGCTGGGTCGAGCCGGCGTCGTCAAAGGCGTCCATGAGGCGTCCTCCACAAACTTAATCTATGAGAGAATACCCGCCTCGCGGGCAGGTTCCTAGAGCGCCGCGCGAAAAGCGGGACCCGGTTTTCGCGTCGATGGCGGCGCTCTGAACTTCAGAATCCGGAGCAAATTGTCCACCTTGAACGATTCCGTCCGAGGGCGGTTCGCCCGGCGGGCGCCGGGCTTCTGACGGTTCACGCCGTGATGCGCGTCACTCCGTCGACGGCGGGGCGGCGCGGCGCGTGGAAGAACAGGGCCTGGGCGACCAGGGCCTTCACCGCTTCCTCGCGGAACGGCTTGGTGATCAGGAAGGCGGGCTCCGGGCGTTCGCCCGTGAGCAGATGCTCGGGAAAGGCGGTGATGAAGATCACCGGCACGTCGATCTCGCTCAGGATCTCCGTCGCCGCGTCGATGCCGTTGGAGCCGTCCGCGAGGCGGATGTCGGCCAGCACCAGGCCCGGCTGGTTGGCCTTGGCCAGGCTGACCGCCTCCTCGTGGGTCGCCGCCGCGCCGACCACGTCGTGGCCGAGCTCGCGCACCAGCCGCGTCAGGTCGAGCGCGATGATCGGCTCGTCCTCGATGATCAGCACCTTCGACGCCAGCTGCCGGTCGAGATCGCATTCGGCGGCGGCGAGCACCGATTCGAACTGCGCGGTTTCGAGGTGCATCACCTGGGCGGCTTCCTCGGGGGTGAAGCTTTCCATCCCCACCAGCAGAAGCGCCGCGCGCCGCTCGGGCGACAGGTCCTGCAGCCGCTTGTCCACGCCCGAGCCGTCTTCGGCGTCCTGCCGGTCCAGGTTCCACACGGTGTGCAGCACCTGATACAGACCGACGCGCAGGGGAAGCTCCGGATCGAGATGCAGGGCGGCGCCGAGAAGCCCCTCGATCGCGCCGGCGACCAGCGCATCGCCCCTCGCCTGCGACCCGGTTAGCGCCCGCGCGTAGCGGCGCAGGTAAGGCGCCTGGCGGACGATCTGTTTCGGCATCTGGGCGCCCTCTTGATGCCGCGTCGCCTGCACGGCGTCCACAGCCCCCTCCGCGTCGCGCCGAAGGCGCGCCGATGACCGAAAACGAGATAGCCTTTTCAAGGTTCCCGCCCTGCTCCGTGTCCACAGCCCCCTACGGCCGTTACGAGCACCCCGTCATAGTCCAGTGGCCACAGCTATTCGCCGGGGCCTTCCGCCGCACCCCCGTGCCCGCGCGCGGGGCGCGCCCCCCTCATGACCCCATGAGGTTGCCGATGATGTTGACGCCGAGCGCCAGCACCATGGTGTTGAAGGTGAAGGCCACCAGGGCGTGAACGGTGACCAGTTCGCGAAATCGGCTGGTGGTGATGTCGAAGTCCGACACCTGGCAGGTGGCGCCGATACAGATCGCGACGTAGAGAAAATCGCGGTAGCTGGTCGGCTTCTGGCCTGGAAAATCGATCCCGCCGTCGTCCGTTCCGTCCCGGTCGCGGTCGGCGAAATACCGGTGCGCATAGTGCACGGTGAAAAGACTCTGCACCACCAGCCAGCTCATCACCATGGTCGACACCGACAAGGCCAGGATCCAGGGCGGCAGGCCGGATTTTCCCACGGCCTTCGCGTCGTGCAGGGTCAGCACCATGGCGCCGAGGCTCGCCGCCACCGCGCCGAGGATGAAGGTCATCAGGACGGCGCGGTTCTCGTCCTGCTGCTTGGCGCGGGCCCGGACCAGGGGCGCATCGTTGGTCAGGATCAGGTAGCCGATCCCGGCCAGGTAGGTGAAGGCCGCCGCGTTCCAGCCGATCAGCAGGACCGCCCCGAACGGCGACACCCGGCTGAACGCCAGGCCGCCGGCCAGCGCTCCGACCAGGGCCGCGGCTCCGATCCGCCAGAGATGGCTGGACGGTTTCGGCGGCTTCGCGGCCGCCCGGCCCGGCGTTCTTGATGCGGTCATCGGTCTCTCGTTTCGAAAAAGCCAAGGCGTTCTGACGCCTGGACGGAACCCCTCGCGCAGAGGGTGGTTTTATCGGCAACGGCTGCAAGGCCAAGCGTGATCCGGGAACAGGAGTAGGACGAGATGTCTCAAGCCAGCAACGACACCGCCAGCGGCAAGTCCAACCGCGGCTTCGCCTCGATGGACCCCGAGAAGCAGCGCGCCATCGCGCGCAAGGGCGGCGAGAGCGTGCCCAATGAAAAACGCAGCTTCTCGCAGGATCGCAGCCTGGCGGCGGCGGCTGGCCGCAAGGGCGGCGAGGCCTCTCAGGGCGCGCGCAAGAAGTCCGCGGGCTGAGCGGGTGGAGGCGGGCCGGTCAGAACCGGCGCTTGGCGGGCCGATAGGACGGCTGGCGGGAACACAGCTCTCCGCGGCTGTACGCCTCGTCCAAGGCTTCAAGCAAACGGTTGAGGTCGACCGGAATGGGCTCGGACGCCGCCGGTGCGAACACCGACCTCAATCTGGCGCAGACCGGCGCGGTGAAAGGCGAATGGGACGTGTCCATCGACTCTTCTGAAAAGCTACGCTGCCGCATCTCTGAACGACCACCGCTCTAAGTTCAACTGTCCCCCTTCGGGAACACTGATCAAAATGGGCAAGAAGGGGGCCGCGCAGGCGATCGGCGCCGGAAAATCAGCCGTGCGCGGTCGCCGGCGGCGGTTCGAGACGGGACAATTCCAGAATCACCCTCAGCCCGGGGGCGTTGTCCTCGAGACGCAGGGCGCCGCCGTGGAGCTTGGCGCAGGCGGTGGCGATGGCCAGACCCAGGCCCGATCCGCCTGAGCCCCGCGCCGGGTCGAGCCGGACGAAACGCTCCTGGATGCGGCTGCGCTGGTCGGCGGCCACCCCGGAACCGGTGTCCGCCACCGTGATCTCCACCCGGTCGCCGAGCGCCTCGACCTTGACCGCCACCGTCGCGCCCTCGCCCGCATAGAGGGCCGCGTTGTGAAGCAGGTTGCCGATGGCCTGGCGAAGCAGCGCCTCGTGCGCCAGCACCACGACTTCGCCGTCGGCGGACGCCTGCGACAGGGTCTGGCCGGCGTCCTCGATGATCGGGGCGAAGAACTCCGTCACCTCGTCCACCAGCACGGCCACGTCCACCGGCCGCATCATGGCGCGCGACAGGCCGGTCTCGGCCCGGGCGATGTCCAGCATGGCCGACAGCGTGGCCAGGGTGTGCTCGATCTGCCCGTGCGCATCCTCGATGGCGTCGAGCCGCTGAGCCTCGGAGGCGTCGGGCGACAGGGCGCGGGTCAGGGCGCCCTTCATCCGGGTCAACGGTGTTCTGAGGTCGTGGGCCAGGCTGTCGGTCACCGTGCGCATGCCGGTCATCAGCTCTTCGATGCGGTCGAGCATGGCGTTTAGCGAGGCGCCGACCCGGCCGAACGGGTCGTGCACGTCGAGGATCGAGGTCCGGGCGGACAGATCGCCGGCGGCGATCCGTTCGGCGGTGAGGGCGATGGCGTCCACTCGCCGCAACATGCGGGCGTTCAGGATATAGCCGGCGATGAAGCCGACGACGACGACGATGGCCAGGGCGGACAGGAAGCCCTCCAGAATCGCGCGCTCGAACTTGCGCGTGTTGGACAGGTCTCGCCCTACCACCAGGCGCGCGCCGTCCGGCATGACGGTGGTGACCACGTGCAGGTTCGACCGGCGCGGCCCGGAAAGACGCACCACGCGCCAGTCCGCGTCGGTGAACCCCGGCTCGTAGCGGACGATGTCCCCGGCGAGCGGCGCGTTGGTCTCGCTGAACAGGCCGTAGCGCTCGCCGCCGGCCGAGAACCGCGAACGCCGGGCCACCGAGGAGACCAGACTGGCCAGCCCCTGCTCCTGGTCGAGTTCGGCGAGAAGATCGCGCTCGGCCAGGGCTTCGGCGCGCTCCCGCTGGGTGATGATCCGCTCGCCCGTGCGATAGACCACCACCAGCGCCGCCGCGCTGCCCGCCAGCACCAGCAGCACCGCCAGCATCACGAAGGTGGACGGCGCGAGCCGCCGAAGTCCGCCGAACGGCGAGGCCATCAGTCCGTCTCCGCGCACGACAGTCCTGGCCGCCCCAAGCCCGCTCTTCCCGGCGAACGCCGGGATAAGCGGACTTGGATTTGGCGAGGCAAAAGCCTCAAGGCGTCTCCGACAGGCGATAGCCTACGCCGCGCAGGGTGTGCAGCAGGGGGGTGGGATAGCCTTCGTCGAGTTTCTTGCGCAGGCGGGAGATGTGGGTGTCGATGATCGAGGTGTGCGGGTCGAAGCGGTAGTCCCACACCTGCTCGAGCAGCATGGTGCGGGTGACGACCCGGTCCTTGCTGCGCAGGAAGTATTCGAGCAGCTTGAACTCCCGCGGCAACAGGTCGAGCGGCTTGCCCGATCGCGTCACCTTCCGCGACAGCAGGTCCATCACCACGTCGGCGCAGCGCAGCACGGTCTCGACCGCCTTGCCGCCGCGCCGGCGGATCAGGTTCTCGAGCCGCGCATGCAGCTCGGAAAAGCCGAACGGCTTGGTCAGATAGTCGTCGCCGCCGGCCCGCAGCCCGGTCACCCGCTCGTCGAGCTGGGCCAGGGCCGACAGGATCATGATCGGCGTCTCCACGCCGCCGGCGCGCAGCGCCTTGACCACCGACAGCCCGTCCATGCCGGGCAGCATCCGGTCCATGATCACCGCATCGAAGGCCGAGGACGAGGCCAGGTAGAGGCCATCGCGCCCGTCCGCCACGTGTTCGACGGTGAACCCCGCCTCGCGCAGCCCCTTGGCCACATAGTCGGCGGTGTCGACGTCGTCCTCGACCAGCAGCACCCGTCCGCTCATTCAGAGACTCCAGAACCAGCGCTTATCGCTAAGCCTGGATTGCGGCGCGGAGCAGGCCTCCAGCTTGAAATCGTGTAAGCCGACCCGTCCGCTTGCGCATCAATGGCGGAACGGCGAAGGATCGGCCAGGCTCGGGCGCCAGCGTCCGGGCCCGCCCGGGCGGGCCCACACGGTCCACCCTGGCCTGACCTTCCCTGGGGGCTCGATGTCGCGCAACTTCACCCTGTTCATCCTGATCGGCATGCTGCTGGGCCTGGCGGCCGGGGCGGCGTGCAACGCCACCCTCCACGATCCCAAGGCCCTGGCCGACGCCGCCGGCTATTTCAGCCTGATCACCGACGTCTTCCTGCGGCTGATCAAGATGATCATCGCCCCCCTGGTGTTCTCCACCCTGGTCAGCGGCATCGCCCACATGGGGACCGGCTCGGCCGTCGGCCGCGTCGGCCTGAAGACGCTCGGCTGGTTCCTGACCGCCTCGATCGTCTCCCTGCTGCTGGGCGTGGTGATGGTCACCCTGCTGCATCCGGGGGCCGGCCTGCATCTGCCCCCGCCCACAGGGTCGGCCATGGCCGCCGGCGTGGCCTCGAGCCTGTCGCTCAAGGACTTCATGGCCCACGTGTTTCCGACCTCGATCGCCGACGCCATGGCCAAGAACGAGATCCTGCAGATCGTGGTGTTCTCCACCTTCGTCGGCTCGGCGATGGCGGCGCTCGGCGAACGCACCGCCGGCCTGCTCGCCCTGGTCGAGCAGCTGGCCCAGCTGATGCTGAAGATCACCAACTATGTGATGCGGCTGGCGCCGTTCGCCGTCTTCGCCGCCATCGCCGCGACGGTGACCGCGCAGGGGGTCGGCATCCTCGGAACCTACGCCGCCCTGGTGGGCGGCTTCTACGCCTCGCTGCTGCTGCTGTGGGCGCTGTTGCTGCTGGCCGGGTTCCTGGTGATCGGCCCGCGTCTCGGCCTGCTGATCCGGGCGATCCGCCAGCCGGCCCTGATCGCCTTCTCCACCGCCACCTCCGAAGCCGCCTATCCGCGGACCCTGGAGGCGCTCGAGACCTTCGGCGTGTCCAAACGGGTGGCGAGCTTCGTCCTGCCGCTCGGCTATTCGTTCAATCTCGACGGCTCGATGATGTACTGCACCTTCGCCAGCCTGTTCATCGCCCAGGCCTACGGCGTCCACCTCACGCTCGCGCAGATCGCCGTCATGGTGCTGATGCTGATGGTGACGTCGAAGGGCATCGCCGGCGTGCCCCGCGCCTCGCTGGTGGTGATCGCCGCCATCCTGCCGACCTTCAGGATTCCCGAGGCCGGCATCGCCCTGGTGCTGGGGGTCGACCACTTCCTCGACATGGGCCGCACGGCCACCAACGTGGTCGGCAACTCCGTGGCCGCGGCCGTGGTGGCGCGCTGGGAGAATGAGCTCGGGCCCGTGCGCGGCCCGCTGGATGCGGTGGATCTGGTCGTGGAGTGATGCGCTATCCGAAGGGCGGCGCGAAAAATATCGAGTCATCCTCGGGCTTGTCCGACCACCCGGCAGCTCAGCCGATCGACGGCTGGGTCGCCGGGTCTCCGCTGCGCGACGCCCGAGGATGACTCGCTTTTTTTGGGGAGAAGGCGGTCTCGCCCTACTCCGCCCTGCCCGTCCTCAGGATCTCGCGGTTGGCGCGGACGGTCTTGGGACCCTGGCCGGGACGATGCGCGTGCGCCTCGCGCAGGGTCCGGTCCCCGCCCTGCTGCGCGCCCTCGTCCGCCAATGGATCGCCCTCGTCGAAATAGTCGGAAAACTCGCCCGCCGCGGGCGGGGCCAGGCTGGCGTCCGCCGCCTCGGGCGCGGCGTAGCTGCGCGGCTCGGGTCTGACGCTGCGGTGGTCTTCGCGCGCCGCGTCATTGGGCGCCTGCCGCTCGCCCACGCTGTTCTGCGCGGGGCCGTCGGGGCTGTCGGTATGCTGGTGCGGCATCTGGATGATCTCCTTTTACTCGCCGGGGGGCTTGTCTAAGGAACGGAAGGAAGCGCGGGCTGTTCCAAGCGGCGCGGAGACGGATCGAATGCGGAAGCTTACAGGGTGTGTGCTGGCGCTCGGCCTTTTCGCCGGCGTCTCGCCGGCCATGACGGCGGCGGCCCAGCCCAGCGACATCCCCGAACACTTCCAGCCCGCCAACGCCAGCTTCGACTACGTCAAGCGCGAGGCGATGATTCCGATGCGCGACGGCGTGAAGCTGCACACCGTCATCGTCGTTCCCAAAGGGGCGAAAAACGCCCCTATCCTTCTGACCCGAACCCCCTACGGCGCCAACACCGAGACGTCGCACGCCCAGAGCCCGCACATGCGGGCCATCCTGCCGGTCGGCGACGACTACGCGGTCGAGGCCGGCTATATCCGCGTCTATCAGGACGTGCGCGGCAAGTACGGCTCGGAAGGCGCCTACATCAACGAACGGCCCCTGCGCGGCCCGCTCAACACCGGTCCGATCGACCACGCCACCGACGCCTTCGACACCATCGACTGGCTGGTGAAGAACACGCCCGAAAGCAACGGCAAGGTCGGCATGATCGGCGTCTCCTACGACGGCATGATGGTGCTGATGGCCCTGGCCGATCCGCACCCGGCGCTGAAGGCCGCCGTGCCGATCAACCCGGTGGCCAATACCTGGAAGAACGATGACGACTTCCACGGGGGGGCCTTCCGCCTGGTCGGCTACGACTATTACTACACCCAGGACACCGAGCGCGCCGAAGGGACGGATCTGTGGCGGCCGGGCTATGACGACTACGACACCTTCCTCGCCGCAGGCTCCGCCGGCGACTTCATGCAGCGCTATGGCGTCAGCCAGCTCGGCTACCCCAGGCGGATGGCCGATCACCCGGCCTACGACGCGTTCTGGCATGCGCAGGCGCTCGACGAGATTCTCGCCGCCCGGCCGCTGAAGACGCCGACCCTCTACGTCTCCAGCCTGTGGGACCAGGAGGATATCTACGGCGCCCTCGCCACCTATCTGGCGACCAAGCCCAAGGATACGACCGGCGAGATGGACTACCTCGTCCTCGGACCCTGGTCGCACGGCGGCGCCCTGCGCGACGGTTCCGAACTCGGCGAGATCAAGTTCGACGGCGACACCGGCTACAAGTTCCGCCACGACATCCTCCTGCCCTGGCTGAACCAGCGGCTGAAGGACGGCGCGCCCAAGGCCGACACGCCGCCGGTGCTGGCCTACGAGACCGGCGTCGACAAATGGCGCGCCTACAACGCCTGGCCGCCCACGGCGCCGGCCGCGCCGACGCCGACCCCGCTCTATCTCGAGGCCGGGTTCAGGCTCGGCTTCGAAAAGCCGCGCACGAGCGCCGCCCTGTTTCCCGGCCAGCCCGGGTTCGACGACTACATCTCCGATCCGGCCAAGCCCGTGCCCTATCGCCTGCGCCCGATCCGGCCGACCTACGCCGAGGGCTCGACCTGGCGGGAGTGGCTGGTGGACGACCAGCGGCTGTTTTCCGACCGCACCGACGTGCTGACCTACCAGACCGAGCCGCTCACCCAGCCGGTGGAGATCGCCGGCGCGCCGGTGGCCAACCTCTACGCCTCCACCACCGGCACGGACGTGGACTTCGTGGTCAAGCTGATCGACGTCTACCCCGACGAGGAGCCCGCCAACAGCAAGCTCGGCGGCTATCAGCTGGCGGTGTCGATGGACATCCTGCGCGGGCGCTACCGCAAGAGCTTCGAGAAGCCCGAGCCGATTCCGCCCGGCCGGATCGAGCCCTACCGCTTCGTCCTGCCCACCGCCCACCACGTGTTCCGGCCGGGGCACCGGATCATGGTGCAGATCCAGTCGAGCTGGTTCCCGCTCTACGACCGCAATCCGCAGACCTATGTGAGCAACATCTTCTTCGCCAAGCCGGCCGACTACCGCAAGAGCACCGAGCGGATCTACCGCACCGCCGGCGAAGCCAGCTACGTCGAGCTGCCGCTCGTGACGGCGCCGGCGCAAGCGCCCGCCAGATAGAGGCCGGCCCGAGGACAGGCTCCGCGGACGAAGGGGCCAGCGCCGCCGCTGGCGTGATCGCAACGCAAACCGGTTCGCGCTGCGGGGCCGGCTAACGCGGCGCTGCCCCCCCAGTCGCTTCGCGACAGCCCCCAAAAGGGGAGCATCTAAGTTCCCACAAGACAAGTTATCGCCGTTCACTTAGGATTGACTTCGCTCAAGGCGCGGCGTCGGTTCTTATCGATTGCTGACGTCGCGGCTCACAGAAGCCGGAACACAGGTCAAGGGAGTGGAAGATGGCGGACGGAACGGCGACGCTGCAGCGGCCGGAAACGGCGACCCCGGGCGAGTCCGAGCATTTCGACGTGCTGATCGTCGGGGCCGGCATCTCGGGCATCGGCAGCGCCTACCACCTGCAGACCCAGTGTCCGGGAACGAGCTTCGTCGCCCTGGAGAGCCAGGAAAGCTTCGGCGGCACCTGGCTGACCCACAAATACCCGGGCATCCGCTCCGACAGCGATCTCTACACCTTCGGCTACCGCTTCAAGCCCTGGGTCGGCGCCCCGATCGCCAGCGCCGAGGAGATCCTCAAATACATGCGCGAGGTGATCGACGAGAACGACCTCGAGCGCCACGTCCGCTACGGTCACAAGATCGTCTCGGCCCGCTGGTCCAGCACCGACAACCTGTGGACCATCGAGGCCGTGCAGAACGGCGAGCCCCGGCGCTTCACCGCGGGCTTCCTGTGGATGTGCCAGGGCTACTATCGTCACTCCGAAGGCTACACTCCGGAATGGAAGGGCATGGACCGTTTCAAGGGGCGGATCGTGCATCCGCAGACCTGGCCCGAGGATCTCGACTACGCGGGCAAGCGCGTCCTCGTCATCGGCTCGGGCGCCACGGCGGCGACCGTGGTTCCGGCCATGGCCCCGGACGCCGCCCACGTCACCGTGCTGCAGCGGTCGCCGACCTATTTCATCCCCGGCCAGAACGTCAACGAACTGGCCGACATGCTGCGCCAGCTCCAGATCGACGAGACCTGGATTCACGAGATCGTCCGCCGCAAGGTTCTCTACGACCAGGACGTGTTCACGCGCCGCTGTTTCGAAGAGCCCGAGGCGGTGACCAAGGAGCTGCTCGACGCGGTCGGCCTGTTCCTGCCCGCCGAGGAGGTGGCCAGGAACTTCACCCCGCGCTACCTGCCCTGGCGCCAGCGGATCGCCTTCGTGCCGGAGGGCGACCTGTTCCAGGGCATCGCCTCGGGCAAGGCCTCGGTGGTCACCGGCGAGATCGACACCTTCACCGAAAAGGGCGTCCGCCTGGCCTCGGGCGAGGCGCTCGAGGCCGACATCATCCTCACCGCCACCGGCTTCAACCTCAATGTGCTCGGCGACATCGCCTTCACCATCGACGAGAAGCCGCTGGTGTTCTCCGACACCGTCACCTACCGCGGCATGATGTTCTCGGGCGTGCCCAATATGGTCTGGGTGTTCGGCTACTTCCGCGCCAGCTGGACCCTGCGCGCCGACATGGTCGCCGACTTCGTCTGCCGCCTGCTGAACCATATGAAGGCGATCGGGGCCAAGCGGGTCGAGGTGATTCCGCCGGAGGGCATGGCGCTGTCGGACTGGATGGACCAGGAGAACTTCAACCCCGGCTACCTCCTGCGCGGCATGCACCTGCTGCCCAAGAGCGGCGACCGGCCCGACTGGCGCCACACCCAGGACTACTGGCGCGAAAAGGACGAATTCCCCAGGATCGACCTCGACAGCGACACCTTCGCCTACGACGGCCAGTAGGGATTTCTCTTCTCCCCCCGCGGGAGAAGAGTCTTATAACCCGTCGCGCGCCTGCTTCAGCGCGGCGTATTCGGCTTCGAGGTCGGCGATCACGCTGCGGTCGTCGAGGGGACCGCCCATGCTGGGGCCCTCGCGCAGCCGGTCGATCTGCTCGCGGATGGTGTCCATGGCGTCGGTCATCTCGCGGCGCAGGTCCTTGTCTGACTCGGGCAGTTCGTCGGGGTCGGGCATCGCAGAACGGTTCCTTACACCAGCCATCGGAAATACTGGCCCTCGCCTCATAATCCGGTCATCCCGCAATAATTGACGGTAGATCAGTCTTTCCTGAGGCTGGACATTATTTTCTGGCCGCCAGGATGGCGTCGAGGCGGTCCGGCGTTCCGTCGATCCGCTCGAGGTGCGGGTAGCGGAGCCCGTCGTGGTAGTCGATGCGGACCACCTTGAAACGGTCGGGGGTCTTCACGATCAGCTCGATCGGCGTGGCGGCGGTCTTCGACGCCTTCACCGCCTCCACCAGGTCGTCGTCCGAGTACGGGATGCCGTTGACCGCCATCAGCGTCATGCCCGGCGTCAGGCCCGCCTTGAACGCCGGGCTGTCCCACAGGACGCGCTCCAGCACGGCGTCCTTGCCCACCCTCAGGCCGAGCGAGAAGGCGAAGTCCTTGACCTTCGAGCCCGTCTCCTCGGATTTGCCGATCACGTTCTCCTGGTCGTCGTACACCAGCCGGTAGCCGCCGCGCTTCAGCCCGTCGAGCGGCGCGCCCTTGCCCACCGCGTCCACGCGCGCGTGCAGGAAGCCCGCCCAGTCATAGGGTTCGACCGCGTTCAGCGCCCTGACCAGATCGTCGAAGGTATAGGTGACCGGCGTATAGCTGCCGGTCTCGATGCCGAAGAAGGCCTTGGCGAAGTCGTCGAGCGAGCGGGCGCCGTGGGAGCGCTCGCGGATCAGGGTGTCGGCGTCGAGCCAGATCAGAAGGCCCTCGTCATAGTAGTCTTCGAACCTCTGGTAGGAGACCCAGGACATCGGGCGGCGGGGGTTGATGATCTCGTCGTTGGTGGTGTCCTGCATGGCGCGCCAGGCGCGGCCCGGCATATGGTCGTAGGTGGCGGCGGTCAGGGCCAGGGAGTCCTTCTCTTCCGCCAGGGTGCGCAGGCCCGAGCGCGCGGTCAGCACCTCGCCCCAGTATTCGGTCTGGCCCTCGTAGACCCAGAGCAGGCTGTCGCGCATGCGGACGTTGTAGTTGGGGGTCCACAGGTCGGCCGGCCGGCGGAACTTGCCGTTCCACGAGTGGGTGTATTCGTGCGGGAACAGCGAGCGGTCGGCCTGCGCCTGGTCGTATTTGGCGAAATAGCCGGCTCCGACCCCGTCCTCGCTCGACTGGTGGTGCTCCAGGCCCTGGTGCACCGTCAGGTCGCTGATCGAGAACAGGAAGTCGTAGTGGTCGTAGTGGTGCGAGCCGTAGAGCCTGTAGGCCTGCTGCACCAGTTCGCGGTGGGCGGCCAGCTGTTCGGGCTTGACCTCGAGTTCTCCAGGCTTGTCGGCGAAGACGTTGAGGTGGACGGGCACGGCGCTGTGCGGGTCGAGGTCGAGGCGCGCGGCGTAGCGGCCGGCGTAGACCGGGCTGTCCATCAGGGTCTCGAACGGCGTGCGCTCGAAACGCACCGCCGGCCCCGGTCCGGGCTTGCGCTCGAGCGCCGTGGCCAGGGTCCAGCCGGCGGGAAGGGTCAGGGCGGCGTCCACCGGGATGTCGCGGGCGTAGTAGCCGGCCGGATAGAGCGCCAGGTCGACCCACTCGAGCGCGGCGATGGTGGAGGAGATCTCGGTGGACCCGACCTTTTCGCTGACCGGCGACAGGTACTGGAAGTCGATCTCGAGCTTGCTGACGCCCTTGGGCGTGGTCACGTGGAAGGCGTAGGCGTTGGCGACGTCGCGGGTCCAGGCGATCCTTGCGCCGCCGCCGCTGATCACGAGCCCGGCGAACCGGTCGATCGGCCCCTCCGGCGCGTGGGTGCCGGGCAGCCACTCCGGATAGAGCAGGACCACCTCCCCGCCCGCCGACGCCACCGGGATGGTCTCGTGCACCTTGACGATGCGCCGGTCGGTGTCGGTGGCGTCGACCGCCAGGGTCAGCACGCCCGGATAGGCGACGTCGCGCGGGGCGGCGACCGGCGACGTCGGCGGCAGGGCGACCGGGCCCGGACTGGCGGAGGCGACCCCCGTCGTCAGGGCGGAGGCGGCGAACAGGGCGAGGATCGGTTTCAACGACGGCTCCAGCAAAAGGCGGCGGACGATGGAGTCGAATCCCGAGCGTGGCAATGGGGGAGCGGCGATGGCGGCGGCCCAACCACTCCCGTCGGATGGCCAGCGACGGCGCAGCCGGCGGTGGACCGGGCGCTTCAGCGATCGCTCCCCTCCCCGCCCAAGGCCCGGATCGCCGCGTCCACGCTCTGGAACACGCGGCCCGGCCCCAGCGCGTCCGTCACGCCGAAGCGCTCGAACGCCGCCTGGGCGCGGACCGATTCGAGGCGCGCGACGGCGACGTCGAGGCCGGCGTCGTGCGCCTTGGCGATCACCGCCGTCAGAATGGTCGAGGCGGTGAAGTCGATCTCGACGATGCTGCTGGCCTCGAGCACCAGCAGCCGGGTTCCCGCGGCGCGGGCGTCGATCGCCGCCAGCACGCCGCGCCGGAAGTCATAGGCGTTGAGGAAGGACAGCGGCGCCTGGAAGCCCATCACCAGCACCCCCGCTTCGTCCGCGCCGGCCTGGCGCGTCGACGCCGGCCACCACACGGTCGTGCCGGGAACCCGTTCGAACACCACCGGGCGCGCGCGAGTGATGGTGTAGACGCCGTGCACCAGCGACAGGAAGATGCCGATGGCGACGCCGGTCTCGATCGGCAGGGCGACGATCAGGATCATGGTCAGGACGGCGAGGGAGAATTCCGCCGGCGAACGGCGCAGGATGTCGGCGAGGGCGCGGACGTGGAAGATCCGCTGGGCCACGAACAGCAGCACGCCGCCGAGCGCCGCGGTGGGCGCCAAGGCCAGAAGCCGTCCGCCGAACGCCGCGAGCAGGAGGACGACCAGCGCGGCGACGAGGCCGGCGTATTGCGACCGCGCGCCGGCCTCGGCGGCGATCGCCGTCCGGGGCGGGCTGGCGTCGACCGGGAAGGCGCCGAACAGGCCGGCGAACACGCTGCCAAGGCCCATGCCGATGTAGTCGCGGGCCACATCCGGGTCCCCGTCCTCGCCGCTGAACGCGCGCGTGGTCGCCGCGGTCTGCACCATCACCACCAGGGTCGTCACCAGGGCCAGCCCGCCGAGCGCCAGCCCGTTCGCCAGGGTGAGCGCCGGCAGGTGCAGGCGGGGGAAGCCGCCGCCCACCTGGCCCAGCACGGCGACGCCGTGGCGATCGAGGTGCAGGGCCGCGGTCGCCGCCGTCGCGCCGGCCACGGCGATCAGGGCGCCGGGAATCCGGCCGGCGAGCCTCTCCAGCCCGAGGATGGTCGCGAACACGGCGAGGCCGATGGCCGCCGACGGCGGGTTGATCAGGGGCGCCGCCCGCGCGAGCGCCGCCAGCCGGTGATAGACGTTGCCCGAGCCCTCGGGCACGCCGAGCACCGACGGCAGCTGCGACAGCAGGATGTGCAGGCCGATCCCGGCCAGGAAGCCGGTCAGCACCGGCAGGGACAACAGGTCGGCGATCCAGCCGAGCTTCAGCACGCCGCCCACGACCAGCAGCACGCCGACCATCAGCGCCAGGCCGGCGGCCAGGGCCGCGTATTGCGGCGATCCGGCCGCGGCCATCAGGGCCAGGCTGCCGGCGAAGATCGGCGTGATGGTGGAGTCCGCGCCGGCGGACAGCTGGCGGTTCGAGCCCAGGGCCGCGAAGCCCAGGGTGGCGGCGACGAAGGCGAACAGGCCGACCTCGGGCGCGAAGCCGCCGAGCCGGGCGGTGGCCATCTGCTCGGGCACGGCGATCGCCGCCAGCGTCAGGCCCGCCATCAGATCCTGGCCGAGCGCCCCCGGCGTCGCTCCGCTCAGCGCCCGAAACACCGGCCAGGCGCGCTTTCCAGGTTGCGATTCCACGCTCATCACCGCCGAGCATAGACCCCGCCGCGGCGCGCGCCTAACCGCTCAGATCGTCCGCGTTCTGATCACAGCCGGCTCAGGGCTTCACCAGGGCGTCGTAGATCCAGGCCCGGTTCTTCTGCTGGTAGTCCATGGCCAGCTCGCGGCTCTGCACCATGAAGACCATGAAGAGGTCGTTCTTGGGATCGACCCAGAACTCGGTGCCGGCGATGCCCCACCAGGAAAAGGTCCCCGCGCCCGGCCGCTGGACGGTGTCGTCCTCGACCAGGCTGAAGCCGAGGCCGAAGCCCATGCCGCGGCCGGGGAAGAACAGGCCGGCCTTGCGCATCTCAGGGGTGGTCTCGTCCTGCCGCATCCGCGCCAGGGTCTCGGTCTTGAGGATGCGCACGCCGCGGTATTCGCCGCCCCCGGCCAGCATCAGCACGAAGCGCAGATAGTCCTCCGCCGTGGACGACATGCCGCCGCCGCCCGACAGCAGGGCCGTCGGCCTGGCGTAGTCGTAGAACACGGCGGCGTCGCTATGCGCCGGCTCGGCGAAGCGTGCGCGCCGGCTCTCCGGCTGGAAGAAGGCGGTGTCGGTCATGCCCAGGGGACCGGTCACCCGCTCGTGGACCAGCACGTCGAGCGGCTTGCCGCCCGCCACCTCGACCACCGCCCCCAGCACGTCGGTCGAGCGCGAATAGTACCAGGCCGTCCCCGGCTCGGAGCGCAGCGGCAGGGCGGCGATCAGCCTGGCGTAGTCGCGCGCCTTCAGGTCGTTGCGGTTCTCGCCGCCGACGGCCCAGGCCTTGGAGATCGGCGTGGTCGGCTGGATGAAGCCGTAGATCAGGCCCGAGGTATGGCTCATCAGATGGCGCACCAGCATCGGCCGGGTGGCCGGGACGGTGGTCCCGTCCGCCTGCCAGACCCGAAGGTTGGCGTACTCGGGCAGGTACTTCGACACCGGCGCGTCGAGATCGAGCTTGCCCTCCTGCACCAGGGTCATGGCCGTGACCGAGACGATCGGCTTGGTCATCGAGAAGACGCGGAAAATGGTCTTGTCGGTCATCGGCGCGGTCTGGCCGGGCCCCTGGACGCCGAAGCCCTGCTGGAACGCCACCTTGCCGTGGCGGCCGAACAGCAGATAGGCCCCGGCGATCTTGCCGGCGGCCACGTCGCCCGCCAGGCCCGCGCGCGGCGCCGCGAACTTGGCCGGGTCGAACCCCAGCGCCACCGGATCGCCCGCAACGATCGACGAGACGGCCGGATCGAGGGCCTTCGGCGCCGACCATGTCGGCCCGGCCGAAGCCAGGGCCAGCGACGCCGCGAGGGCGATACCTGCGGCGCGTACGCCCAGAATTTTGTTTTTCATGAGTGAGCCTCCCTCCCCGACTGATCGCGCGGTTCGAGACGCGTGGCAACGGGCTTGGCGGCGCGCCTGATGAGCCCTTCCCCCATCGAGGGGGAAGGGCGCCGCGCTACGCCCCGCGCTTTTCCCCCCGCAGCACCAGCGCCAGCCAGGCGAACAGGCCGATGGCCAGGGCGTAGACCGGCAACAGGCAGAGGAAGGCGATCTGCAGCGAATGGTGCGGATGGGCGGCCTTGGTCGCGTCGCTGATCATGCCGACCACGGTCGGCCCGACGCCCATGCCGATCAGGTTCATCACCAGGAGCAGCAGGGCCCCGCACAGCACGCGCTGGTGGGGCGCCACCTCCTCCTGCACCAGGGCCACCGCCGAGGACAGGTAGAAGTAGTTGAGGAAGGTCGGCCCCAGCAGGAAGACCATGGCCAGCGGCCAGGACGGGGCCAGCACGAAGCCGACGAAGGCCGGAACCGCCAGGGCGAGGGTCACCGCCGGGATCACCGCATAGGCCTGGCGCGAACGGCGGGTGAAGCGGTCGATCGCCCGGCCCGAGGCGAAGATGCCGCCGCCCATGCCGATCACCACCACGAGGGCGAACCAGACGGCGATCTCGCGCAGGGTCATCCCCTTCTCGCGGATCAGGAACAGGGTGGTGAAGTTGCCGGCCCCGTAGGTGACGATCTGGGTCGCGCCGCTGGCCAGGGCGATCAGCACCAGCGAGGGGGTGGTGAAGAACATGCGGATGGTGGCGAGGAAGTCGGCGCCCGCCTTCGCTTCGGGCCCTGCCGCGGCGCTCGGCGCGGCCGGGGCCGGATCGAGCCCGCCGCGCGGCGGCTCGCGCACGATGAGGCGCGCGGCGATCGCCGCCATGAGGCCCACAGCGCCCAGGGCCACGAAGGCGTGCCGCCAGCTGTAGGCGGCGGCGATGGAGGCGCCGAAGGCCACCCCGAACGCCTGTCCGAGCGGCGGGCCGAGGTTGTAGAGGCTGAGCGCCGTGCCGCGCCGGCCGGGCGGGAAGGTGTCGGAGATGATGGCGTAGGACGGCGGCACGCCGCCGGCCTCGCCCACCCCCACCGTCATCCGCGCCGCCACCAGCTGCGGATAGCTGCCCGCCAGGCCGCAGGCCATGGTCGCCGCGCTCCACAGGCCGCAGGCGATCGACAGCACGCCGACCCGGTTGGTGCGGTCGGCCAGCCAGCCGACGGGGATGGAGATCAGGCAGTAGAACAGGGCGAAGTAGAGCCCGCCGATCAGGCCGAGCTGGCCGTCGGTGACGTGCAGGCTGTCCTGGATCGGCTTGGCCAGGATCGACAGCAGCTGCCGGTCGAGGAAGTTCAGCACATAGATGAAGCAGAGCATGCCGAGCACGACCCACGCCCGCGGGCTGGTCGGCGCGGCCTGTATCGCGGGCAAAGGCTCCTTCACCGTCTCGGCGACCATGCATATTCTCCCCGTGCGGCCCGATCGTTGGCGTCGGCCCTGTCCCACCATGCGGCGAACCCGCCGTCGGCGTCAATATTCACTGGCGTGTGAGTGAACTTGGTCCACCTTCCCGCAGGAGAGGCGGGAACGCCCCTTGTCCCGCTCATCCATATGTGTCGTTATATGCATAGACATGTATATGGATTGCACCATGACAGACATCCTCAGGGACCGCGGCGCCCTGTTCCTCGGCAGCCGGCTCAAACGTCTGGCCGAGCGCATGCAGGGCGACGTGATCAAGGTGGCCGAAGCTGCCGGCCTGGCCATCCAGCCAAGCCAGTATCCGCTCCTGGCCACCCTCGACCGCCAGGGGCCGATGACCCTCGGCGCCCTGACCACGGCGATGCAGCTCAGCCAGCCCGCCGTCACCCGCATGGCCGCCAAGCTGTCCGACATGGGCCTCGTCAGCATCGACCGGCTGCACAAGGACCAGCGGCACAAGACCGTCACCCTGACCGAGGCCGGCCGCGCCGACCTCGAGCGCTCCAAGCTCCACGTCTGGCCGCAGGTGGAGGCGGCGGTGCGCGACATGCTGGACGGCCTCGAGGGGCCCCTGCTGGACCAGGTCGCCGCCCTCGAGGGGATGCTGGCGCAAAGCCCGCTCGACCAGCGCGCCCGCGCCAAGGCCGAGGCGGGCCTGATCATCCACGACTACACCGACGCCCTGGCCCCGGCGTTTCGCGACATCAACGCGGAGTGGATCGACGCCATGTACGCCATGGAGCAGGCAGACCGCGACGTGCTCGACCACCCGCGCGAGCGGATCATCGACCGCGGCGGCGACATTTTGTTCGTGGAAGCCGAGGGGCTGGGGATCGTCGGCGCCTGCGCCCTGCAGAAGACCGGCGAGGCCCAGTTCGAGCTGACCAAGATGGGCGTGCTGCAAAGCGCCCGCGGCCGCAAGGCCGGCGAATATCTGCTGAAGGCGGTGATCGCCCGCGCCGAACGCCTTGGCGCCAGGCGGCTCTACCTGCTGTCGAACCGCAAGTCCGCCGCCGCCATCCACCTCTACGAAAAGCTCGGCTTCGTCCACGACGCCGACATCATGCGCGAGTTCGGCGCGCGCTATGCGCGCTGCAACGTGGCGATGCTGTATCGCGGGCCCTAACGTCGAGAATGTCCCGCGCCAGGTCGGCTGCGGCGAGGACGAGGAGAATGTTTGGGATAAGGTGAGGCGGACGGCGGCCACGCGAGCGCCGCCGGGGAAGACAGATGACCCGCACCCCGCCGCCTACCTTTCGATCGCTGTCGCCGTAGGCGCCGCCCTCTGGACCATCTTCCGCAGCCAGCGGCCTCGCTAACGCTGCCAGGCGCATCGGACGCGCAACCGTTTCAAAAAGGCCAAGCGAGTCTAAATTGAATTTAGGACATTCGCTTCTCTAAATTTAAGGCGAGGCTCGTTAGCCTGTTCATCGGTCTCGTCTCTATCGTTAGAAAGGCGATCGAGTGAGCGAGAAACCCTTATTCGCGGAGTGAAGTGCCATGAGGATTTCGACGTAGGCGTCGTAGCGCTTTTCCCACCACTTCCCGCTTCGAAATCGGTTGTCGCCTTGCCCCCCATCTCGCAGCAAGGATTTGCAACTCCGTGTCCCCTAGCGTCCAGCCTTCTGAGATTTGAAAAGTTCCACTCTCGTCCACGCGAGCGGCGATATATAAGCTTCGCTCGAACGCGAATTGATGGAGCGTTTGGGGACCCGCTTGGTTAGATCACGCACACCGCGCGCTCGATGAGGCAGTCGCAGACTGCCTACGGCTGCGGAGAAGATTTCCGCAGTGGAAAGTTGACCGACGACGAAATCCTGGCGCGATTGTTTCAGCTCAACCAGGAGCGAGCCCAGCCGAAATAAATTCTGGCGGCCTTTGGCTTTTAGCCACCGCCCCGCTAAGCTGCGCCATAGCATCGCTCGCTCACGCTCCCTATTTGGAGGCCTGAGGGATGGCGGGACCGGCATGGCGGACGCCAGGTAGTGTGACAATGACTCTGGACCTGGGATCGCTCAAAATCGACGAGGTTGTTCTGCTTCAACAACTTCGGCAAGACCTTAAGGACGATTGGTTTCCAGACGCCCGAGCATTCGAAGACGTGTTGGCCAGTCGTCAATTTGAAACGGTGCTCATCGAAAACTTCGCTGCGAACGCTGGTGCCTATAAGGCACCTCGTGCGGACGTACTAAATGTCCCAAAATCGAATTTTACGCTCCGATACGCTCTGGAGACGAGCATAGCCGATCGAGCGCTCTATCAAGGCTTGGCGGCAGCCCTTGCCCCATACTTTGATCCCTTGTTGCCCTGGCAGGTTTTCAATCATCGCTTGAGGGCAAAGCCCGGCGAACGCGATCAAGGCAAGCGCAGGTCGGGAAAACGCTACCTTTTTAATGGGGCAATAGAGTCATGGAGAAATTTCATCGGCAGCGTTCAGAGCAGCCTAGACGGAACAACAACTCTGCTTTCTACAGACCTGACAAATTACTATGAGAACATAAATCTTGAGACCTTGCGCAACACCATGCTCGATCTCCTGCCGGAGGTGAGCGCAACACCCGCCCAAAAAGCGGCGCTTCGAAACCAACTTTCCGTACTTTTTGAATGCCTATCAGAGTGGTGTTACAGGTCTGATCGAGGGCTTCCTCAAAATCGGGACGCATCGTCTTTCTTGGCGAATGTCTACATGCTGCCTGTCGACCGGGCGATGATTGCTGCGGGATACTCTTACTTCCGATATATGGACGACATCAAAATTGTTTGCAGAGACATATTTCATGCACGTAGAGCCCTCAAGGACCTCACGCTTGAACTTCGAAAGGTTGGGCTATCCGTAAATTCCGGAAAAACGGAGATTTGTGAGCCGAATGACACAGATAAAATCTCAACCCATCTAGATCATGGCGGTCGTGAGCTCCAGCAATTAAGTGCTGTTTGGCAAACGCGCTCGCTGAAACCAATCAGTCGCTCATTTTCTGCATTGAAGGCACTTACACTTAAGCTCCTTACCGAAGGCGGTATCAACAAGCGGGCCTTCCGGTTTTGCATCCGCCGGATGGAGGCCCTCGCGGTATGCCCCGAGTTCGCAGTGCCGCTGGCGTATTTTGCTGAAATAACTCCATTGGTGATTGAAGCGCTCACGACGCACCCGTCAGCTACCGATCAACTCGTTCGCTACTTGCGCTCGGTTCAACTTACCGACGATCAGCTCGCAGCGCTGGCTTTGTTCATACAAGACAAACACAAGACCACATATACATGGCAGTGTTATTGCTTGTGGCTTTTATTGTTACAAAAGGAGTACAAGTGTCCGGAATTGCTTAAATACGCCACATCTCTATTGGAGAGCGCACCAGACGACGCTAACCGAAGTGGAGCGGTGCTTTACGCTGGCGCACTAGGTGGCGATGCCGAACGTCAGGCAGTTGCTCGAACCTTCAATCGAGTGCGCTCCTATCACGGACAGCGCGCAGCACTCGTTGCGGCGCAGGAACTTGACTACAAGACCATCAAGTCCCTGGTTCAGCCACACATCCGCGCAGACCTTGTGGGCGTCTATCGTGGGTTGGGTAGGCAGGGAATTTACTTTGCTCAACCGGCGGCAGAGCCCATCACCAATTTCCTGGACCTCGGCCGTGATTACGACTGAAGCCGCCGTTCTCGTCTATTTACCCGACCCCTTTGGAGTGAGGGAGGCAGTCTTCTGGCTGCGCAACCCGGACGGCACGGGGCTGCGCCTTACAGCAACGGAGATTTCCGCTCTTAAGACACCGTTCGTTACCGTCGATCTCGCCGTTTTAACAGACGAACTTAGGCGCACCGACCACCCTGTTCCGGAGCACCCCGTGGACGTCGCGGACGCCTTGCGGCTGCTTGTTGGTCAACCTCGCGACGAAGGCGGTGAACGGCGATGGGATGTCTGGAACCGCTTGCAGGGATTCTGCGCCGTTCCTGATACCGCCCGCACTTTCAGGGCACTGTTCAAAGCCCAGTCGCCATGGCCCGAACTCGATGACGTCCTGGGCATAATGAGGTCGATTGCCGATGCTCTGGCGCGGCTGTGGATGGCAACCGCTCACGACCTCCACAAGCTGGGCGAGTGGCATAGGTTCGCGTCAATTGAGGCACCGGTCCAGGCCATTTTCGCCGCGCGCCAGTATGCCGGCATTGCGGTCGACCAAGGAGAGGCTGAACGCCTGCTTCGAAATCTGACGGACGAAAAGTACAAAGCCTATGTCGCTGTTGCCGAAGCGATCGGCGCGAGTCCGACAGGCCTCAATTTCTGGACGATAGCGCCGTACCTTAGCAGGACAGACGCAGCCGATCTTGGCGGTGAAACGGATGGCGGAAACTTAAGGGATGCTTTCCGATTGGCCGCAGGTCGATCGAGTTTCGCCAACGCCTTCCTGCGTCTAGTTGAGGCGGGGCAGGACGAGGCCATCATTCGCCGCACGTCGGGCTTCGAAGACCGCCTACACCCAACCTTTTCCGTCCTAGGAACAGTTAGCGGACGCATCTTGGTGTCCGACCCCTACTTGCAACAACTAAGGCGTCGTTATCGCGGCGTTGTTGCTGCTGACGCCGGAAAACGCCTTATCTATCTCGATTATGCTCAGTTCGAACCGGGGGTTCTTGCCTTCCTGTCCGCTGATGCTGAATTGCTCGAAGCTTACAATGAAGGAGACTTGTACACCAAACTCGCCGAAGCCGTGTTCGGCGACCCCGAGGCCCGCCCTTTGGCCAAACGCATGTTTCTCGCCTTCTCATACGGTATGTCCGCCGCGAGCGTGGCGCGCCTGATTACCGCGCCGAATGATGTGGGGCTGCGGACTTCCCGCGCCGCCATCGTCGCGGGATTCTTTGACGCGTTTCCGGGGCTTGCGGCCTACAAGCGACGAATGGAACGGGTCCTGGAGGAACAGGGGTTCGTTTCGACCTTGGAAGGCAACCTACGTCGACGCACTGGCACCGGCGAACTTAGTGCCAAGGAGCGCCGCTGGGCAGTGAACCAGCCCATTCAGGGAACCGCAGCACTAATCTTTAAAGAGGCGCTGGTCAGCCTTGCAGAGACATTCGGAAGGGACGCCATTTTGCTCCCGGTGCACGATGCGGTCTTAATGCAATTTAATGAAGACGAGAACTTTGACACTGCGGTGAAAACTGCCAAGCTTGCTATGTGTGAAGCTTTCAAACGCCGATGCCCTACAGTTCGATCTCGGGTTACGGCGGGTGTGTTCGCCTGACAATTTGTTCCTATCAACGAACTCGCAAATTCTAGGCCCTTCCCGCAGAAGTGGCTCTAGTTAATGGGGGGCGCAGAGTTCTGGTGCCCAAAACATGGCTCATCCAGCCGGCAGCAATATCCCAATCGCCCCCGCAAAAGAACATATTGCGAACAGAACAAAACTGGTACATTCTGATTTCGACGGGACGGCCCTGCCGGGAATCGCCCCATAGAGGAGGCTCAGTTGAACCAGGCGGCATTGCGACTCGTGGGACGGGATGAAGGCGAAAAGCAGCGCGCGCTAGAGGCGGCGCTGGCGCAGATCGATCGGGCCTTCGGCAAGGGCTCGGTGATGAAGCTCGGCGAAAAGGGCAAGGTGGTGGAGATCGAATCGGTCTCGACCGGCTCCCTCGGCCTCGACCTGGCGCTGGGCATCGGCGGCCTGCCGCGCGGGCGGGTGGTGGAGATCTTCGGGCCGGAAAGCTCGGGCAAGACCACCCTCGCCCTGCACGTGGTGGCCGAGGTGCAGAAGGCCGGCGGCACCGCCGCCTTCGTCGACGC
>CAILTK010000029.1 GCA_903837135.1 uncultured Caulobacterales bacterium
GAAATCGGCCAACCTTCGCGCCATGGGGCCCGGACAAGGCCTGCGGCCTGTCCGGGACGACGATGCAGAGTGCGGCGAAACTCGACCCGACGCGTGAACCGGGCGTGCGCCGCCTAACCCTGCAGATGCCGCAGGATGAAGAACAGGCCGCCGGCGATCGCCATGGCGGCGGGCAAGGTGGTGACCCAGGCCAGGGCGATCGAGCGCAGGGTCGACCACTGCAGGCCCGAGCCGTTGGCGGCCATGGTCCCGGCGACGCCGCTCGACAGCACGTGGGTGGTCGACATCGGCAGGCCGAGATAGTCCCCGCCGAAGATGGTCACCGCCGCGACGAGTTCGGCGGCGGCGCCCTGGGCGTAGGTCAGGTGGGTCTTGCCGATCTTCTCGCCCACCGTGACCACGATCCGCTTCCAGCCGATCATGGTGCCGAGCCCGAGCGCCAGCGCCACCGTCACCTTCACCCACACGGGGATGAAGCGGGTGCCGCTCTGAAGCTTGCCGAGGAAGCCCTTGAGCGTCTTGCTCTCATCGGCGGACAAGGTGGTCGACTTGGACTTGCCGAGCATGCCGACCGCGTCGCTGACCAGATACATGTCGTTGCGCAGGTTGGGCGTCGCCGCCGCGGGAATGCGGCGGATCGTGCCGGAATGCTGCACGCTGCCGGCGATGTCGTCCGACACGACGGCCAGGGCGGCGTAGACGGCCGGGTCGTCGACCTTCTTGGTCTTTAGCGCGTCGCCGACCTTGGAACGGGCGGCGACCACATCCATGGCCGGGACGCCCGCCGCGTGGGCGGTGAACACCGCCGACGCCTTTTGAGCGGTGGCGATGAAGGCGGGGGCGCCGGAGTCCGGCATGGTGCGGTTCAGGGCGTAGGCGGTCGGGGCCACGCCGATCAGGATCAGCATGATCAGGCCCATGCCCTTCTGGCCGTCGTTCGAGCCGTGGGCGAAGGAGACGCCGGTGCAGGTGAGGATCAGCAGGCCGCGGATCCACCACGGCGGCGGGGAGGCGTCCTTGGGCGCTTCATAGAGCTTCTTGGAGCGGATCAGGAATTTCATCAGCAGGAGCAGCACGGCGGCGGAAATGAAGCCGACCACCGGGCTGACGAGCAGGGTGGTCAGGACCTTGGTCGCCTGCGACCAGTCCACGCCCGAGGTCGCCTGCCCCTGCTTGGCCATCAGCTGGTTGGCCAGGCCGACGCCCATGACCGAACCGATCAGGGCGTGGGACGAGGAGTTGGGGATCCCGAGCGCCCAGGTGCCGAGGTTCCAGACGATGGCGGCGAGCAGCAGCGAGAAGATCATCGCATAGCCGGCGCCCGAGCCCACCTGCAGGATGAGCTCCACCGGCAAGAGGGCGATGATGCCGTAGGCCACCGCCCCCGACGAGAACAGCACGCCGGTGAAGTTGACGAAGCCCGACCACACCACCGCGACCACCGGCGGCAGGGAGTGGGTGTAGATCACCGTGGCCACGGCGTTGGCGGTGTCGTGAAAGCCGTTCACGAACTCGAAGCCGAGGGCGATCAGCAAGGCCAGGCCGAGGAAGGCGAAGGCGCCGATGGCGAGGGGCTCGCCCGCGTTGGCCGTGTCGACCAGGATGCTGTAGGCCGCGAAGGCGAGACCGCCCAGCAGGACGAGGATGAAGGCGATGGCGCCCGGCGCGCTCGGCTTGTGGTCGAGCTTGGGTCTGGCGACCGCGGGCTCGTCGTGCGGTATCTCGCCAAGGACGGCGTCTGACATCGTCTTCCCCCTTAAGTAATTCCCCCTAACCGTTAACGGCCAGTTTCAACGGTTTGATGACGGTGCGGCGCCGGTGGTTTTGACACTGGGTGGCGAAACGGCGGCGTAGTAAGCTCGCCGACGATCCGGAGGATACCGGACGCCTGGAGGAAGCCGCATGCCCTACGTCGAAGGCCAGACCGTCCATGACGCCGACTCGCATGTGATGGAGCTGCCCGGAACCATCGAGCGCTACATCGCCCCGGCCTACCGCGAAAAGCTCGCGGCCAGGCTTTCCCGCAAGGACGGAGACGGATGGGTCGGCCAGGTTGAAGCCCGCCAGAAGGACGCGGCCTTCCGCGCCGGCGCCGAGGCCAACCTCCTGCTGCGCAAGAACTACGAGGCGCTGGGGGCCTTCGACAAGGCCGACCGGCCGCGGGCGCTCGACGGTTTCGGCTTCGCCAGCCAGCTGGTGTTCACCACCGCCGGCCTGTTCCTGCCGCCGCTCGAGCACGAAGACGACGCGGCGCTGGTGCTCGAGGCGGCGCGCGCCCACAACCGGATGATGGTCGACTACTGCTCGGTCGACAAGCGGCTGCTGCCCACCGCCTATGTGCCGCTGATGGACCGCGCCCGCGCCGTCGAAGTGGCGCGCGAGGCCATCGCGCTCGGCTGCCGGGGGCTGATGATTCCCTCCCGCGCGCCCAGGGGCCATTCGCCCAGCCACGTGGATTTCGACCCCCTGTGGGCCCTGGCGCAGGAGGCCGGCCTGCCGATCCTGTTCCATGTCGGCGGCGAGCTGAAGATGGATCCGGCCTACATCGCCAACGGCGGGCCGCAGGTGCTGGACTTCCACGGCGGGGCCGAGAACTTCACCTCGGTCAGCTTCATGGCCATCCCGATCGCCATCTGGCAGACGCTGAGCGTGCTGGTCATCGACGGCGTGTTCGACCGCTTCCCCAACCTCAAGTTCGGGGCCATCGAACTCGGGGCCGGCTGGGTCCCGAGCCTGATGCAGTTCCTGGACTCCGCCGCCGGCGCCTTCGCCAAGGAGGCGCGGCTGCAGACGCTTTCGGCCAGGCCCAGCGAGATCCTGCGCCGTCAGTTCTTCGCCACGCCGTACCCGCACGAGAACGTCGGCTGGATCATCGAGAACGCCGGCGAGGAGATCTGCCTGTTCTCCTCCGACTATCCGCACATCGAGGGCGGCCGCAATCCGATGAAGCGGTTCAACGAGTCGCTCGGCGCCGTGGGCGAGACCGCGCGCCGCCGCTTCTTCCGCGACAACTTCATCGCCATGATGGGCGCCGGGCTCGATCCCGCGCTTCACGACATCGCGTCGCTGCAGGCCGCATAGGCGCCGCAGGCCGCCGGGAGCCCTCCGCCCCCGCGACGCCCGCGACGCGATGCCCTTCCCGGATCGGACGGCTAATCTGATCCGGACGAAAAGGGGTCTGTAATCATGCAGATAGATCTTGTTCTGGCGGCCGCACGGGCGCCCGTCCGGCCCGCCGACGCGCTAGATCGGTTGACGAAGCGAGCGGCGGTGGGCACTCAGAGCCGATGGCCCGCGCGCTCTCCCCCCTCCGAGAGTTCTGGATGAAGGACGCCGGTCGCTGGCTGGCGCTCGCCGCCGTCGGCGTGCTGAGCCTGATCGCCGTCGCCGGCTTTTCCCTGGCCATCTACGCCGCGTGGCTGTTTCACGACCTGCCCGACGCCTCCGACCTGGCCGAATACCGCCCGCCGACGTCCACCCGCGTCTACGCCTGGGACGGCACGCTGATCGGCGAATTCGGCAAGGAGCGCCGGATCTTCGTCCCCTACGATCAGATTCCGCCGCTGCAGGTGCGCGCCTTCCTGGCGGCGGAGGACCGCAAGTTCTTCGAGCACGGCGGCATCGACGTGTCCGGACTTGGCCGGGCGTTGACTCGCGACGTCTGGAACCTGGCGCGCGGACGAAAGCTGCAGGGCGGCTCGACCATCACCCAGCAGGTGGCCAAGAACGTCCTGCTGTCGAACGACCCGACCTTCGGGCGCAAGATCAAGGAGGCGATTCTCGCCCGCCGCATCGAACAGGTGCTGCCGAAGGAGAGGATCCTCGAACTCTACCTGAACGAAATCTGGCTCGGCTACCGCAGCTATGGCGTGGCGGCGGCGGCGTTCAATTACTTCGGCAAGCCGCTCAACGAGCTGAGCGTCGCCCAGATGGCCTATCTGGCCGCCCTGCCGAAGGGACCGTCGAACTATGACCCGGTCAGGCGGCGCACCGCCGCCATCACGCGGCGCAACTGGATCATCGACGAAATGGCCTCGATGGGGGCGATCAGCCGCGCCCAGGCGGACGGGGCCAAGCGCGAGGACCTGAAGGTGCAGACCGCGCCCGAGCGCGCGCATTATCACGACGCCGACTATTTCGTGGAGGAGGCGCGGCGCACCGCCATCGCCCAGCTTGGCGACAAGGCGGAGAACGGCGGACTCTATATCCGGACCACCATCGATTCGACCCTGCAGACCGCCGCGCGGGTGGCGTTGATGAAGGGGCTGGAGGCCTACGACCGCCGTCACGGCTGGCGCGGCGCCTGGGGCCATTCGGACCTGCAACCCGGCTGGGAGAAGGAGGCGACCGAAAAGGCCGCCCCGGCCGAGCGGCGCGCCTGGCGACCCGCCGCCATCGACCGCATCACCGGCAATCTCGTCCATGTCGTGCTGCCGTCCGGCGGCGCCGGCGACCTCGACGCGAAGGACGTGGCCTGGGCCAGGGCGACCAAGGGCCTGGCCGTCGGCGATCTGATCTTCGTCGAACCCGAGGACAACGCCAAGCTCTACAACCTGCGGCAGGTCCCGACCGTGAACGGGGCCATCGTCGCCATCGAGCCGCATTCGGGGCGGACCCTGGCGATGGTGGGCGGCTACTCGTTCTCGCTGTCGAAGTTCAACCGGGCGACCCAGGCCAACCGGCAGCCGGGATCGTCGTTCAAACCCTTCGTCTACGCCACCGCGCTCGAGAACGGCTTCACCCCCGCCTCGGTCGTCTCCGACGCGCCGATCTCGCTGCCGGGCGCCAACGGCGCCATCTGGGAGCCGGAGAACTACAAGCACGAGACCTCGGGACCGGGTCCGATCCGCAACGGCCTGGTCTATTCCCGCAACCTGATGACCTTGCACATCGCCATGAAGGTCGGGATGAAGGCCATCGCCGCCAACGCCATCAAGTTCGGCGTGGTGGACAAGATGGAGCCGGTGCTGGCCATGGCCATCGGCGCGGGCGAGACCACGCCCTATCGCCTGGTGAGCGCCTATTCGATGTTCCCCAACGGCGGTCGCCGGATCGACCCGCACCTGATCGAGCAGGTGGGCGACCGCAACGGCCAGTTGGTCCTGCGTTCCGACAAGCGCGACTGCCCGCACTGCGCCGACGCCTTCTCGGGACAGGAGAGCCCGCGCATCCAGCCGGCGGGGACCCAGGTGCTGGACCCCATCACCGCCTACGCCATCACCCTGATGCTGCAGGGCGTGGTGCAGAACGGCACCGGCGCCGCGGTCTCCTCGCTCGGCTATCCGCTGGCCGGCAAGACCGGCACCACCAACGACTACCGTTCGGCCTGGTTCGTCGGCTATTCGCCGAACCTGGTGGCCGGCGTCTTCGTCGGCTTCGACGACAACCGCTCGCTCGGCGAGGGCGAAACCGGCGCGGTCGCCGCCGTGCCGATCTTCATCGACTTCATGCGCGAGGCGCTGAAGGGGCAGCCGAAGACCGACTTCAAGGCCCCCAAGGACACCCGGTTCATCACGGTCAACGGTCACCGCGAGGCCTTCCGGCCGGGTCAGGAGCCTGAACCCCCCGCGCCAAAGCCCGACGGTCCGGTGCCGTACAACCAGATGCCTCTGGATCTGAACGGGCTGAAGCCGACGGTCCAGCCGCCGGCCGCCGCGGCCCCGCCGCCGCCGCCCAAGAAGGTGACCGACGACCTCAAGGGCCTCTACTGACACCCTCTCCGGCCGATCCGGCGCGCGCCGTGCCCTTAACCGCTCTGTTGGACTTTACCGGTAAGGTGATCCTCAAGCCGGCTCGCCAGGGCCCGATCCCCGTCCGAGACCGCGCCGATGCCCCAGTCGCCCCACGCCGGCAGTCCAAACCAGACGCTGCAATTCCTCGGCCTGGCCTTCGCCGGGGCGGACCTGGTGTTCGAGATAGACGGCGAGGGACGCATCACCTTCGCGCTCGGCGCGGTGACCCATCTGACCGGCCTGTCGCATACCGCCGTCCTCAAGGCGCGCTGGACCGATCTCGTGGCCGCCGCCGACGAGGGCTACCTGGCGGCCCTGCTGCGCGATCTTGACGAGGGCGAGCGGCGCGGCCCGTTCAAGATCACCCTCGCGGGCGGACCGAAGGGGCCGCAGCAGCCGGTCCTGCTCTCGCTGTTCCGATTGCCGCAGAACGCGGGCCGGACGTCCTGCGCCATCAGCCGGGCCGGCGCCTGCGCCGCCGACCACACGCCGCGCGACCGGCGCGGCATGGTGCAGACGTCCGCCTTCGAGCAGGTCGCCGCCGACGCCCTCCAGCAGGCGGAACGGGACGGCGTGGACGCGCGGCTCGAAATGGTCGAGGTCCCCGGCCTGACCGCCGCCGTCCACGACATGGACGCGGACGTGGCGGAACGAACGCTCTCGGCCCTGGCCAGCATGCTGCGCGCGGAATCCTACGGCGGCGTCGGCGCCGCGGAAATCGCCACCGATCGTTTCGCCCTGGTCTCGGTCCGGCCGATCCCCAAGGACAAGCTGGCCGAGCGCCTGAAGGACGCCTCCGGACGAACGCTGCATCCGGTCACCGCCGACGTGCCGAACACGCCGGGCTCGGTCGAGGCCAAGCTGAAGACCATACGCTACGTGCTGAACCGGTACATCGAGATCGGCGGCGAGGCGGCCACCGCCGACTTCGCCGCCATGGTGGAGGACGCGGCGCGCGCCAGCGCCAAATTCCGCGTCTCGGTCGGCGCCGGCGCCTTCCGCCTCGCCTATCAGCCGATCGTCAGCCTGGACGGCGGCCGCGTGCATCACTTCGAGGCGCTCGCGCGATTCGACGACGATCGCAGCCCGGCGGAGACCATTCGCATGGCCGAAGAACTGGGCATGATCGTCGACTTCGACCTCGCCGTCGTGAAGCAGATCGGCAAGGCGCTCGGCGCCTGCGGGGCGGAGGTGCAGATCGCCGCCAACCTCAGCGGCGCGTCCCTGACCTCGCCCGGATTCATGGAGGCTTTCGCTCAGACCACGGCGCAGACCGGCGCCTGCGCCAGCCGACTCATGCTCGAGATCACGGAGACGTCGAGGATCTCGGACATCGACGAGGCCCGCAACCGCATCGCCGCCCTGCGCAGGCGCGGGCACCTCGTCTGCCTCGACGACTTCGGCGCCGGTGCGGCGTCGATCGAATACATCGCCGCCTTCGAATTCGACTTCATCAAGATCGACGGCGCCTATGTGAAGGCGCTGGCGTCGAACGGTCGCGAGGCAATGCTGATCAAGCATACGGCCGCCCTGTGCAGGGACCTCGGCGTCGTCACCATCGCCGAGATGATAGAGACCCGCGAGACGGCTCAGGCGCTGATGGCGCTCGGCGTGAACCTCGGCCAGGGCTGGCTGTTCGGCCGGCCCGAAGCGGAGCCGACGTGGACGCCGCCCCGGCCCGCCGTAAGATCCGCGGCGCGGCGCAAGGGCGAGATGGAGAGCTGGGGCTAGAGCAAGACGCGTTTGGACCGAACCGGCGCTCTATCGCCCCCGGACGGCGACTCCGCGGCAAGCCGCCTGAACAAGGTCAGCTTCGATCGGCCTTGAATCCTTCGACCATCATTCGGAACGCCTCGATCGCCTTCGGCAAAACGATGTGCGGCTCGTCGCTCGCGGCGACCCAAAGCGCGGCGTTGAACGCCGTGCCGCTAAGGAGGCGTGACGCGGCCTCGATATCGATGGGCTTCATGACCCCCTCGGCGATCAAGTCGGCGACCGCCTGCTTCGTCATGCTCAGGCAGGCGTTCTGGCTGGGCCACCTTGAAGGGTCGCCCAGGAAGGCCGGCCCGTCCAACAGGACGATCCGTCGAATCTCCGGGTCGAGCGCCATCTCGATATAGGCTTCGCCTTCCGCCAGCAGCCTTTCCCATGGGGTCGCCGCGGATGCTCCCGCCTGATGCGCGTGCGCGGCCATCTCGCCATCGACCTGGGCGACGACGGCAGCCAGCAGGCCCTTCTTGTCGCCGAAGCCATGGTAGAGGGCGCCGCGGGTGAGGCCGACCTGCGCGGTGAGATCATCCATCGACGCGGCGGCGAAACCCGATGCGGCGAACGCCTTCCGCGCGGCCCCGATCAGCTTGACGCGATTTTCCTCCATCGTTTCGGCGCGACGCTTAGCAGCCAAAGCAACCTTCCCTCTCGCATACGAGGCGTATATGGAGGTTGACGGCCGGTGTGTATCCGTGCTTTCACATACGCAGCGTATGTTGCTACCTTGGCTTGACTGGAATGTCCAGCAGAGCGGGTTCGGCGCGTCCGCCCCTATGTGAAAGGACGATGATATGGCCCAGCGCGACGCCGTGTTCCCCGCCAACCGACACGCCCTCTACGAGCAACACGGGTATTCCGCCGCAGTGCGATCAGACGACCTGTTGTTCGTGTCGGGACAGGTCGGCAGCCGCGCCGACGGTTCGCCCGAACCCGATTTCGAGGCTCAGGTTCGTCTAGCCTTCGCCAATCTCGAGGCCACGCTCGCAGCGGCGGGATGCACATTGGACGACGTCGTCGACGTGACGTCGTTCCATACGGATCCGGACAAGCAGATGGGCGCGGTCATGGCGGTGAAAAAGGAGAAATTCCCGCAAAGCCCGCTTCCGAACTGGACGGCGATAGGGGTCAACTGGCTCGCGGGCTTCGACTTCGAGATCAAGGTGACTGCGCGTATTCCGCCGCGTCCGTCAGCGTCGGTTACCCGCCGCAACCCGCCGACGATGTGGGATATGGCGTCGCTCGGGTACTCCCACATCAGTGTCGCCGAACCCGGCCGTCTCGCCTTCCTGTCCGGCCAGATCGCAACGGCGCCGAACGGTGGGGCCATTCCCGAAGACCTCGCTGGCCAATCAAAGCTCGCCACCGCCAGCCTCGCCGCCGCGCTCGTGGAGCTCGAGGCGACGGCGCAGGACATTGTCATGCTACGCGTCTACGTCGTGAATGCGACCACGGAAGCGTTCGGGCAGGCCCTCACCCCTCTGCGTGAACTGTTCCGGGACGCCATGCCCAGCATCACGACGATTGGCGTCCAGGCGCTCTACAGGCCGGAAATCAAGGTCGAGATCGAGATGGTGGTGCGCGTCGCCTGAACGGCGTCAGACGGCTGCTAGAAGAAGTCCGGCAGGGTGGTCTCGAGCCGCTGTTCGGCGTCGGCGATGGTGGACATGACCCCATCCCTCCAGGTCGGGTCTACGGCCCGGCCGAGGTCGAACGCCAGCCAGGCCAGGTCGACCCGATCCTCTCCGAGAAGGGCGATGCCGACGTCGTGATAGGTGTTGGCGGGCCAGGGCGCGACCGCGATGGAGCGCCAGAAGCAGGTCGTGGCCGAGTCCGGCAGGCGCGCCTGCAGGACCGGATCCCATCCGTCCCGGTCCTTCGACACCTGCATCAGGTTCCCGAGCGTGATGTCGCGGAAGTCCGCCTGGTCGCCGGCGTCCGCGCCGAGATCCAGAATCGTCCGCACCGCGGCCTGACGGTCGCCCTTGGCCGCTCCGTCGCCGGCCAGCCGGCTCGCCTCCCAGATCGCCGCGGCGCGCGGGTCCTTCAGCGCCGGCGTCAGGACGGCGAGCATGGGCTGCAGCCGTGCCCGCGCCGCGCCCGGGTTCAACGCCGCGGCATGAAGCTGAACCGCGGCGAAGTAGCTGAACAGCACCTGCACCGGCTGGCGCGCATCTGCGGCGGCCGTCGCCCGGCTGATCAGGTCGTCCATGATCGGCTCGGGATGCGCGGCGGGATCGCGGATCGCCGCGACCGCGGCCCGGACCGCGCCGGTCATCGCCGCGTCTTTCGACCAGCCGGGCGCCTCGATCTCGGGCGCCAGCCCGGGCGGCAGGGGATAGGCGTACGCAACCCGATCGACCTTCGAGATGGCGAGGGTCTCGCGCTCGTTCTGTCCCGGCCCGAGCCCCTCCAGCTCGATCAACGCCGGGAGGCGCGCTGCGGCGGCGATGTCGCGCCGCACCTCGGGATGCACCGGCGTCGCCAGGGTGAGAAAGCGCAGTACCCGGTGCACCTCGCCCGGCCGCAAGGCGCCGGCCGCGCCCGACGTGCGGACCATGCGCTTGCCGGCGGCGGTGTAGTCGGCGCCGTTCCTGCCCGGTTTGCGCACCAGCGTCGCGCCCCCGGCGTTCAGGTGCAGCTCCGTCTCCGCCTCATAGGTCGACATGGAGGCGCCGCGGGCGTCGGGCGCCGCGGCGCCGGTCCGGTTCTGCATCTCGACCCCGAAGAGGTAGGGCAAGGCATGGCAGTTGAGGTTCGACAGCCCGCCGCCCGCCGCGGACCAGGCCAGCCAGCGGCACAACGCATGATCGTAGAGCACCGCGTGTCCGCCGGTTTTCAGGAAGGTGAAGCTGGACGCCAGGACGACGTCGGTGTCCGTCGCCGTCCTGCCCGCCGGGCCCGAAAGGACCCGGCGCACGCGAAAGCGCAGCGCCTCGCCAGGCGCGAGGTCGCGGGCGGCGCGGAGCTGGTCGGAACTCCAGTGCGGACCAATGCCGTCGGCGGCGGCCGGGGCCGCGACCATCAGCCCGGACGCCAGGGCCAAAGCCCATGCTCTGAAACGTCCGCTCATCCCGCTGCTCCCGCAAGGAAGCCTATCATCGCATCGCGTACTTGGCTTCCTGAGCGAAGTAGGCGTCGATCGCCTCGGCCGCGGCGCCCATGAAGGCGGCGCGGCGCACCGGATCGGCCAGCGCCTGTTCGTCGTCGGCATTGCTGACGAAACCCATTTCGAGCAGCACCGCCGGCACCTCGGGCGCCAACAGCACCATGAAGCCCGCGTCGCGGTGGCTGTGGCGCAGCAGTTCGACCCGGTCGCCGATCTTGCCGAGCAGGAGTTCGGCGAACACCGAGGACCGGTTCCGCGTCTCCCGCTGGGTCAGATCGAGCAGGATGCGCTTGGTCGCGGCGTCCTGGCCCGGCAGGGCGACGTTCATGAACCAGTCGGACTTGTCGAACACGCCCCGGGCCACGCGGTCGGTGCCCTTCTCCGACAAGGTGTAGACGGTCGCCCCGCGGATCGACGGATCGCTTCCGCCGGAGTCGGCGTGGAGCGAGATGAACAGGTCGGCGTTGGCGCGCCGGGCGATCTGCACCCTCTGCTCCAGCGGCACGAAGACGTCGGTGTCGCGCGTCATCACCACCTTGTAGCGGCCGGTGCGCAGCAACTGGTCGCGCAGGGCGTGGGCTGCGGCCAGCGTCAGCTCCTTCTCGTGCCGCTCGGCGCCCTGCGCGCCCGGGTCCTTGCCGCCGTGGCCGGCGTCGATGACGATGACCTTCTTGGCGTTGGGATCGGGCGGCGGCAGATCGGCGGTCGCATAGCTGACCGGCTTCACGCTGGACTTGCCCGCGGCCGCGGGGCCGGCCGGCATGGCCCTCAGGCCGTCCGACGCCACGTCGATCACATAGCGGTAGACGTTCAGCCCGTCGCCAGGCGGCAGCAGGAAGCGGCGCCGGACCTGGGCGTCCCGGCCGAGGTCGAGCCGAATCCGCGCGGACCCGGCCGCCTCGTCGATCGACCACGCCTTGATCAGTCCGGCGCCGGCGCCGCTCATCCCGCCCCCGGACACGTCCACCTTGGGAAAGGCGAGAGTCACCTGGCGGCCCGGCTTGTCCGCGGAAAGCAGTTTGCCGGTGACCGCGTGGTCGAGCTCGATCACGACCCGGGTCTGGGTCTGGTCGCCGCCGATCCGCACCTTGAGCACACCCGCCTGCGGCGCCTGCTCCGCGACGACGGCCGCGGACGCCGCGCCGACCGCCGCCAGCGCCGCCGCAGCCAGCAGCACGCGCGCGGCGCGACCGCCGAATACGCGCTTCAGCGCCGCCGCAATGGGCATGAGCAGCTCCCGCAACCTCGGTATGTCCTCTCTTATGAGACCGCTCTGTAGACAAACGGTTAACCAACGCAATGAACGGACCATCCATGCCCGGTGGCGAGGCGCCATGGGAAATGCAGTCGCCTGCTTCCCTTTTGCGTTAGAGTGTTGCAGACTCCATATGCGCATAGCGACAGCCCTCGATTGAGGCGCCGCTCGTGCGCTTTCCGAGCCTCCTTCCATGTCGTTGTCGGCTGGCGGCGGGCTCCGCCCTCTCTATCGGCGCAGACCATAAGGGTTCGCGCCAGGACACTTGAACCCCATGGCTCGCCTGACTTTCGCCCCCTGTCGCCTGGAAAGGACGCGGTGTTCTTGGCCGCGCGGCGACCGGACGGTGCGACCCGGCGATCCGATCCGGCCCCCGAGCTCAAGGCTTGGCGCGCGCCGAGGAGACACCTTCTATGACCAAAAGAATGCTGATCGACGCAGCCCACGCGGAGGAAACCCGCGTCGTGGTGGTGAGCGGCCAAAGAATCGAGGAGCTTGACTTCGAATCCGCCTCGAAGCGCCAGCTTCGCGGCAACATCTATCTGGCCAAGGTCACCCGCGTGGAGCCGAGCCTGCAGGCCGCCTTCATCGAGTACGGCGGCAACCGGCATGGCTTTCTCGCCTTCAACGAGATCCACCCCGACTACTACCAGATCCCCGTCGCCGACCGCGAAGCCCTGATGCGCGAAGCCGCCGAGGCGGACGACGAGGACGACCATGTCCACGCGGCCGACGACGACGACGACGACGACCAGGACGCGGAGGTCGAACGCCGCCGCCGGCGGCTGATGCGCCGCTACAAGATCCAGGAAGTGATCAAGCGCCGGCAGATCATGCTGGTGCAGGTCGTCAAGGAAGAGCGCGGCAACAAGGGCGCGGCCCTCACCACCTACCTCTCGCTCGCCGGCCGCTATTGCGTGCTGATGCCCAACACGGCGCGCGGCGGCGGGATCAGCCGCAAGATCACCAACGCGGCGGACCGCAAGCGGCTGAAGTCGGCGACGGCCTCGCTCGACGTCCCGGCCGGCATGGGCCTGATCGTCCGCACCGCCGGCGCCGCCCGCACCAAGGCGGAGATCAAGCGCGACTACGAATACCTGCTGCGGCTGTGGGAGAACATTCGCGACAAGACGCTGAAGTCGATCGCCCCGGCGCTGATCTACGAGGAGGAGGACCTCGTCAAACGCGCCATCCGCGACATGTTCGATAAGGATATCGACAGCATCGAGGTGGAGGGCGACGTGGGCTTCCGCGAGGCCCGCGACTTCATGCGGATGATCATGCCCTCGCAGGCCAAGAAGATCGTCCACTACCGCGAGCCGACGCCGCTGTTCGTGGCCCATCGGATCGAGGACCAGATCGCGCAGATCCACTCGGCGACGGTCCAGCTGCGGTCGGGCGGCTATCTGGTGATCAACCAGACCGAGGCCCTGGTCGCCATCGACGTCAACTCCGGCCGCGCCACGCGCGAGCGCAACATCGAGGCGACCGCGCTCAAGACCAACATGGAGGCCGCCGAGGAGGCGGCCCGCCAGCTGCGCCTGCGCGACCTCGCCGGCCTGATCGTCATCGACTTCATCGACATGGATGAAGGCAAGAACAACCGCGCCGTGGAAAAGCGGTTGAAGGACTGCCTGAAGGACGACCGCGCCCGCCTGCAGATGGGCAAGATCAGCCAGTTCGGCCTGATGGAGATCAGCCGCCAGCGCCGCCGCCTGGGCGTGCTGGAAGGCGCCACCAACGTCTGCCCGCACTGCCAGGGCGCCGGCCGGATCCGCTCGGTGGAGAGCTCGGCCCTCGCCGCCCTGCGCGCCATCGAGATGGAGGCCGTTCGTGGCGGCGCGGGCGCCATCACCGTGCGGATGCCGACGGCGGTCGGCCTCTACATGCTGAACGAGAAGCGCGAATACCTGGCCGGTGTCGACAAGATCCACGGCCTGCACGTGACGGTCGCCCTCGACGACACCCTGCCCGCCGCCGAACAGGAGATCGAACGGACCGAGAGCCGCGAGGGCTATGTGCGCGAACTGCCGCCGCCCGAACCGGCCGCGCCCGAGCCCGAGTGGATCGAGCCGGTGTTCGAGGACGACGAGGACGAGGACGAGGACGACGTCCGCCACGCCGACGACGAGGACGATGACGACGACGAGGTCGAGGCTGACGTCCGCACCGTCGAAGCCCGCGAGGACGGGGACGGCGACGGCGAAGGACGGCGCGGTCGCGGCCGCCGCCGCCGCCGCCGCGGCGGCCGGCGCGATGAGCGTGACGAGCGCGGCGAGGAGTCCGCCGAGCTTCAGGCCCGCACGGTCGAACAGCTCGACGCGGACGAGGAAGACGAAGAAGGCGACGAAGGCGGCCCGACCGGCGACAGGCCCGAGAGCGCCGAAGCCAGCGAAGCGCGCCGCAAGCGTCGGCGTCGCGGGCGTCGCGGCGGACGCCGCATGCGCGAGGAGGGACCGGCCGACCCCTACGCCTGGGTTCATCCGCACGGCGGCTACGACACGCCCCATCCCAAGGACGATCCCTACGCCTGGAAGGATCCGCACGGCCGGCCGGTCCGCCTGACCGACGCGCCGGGCGCCGAACCGGGCGTCGTCGAGCTCGCCGCGCCCCCGATCTCGCCGCCGACCGACGCCGTGGCGCCGGCGCCGGTCGAGCCCACGCTCGACGCGCCGGTCCGCAGCGGAAGGCGCCGCAGAGGCGCCGTCGCCGCTCCGATCGAAACCCCGCCGGAGGCGGTGGTCGACGCCGCCCCTGCGGCGCCGGCGATCGAGGATGCGTCGGTGGAGAACGCGTCCGCGGAGTCGGCCGCCCCCAAGCGCCGCCGCGTGAAGAAGGCCGAGCCCGCCCCGGCGAAATCGCTCTCGCCGCCCCCGGGTCCGGTCGAGCCGGCGCTCGTCGACTCGCCCTTGGCCGAGGCGGTCGTTCCCGCGGCGCCGGAAGCGATGGCCGACGGCGCCGTGGAGACGCCGGCCGCCAAGCCCAAGCGGGTCCGCAAGCCGAAAGCCACCGAAGCCGCGGCGGAAGCGGCGGAAGCGGCGGCTCCGGCCACCCCGGTTCCGGCCACCTCGGCTCCGGCCGCCGCCGTGGCCTTCCTGTCGCCGCCGGCCGACACCGTCGCCGAAGCGGCTCCGTCGGCGCCGGCGCAACCCTCGGCGCCGCCGCAGCCCGATCCGGCGGAGATCTCGGCGCCGCCCGAGAAGCCTAAACGCGGCTGGTGGCGCGGCCGCGGATAAGCGGCTAAAGCTGCACCCGCCTCGACCGGACGCCGCGGACGCGCTCTCGACACAAAGTGAGCGTTGTCTCCGCGGCGTCCCGGGACGCGGCGATCCAGGCGCCGTCGTTCCAGGCCGTCATCCGGAGCACCGAGGAGCACGCGACCTTTCCATGGCGCCTCAAGCGACAAAGGCTCGGCCTCGGGGATGGAGCGCGCTGAGGCACGGGCTGCTCGGCGCGGGCGCCCTCGCCGCGGCGGCGGTCACGCCTATGGCCAGCGTCGCGCAGGCGCAGGAGGCCCAGCCTCGCACCATCGAAGACACCGAGATCGGCGAGATCCTGCACAAGGAGTGCGATCCGATCTTCGCCGCCGCCGGCCTCGATCCCAAGTCCATTCAGATCGCGATGATCGAGGACAAGGAGCTGAACGCCGGCACGGTCAGCACCAAGCTGATCGGCATCTATACGGGGCTGATCCAGGAGACCAAGACTCCCAATGAGCTGATCGGCGTCATGGCCCACGAAACCGGTCACGCCGCCGGCGGGCACACGGTGCGCGGCGACGCCGAGATGCAGCGTGCGGCCATGAACCCCATGTTGCTGACCCTCGGTCTCGGCCTTCTGGCGCTCGCCGCCGGCGCGCCCGGCGCCGGCGCGGCCCTGATCACCTCCGCGCCGTACTTCGGCGAACTGGGCGCCGTCGGCTACTCGCGCGAGCAGGAGAGCCGGGCGGACCAGGCGGCGGTGACCTATCTCGAGCGGTCGGGACAGTCGGCCCGCGGCCTCGTCGATTTCTTCGACAATTTCCGCTACGAGGAAGTGTTCGAGCAGGCTCGCCGCTACAAGTTCTTCCAGAACCACCCGATCTCGTCGGAACGGATCGAGAGCTTGCGCCGCCGGGCCGAGGAGCAGCCCCACTACAACGCCGTCGACCCGCCCGACCTGATCGCCCTGCACGAGGTGATGAAGGCCAAGCTGTTCGCCTTCACCCAGCCGCCGCAGCTGACCTTCCAGAAGTATCCGGACACCGACAACAGCTATCCGGCGCGCTACGCCCGCGCGATCGCCTACTATCGGGAGACCGAGGTGGAGACGGCGGTGAAGGCGGTCGACGCCCTGCTCGTCGACCAGCCCAACAATCCCTACCTCTACGAACTCAAGGGCCAGATCCTGTTCGAGGCCGGCCGGGCCAAGGAAAGCGAAGCTCCGCACCGCCGCTCGGTCGAACTGAAGCCGAATGCGCCTCTGCTGCAGGTGAACCTGGCGCGCGCCATCATGGCGCAGGAGGACGGCAAGCGGGCGGACGAAGCCATCGTGCATCTGCAGAAGGCGCTCACCTTCGACCACGAGAACGGCTTCGCCTGGGAGCTGTTGGCCCAGGCCTATGACGCCAAGGGCGACGGCGGCGATGCGAGGCTGGCCGCGGCGGAGGCGCGCTTCTCGATCGGCGACCTCGTCCAGGCGCGCATCTTCGCCCTCCGCGCCCGCGAACTCCTGCCCAAGAACACGCCCGAATGGCGCCGCGCCACCGACATCGTCCTCGTGGCCAACCCCACCAAGGACGAACTGCGCCAGATGAGCGGCGCGCCGGGGTAGGCAAGGACGCATTGGCGCCCGCCGCGCCGGAGCCCGGAAAGATTCGACGCGGAGATCGCAGAGAGGTGCGCGGAGCGCGCAGAGCTTGCCTTCGCCGCAGGGCCTCGACAGCCCGTCTCGGACTCCGCGCGCTCCGCGCATCCTCAGCGCGCTCTGCGTTTGGCCTGACCGCCTGAACGCCCAGAGGCCGATCCTTCCCGCTAAGGTTAAGATTCGCCGCGTTGGAACGTCTCATTGACGCCCGCGGCGAGATCGGGGACGAAGGCGGCCGGTTTTGACCGCCTGACGAGGATGCCCATGCGCCCCTTCGCGCTCCCTGCCCTTCTGGCCGCGTCCGTGCTGGTCGCCCTGCCCTCCACCGGCTGCAGCCAGGAGACCGGCACGGACCGCGCCTTCGGCGAGAAGGTGAAGGCCTATCTGATGCGCCACCCCGAGGTGATCGAGGAGGCGATGGGCCAGTTGCAGGCCCGGCGCGACGCCTCCGCCGCGCGTGAGGCGCGCGCCGCGCTCGGAACCAACCGCAGCCTGCTCGAGCGCGACCCGGACGACTTCGTCGCCAATCCGAACGGCAAGGTCACCGTCGTCGAGTTCTTCGATTACAAGTGCACCTACTGCAAGGCGTCGTCGCAGGCCGTGCTCGACATCATCGCCAAGAACCCGGACGTGCGGTTCGTGTTCAAGGAAATGCCGATCCTGACCGACACCTCGAGCCACGCTTCCGAAGCCCAGCTCGCCGCCAACAAGACCAACGGCAAGTACCTGAACGTGTTCGGCGCGCTGATGGCCGAAAAGGCGCTCGACGACTCGGGGGTGCAACGGATCATGAACGAGCACGGCGTCGACCTGGCCCGCCTCGACCCCAAGGCCAAGGCGGCGGCCGACAAGCACATCACCGAGAACAAGGCCCTGGCCAAGTCGATCGGCGTCGAGGGCACCCCGGCCTTCATCGTCGGCGACCATATGATCGCCGGCTGGATCCCCGAGGAGCTGCAGGCGGGCATCGACGAAGGCCGCAAGCGCGCGAGCTGATCCGCCATGGCCTCGCCCGACCCGCAGACCCTGTGGGACGCCGTCGACGGCTATTTCAACGCCGCCTTGATCCCCCGCGACCCGGCGCTCGACGGAGCGCTCGAGCGTAGCCGCGCGGCCGGGCTGCCGCCGATCGCGGTGGCCGAGAACCAGGGCAGGCTGCTGAATCTGCTCGCCGGCCTGATCGGCGCCCGGCGCATCCTGGAGATCGGGACCCTGGGCGGCTATTCGGCGATCTGGCTGGCCCGCGCCCTGCCGGCGGAGGGCCGGCTGATCAGCCTGGAGATCGATCCGAAGCCCGCCGAGGTGGCGCGCGCCAATCTCGCCGCCGCGGGCCTGGCGGACCGGGCCGAGGTGCGCCTTGGCCGCGCGATCGACCTCCTGCCGCCCCTGGCGGGCGGCGCGCCCTTCGACCTCGCCTTCATCGACGCCGACAAGCCGTCGAACCCGGACTACTTCGCCTGGGCGATGACGCTGGTCCGTCCCGGCGGGCTGATCATCGTCGACAATGTTGTGCGCCGGGGCGCGGTCGCCGACGCCGCGAGCCGGGATCCCAACGTGCTCGGCGTCCGTCGCCTGGTCGAGCGCGTGGCGGCCGAACCCCGCGCCGAGGCCCTGGCCCTGCAGACGGTCGGCGACAAGGGCCACGACGGGCTGATGTTCATCCGCGTGAAAGCCTGAGCGGCCCCTATCCGTCGCGCCCCCCAGACCTTGTGAGCGGCCCTTCGTAGCGCTAAAAGCGCCGCTCCCGCGCGACGGGACTCACACGGCCGGGGGCGGATGCCTAAACCGATCTATGTGCTGAACGGGCCGAACCTGAACCTGCTCGGAACCCGTCAGCCGCACATCTACGGCGCCGATTCGCTGGACGACATCCGCAGGCGCTGCGAAGCGCGGGCGGCGGCGCTCGGCCACACCGTCGTCTTTCGCCAGTCCAACAAGGAAGGCGAACTGGTCGACTGGCTGAACGAGGCGGCCACGGCCGCGTCGGCGGTGGTGCTGAACCCCGCCGCCTATGGCCATACCTCCGTGGCGCTCTACGACGCGATCAAGGCCATGCAGACGCCGGTGGTGGAGTGCCACCTGTCGAACCCCATGGCGCGCGAGGCGTTTCGTCATCACAGTTACGTGTCCATGGCCGCTGTGGGTACGGTTTCCGGCTTCGGCGCCCGTAGCTACGAACTGGCGCTGGACGCCGCAGCCGGCCTCGCCGCCGTCTAAGGACGCGCCGGGCCGCCAGAGAAGGTCTTCATGAACGATATCCCCGACACGTCCGAAGAGGCCCAGAAGCCGCGCTCGGGCGACCCCATCGACACCCGCCTGGTCCGCCGCCTCGCGGATATTCTGAAGGCCACCGATCTGACCGCGATCGAGGTCGAGCAGGGCGATCTGCGCATCCGGGTCGCGCGCGAGATCGTCGTCAACCAGGTCGCCGCCGCGCCGGCCGCCC
>CAILTK010000030.1 GCA_903837135.1 uncultured Caulobacterales bacterium
CGTCGTCCCGGCCGGCGAGCCGGGCATCGGCGCGCCCGGAGCGCCGGTCGCGCCGGGCATGGGCGCGCCGGCAGGCGCTCCGGGCGAGGCCGGGGCGCCGGGGGCGCCCGGCGCAACCTGGGCGATGGCTGTACCGGCGGTCATCAGGGCGATCACGCCCGCGGCTAGATAATGTCTACGCATGTCAGCTCCTTCATTCGCCGCACTGCGGCGCACTGCGTGTCTCGGTGGCTTTCACCCCTCCTTAACGAACTGACAGAGTATTTGTTTCGATACGTCGGTTACGACATCAGCTTAGCTTGCCGCAATAATCTGTCGTGATGGCTTCTCGACAGAGAATATATTAAGCTGAGCTTTTGAAATTCGTCCGGAACAAGCGGACGCGGAGCGGAGTGTTTCACTCGGCTGAGCGGCGCCGGGCGAGCCGAAGCCGTCCCGACCTGTTCGCCCGGAACGGCGTCCCACGTCCGATGTGATGGCGCAGATGGATCTGAAACCCGGGTCCAGCGTTTGCCCGCGCCCCAGGGCGGGTTCGGCGCTTAGTCCTCGCGGACCTTGCGCTTGCGGAACGACGGGTTCAGCACCTGTTTGCGCAGCCGGATGGACTTTGGCGTCACCTCGACCAGCTCGTCGTCGTCGATATAGGCGATGGCCTGCTCGAGGGTCATGCGGCGCGGTGGCGTCAGGCGGATGGCCTCGTCCTTGCCGGAGGCGCGCACGTTGGTGAGCTGCTTGGCCTTCATCGGATTGACGTCGAGATCGTCGGTCCGCGCGTTCTCGCCGATGATCATGCCCTGATAGGTCTTCTCGCCGGCGCCGACGAACATGACGCCCCGCTCCTCCAGGTTCCACAGCGAATAGGCCGCGGTCTCCCCGTCGGAGTTGGAGATCAGCACGCCCTTGCGCTGCTGGTCGATCGGACCCTTGTGCGGCTCATAGTGGCTGAACACGCGGTTCAGCACGCCCGACCCGCGGGTGTCGGTCAGGAACTCGCCCTGATAGCCGATCAGGCTTCGCGACGGAGCCATCAGCAGGATGCGGGTCTTGCCGGCGCCGGACGGTCCCATGTCCTTCAGTTCGGCCTTCCGGGCGGAAAGCTTCTCGATGACGATGCCGGAGAACTCGTCGTCCACGTCGATCATCACCTCCTCGATCGGCTCGAGCCGTTCGCCGGTGACCTCGTCCTTCTGATAGACCACCCGGGGACGCGAGATCGAGACCTCGAACCCTTCCCGGCGCATGCCCTCGATCAGCACGCCGAGCTGCAGTTCGCCCCGGCCCGAGACCTCATAGGCGTCCTTCGCGTCGGTCTCCCGGACCTTGATGGCGACGTTGGATTCGGCCTCCTTCAGCAGGCGCGCGGCGATGACGCGCGACTGGACCTTGTCGCCTTCCTTGCCGGCCAGGGGGCTGTCGTTGACCGACACGGTCATGGAGATGGTCGGCGGGTCGATCGGCTGGGCCGGCAGGGCCTCGGTGACGTCCATGGCGCACAGGGTGTCGGCCACGGTGGCCTTGGACAGGCCGGCGATGGCGACGATGTCGCCGGCCTCGGCGCCTTCGTCCACCGGTTGGCGCTTCAGGCCGCGGAAGGCCAGCACCTTGGTGATGCGGCCGCGTTCGATCTCCTTGCCGTCGCGCGCCAGGGCGTGGATCGCCATGCCGGGGACGGCGCGGCCGGACTCGATCCGGCCGGTGAGCAGGCGGCCGAGGAAGGGGTCGCTTTCGATCAGCACGGCCAGCATCTGGAACGGCTCTTCGGCGCGCTTCACGGCGGCGGGCTCGGGGACGTGCTCGACGATCAGGTCGAACAGGGGATCAAGGTTGTCGTTGGGCTGGCTCATGTCGAGCGTGGCCCAGCCGTTCTTGCCCGAGGCGTAGATGTGCGGGAAGTCGAGCTGCTCGTCGGTGGCGCCGATGGCGGCGAACAGGTCGAAGGTGTCGTTCAGCACCCGGTCGGGATCGGCGTGCGGCCGGTCGACCTTGTTCAGCACCAGGATCGGGCGCAGGCCGAGCTTCAGCGCCTTGCCGAGCACGAACTTGGTCTGCGGCATGACGCCTTCCTCGGCGTCGACCAGCAGGAGGCAGCCGTCCACCATGCCGAGGATCCGCTCCACCTCGCCGCCGAAGTCGGCGTGGCCGGGGGTGTCGATGATGTTGATGCGGGTTTCGCCGGCCTTGCCGTGCCACAGCACCGAGGTGGCCTTGGCCAGGATGGTGATGCCGCGCTCGCGCTCCTGGTCGTTGGAGTCCATGGCGCGCTCGGCATGCGCCTCGTTGGCTCGGAAGACGCCGGACTGGGCGAGCAGCTGATCCACGAGCGTGGTCTTGCCGTGGTCGACGTGGGCGATGATGGCGATGTTGCGTAGGGACATGGGGAGCGGAACGGCCTGAAGAGGTCGCGCGGACGGTGAACGGACGTGCGGGGGAGGGACGAAGTGGCCGGGCTTTTACGCTGCGCCGCAGGAAAAGGCCAGCGCGATCGCCGAGCCCGCCCGGCCAGGGCGTCAGATCGTGTAGTCGAAGGCGGCGAAAGCCGGGTTCAGCACGCCGCGCCGCTCCAGGGCCAGATACAGGGCTTCGGCCGCGGCGTCGGGCGACATGGCGGTGGTGTCGATGCGCACCTCCGGCGTCTCGGGCGGCTCGTAGGGACTGTCGATGCCGGTGAAGTCCTTGATCTCGCCGGCGCGCGCCCGGCGATAGAGGCCCTTCACGTCGCGCTGCTCGGCCACCTCCAGCGGCGTATCCACGTGCACCTCGATGAACTGCCCGGCGGGCAGAAGGCCGCGCGCCAGGGCCCGGTCGGCGCGGAAGGGCGAGATCAGGCTGACCAGCACGATCAGGCCGGCGTCCGCCATCAGCTTGGCCGCCTCGGCCGCGCGGCGGACGTTTTCGATCCGGTCGGCCGGGGAGAATCCCAGGTCGCCGTTCAGCCCGTGGCGCAGGTTGTCGCCGTCGAGCAGGTAGGTGTGACGCCCGGCGTGGTGCAGCCGCCGTTCGAGCAGGTTGGCGATGGTGGATTTTCCCGCCCCCGAGAGGCCGGTGAACCAGACCACGGCCGGACGCTGGCCCTTTTGCGCGGCGCGGGCGTCCACGCCGACGTCCAGCTCCTGCCATTGCACGTCCGACGACTTGTGCAGCGCGCCGCGGACCATGCCCGCCGCCGCCGTGGCGTTGGTCAGCCGGTCGATCAGGATGAAGCCGCCGGTGTCGCGGTTCTCCGGATAGGGGTCGAAGGCCAAGGGGCGGTCGAGGGTGATCTCCACCGTGGCGATGGCGTTGAGCGCCAGGGTCGACGCGGCCGACGCCGCGCCGGTCTCCACGTCGACCACCGACACGGGCGCGACGACGCGGGCCGAAACGGTGCGGGCCCCGAGCTTCAGCCAATAGCTGCGCGCGGGGTCGAGCGGCGCCTCGTCCATCCAGGCGAGGTCGGCCGACAGCCGGTCGGAGATCAGGGCCGGGCTCGCGGCGCCGGCGATCAGGTCGCCGCGGCTGATGTCGATCTCCCGATCGAGCACCAGGGTCACCGCGGCGCCGGCGTCGGCCTGCTTGAGGTCGCCGTCATAGGTGACGATCCGGGTCACCACCGCCTCGCCCTCGCCGGGCAGGATGCGCACCGTGTCGCCGGTGTTCACCCGGCCGGAGGCGATCAGGCCCGAGAAGCCGCGGAAATCGGCGTTCGGGCGGTTGACCCACTGCACCGGCAAGCGGAAGGGGCGGTCGGCGGTTTCCCGACCGGCGTCGACGGTCTCGAGGTGCTCCAGCAGGGACGGGCCGCCGTACCAGGGCGTATCGGCGCTGGGGGCGATGACGTTGTCGCCCCTGAGGCCGGAGACGGGGATGGCGGCGATCTCCTCGAAGCCGAGCGCGCCGGCGAAGGCGGCGTAGTCCTCGACGATGCGGTCGAACACCCGCTGGTCGTAGCCGACCAGGTCGATCTTGTTGACCGCCAGCACCACGCGACGGATGCCGACCAGCGACACCAGGCGGGAGTGCCGCCGCGTCTGCGTGAGCACGCCCTTGCGCGCATCGATCAGGATCACGGCCACATCGGCGGTGGAGGCGCCGGTGATCATGTTGCGGGTGTACTGCTCGTGGCCGGGCGTGTCGGCGACGATGAACTTGCGCCGGGCGGTGGAGAAGAACCGGTAGGCGACGTCGATGGTGATGCCCTGTTCGCGCTCGGCCTGCAGGCCGTCGACCAGTAGGGCGAAGTCGAGCTCCGCGCCCTGGGTGCCCACCGCCTTGCTGTCGGCGGCCAGGGTGTCGAGCTGGTCGTCGAGCAGGGATTTGGAGTCGTACAGAAGCCGGCCGATCAGCGTCGACTTGCCGTCGTCCACCGATCCGCAGGTGATGAAGCGCAGGAGGCTCTTGCTCTCCAAATCCGGTTCGTCCCACGCCCTCTGATCGCGCGCCATCAGAAGTAACCGTCCTGCTTCTTGGACTCCATGGTCGAACCGTCGCGGTCGATCACCCGGCCCTGCCGTTCCGAACTGCGCGAGACCAGCATCTCGGCGATGATGGCGTCGAGCGTGGTCGCCTCGCTGTCCACTGCGCCCGTCAGGGGATAGCAGCCGAGGGTGCGGAAGCGGACCAGCCGCTCCTGAGGCGTTTCGCCGGCGGCCAGCGGCATCCGGTCGTCGTCGACCATGATCAGCGCCCCGTCGCGCTCCACGATCGGCCGCGGCTTGGCGAAGTAGAGCGAGGGGATGGGGATGGATTCCAGCTGGATGTAGCGCCAGACGTCGAGTTCGGTCCAGTTCGACAGCGGGAAGGCGCGCAGGCTTTCCCCCTTGTGGATGCGCGTGTTGTAGAGCCGCCAGAGCTCCGGCCGCTGCGCCTTGGGGTCCCAGCGGTGATCCTTGGTGCGGAAGGAGATGATCCGCTCCTTGGCCCGGCTCTTCTCCTCGTCGCGCCGCGCGCCGCCGAAGGCCGCGTCGAAGCCGTACTTGTCGAGCGCCTGTTTCAGCGCCTGGGTCTTCATCACCTCGGTGTGCACCGCCGAGCCGTGGGTGAAGGGGCCGACGCCGGCCGCAACCCCCTCATGGTTGGTGTGCACCAGGAGGTCCAGCCCCAGCCGCTTCGCCTCCGCGTCGCGAAAGGCGATCATTTCGCGAAACTTCCAGGTGGTGTCGACGTGCAGCAGCGGGAACGGCGGCTTGCCCGGATAGAAGGCCTTTATCGCCAGATGCAGCAGGACGGCGGAATCCTTGCCGATGGAATAGAGCAGGACCGGATTGGCGCGCTCGGCCGTCACCTCGCGCAGGATGTGGATGCTTTCGGCCTCGAGCCGGCGCAGATCCTCCGGCAGGCGGGGCCTGGTCGCCGCGGCGATACCGGACACGGGACCCGGGCGGTCCTCGGACATGACTGAACCTCGAACGCCCGCGAGGGCGCGGGCAGAGCGCATTAAACTAGGGTCGGTGTGAACGCGCGGCAAATCCTCTCGCGGGGGGATCAGAGAAGCTAAAGGCGATAGCGTCCGCCCCGTACCTCGACGGGCTCAGGTCGCGGCCGATTCAGGGCCGCCCGCCGAGGGCGCCGTCTCGCATGAACGGCTCCAGGGACGGCGGATCGAAGTCGCCGACGGCGAGGAAGCCCGGGTTGAAGAAGTCGGGTTTGCCATAGCGCAGAGGGGAGCCGTCGGGGGCCAGCACCCGTCCGCCCGCGGCGGCGAGCACGGCGTGGCCGGCGGCGGTGTCCCACTCCATGGTCGGCGACGGGCGGGGATAGACGTCGGCCTCGCCCGAGGCCAAAAGGCCGAACTTCAGCGACGAGCCGATGTTCACCCGCCCGCCGTCGCCGAGCGTATCGAGATAGGCGGCCAGCTCCGGGGTCACGTGCGAGCGCGAGGCGACCGCGATCGGCGGGGTCCGGCCGCGATGGATGGCCAGCGGGCGCCGCTCGCCCGCATCGCCGTCCCGCCGCCAGGCGACCCCCTGGGTCACGTCCCCGGCGAACATCCGCAAGAGGCGCGGCGCATAGACCACGCCCATGGTCGGCGTCCCGTGTTCGATCAGGCCGATGTTGACGGTGAAGTCGTCGCCGCGACGAACGAACTCGCGCGTGCCGTCGAGCGCGTCGACGAGGAAGAACCGTTCGCCCACCGCGGGGATCCGGCCCATCGAGGCCTCCTCCTCGGCCACTACCGGAACGTCGGGCGAAAGCCGGGCGAGCGCCTGCAGGATCACCGCCTCGGCGGCGCGGTCGGCGGCGGTGACGGGCGACAGATCCGCCTTCTGCTCCACCGCGAATCCGGCTTCGAAGATGGCGTTGATCTCCACCGCCGCGGCCAGGGCGGCCTCGGCGAGCCCCTCGAGCAGGCGGCGGCGATCATCGGGGTTTGCGAGCGACATGGTTTGGCTTTGACGCGAGCCGGGTCCGGGCGCAAGCGGCCAGGGCGGGCCGGGGTTGGACAAGGTCGCTTGCCGTCTTCGCGCGCAGGGCCTAGATCGCCGCAACGTTGATCGCCTGTGATGTGTTACACAGGCGAGCCCCTCCGGAGCCGTTCTCGCCTCGCGCATGGCCAATCCTCGTCACTACCTCGATTTTGAGCGTCCGATCGCGGACCTCGAAGCCAAGATCGAAGAGCTGTCCAAGCTCTCAGCGGCGACCGAACCGCAGGCGGACGGCGCCGGCGCCTTCGACAGCGAGATCGCCGCCCTTCGCAAGCGTGTGGAGGCGGTGCGGGCCGAGACCTACGCCGGGCTCGACGCCTGGCGCAAGGTGCAGGTGGCGCGCCATCCCGAGCGCCCGCATTTCGTCGACTATGTCGACGGCCTGATCACCGACTGGGTCGAACTCAAGGGCGACCGGGCGTTCGGCGACGACCAGGCGCTGATCGGCGGTCTCGGCCGGTTCCGCGGCCAGCCCGTCATGGTGATCGGCAACGAAAAGGGCCGCGACACCGCCAGCCGCATCAAGCACAACTTCGGCATGGGCCGGCCCGAGGGCTATCGCAAGGCGGTGCGGCTGATGGATCTGGCCGACCGGTTCGACCTGCCGGTGCTGAGCTTCGTCGACACCGCCGGGGCCTTTCCGGGCAAGGAGGGCGAGGAGCGCGGCCAGGGCGAGGCCATCGCCCGCTCCACCGAGCGCTGCCTGACCCTGGGCACGCCCATGATCGCCACCATCACCGGCGAGGGCGGTTCGGGCGGGGCCCTGGCCATCGCGGCGGCCAACACGGTGCTGATCCTCGAGCACTCGACCTATTCGGTGATCTCGCCCGAGCCCGGGTCGGCCATTCTGTTCCGGGACCGGGCCCAGGCGCCGCACATGGCCAATGCGATGAAGATCTCGCCCGAAGACCTGCTGCGCTTCGGCATCGTCGACCGCATCGTGCCCGAACCCGCCGGCGGCGCCCACTCCGACCCCCAGGCGACCATAAGGGCCGTGGGCGACGCCATCGAGCGCGACCTCAAGCCGCTGCTGAAGCTGTCGCCGGACCAGCTCAGGCGCCAGCGCGCCGACCGCTTCTACGCCATCGGCAGCGTCGGCCAGTGAAGGGGGCGCTGATCGTCGCCGCCCTGGCCTTCGCCGCCGGGTCGGCCTGGAGCGCGCCGGGCCAGGGGCCGCCGCCGGCGGGATCGCCCCACTTCGCCTTCCAGTCGGGCGGCCCCGCCGCCCCGCCGCCGATCAGGCCGGCCGAACGGCAGGCCGCCGCGCCGCCCAAGCCGCAAACCCCGACCGACCCGATCGTGGCCCGCTACAGCCCGGTGTACGAGGGCTGCATGCGCAAGGCGGCCTCCACGCTCGACATGATCGACTGCGCCGGGCGCGAGAACGATCGCTGGGACGCACGGCTCAACCGGGCCTACCAGGCGCGGATGAGCAGCTTCAACGACCGCCAGCGCGGGGCGCTGAAGCGGGCGCAGAAGGCCTGGCTTCTGTTCCGCGACGCCGACTGCGCCGCCTACGAGGACGACGACTGGGGGTCCATCTCCAAGATCGACGCCTCGCAGTGCGTCCTGCGCCGCACGGTGGAGCGCACCATCGAGCTGGAGGCCTTCCCCGCCGATCACGGCCCGGGGTAGGCGATCGTGAAGCCCAGGCCCGCCCGCTCCGACAGGCGGGACACGAGGCCCAGTCCGAGGGCGGCGCCGGGCGTCCAAAGTCCGCCGGGGACGTCGGCGGCCTCGAGCAGACAGATCGCCGACTCGACGATGATCTTGGAGGTGGACCCGTATCCGGGATCGCGGTCCCCGGTCACCACGGCGTGGAGCCTCGGCCCCTCGCTGTCATGGCCGATGAACAGGATGTCGTAACCGCCGGCCTCGCGCTCCTCCCGGCTTGGACCCTGGCCAGGCTCGAGGTCGTCTTCGCCGCCGATGAGGCCGGGGCGCGCCGCGATCGCGCGCGCCGCGGCTTCGCCGGTGTCGCCGGGGCCGGTGACCAGCATCTCGTCGTAGACGAAATCGGTCCCGTACGCGTGGCCCTGCAAGGCGTTGGAGCGATGGACGTTGCGGGTGTTGATGGGCGCCATGACGAAGGGCGCGGTCCAGGCTTCGAGGTCGGGGTCATAAGCCGGGGCCATGCCCGACGGCTGGGCGGGCCCCGTGAAACCCGGCGTCAGGCAAAAGGGGTCGCGCAGCAGGCTGAGGACGCCTGGATCGCGCGCGGCGGCGGCGGTGGCGCGGCCGCTCGCGGCGGTGCCCCCCGAAAATCCCCCACGCATGACGCGCACCCGCCCCTTGACCCTCGGCAGCACCCGGCCGAAGCGCGCCCGGGCGGCCGATTGAAGGTAGAGCACCCCGAGTTCGAACGGGATGGAGTCGAACCCGCACGAAAACAGGATGCGCGCGCCCGAAGCCCGCGCCTGCGCCTCGTGCGCATCGATCATGGCCCGCATCCAGGCGGTCTCTCCACTGAGGTCGAGGTAGTCGGTCCCGCCGGCGGCGCAGGCGGCCACGAGCGTGCTGCCGTAGAGCTGGAACGGGCCGACGGTGGTGATGACGGCCCGGGTCCGGGCGGCGAGGGCGTCCAGCGCCACAGGGTCGTCCGCCCCGGCGACGATCAGCGGCGTGTCGGGCGGGGCGCCGATCTCGTCGCGCACGGCGGCCAGCTTGTCGCCGCTGCGGCCCGCCATCGCCCAGGAAAGTCCCGAGCCGGGGCCGTAGCGACGCGCCAGGTGTTCGGCCACGAGCCGGCCCGTGAAGCCGCTCGCCCCGTACACCACCAGATCAAAGTCGGCCGAGGTCTTCATCTGAGGGGTGAGCCAGCCGTTCGCGCGTCTACTGGTACAGATAGCGGAGGGAGACGCCGAAGATCCGCGGGCGCTCCTGGTAGCGGAAGTAGTCGTCGATGGTGCGAAACACCGTGTCCCAATGCAGGGTGTCGAAGGCGTTGCTCACCCACAGGCTGGCGCGCCAGCGACCGGTCGGCGACTGCACGCCGACGCGGAAGTCGACGATCGCATAGGGGTTGATCCGGAACAGGTCGGCGGGAACCGCGGCTGTCCGCAGGCTGGAATTGTCGGCGCTGTGATAGGTGAGGTCTCCGCCGACGAACGCCTGCAGGTTCGGGCCGATATCCCGGTCGTATTCGACGTCGCCGACGATCTGCACCTTCGGCGTGAACGGCAGGTTCGACCCCTTGGCGTTGATCAGCACACCATCGGAATTGAAGGTGGTGAAAGCCTTGGTGACGTCCGAGTCGAGATAGGTCGCGCCGAGCGAGATCGACAGGCCCCGGATCGGCCGGGCCAGCGCCTCCAGCTCGAGGCCGGTGATGCTGGATTTCGGGACGTTGATCTCGGTCTCGAGCTTGCCGAACACCGGGTCCAGGACCGTGCCGCGTATCTGCTTGTTCGTGTAGTCGTAGTAGAAGGCGGCCGCGTTCAGCTGCAGGCGGCGGTCGAACAGCGGCGCCTTCACGCCCACTTCGTAGGCGTCAAGCTGCTCCTGGGTCGCCGGATTGTATTGCGCGGTGCGGGAGGCGGCCACGTTGGGAAAGATGCCGTTCTTGAAGCCGCGACTGATGGTGGCGTAGAGCAGCGTCCCGCCCGCCAGCTTGTAATCGGCGCCGACGCGCCAGGACACATTGCTCTGGTTCAGCCGCAGGTTCGCCGCGGCCGGGTTGAAGTTGGCGTCGAGGCTGGCGCACTGCCCGGTTGCGATCGGAATCGCCGATCCCTTCACGGCGTACTGGAGCGCTTCGAACAGGGGGCCGATGCCGTCGCCCGGGACCGGGTCCGAGCTGCAGCCGACGCCTTTCATCAGGTCGGTCGTGTAGCGGACGCCGCCTCGCACGGTGAAGCGATCGGTCAGCCGGTATTCGGCGTTGCCGAACGCGGCATAGGCGTCGCTGTTCTGGGTCAGTTCCGTATTGATGTCGCTATAGGGCTGGATCGAGGGGATCGGCTGCCGGTTCGAGACGATGATCTGATCGTAATTGAGGTTCTCGTCCGCGCGGACATGCTCATAGCTGAGACCGGTCAGCCAGTTGAGGCCGCCGTGCTGGCCGGCGAGGCGGAGCTCTTCATTGTACGAGGTCACGTAGCCGTGGGAGGAGATGTTCTGGTAGGGCAGCGGCGTCCCCGAGAACGGCAGGTGCTGGTTCATCCCGGCGTGCTGGTAGGCGCTGATGGACGTGAGCTTGATCTCGTCCGTCAGCCGGTAGTCCGCGCGCACGGCGGCCTGGTAGAAGGTGTTGTTCTGGCGCGGGTAGCCGGCCGGCCAGTCGGCGTCGCGCGTCCCGCTGGCGGGCTTTGAGCTGGTGAACCCGGGCGCGACCAGCGGCGGGTCGAAGGGGGCGGTCTTCACCAGCGACGGGGCGAGCGGATCGGACGCATCCACATAGCCGTTCAGGTTGACCTCGACCTTCAGGCGATCGATGGGATGGTAGTCGAGCAGGAGACGCCCCTCGACGAGGTCGGCGTCGCCGAGGGTGTCTCCCCGCGACGTGCTTTTCTGCCAGGCGCCGCCCTGATCCACGCGCACCGCCAGCCGGGCGCCCAGGGTGTCCGTCAGAGGCCCGCTGACGAAGCCCTCGATATCCGCCTCGCCGTATTCGGAGCCCGAGCCGAAGAAGCCGGCCTTGTACGTGCTTGTCGGCTTGGCCGCGATATAGTTGACCGCGCCGCCCGTGGAGCTCTCGCCGAACAGGGTTCCCTGCGGTCCCTTCAGCACCTCGACCCGCTCGACGTCCAGCCCCGCCGCCTTGGCCATGACGGGGTAGGCGAGGGGCACCTCGTCCACATAGACGCTCACCGAGGGCGCGGCGGCGTAGCCGGAGTCGTAGAGCCCGACGCCGCGCAAGGTGTAGACGGGTGTCGCATAGGGCGAGGGCGTGAAGGTGAAGCCGGGCACGATCTTGGTGAGATCCTGTGGCCCGCGGACGCCCTGGTTCTGGAGCTGAGCCCCGCCCACCGCCTGGACGGACAGACCGACGGAATTGATCGACTGCTCGCGCTTCTGCGCCGTGACGACGATCTCGCTCACACTGGCCTGCGCGCCGGCGCCGGGCGCGCCCGCCGCCGCCGAAGACGTCTCCTGCGCGAAGCCGCTGGAGGCGATCGACGCCTGCAGGAGCGCCGCCATGGACGCGGCCGAAAAAAGTCGCAGACCCGTTTTCATCTTTCCCCCCGCCGCGCGAACTTCCCAAACAAGATCAGGGTGTTCGCTGCTTTCCGCTTACTGTTGCGAGGATGCTAGGGCGACGAGCTCAGGTCGGCTACGAAGCTTGCTGTACAGTTTTGCATCGCCTCCGGACGGAGCGTCGCAGGCCTGAGAGACAGGAGGCGATCAGGACGCGCCGCGACGACGGAGCGGGGCGGTGAAGGGTTCGGGCGATTTCTGTCGAGCCGCCGCCGTAGTTGGCGTTCTGTTTCGCCTCATGCTCCAGAGGGCGAGATCGTCCCGCGTCTTGGCTTGAGGCCGTACAGGAACAGGGCCGCGTGATTGTCGGCGATTTCGCCGCCGGCGTACGCGCCGGTCAGGCGCGACCAGGCCGGAATCTGGTTGCGAAGCCCGGCCCCGATCTCCTGGATGAAGTGGGTGTCGAGGGGCCGGAAGGTTCCGCTGCCGACGGCGTCGACGTAGCGGGCTTCGTTGCGCGCGCTCAGGGCGCGGTTCATGGCCGCAAAGCCGGCCAACTGTTCCGACGAAAGATACGGCACGTTGTGGAAGCCGATCTTCGGGCCATGCGGTGAGGCGTGCACCACGGTGATCAGGTGCAGCAGATAGGTCTCCGTGGTGAGGGCTCGCCGGATCGGGTCGTCGATCCCCGCCGTGCTGTGCAGCAGAAACTCCAGCCCCAGGGTCTCGACCCGGACGGCGCGCTCCAGGCACAGGTAGAGCAGCTCGGTCTTGTCGTGGGCGTGGTAATAATAGGCGCTGCGCGATACGCCGGCGTCCTTGGCGATCTGCTCGAGCGACGAGCCGACCACGCCGCGCAGATTGAAGCTTTCGGTGGCGATCCTCAGCAGCCGGTCCCGCTTCGCCGCCCGCCGGTCGGGCGCTTCGAGCGCCCGCAACAGCGGTTCGAAGTCAGGCGGCGCCGGCGGCGGACCTTCCGGGACGTCGCGTCGCAGAACGCCGTGGGTGAGGACGTCGTCGATGGCGTCCGCCGCGTCCTGACGCGTGTAGTAGCTGTTTTCCGAATACCAGAAAGGCATCCAGTCCAGCACCGAGAAGATCGCCAGGCTCGTCAACAACGGGTCGCGGGGCGAGATGCTGTTGTCCGCATGTCCCTGTTCGATCAGGGCCCGCAGGCGCTCGACGTTGCGCGCGCGGCCGAGATGGACGGCCTCGCGGTGCGCCTTGGGCAGGGCGTCGATATCCGAGAAGGTGATCATTCTCGGCTCGCCCGGCTTGAGCCGCCCGCGCACGAAACGCCGCACGCACTCCAGGCCGTCGAGCCCGGGCTCACGCGCCCGCTCGATTTCGCGGCTATAGAGAGCCAGGCCTCGCGTGAAACACTCGAACACGAGCGCCTCCTTGCTGCCGAAGTGGTGATGGAGCGCGCCCGCGGTCAGCCCGACCTCTGCGGCGATCGCTTCCAGCGTGACCGCCGCGAAGCTGTGGCGATTGAACAGCCGTGTGGACGCCGCGAGCAGGGCTTCGCGCCGGTTGCGAGGGCTCGGGTGGGTCCCGTTGTCGGGAGGATCGGCCAGTTCGGGCGCCCTTTCGTCCTGGAGCGGATGCTCCGGACAAAAGTGTACGCCATGCGTAGGTTCAGCACCAAGGCTGGCTCCCATGGTTTGTCGGAGCTCAGTATTTTTTTGGACAGCTCTCTATGCGGCCGGCGGTCAGCAGCCGTGTTACCAACGCCTAACCGCGGCCTTCGCCACCCGAAAGGGTGCGAGGCGGAGCCGGCGCCGCGTCAGCGCGACCCGGCGATCCCGCCCCAGAAGGCCCAAAAGCCGGAAGGCGCATAAGGAGGAGTCCCCACATGTCCATTCTCGCCGCAGCAAGCCAGGTCGTCGCGCCTGAGGCCGATGGGGACGCGGAGGCTGTCGCCCAATTGCGCCACGCCTTCATGGCGCAGCGCCGCGCCTTCGCCGAGGACCGATATCCGTCCCTGGCGGAGCGCCGGAGCCGGATCGAGAAGCTGATGGGCATGATGCTCGCCAACCGTGAGCGGATCAGCGCCGCCCTAAGCCAGGATTTCGGTTCGCATCCCACGCCGGCCTCCGACCTCATCGAGGTGCTCGGCGTCCTGGGCCGCGCCCGCTATGTCCTGGACCACCTGGAAGAGTGGATGCGCCCGTCGCCCCGCGAGACCGAGGCGTCGATGATGGGAACGTCGCAGGCTTACATCCAGAGCCAGCCCAAGGGCGTGGTGGGCAACATCGTGCCCTGGAACTTCCCGTTCGACATCGCCGTCGGGCCGATGATCGAGATGCTCGCGGCGGGCGATCGAGTGATGGTCAAGCCGTCCGAGTTCACCCCGGCCAGCGCCGCCCTGCTTCGCGAGATGGTCAGCGCGACCTTCGATCCGACCCTCGTCTATGTCGCGGTGGGCGGCCTGGACCTCGCGCGCGCGTTCGCCAGTCTTCCCTTCGACCACCTGCTCTACACGGGAAGCCCGAACGTCGGCCGGCAGATCATGGCCGCCGCGGCGCCGAACCTCACCCCGGTTACGCTGGAGCTCGGCGGCAAGTGCCCGGCCCTTCTGACGCCCGGAACCGTGACCGCCCGCAACGTCGAAGCGGTAATGGGGGTCAAGACGATCAAGAACGGACAGATGTGCATTTCGGTCGACTATTGCCTCGTTCCGCGGGGCGAAGTGGAGCAGTTCGTGCGGGAGGCGCGCGCCTTCATGGACCGGGCCGCGCCCGATTACTCCAAGAGCGACGACTGCACGGGCATCATCTCGCTGCGCCACCTGGATCGCCTGTCCGACTTGCTGAGCGAGGCGCGGGACCGCCAGAGCCGTATCGTCGCCCTCGAGCCGGACGGACGCGTCGACCGGACGACCCGCCGCATGCCCATCTCCCTGGTGATCGATCCGGCGCCGGACCTCAGGCTCATGACGGAAGAGATCTTCGGGCCGATCTTGCCGGTGATTCCCTACGATGAGGTCGACGACGCCGTGGCGCTCATCAACGCCGGCGAACGCCCGCTTGGCGTTTACGTGTTCAGCGACGACGCGGCGGCCACCGATCGCATCCTCGCGAACACGGTTTCCGGCGGCGCGGCCGTCAACACCTGCGCCATCCAGGGCGGCCTGCCTTCGCTGGCGTTCGGCGGCGTGGGCATGAGCGGCATGGGCCGCCATCATGGGGTCGAGGGCTTCCGCGAGTTCTCAAACCAGCGGGGCGTCGTGGTGCGCGGCGAGGGCGATCATGTCGACGCCTTCTACGTGCCCTACAGCACGGCCGCGGCACTGGTGGAGGCGGCGCTGGCGTCCGCCTGACGTCGCACCCGCTCGGTGAAACCGGCCTCGGCCGGTCTTGGGCGCACCGGGCGCCGCCGGTTCTCACCCGCAAACACGGACTAAAGTTCGGCCACCATCAATTTCGACGAAACCAACACTTCGTTGAACTCCGCGCGAATACCCCGCGAGAGGTCATCGATAGAATAAATCGTCGTCACCATGCCGCTCCAATTCAGGATGTGACCGGCGATATCGTAGCCCCAGTCGACGGTGACGAGCGATCCGGAGGCGTCGATCGGATTTTGATGATACTCGGCAGGAAGCAGGTGTGTAATCGCTCCATCCGGGCTGATCGTCGCTCGGCGACCGCTGGCTTGAGCCTTTCGCACTAGCGGAACCGTAAAGATGTGCAATCCGCCGGGGCGCAAAGTCCGCGCAATTTCTCGCGCTGCGCGGTCCGGATGAAAGATATGTTCAAAGACGTCCTGCGTGATGACCAGATCAAACGACGCGTCGGCGAAGGTCTGCGCTTCTAGGTCTTCGCTCCGGTATCCGCCGTCCGGGGACATCGTGCCGAACGGCGTCGACAGGTCGTATTGGGTGGCGGTGTAGGTTCCGCATTCCCGAGCCAACCGCGCGCTCACGCGAGAAGATGGCGAGCTTTCATGAATCTCCAGGTCGCGCCAATTCGGTCTCAATTCGGAGAGCACAGCCGCCAGCGCGCGTTCCCTGGGAATGGAGCCGCATTTCACACAGATGAAGTAGTCTCGCAGCCAAGGGTTTTCGGATTTGAATTCAGTCGCCTGCTCACAGACCGGGCAGACTCCGGTCGCCTTGAGCACGAACTCCGGTCCTGACGTTACCGGGGGCGCAGGAGGTTCAGTCCGTTTGGACGGGAGCTTGCCACGCTTGCCCAGGCGTTCGCGCAACGACGAAATAAACATACGCTCTCACTCTGCGTGCGAAAGGCCGCGTGCAGACGCCGGGCGATACCACGTTCACGCTCCGGTTGCTTCTCTGATCAGGCCGATTCACAGAGCCTTTTTCTCCAGACGGGTGTTGTCCTCTGAAGCCGCTGCCCTACTCCGGCCGGCGAAAGACGTGGCGTTGCGACCCGCCCCGCGCCAGACCAGGAGGCTGGGATTGTTATCTGCCCTAGCCCCCTAAAGCTTCTGAGCACAGATGATCAGCTGATAAGGGTCGATGGCGTTTAGCTCAACGCCTAATATTTTGAAGTTATTCCATTTATTCGAAAAGTATGACGGAGAGACTATGGTTGTTCCGTAAGGGGCGTCATAGTCTTTTGCCCACGCTTCGGGCTTGTGGGCGACACCCTTTTCGTCGAATTCTTGCTCAAGAGATTCGTCGTGTATGAAGCTCGTTATGAATTGCCTAGGTCTGACGGTGAAGACGAAGAGGCCGCCAGGTTTCAGGCGCGCGTGAACCGCGGCGCCGACCGCATTGATCGCCGGCTCGGAGATGTGGGTGAAGATTGAAACGGCGAAGGCGACGTCGATGTCTTGGCTGTCTCCGGTCAGTTCGGGCACCTGCCCGACGAGGGACAGGCTTCCCCTGTAACCCAGGTCTGCAGCATATTTCAGACTGGTTTCCCACGCATCGACGCCATGCAGTTGCTCGGTGCTGACGAATTTATAGAGAAGCCGGGATATCCGCGCCCAGAATATGCCGTAGTCGAGAATGTGGATGTCGCGGGGCTCCAGCCCGGCCTGGCGGACAAAGTGGATCAGCGTCTTCACGAAGGCCGCCGCTTCGATCATGGCCTGCTGGCCGGACGAGCCTACCGAGCCGATCTGGTCGCCTTCGCTCGGCATGGCGGGCAGCCAGTCGCGCAGGTTCGGATATTCGGGCGGCCGGTGCAGCGCCAGCAAGGCGAAGACGTCGAGGGGGACGGCGTCGAACAGCCGCGGAATCTCTCCGGCGGGCGTGGTCGGCAAGGCTGCGTCAGCCCTGTGGAGCAGGTCGGCGAAGTGGGCGCCTTCCAGCAGGAAGCGCGCATCGTATCGATCGGCGGCGGATACGGGCGGGGGCTCGTCCTCGGGGCGGGCTTCAGGCGGCGGCGAACGATCGCTCCTCCCACCGATCTTATCGCTGATAAATCTGCGCAGTCCGGAGACATTCAAGCTGCCGCTCCACTTCATCGCCGACGGTTCTGTGTCCGACAGCGGACCACGGTTGCACTCCGAGCACAGCGCCTAGGCGATGTCCTTCAGCGCCTCGCCCAGGGCCTCGACCGCCTCGGGCGTCGTGGCCCAGGAGCACATGAAGCGCACGCTCCCGTCCTGGAAGCGGTAGACGAAATAGCCCTTGGCGCGCAGGCGTTCGAGCGGGGCGTCGCCCATGGCCACGAACAGGGCGTTGGCCTGCCGCGCGTGGGTCAGTGCGAACGGCATCAGCGCAGCCAGGCGCTCGGCCATGGCGTTGGCGTGGCGCGAGCGCTCGAGCCAGGCGCCGCTCTCCAGGAGACCGATCCACGGCGAAGAGACGAACCGTCCCTTGGACGGCAGCTGCCCCGCCTGCTTCAGCCGCGCGTCGAACCGGCGTGACAGCCCCTTGTCGAACAGGACGATGGCCTCGGACATCGAGGCGCCGGCCTTGGCTCCGCCGACGATGAGGATGTCGACGCCGAGGGTCTTGATCGCCTTGAGGTCGAAGCCGGCCGCGGCGGCGTTGGCCAGCCGCGCGCCGTCGAGATGCACGGGCAGGCCCTTGGCCTTGGCGCGCGAGGTCAGGGCGCGGACCTCCTCGACCGTGTAGAGCGTGCCGTATTCAGTGGCGTTGGTCAGCGACAGGGCCGCCGCCGACTGGCGGTAGGAGACGTCCGGCTGGCTCAGCGCGTCGTCGAGCGCCGCCGGGTCGATCTTGCCGGACGCGCCCTTCAGCGGGATCAGGCCGAGGCCCTGGCCGAAGAAGCCCGGCGCGCCGGTCTCGTCGGTGCAGATGTGGGCGTGCTCGTGGGCGATCACCGATTCGAACGGCCGGCACAGGGCGGCGCAGCTCACCGCGTTGGCGGCGGTGCCCGAGGCGACGAAGCGCACGTCGGCGTCGGCGTCCAGAAGCGCGCGCACCAGGTCCGCCGCCCGGGCGGTCACGGGGTCGGTGGCGTAGCCGGAGGTGAAGCCGGCGTTGGCGGCGACGATCGCCTCCATCGCCTCGGGACAGGCGCCGGCGGTGTTGTCCGAGGCGAAGGAGTAATCGGCCATGTTCGGGTGCGGTCCGTGGTTCAGATCGGGGGGTTCAGATCGGGTCGTAGGGGAAGACGCTGGCGGAGGCGCCGACGTCGGTGAAGCTGGCCTTCATGGAGGGCAGGGCCTGGTCGAGCAGGGTCTGCGGCGTCCAGCCTTCGATCCGGGCGACGGAGCGGACCGGGCGCGGCTGGTTGAACAGCACCACCTCGTTGCCGCGCACGGCGAAGATCTGGCCCGAGGTCTCCTTGGCCGCCGGCGAGGCCAGGGCCACGGCCAGCTGGGCCACCTGGTCGGCCCGCATGGCGTTCTTCATCCGCTCGACCCTTTGGGCCGAGGCCTCGTCCTTGACCGGGATGGTGGCGATCATCCGCGTCCAGGCGAAGGGGGCGATGATGTTGGAGCGGACGTTCTTGGCCAGCCCTTCCATGGCGATGATGCGCGACAGGCCCATCACCCCGAGCTTGGCGGCGGCGTAGTTGGCCTGGCCGATGTTGCCGATCAGGCCGGAGGTGGAGGTGAAGTGTACATAGGCTCCGTCCTGCTGGTCGCGGAACAGCTCGATCGAGGCGCGTGAGACGTTGTAGGCGCCTCTGAGGTGGACCTCGATCACCGCGTCCCAGTCGGCGTCGTCCATCTTGTGGAACATCTTGTCCCTGAGGATGCCGGCCGGGTTGATGATGGCGTGCAGGCCGCCGAAGGTGTCCCTGGCCTGTTCGACCATGGCCCTGACCGCGGTCATGCTGGCGACGCTCTCGGAGTTGGACACCGCCTCGCCGCCGGCGGCGCGGATCTCCTGGGCGGTCTTCTCGGCCGGGCCCGCGTCGCCTTCGTCGCCGCCCGTCACGCTGCCGCCGAGGTCGTTGGCCACCACCTTGGCGCCTTCGCGCGCCGCCAGGAGGGCGCACTCCTTGCCGATGCCGCCCGCCGCTCCGGTGACGATCACCACCTTGCCGTCAAGCACGCCCATGGCGCTCCTCCCTCGTCGTTGCCGAAAGCCCTATCGTTGCGGCGACAGGCTTAGGGGGTTGGCGCCGGGGCAGGCAAGGGGGTTTGCGTCGGCGCGATCAGCCGGTCGGCCTTGCGCAGGCTGGGAAACCAGACCGACCAGGCGCCGGTGACGATCAGGGCCCCGACCCCGCCGAACACGGCGGCGCCGACCGGGCCCAGGAGCCGGGCGACGATGCCGCTCTCGAATTCGCCGAGCTCGTTGGAGGCGCCGACGAACAGGGACGAGACGGCGCCCACCCGGCCGCGCATGTGGTCGGGGGTCACGATCTGCACCAGGGTCTGGCGGATGTAGACGCTGAGCATGTCCGCGGCGCCCAGCACCGCCAGCATGGCCACCGACAGCCAAAGGGACGTGGAGAGGCCGAACACCGCCGTCGCCGCGCCGTAGACGCCCACGGCGGCGAACATCACCTTGCCGGCGTGGCGCTGCAGCGGCCGGACCGCCAGGATCAGGGCGACGGGCGCGGCGCCCAGGGCCGCGCCGGCGCGGAGCAGGCCGAACCCCTGCGGCCCCGCATGCAGGATGTCGCGCGCGAACACCGGCAGGAGGGCGGTGGCGCCGCCGAGCAGGACGGCGAACAGGTCGAGCGAGATCGAGCCGAACACGATCCGGTTGGTCCACACATAGACCATCCCCTCCTTCATCAGGGTCCAGCGCGAGCCCGGCTGCACCACCGGCCGGGTCGGCGTGCGGATGAACAGGAGGGCGATCAGGGCGGCGACGAACAGGGCGAGCCCCGCCAGGTAGGCGGTGGCCGGAGAGACCGCGATCAACAGGCCGCCGAGGGCCGGGCCGGCGATCACTGCCGTCGTCCCGCTCAGGGAATTCCAGGCGATCGCGCGCGGCAACAGCGTCGCCGGCACGAGCCGCGGCGCCATCGCCGACGCAGCCGGCCAGAAGTAGGCGCGCGTGACGCCGAACACGAAGGCCATCGCCAGCAGCAGCGGCAGGCTGGCCAGGTGCAGCAGGCTCGCGCCGGCCAGGACGACCAGGGTCAGGATCTCACCGAGCTCGCACAGCACCATGATGCCCTTGCGCTCACGCCGGTCGGCGGCCTCGCCGGCCGGCAGGGTCAGCACGATCAGCGGCAGGAAGGTGAAGAAGCCGAGCAGCGACACCATGAGCGCCGCCTGCCGCACGTCCATGTGCGTGCGGGCGATGTCGTAGACCTGCCACTGCAGGGTGACGCCCTCGATCATCACCGCCAGGCGCGCGACCCAGCGCGACAGCAGGAACAGCATGAAGTCCCGCTGGCCGAGCAGGCGCGGTGGTGGGTCGGGATCAGGATCGGGCATCGATCCAGCTATGAGGTTCGTCGGCGCGCGTCGCAACGATCCCTTTGCAACAATCCTTGTGCATTGCGGCTTTGGATATGCTCACGCATGCAGTAAGGGGCCGCGCCATGAACGCGCAGACCACCACCCTCCCGCTCGAGATCGCGCCTGAGCGCGCCGAGCAGGCGCGCGCCGTCGACGCCCTGATCGAACGGGCCTTCGGTCCCGGCCGCTACGCCAAGGTGTCCGAGCGGGTGCGCGAGGGCAACCGCCAGCGCCTGGACCTGTCGTTCACCGCCGTCGCGGCGGGCGAGGTGGTGGGCGCGGTGCGCCTGTGGCCGGTGCGGATCGGCGCCGCGCGCGGCCTGTTCCTGGGACCGATCGCGGTCGAAGGCGCCTGGCGCAAGCACGGCATCGGCGGCGACCTGGTCGAGCGGGCCCTGGCGGCGGGCGGCGCCGCCGGCGAGCCCTTCGTGCTGCTGGTCGGCGACCTGCCGCTGTTCGGTCCGCACGGGTTCGAGATCGTCCCGCGCGGGCGGGTGATCCTGCCGGGCCCGGTGGACCCGCGCCGGGTGTTGTGGCGCGCGCTGCGGCCCGGAGGGCTGGACGGCGTGGCCGGGCAGGCCCATGTCCCAGGGGATGGCTGACACGAAAGCGGGTCTGGACGGAGTGATCGCGGCGGCGGGACAGGCGCCCGTGCGCGGCCTGCCGCCCGTCCACCTGTGGAATCCTGCGCATTGCGGCGAGATCGACATCCGCATCCGCCGCGACGGCCTGTGGTTTCACGAGGGAACGCCGATCGGCCGCGAGCCCCTGGTGCGGCTGTTCTCCACGGTGCTGAGGCTCGATCCCGACGGCTACCATCTGGTCACGCCGGTGGAGAAGCTGAAGATCGTCGTCGAGGACGCGCCGTTCCTGGCCGTGCGGGTCGACCGCGATGGCGCGGCGCTGCGGTTCCTGACCAACGTCGGCGACGAGGTCGAGGCCGGGCCGGAGCATCCGCTGCGGGTGACCGCCGATCCCCAAACCGGGGAGCCCGCGCCCTATCTTCTGGTCCGCCGGGGCCTCGAGGCGCGCCTGCGCCGGCCGGTGTTCTATGAACTGGTCGAGATGGCCGAGACGCGGGACGGCGAGATGGGCGTCCGGTCCAACGGCGCCTGGTTCCCGTTGGGACCGATACCCGCGTGACGGCGATGACGCCGGACGCGCCGGTGGCCGACCTGGAGCCCTACCTCGCCCGCCGCCTGCTTCCGCTGGGTCCGTTCCCGAGCGAGGCGTCACGGTCGGACTTCGATCTCAACCCGGACGGCCGCGTCATGGACCGGGTGCTGACCCCCGCGGCCGTGCTGGTGCCGCTGGTGGAACGCCCCACCGGTCTCACCGTCCTGCTCACCCGCCGCTCCGACAGCCTGAGGCGTCACTCCGGCCAGGTGGCGTTTCCGGGCGGCAAGGCCGAGCCCGGTGAAACGCCGGTTGAGACCGCTCTTCGCGAAACCTTCGAGGAGATCGGCGTCGACGGACGGTTCATCCGTCCGATCGGCACGGCCGACACCTACGAGACCGGCACCGGCTTCGCCATCACCCCGGTGGTGGCCCTGCTGTCGCCGGACTTCACCATCGTCCGGCAGGAGGCCGAGGTGGCCGAGGTGTTCGAGACTCCGTTCGCCTTCCTGATGGACCCGGCCAATCACGAGCTTCGGGTGATGAAGGCCCCAGACGGGATCGAGCGCCGCTTCTACGCCATGCCCTACGAAGAGCGCACCATCTGGGGCGCCACCGCCGGCATGGTGCGCGGGCTGTACGACCGCTGGTTTGGGGGAGCGGCTGGAGACTAGGTTTCAGGCCGGCCCTCGCTCCGCAGGGTGCTCAGCAAAAGCAGGCCGATGCCCGCGTCAAGGGCCGCGTCCGCGACGTTGAAAAACCAGACGAAGCCAATCTTCCTGGCGTCCAGGACGTCCACGACGGCGCCGACGAAGAGCCGGTCGAGGGCGTCGCCGACGGCGCCCGCCATGATCAGAGCCAAACCGAAACGGGTCAGGGACCTGATCGGTCCGGCCCCGACGACGTAGAACAGCACGGCGACCACCGCCGCCGTCAGCGCGCCGGGTCTGCTGGCCCTTGCATTCACGCCGAACCCTGACGGGCCAGGCGGCGCTTGCAGAGTCCCGAGCTGCGCCGCGCGTCGCACACGACCGTGACGGCGCCGCGGCGGAACAATCCCCGGCGCCGCCCGATTAGAGCAGGATCGCGAACGCTTGAGAGGTAGCACCATGGCCGGAATGTCGCTTGAAGACGTCGCTAAAGCCCTGAAGGACATCGATTTCGTCCTGCTCAACACGGTGACCGACAACGGGCGGATCGCCGGCCGGCCGATGAGCAACAACCGCGACGTCGAGTACGACGGCGACAGCTGGTTCTTCATCGACCAGTCCTCCCGGACCTACGGCGACGTCCGCCGCGACCCGCAGGTCACCCTCTCGGTGCAGGGCTCCAAGGGCCTGCTCGGCAAACCGCCCCTGTTCCTGTCGATCGAGGGACAGGCCGAGGTGATCCTCGATCAGGCGACCTTCGCCGAACACTGGACGCCCGAACTCAAGCGGTGGTGGCCGGAGGGACCGCAGTCGCCGGGCCTGGCGATGCTGAAGGTGCACGCCCAGCGCATCCACTATTGGGACGGCGAGGACGAGGGCGAGGTTCCCTTGCGCTAGCCCACAAAGCCGGCCGCGCGTCTCAGCCGGTCGTTGATCGCCTCGCCGAGGCCACGGTCCGGGATCGGCGAAACGGCGATGGCGACGGGGTTCAGGCGGTCGGCGGCGCGCAGGTAGGTGAACAGGTTCGCCGCCGCCTCGCGCAGATCTCCGCCAGGGCTGAGGTTGAAAGCGAGCGGGCCTTGCGCGCGGACCCCGAAGGTCAGCCAGGCTTCGCCGCCGCGCGGCGCATCGGCCTCCAGACGCACCGGCGCGTCCGGGGCGTAATGCAGCGCCAGCCGCCCGGGCGAGCGGTGCGCGTCGTCGGCGGCCGCGGCCAGCGGGCCGATCCGGGCCTCGATCGCCGACCGCTCCAGGCCGCCCGGACGCAGCAGGCGCGCCGCGCCGCCGCCGACGCCGATCACGGTGGATTCCAGGCCCACGGCGCACGGACCGCCGTCGAGCGCCACGGCGGCGAACCGACCGGTCTCCTCCATGGCGTCGGCGACATTGGTGGGGCTCGGCCGGCCGGAGCGGTTGGCGGAGGGGGCGCAGACCGGCCGGCCGAAGGCGGCGATCACCGCCTGGGCCACGGGATGCGCCGGCGCGCGCAGGGCGACGGTGTCCAGACCCGCACGGGCCAGATCGCATACCGCATCGCCGCCGCCGGGTACGACCAGGGTCAGGGGCCCCGGCCAGAAGGCGTCCGCCAGCGTCGCGGCGAGGGGCGGCAAGGGCGCGACCCGCTCGGCCATGGCCCGGTCCGTCACGTGCGCGATCAGCGGATTGAAGCGCGGCCGGCCCTTGGCCTCGTAGATGCGCGCGATGGCCTCCGCGTCGGCGGCGTCGGCGGCGAGGCCGTACACCGTCTCGGTCGGCAGGATGACGAGTGCGCCGGCCTCGAGCGCCGCGACGGCGCCCCGGACCGCGTCGCTCAAGGCTGCGTCGTTCAAGCGAGGTCGCTCAATGGGCCTTGTGGGCGGTGAGCTTGACCGACACCGTCACCTGCGGCGCAACGGTCTCGGGGCCGCCGGCCTGGCCATGGCCGACGCCGAAGTCCATCCGGTTCACGGTCGTCGCGCCCTCCATCTTGGCCGCGTCCTTGATGAAGGTCAGGGTGAAGGGCAGGGTGATGGGGCGCTTGACGCCGTGCAGGCTGAGCGTGCCGGCGGCGAGGAAGTGGTCGGGGCCGGTCTGGGTGATGGCGCTGGTCTCGAACACCGACTTGCCGAACTTGCCGACGTCGAACCAGTCGCCGGTCGGCAGCATCTGGTCGCGGGTCGGGTCGCCGGTGATCACCGAGGCCATCACCACGGTGACCATGGCGTGCGACGCCTTCAGGTTCTTGGGTTCGAAGGCGATCTGCGCGTCCCAGGTCTTGAACACGCCGTCGAAGGCCTGGCCGTTGGCGCTGGCCCGGAAGGTGAGCCGCGACTCCGCCTTGTCCACCGTCCACACCGGGGCCGCCGGCGGGACGCTGGCCGCGACCGCCTTGTGCGGCGGTTTGGGCGCCTGCGCGGCGTCGACGCCAGGGGCTGTCGCCAGGATCGTCGACAGGGCGATCGCCGCGGCCGCGGCCGCGATCAGGGATCTACGCATGGGAACGCGCTCCTCGCGCCAGAAAGGGAGCCATGCGGCCGATGACCGTATCGCGGTCGATCAGCCAATGCTTCAGCGCCGCGCCCACGTGCAGGACGATCAGGGCGTAGGCGAGCCAGGCCAGAAGGCCGTGGCCGGTCTCGCCCCAATGGCTCCAGGCCTTGCGCGCGTCCGGGGCCAGGGCGTGGATGAACCCGAGGTGGGGCCAGGGAACCAGGCCGTAGAGCACGGTCGGCAGGCTTCGCATCGAGGCCGAGACCATGATCCAGCCGGTCAGCGGCATGGCGAGCATGATCAGATAGAAGCCCCAGTGCACGACCTGCGAGGCCAGGCGCTCCCACGGCGTCAGGGTCGAAACGGCCGCCGGCGGCGGATTGACCAGGCGCCACACGAGCCGGAGCACGCTCAGCAAAAGAACCGTGATCCCGACCGACTTGTGCAGCTGGATCAGCTTGAACCAGGTCAGTCCCTGGGGCGTGACCTTGAAGGTCCAGGCCAGACCGATGTTGGCGAGAATCAGCGCCGCGATCAGCCAGTGCAGGGCGATGGCGACGGCGGAATAGCGGGAGACTGGTCGAGCCAAGGGCGCCCCTTCTTCGGTGATCGGCCGGCGGACCCAGGTCCAGGCCCGCCGGTCCGCGCCGATGCCACAGCATGACGGCGCGGGATGACGTGGTCCCGCGCCCCCGGCTCACAAAACGGCAAGCTTCGCCAGCGGGGGCCGGACCTGGTTACTGCTTGACGAACTCCACCTCGACCAGAAGGGTGATCTCGTCGCCGACGACCGGGATGTAGCTCGTGGCCCCGAAGTCCGAGCGCTTGAACATGGCTTCACCGGAAAAGCCCATCCGCTGCTGCTTCATCATTTCGACGAAGCCGCGGTAGGTGACGTGCAGGGTGACCGGCTTCTTCACGCCGTGGAAATCGAGCACGCCCTCGACCTCGCCGCGATCGCCGGCGCCCTGGATGATCCGGGTCGAGGTGAAGGTGATGGTCGGAAACTTGCCGGCGTCGAGGAATTTGTCGGCGATCTCTTCGTTGAACTTGGGATCGGCGGTGTCGACCGACTTGGGATCGATGGTCACGCTGATCTGGGTCGCCGTCGGGTGGGTCGGATCGTAGGTGTAGCTGCCGGCGATGGTGTCGAAGCGCATGGTGTAGTGCGACAGGCCCATGTGGGCGAGCTTCACCGTCGCCGAGGCGTGGCGGGGGTCGAGCTTGTAGACGCCCGCCGGCGCCGCCTTGGGATCCTTGAGCACATTGGGCGCGGGCATCTGCGCGAAGGCGGCTGAACCGCCCAGGAGGGCGATGCCGGCGGCGAAGGCGGCGAGGCGGCGGACGATCATGGAAGGTTCCTAACTGTAGTTGTCGGAGTTGCTGATTGTCCCCCGGCCGACGACTGCGGTCAAGTTGCGGATGAACGATCCACCTCAGCTTCCGCGTGCTCGATCACCTGGCGCGCGCGCCAGGCGTCGCGATCCTCGACCATCAGCCGATGCGGAATGGCCCCGGGCCAGAGCGCGCCGGCGGCGCTGTCGAAGGCGAAGCTCTCGATGCCCGCCTCGGCGAGGGCGGAGCGGAGGTAGCCGAGCCGGACCGGATCGGCGGTCTTGGCCACCTCCACCACGGCGTCAGACCTGCGCGAGCGTGTAGTCGGCGGCCGAGACCTTGAATTCCCCGCCTTCCTCGACGTTCAGCGTCACGACCTTTCCGTCGTCGACGATCATGGAATACCGCTGCGAGCGCGGGCCCATGCCGAACTTGGAGCCGTCCAGCTCCAGGCCGATCGCCTTGGTGAAGTCGCCGTTGCCGTCGGCCAGCAAGAGGACCTTGTCGCCGATGTTCTGGTCCTTGGCCCAGGCCCCCATCACGAAGACGTCGTTCACCGAGACGCAGGCGATGGTGTCGACGCCCTTGGCCTTGAAGTCCTCGGCATGGTCGCGATAGCCGGGCAGGTGCTTGGCCGAGCAGGTGGGGGTAAAGGCGCCCGGCACCGCGAACAGCGCCACCTTCTTGCCCTTGAACACCTCGTCGGAGGTGATCGGCCGGGGGCCGTCGGGCGTCATGGTCATGAACTGGGCGGCGGGCAGGCTGTCGCCGACGGCGATGGTCATGGGGCGGGCTCCGGCGTTGTGGCGGTGCGGCGGGCTGCCGCAGGCCTCGCGAATAAAGGCGCTGAAAAAGCGATGCGCAAGCCGCCTCGATCGAACAACCGTCATGACGCCGCCGCGCATCCGCGCTAGAAGGCCGATCATGCCGCTCCGTGACGACGGGATCATGATCAGCGACGACTCGACGCCCGGCGCCTTTCTGGCCGGGCGGATGCTGATCGCCATGCCGGGCATCGACGATCCGCGCTTCGAGCGGGCGGTGATCCTGATGTGCGCCCACTCGGCCGAGCACGCCATGGGCATCGCCGTCAACATGCCGGTCGACGGGCTGACCCTGCCCGACCTGTTCCGGCGCCTGGGGGTCGAAACCACCGCCCGCATGCCCGAGCGGCCGGTGCTGTCGGGCGGTCCGGTGGAGCGGGAGCGCGGCTTCGTGCTGCACACCGACGACTATGCGGTCCCGGAGTCGACCCTGCACGTGGGCGAGGGCGTGGCGCTGACGGCGACGCGCGAGGTGCTGGAGGCCATGGCCGACACCCAGCGGCGGCCGCGCTGCTCCACCCTGGCGCTCGGCTGCGCCAACTGGTCGTCGGGCCAGCTCGAGCGGGAGATCCGCGACAATATCTGGCTGGCCTGCGAGCCGGACGAGGCGCTGATCTTCGACGACGAGCATGACACCAAATGGGAGCGCGCCCTGGCCAAGATCGGCGTGCGCGCCGAACAGCTGTCGATGCAGGCTGGCCGGGCCTGAACACCGCGGGCGAGCCTCGCGCATCACAAAACCATCACTGTTCCGTCGCTGAATCCTGACCTGGGCGTCGTCAAAGCTAAGCGCAGGACGCCTATTAGCCCCGCCTCATAAGCGAAGCCGGCAAGGCCGCTCAGGGGTATCGCCATGATCAGATCCGTCACCGGAGCGGCGCGCGCCGCCCTGTTCAGCAGTTCGGCCCTCTTCCTGATGGCGGGCGCCGCGGCGGCCCAGCAGACCCCGCCTCCCGCGGGCGGCTCGGACGAAGTGGTGGTGACGGCGGCCAGGACCACGCGCTCGGCCGTGACGCTCAGCGGCGGCGAGATTCAGAAGATCCTGCCCGGCGCCAACCCCCTGAAGTCGATCGAGACCCTTCCGGGCGTGGTGTTCCAGACCGCCGACCCGTGGGGCGTCGACGAACAAAACGAACAGGTCTTCGTCCACGGCTTTTCCACCCAGCAGCTCGGCTACACCTTCGACCTTGTGCCGCTCGGCGACCAGCAGTACGGCGGCTACAACGGGCTCAGCCCCGCCCGGGCGGTGATCAGCGAAAACGTCGGGCGGGTCGAACTGTCGTCCGGCGCCGGCGCCCTCGGCACCGCCTCGACCAGCAACCTCGGCGGCGTGATCGAGACCTTCTCGCGCGACCCCTCGCGCCAGTTCGGCGCCGACATCCGCGAAACCCTGGGCAGCTATGACACCACCCGCACCTTCGTGCGGCTGGACACCGGCGAGGTCCTCGGCGGCGAGGGCTACATCGCCTACGTCCACCAGGACCAGCGCGCCTGGGACTTCGACGGACATCAGACCCAGGATCAGGTCAACGCCAAGTACGTGCACGAGGACGCGCATGGCAAGTTCACCGCCTACCTCGACTATTCGACCAAGACCTTCCCCAACGAGGACGCGACCAGCTTCGGCAATCAGCAGACCACGGCGGCGCAAGGCTTCATCCCCTACACCCGGCCCTACCTCTACCCGAACAGCTCCGCAGTCGGGACCTATTACACCCTCGGCACGCCGCCGGCGGCCCAGGGCAACAACTTCTCCAACTATTTCTCGGCGGAACAGCGCGAGGATATCCTCGGCTACGCCAAGTACGACTATCGTTTCAACGACAGCCTCACCTGGTCGAACCAGGCCTATTACCATTACGACTACGGTCGCGGCATCGTCGCCGGCCCGGTCAACAACGCCGGCCTGCCGGCCCTGTTCGCCACCTACTATCCCGGCCTGGTGGTCGGCGGCTCGGCGACGTCGGCCGGCAGCCTGGCCAACATCATCAACGTGTTCGGCGGATCGGGCCTCGAGGTCCGCACCACCGAATACCACATCAACCGCTGGGGCGAGCTCTCGACTCTGAACTGGCGGCTCGGCCAGCACAGCATCGAACTCGGCCTCTGGTACGAGCACAACGACGAGGGCCAGCACCGGGTCTGGTATCCCTTCTCCAGCGCCAACCACGACACCAGCCCCTACGACACGCCCAAGGGGCCGGCCGCCTTCACCCAGGACGCGGTCGACTTCTCGGTCGACGACGCCGTCATCCACCTGCAGGATCAGTGGCGCATCCTGCCCACCCTGCTGGTCCAGGCCGGGTTCAAGTCGACCTTGCAGACCGCGACCGGCACGGTGAAGATCCAGCAGATCGAAGCGGCGCCGAACGGCTTCCCCTCGGGCACGATCGTCTCCAACGACGGCTTCCTGCCGCAGGCCGGCGGCGTGTGGGACTTCACCTCGCACGAACAGCTGTTCTTCAACGTGCAGAAGAACCTGCGCCAGTTCATCCCCTACAGCCAGGGCGGCAACTTCTACGGCACGTCGCCCTGGAACCTCGGCAACCAGGCGGCCTTCAACCTGTTCAAGTCGACGGTGCATCCCGAGACGTCATGGACCTACGAGGTCGGGGTGCGCACCAAGCGGACGCTCGATCTCGGCGTGCTGACCGGCTTCGAGGGACAGGCCAACTACTACCACGTGGACTTCTCGAACCGGATCCTGAACATCGCGCCGTACAACTTCATCAACCCGGCGCCGTCGATCCTGGTGAACGTGGGCGGGGTGACGACCGACGGCGTGGACATCGAGGGCACGCTGCACTTCGGACGGCATTTCAGCCTCTACAACGCCCTGTCCTACAACAACTCGACCTATGATCAGAACTACAACAGCGGCATCTCCAACGGCCAGCCGGTGGTGGTGAAGATCGGCGGCGAGCACGTGCCGGGCGAGCCGAACTGGCTCAACAAGACCATCCTGTCGACCAACTTCGGGCCGTTCGAGGCGCAGATCAACGGCGACTACATGGGCCGGCGCTACGCCACCTACCTCAACGACCGCTCCATCCCCACCGTTTTCCTGGTGGGCCTCGAGGCCAGCTACCGCTTCGATAGCCTGCCGGTGAACTGGGTGCGCTCGGCCAAGCTCAGCGTGAACGCCACCAACCTCGCCGACAAGAAGGGCATTTCCACGCTGGTGATCACCAGCGCGACCGGGGGCTATCAGGGCTACCCGATCGCGCCGCGCATGGTGTTCGTGACCCTGCAGGCCGGGTTCTAGGTCGGCGTCAGGCGCTCTGGCGGATCGGGGCGCCGTCGAGGTAGCTTTCGTTGAGGTAGACCTCGGCCTCGCGGGCGTCGAGCGCCGGAGCATAGCCGAAGCCCTGGCCGTAGTGACAGCCGAGCGCCGCCAGCCTTCGGGCCACCGCGACGGTCTCCACGCCCTCGGCCACCACCTCCAGGCCCAGGTCCCGGCCCAGGGAGGCGACCGAGCGGACGATCTTCTCCGACCCTTCGTTCTCGCCCATGGTGCGGACGAAATAGCGGTCGATCTTCAGGGTCTCGAACGGCAGCCGGGTCAGGTAGGCCAGCGAGGAGAAGCCGGTCCCGAAATCGTCGAGCGAAATCCCGGCCCCCGCCTCGCGCAGGGCCTTCAGCGTGCCCGCCGCCCGCTCGGGGTCGCGCATGATGTCGCTTTCGGTCACCTCGATCTTCAGCGTGCGCGGCGGCAGGCGGTGGCGGCGCACCAGCTCGGCGACGAACTCCACCAGCCGTTCGTCCTCGATCTCGCCGGTGGTCAGGTTCACGGCGACGAACAGTTCGCCGGCGTCGGGGTGGGCCGAGCGCCAGGCGGCGATCTGCGCCGCGGAGGTCTGGAGGATGTGGCGCCCAAGCGCGCCCATCTGCCCCGCGTCGGCGATCAACGGCAGGAAGTCGTCCGGCATGATCAGGCCCCGCCGGGGATGCTTCCAGCGGGCCAGGGCTTCGAATCCGGCCAGCTGTCCGGTCTCCAGATGCGCGATGGGCTGGAAGAAGGGGACGATCTCGCCGCGCGCCAGCGCGCCGTGCAGATCGGCTTCGAGCGCCAGGCGCGAGAGGCCGTCGCCGCCCGGCGGCTTGGCGACGCTGAGGGTCTTGCCCGCGCTCTTGGCGGTCTGCAGGGCCACCGACGCGCGGCGGACCAGGTCGTGGGCGTCCACCTCGCTGGCGCCGTCGGCCCGGGCGGCGCCGATCCACAGGGAGGGGTGGATGTCGACGCCGCGGATCGAGAGCGGCGCCTCCAGCGCGGCGCGGATGGCGGGCAGGGCGTCCGGGGCGCCCGTATCCTCGAGGATGAATCCGAACTCGTCCTCGCCGAGCCGGGCGGGCGCGGACTCCGGCGGCACCATGCCGGACAGGCGCGCGCCGAGCACGCGCAGCACGAGGTCGGCCCGCTCGGGACCCAGCCCCTCGTTGAGCCGGCGCAGGCGGGCCAGGTCGGCGGCGACGAGGCGAAGGGACCCGGGCGCGAGCAGGCGCTGCTCCACGCGGCGCAGGAAGCTCGATCGGTCGAGCAGGCCGGTGAGGGCGTCGAGCGTGTCGGCGACGGCGACGGCCGGGACGATCACGCCGGTGGCGCACATCTCGCCCTCCAGCCAGTCGCCGCGCCAGACGGCGGTCGCTCCGCTGAGGAGGCGCACGGTCGCCTGCGGCGCCCCGGCGCCCGGCGTGAGCAGGGCCGATACGCCCGCGCGGTCGGCGTCTTCGGTCATGGCCAACAGAGCGGCGCGGCCGCAATGAGGGGCGAGGGGCTGCAGGCCGAGGGCGCGCAGGTCTCCCAGCAGGTCGAGCCGATCGTCGCCGGCGTCATAGCGCCACAAGGCGGCGCCGGCGCCGCCGAGGGCCTCGAGCAGAGCCGTCGTGTTCGCCCAGCCGTACGGAACGGCGCTCGCCATGCTTTTCCTCGCCGGCGGAGGAGTCGGGCGCATCAACGCCCGGCAGGCTCGTCCGCGATCAGCCCAAACAGGAGATGATCTCGCCATTTCCCGTTAATTTTCAAATAACCGCGCGCGAGCCCCTCCTCGTGGAAGCCGACCTTGAGCAGCAAAAGGCGCGAGGCGTCGTTATCGGTGCAGCAGGCCGCCTCCACCCGATGCAGGCCGAGCGTGCGGAAGGCGAAGCGGGTCACGACCTGAACGCCGGCGGAAACATGGCCCTGCCGGGCGTATGGCTGACCGACCCAGTAGCCGATCTGGGCCGACTGGGCGACGCCGCGCATGACGTTGCGCAGGTTCACGCCGCCGACCAGGGCGCCGTCCTCCTGCCGGAACACGAAGAAGGCGTGTCCTTGCGCGAGGTCGCGGTCCCGGGCGTAGAGGGCCAGCCGCCGCCGGAAGGCCGAGCGGGTCAGGTCGTCGGACGGCCAGGTGGGCTCCCACGGCTGCAGAAAGGCGCGCGACGCCTCCCTGAGCTCGACCCACTCGCGGTAATCGCTCATGCGCGGCGGACGCAGCCGCACACCGTCGCCCTCCAGCGCCGTTCGATCGTCCATCCCCATCCAGCTCAGGACCGCCATGCGACAGGTTTAACCGACGAGGCGGGCCGCCGTCATCCTTGCTCGCGCATGGTCTTGATGGCGGCGCGCGCGAGGCCGTCGGCGCGCTCGTTCAGAGGATGCCCCGCGTGACCCTTGACCCAGTGCCATCGCACCTCATGGCGGGCGCGGGCGAGATCGAGCCGCTTCCACAGATCCTCGTTCTTGACCGGCTTCTTGTCGGCGGTGCGCCAGCCGCGCGCCTTCCAGCCGGGCATCCATTCGGTGATCCCCTGGCGCAGGTACTGGCTGTCGGTATGCAGGTCGACGGTGCAGGGCCGCTTCAGCGCCTCGAGCGCCGCGATCGCCGCCATGATCTCCATCCGGTTGTTGGTGGTGAGCGCCTCGGCGCCGGACAGCTCGCGTTCGTGTCCGGCGGAGATCAAGACCGCGCCCCAGCCGCCTGGGCCCGGATTGCCGCTGCAGGCGCCGTCGGTATAGATCAGGACCGGGGTCACAGGATCGCCTCCAGTCCGCCGGCGCGGTGCGCGTCGAGGCGGCGGGCATACTCCATCGGGTCCTTCGGCGTCACCAGGGCGCCCTCGGCGCCGCGCTGCCAGTCCACCAGCCGCGTGAGGAAGAAGCGCATGGCCGCGCCGCGGGCCAGGATCGGCATCGCCGTGCGCTCGGGCCCGGTCAGCGGGCGCTCCGCCTCGTAGCCGCGGAGCAGGGCGCGGGCATGATCGGCCAGGACGCGGCCTTGCGGATCGAAACACCAGGCGTTGAGACAGACCGCGAGGTCGTAGGCGAGGGCGTCGTCGCAGGCGAAGTAGAAGTCGATCGCCCCGGCGAAGCGATCCTGGATGAAGAACACATTGTCCGGGAACAGGTCCGCGTGGATCGGCCCCTCCGGCAGGGCGCTCGGCCATGCGGCCTCGAGGGCGTCGAGATCGGCGGCGATCCGCCCGTCGAGACCGGGCTCGAGCGCGGCGGCCGCCGCGGCATGGCGCGGTTCGAACATCGGCGCCCACGCCTTGAGGCCCAGGTCGTTGGCCCGGCGTCCGGGAAAGCCGTCGGCGGCTGCGTGCAAGCGAGCCAGGCCGGCGCCGGCCTCTTCGCAGTGCGCCGCCGTCGGCGATCGGATCGAAAGGCCGTTCAGAAAGCTGACGATGGCGCAGGGTTTGCCGCGGACCTCGGTCAGGGCGCGACCCGACCGATCGGGGATCGGCGTCGGACAGGGAAAGCCCCGGGCGGCGAGCCAGCGCATTAGGTCGATGAAATAAGGCAGGTCGGCCGCGCGCACCCGCCGCTCGTAGATGGTCAGGATGAAGCGGCCGCGCTCGGTGTCGAGGATGAAGTTGGAGTTCTCGATCCCCTCGGCCACCCCCTTGCACGACAGCGCGCGCCCGAGGTCGTACTGCGCGAGCAGGTCCTCGAGTTCGCGATCGGAGATGTCGGTGTAGACGGCCACGCCGCCTGATCGGCTGCGCCGCGCCGGGGGTCAAGCTGGCAGAGCGTCATAACCGGCGCGAACGGCGTGGAGCGGCAGGCCGGAGGGCCCCGGCGGCGCGATCAGGTGGCCTGATCGGCGAGCAGGCGGGGCAGCTTGAAGGTCACATCCTCGATCTGGATCGGGCCTTCCTCGATCAGCACCTCGAACCGACGCCTCAGGGCGTCGAGCACGCCCCTGACCAGAAGCTCCGGGGCCGATGCGCCGGCGGTCAGGCCAAGGCGGCGCACGCCTTCGAGCATGGCGTCGGTCATGCCGCCGGCGTCCTCGATCAGGTGGGCGTCGCGGGCCCCGGCGCGGCGGGCGACCTCGACCAGCCGTTGGGAGTTCGACGAGGTTCGCGAGCCGACCACCAGCACCAGATCGCAGCCCTCGGCGAGGGCCTTCACCGCTTCCTGCCGATTGGTGGTGGCGTAGCAGATGTCCTCGCGGTGCGGGCCGGCGATATTGGGAAAGCGCGCCCGCAGCGCCGCGACCATCTCGGCGGTGTCGTCCAGCGACAGGGTGGTCTGGGTCACGAAGGCCAGGTTGTCGGGATCGCGGGGCTCGAAACGCCGGACGTCCTCCGGCGTCTCCACCAGGGTGATCGCCCCGTCCGGCAGCTGACCCAGGGTTCCGAGCACTTCCGGATGCCCGTCATGCCCGATCAGCACGATCTCACGCCCGGCCAGATGGTGCCGTTCGGCGTCCAGGTGGACCTTGGACACCAGCGGACAGGTGGCGTCGAGGTAGAGCATGTGCCGCCGCGAGGCCTCCATCGTCGCGGCCTTGGGCGCGCCGTGGGCGGAGAAGATCACCGGACGATCGGTGGGGCAGTCGCAGACCTCTTCGACGAACACCGCGCCGAGCTTACGCAGCCGCTCCACCACATGGATGTTGTGCACGATCTCGTGGCGCACATAGACCGGCGCGCCGAATTTCTCGATCGCCCGCTCGACGATCTGAATCGCCCGCTCCACCCCGGCGCAAAAGCCGCGCGGACTGGCCAGTCTGACGATCAGCGGCGGTCGAAACGGCACGGTCGCGTCCATACGCTCAATCTAGGGCATGGCGGCGTCCGTAACCAGTGCGCCGCGTCGATGCGCCCGCGGCGCGGGGCGCGCGCCTTCATTGCGACGCGATGGCGTAGCAGGTATGAAGGCCTCTATCGGTCGGGACCGCGCCCGCGCCCCCTTTTCCTCCGGATCATCGTGATGCGTCGTTTGTCGTTTGTGTTCCTGGGCGTCGCCCTCATGGTGATCGCGCCGACGGCCCAGCGGGCCTATGCGCAGTCGAGTCAGGCTCAGCGCGACGACGACGCCCGCCGTCAGGCCGAGGACGCGGAAGACAAGAAAAAGAAGCAGAAGGAAAAGGAATGGAACACCGACCCGGCGCCCCTGCCGTCGGTGACCAACGCCGGCCCCTGCCCCTTCGTCAGGGTGCTTTACGATGCGGCGCGCTATCTCGAACTCAAGGACAACAAGGAAGCCCTCGCCAACGTCGGCTGGACCGGCGAGGTCGAAGGCGTCCACTCCGCCTGCTCCTACAGGGCGAACGAGCCGATTCGCGTGCAGGCGGCGATCAAGTTCGGTCTCGGCCGCGGGCCGCAGGCCGTGGGCGCATCCAAGGACTATCGCTACTGGGTCGCGGTCACGTCGCGAAACCAGGCGGTGATCAGCAAGCAGTATTTCGACATCATCGGCGAGTTCAAGCCGGGTCAGGACCGGATCACGGTGGTCGACACCCTCAAGGGCATCACCATTCCCCGCGCCGACGCCACGGTGTCCGGCTCGCAGTTCGAGATCCTGATCGGGTTCGACGTGACGCCGGAAATGGCCGAGTTCAACCGGCTGGGTAAGCGGTTCCGCGCGGTCACCACGCAAACGGCCTCCGCCGGCGGCGACTAACCTCCTATGAGCGATCTGAAGCACCGCCTGGGCGAGGCGGTCGAGGCCGCCTTCGCCGCCGAAGGTCTGCCGCAAGGGCTCGGGCGCGTGACCCCGTCCGACCGTCCCGACCTGGCGGATTTTCAGTCCAACGGCGCCCTGGCCGCGGCCAAGGCGGCCAAGGCCAATCCGCGCGAGATCGCCGGCCGGGTGGCGGAACGGATCGCGGCCGACCCCCGGTTGGCGTCGGTGGAGATCGCCGGTCCGGGCTTCATCAACCTCAGGCTCACCGACGCGGCGCTCTCGGACCGGGCCGCGGAAATCGCCGCCGATCCGCGGACGGGCGGGGAGACGGTCTCCGCGCCGCGCCGGGTGCTGGTCGACTACGGCGGGCCCAACGTGGCCAAGCCCATGCACGTGGGACACCTGCGCGCGTCGATCATCGGCGAATCGATCAAGCGGCTGTTCCGCTGGCGCGGCGACGAGGTCGTCGGCGACGCCCATTTCGGCGACTGGGGCTTCCAGATGGGGCTGCTGATCGTCGCGGTCGGCGACGAGGATATCGATCCCGCACGCCTGACGCTCGATGATCTCGAACGCCTCTACCCGCAGGCGGCGGCCAAGGCCAAGACCGACCTCCCGTTCCGGGATCGCGCGCGCAAGGCCACCGCCGAACTGCAGGCGGGCCGGGCGGACTATCGCGCCCTCTGGCGCCGGTTCGTCGACGTGAGCCGCGCGGCGCTGCAGCGCGAGTTTCATGCCCTCGGCGTCGATTTCGACCTGTGGAAGGGGGAGAGCGACGCGGATCCCTTGATGGCGGGCATGGTGGACGACCTGCGCGCCAAGGGCCTGCTCGTTCCCGACCAGGGCGCCGAGATCGTCCGCGTCGCGAGGGACGGCGACCGGCGTGAGGTCCCGCCGCTGATCGTGGTCTCCTCCGAGGGATCGGCCATGTACGGGGCCACGGACCTCGCCACCGTGATCGACCGCAAGCAGAGCTTTGCGCCCGACCTCACCCTCTATGTGGTCGATCAGCGCCAGGCCGATCATTTCGACCAGGTGTTCCGGGCCGCCTATCTCGCCGGCTATGCGGCGGAGGGATCGCTCGAGCACATCGGCTTCGGCACGATGAACGGGGCCGACGGCAAGCCCTTCAAGACCCGCGAGGGCGGCGTGCTGAAGCTGCACGACCTGATCACCATGGCCACCGACAAGGCGCGCGAGCGGCTGCACGAAGCGGGTCTCGGCGCGGAACTGCCGGCGGGGGAGTTCGAAGCGACGGCGCACAAGGTGGCCGTGGCGGCGCTCAAGTTCGCCGACCTGTCCAACTTCCGCGGCACGAGCTACGTCTTCGACCTCGACCGCTTCATGAGCTTCGAGGGCAAGACCGGACCCTATCTGCTGTACCAGGCGGTGCGGATCAAAAGCCTGCTGCGCCGGGCGGAGGCCGACGGCGCGGCGGCAGGCCCGGTCGCGGCGCATGAACCGGCGGAGCGGGATCTGGTGCTCACGCTCGACGCCTTCGAGCAGGCGCTGGCGGACGCCTATGACAAGCGGGCGCCGCATACGATCGCCGAACACGCCTATCGTCTGGCGCAGAGTTTCTCGAGATTTTACGCCGGCTGTCCGATCCTGCAGGCCCCGGACACGGCGACGCGCGCATCGCGCCTCACACTGGCGCGGACCACGCTCGCGCAACTCGAGCAATCGCTGGCTTTGCTGGGGATCGAGACGCCCGAGCGGATGTAGGGCGCAAGGTCGGCGCCCCTCGGAAGAGGAGCGCGACCCCTCGCACGGGCCTCAGCTACAGGCGCCGGGGTTCCACTCGTATTTGTTCTGGTCTTGCCGCCAGACCCATTGTCCACAGGCCGTTCTTCCACCCGGCGCGGCCGAACCGCCCGGGGTCGCCGACGGCGGCGTATAGTCGCCGCCCGGCGCCTGCGCCGGGGGCGCGTAGCCGGCCGGCGGCGGCGGCGGACCATAGTCGTCGTCGTAGTCGTAGGCGTACGGCGGGGCGTAACCATAGTAGGGATAGGCGTAGCCGGGATAATAGCCCCAGTACCAAGGGTCCCAGGCGGCGCCGAGGGCCAGTCCGAGGCCGAAGCCGCCCCAACCCCATCCATAACCGCGGTAGCCATAGCCGCCTCGGTAGCCGTAGCCGCCGCGATAACCATAACCGCCGTGATAGCCATAACCACCGCCGTGGCCATAGCCCCCGCCGTGGGCGAAACCGCCGCCGGCGTGGAAGCCTCCGCCGTGGCCGCCGCCGCCATGCGTCTGCGCGGACGCGGCGAGGGGCGCGAGAGTGCAGGCGCCGACCATGAGCGCCGCTGCCAACCTCTTCATCCGGACCTCCATCACTCCACTCTCCGTAAGTTGCCCCTTAACGTGTCGGGCTCAAGGCCTCATATGCTGAAATTCCGCAGGGGGGCCTGGAGTTCGGTTTCATATGCGTAATATTGGTTCGACAATCGCCCGATCCGCTGCCGTATTCGCGGCGATGGCGGCTTTGGCCGGCGGCGCCCGCGCGCAGACGAGCCGGCTTTCCAGCCTGCACGACGCCCTGCACCTGACCGCCGCCCAGGAAGACGGCTGGCGGGCTTATGTGGCGGCGATCAGCCCGGATCCCTCGGCCGAGGCGCGTCATCGCGAAATGCAGCGCATGATGCCGACCTTGCCGACGCCGAGGCGCGTCGATCTGGTCAACGCCGAAGTCGACGCGGACGCCGCCATGGTCCACCGGCAGGGCGCCGCGGTGAAGGCCTTCTACGCCAGTCTGTCCCCGCCGCAGCAGGACGCCTTCGATCACCAGACGGCGCAGGCCCAGGGGGGCGGGGCGGGGCCGCAGCCGGGCGGGAGCCGCCTCGGCCGTCCGTCGGGCGACAGCCTGCCACAGCCGCGCTGAAAGGAGCCGTGGGCGGGCGATGAACCGCTCGGGCCCGCTTATCCGCGCAATCGTTCGGCCACCGCCATGAAGGCCGCCGCGGTGGCGCTCTCAGGCGCCGCAGCGACCAGGGGCGCGCCGGCGTCGCCGCCCTGGCGCAGGGCGATGTCGATCGGTAGTTCGGCGAGGAAGGGGACGCCGATCTCCTCGGCCATGGCGCGTGCGCCGCCGCGGCCGAAGATCTCGATCGGCGCGCCGGTGGCGGGGTCGGTGAAGTAGGCCATGTTCTCCACCACGCCGAGCACCGGGACCGCGACCTTGCCGAACATGGCCACCCCGCGCCGCACGTCGGCCAGGGCGATCGCCTGCGGGGTCGACACGATCACCACTCCATCGATGGCGATCTTCTGCGACAGGGTGAGCAGGATGTCGCCGGTGCCCGGCGGCAGGTCGAGCACCAGCACGTCGAGCGGCTCGGCCGCGCTGCCCCAGGCGACCTCGTTGATCAACTGGTTGACCGCCGAGGAGGCCATCGGTCCACGCCAGATCATGGCCGAGTCCGGCTCGACGATCAGGCCGATCGAGGTGACCTTCACGCCATAGGCTTCGGCCGGGATCATCCGCTTGTCGGCGGTCAGCCGCGGCTGGCCCGAAACCCCCATCATGTGCGGGACCGAGGGGCCGTAGATGTCGGCGTCCATCAGGCCGGTGGAAAGGCCGAGCCGCGCGAAGGCGCAGGCGAGATTGACGGCGACGGTGGACTTGCCGACCCCGCCCTTGGCCGAGGCCACGGCGATGATCCGCTTCACGTGGTCGGGCCGGGTCGCGGTCGGCGTGGGGCGCAGCGCCGCGCGCGGATCCTCGGCGACGGTGGCGCGCCGCGGCGGCGGCGGGACGGGGGCGACGGGGGTGTCCTCGGCGGTGAGCACCACCTGGGCCTGGCGGACGCCCGGCAGGGCGCGAAGGGCGGCCTCGGCCTGCTCGCGGACCGGCGCGTAGAGGCCGGCGTCGGCCGCCGCGACCTCGAGCATGAATCCGGCCCGGCCTTCGCGCAGGCTGAGACCGCGGACCAGGCCGGCCATGGCCAGCCCCTGACCCGACTTCGGATCCTTGATGGCGTCGAGCGCCTGCATCACGGCGGCGCGGCTGGGCGTGAGCTCCATGCGGTTCCTTTAACTCGCCTCGCCGGGCGGCGCGAACTCCGCGGCGGCGTAGCCCTGGAAATAGAGCAGGGCGGTCAGATCGGCGTGGTCGACCCGGGCGTCGGCCTCGGCCGACACGACCGGCTTGGCCCGGTAGGCGACGCCCAGGCCCGCGGCCCGGATCATGGCCAGATCGTTGGCGCCGTCGCCCACCGCCAACGCATCCTCGAGCATGGCTCCCAGCACTGCGGCCTCCCGCTGCAGGGCGGCCAGCTTGGCCTCACGGCCCAGGATCGGTTCGCTCACCTGGCCGGTCAGCCGAAGCCCGTCGTCGAGCAGAGTGTTGGCGAAGTCGGCATGGAATCCCGCCGCGGCCGCCACCGGCCCGGTAAAGCTCTTGAACCCGCCCGACACCAATACGCAGCGGGCGCCGTGCGCGGCCATGGTCGTCACCAGGGTCCGCGCCCCGGGATTCAGCCGCACCCGGGCGTCATAGCACTGGCCCAGCGCGGCCAGCTCGAGCCCCGCCAGCATGGCGACGCGCTCGCGCAGGGCGCCCTCGAAGCCGATCTCGCCGCGCATGGCGCGTTCGGTGATCGCCGCGACCTCGGCCTTGCGCCCGGCGAAGTCGGCGAGCTCGTCCAGGCACTCGCAGCCGATGATGGTGGAATCCATGTCGGCCAGCAGCAGGCGTTTGCGCCGGCCTTCGATGGGCTGGACGCAGACGTCGACCGGCAGGCCGGACACGGCCAGTTGCGCGCCCTCGCGCAGGGCCGCCAGGCTGGCGGCCTCGATGGTCCAGTCCTCGGCGCCCGGCCCAAGCGTGCGCCGCGCCTTGACGCGGCCGCCCGCCGCAGCCACCGCTGCCTCGAGCCGGGCGTCCGCCGCGGGTTCGGCGTCGGGAGCGGGTGTGACGAAGGTGAGGGCGAGCGACATGGCGAGTCCGAGCGTCTGGCTGATCGCCGGCCCGACCGCAAGCGGCAAGTCCGCCCTGGCGCTCGCTCTGGCCGAGCGGATCGGAGCCGAGATCGTCAACGCCGACTCCATGCAGATCTATCGCGACCTGCCGATCCTCACCGCGCGGCCGCCCGCGGCGGACCTCGCGCGCGCGCCGCACCACCTCTACGGGGTCGCCGACGGCGCCGAGGCCTGGTCGGTCGGGCGCTGGCTGCGCGAAGCGGCCGCCGTCCTCGGCGAGATCGCGTCGCGGGACCGGCCGGCCATCGTGGTCGGCGGCGCCGGGCTATATTTCCGCGCCCTGACCGAAGGCTTGGCCGAAATCCCGCCGGTGCCGGCGCAGCTGCGGGACGTGACGGAGGCCCAGTTCGAAACCGAAGGCGAGACCTCGTTTCGCCAGCGACTGCAGGCTCTGGACCCCTCGGCCGAGGCGCGGATCGCCGCGGGCGACCGCCAGCGCCTGGTGCGCGCGATGAGCGTGGCGGTGGGCACGGGCCGGGCTCTCAGCGACTGGCAGGCGCACCCCGGCGTCACGCCCCTGTCGGGCTGGCGTGGAGTGGTGCTGGATCCGCCGCGCGCGGCGCTCTACGCCGCCTGCGACCTGCGGCTCTCGGCCATGCTGCAGGCGGGGGCGCTGGACGAAGCGCGCGCGCTCCTGGCCCGCGAGCTCGATCCGGGTCTGCCGGTGATGAAGGCGCTCGGCGCGCCGGAACTGATCGCCCATCTGCGCGGCGACCTGTCCCTGGAGCAGGCGCTCGAAACCGCCCGCCAGTCCACCCGCCGCTACGCCAAGCGACAGACGACCTGGTTCCGCAATCAGACCCCGGACTGGCCGCGGCTTGCGGCGCCTGATCCGGACGCCGCGCTGCGGGCGCTGGCCATCAACCCTTGAAGCCCGGTCCCGCAAGATAGGCGAGCTCCTCGGCCGAGCTCTCGCGCCCGAGGATCTGGTTGCGGTGTGGAAAGCGGCCGAAGCGGACGATGAGGTCGCGATGCAGCGCGGCGTAACGCCGGTGATCGTCGCTCGCGTCTTCCGCCAGGGCCGAGATCAGCGCCACCGATCGCTCCTGGTCCTGGAGATCCTCGGAATGTTCGAACGGCATGTAGAAGAACAGGCGAAGGGCCGGCTCCGACGCCTGATCGCGGCCCAGGCCGATGGCCCGCGACGCGGTCGCCCGCGCCAGCGGATCCGTCGCGAACGCCCGGGCGGTGTCGCGGTAGAGATTGCGCGGAAACTGATCGAGCAGCAGCACCAGGGCCAGGGCGCCTTCGGGCATGTCCATCCAGTCCGCATAGTCGCCGCGGGCGGCGGCGTGGTGCACCGCCTCGAACCGTTCGCGGATCGCCGCATCGAAGGCGTCGTCGCGGGCGAACCACAGCGCGGGCCCGGCGTCGCGCCAGAAGTCCACGATCTCTGCATAGAGCGGCGGCTCGAGGGTCATCACGGTCTCCCAGGCCGCCATATCGCCGCCCCAGGCCGTCGCGCAAGTCGGGGGTTGACCGGAAGCGGGTCGCGGGAGCTTGGTCTGCGCATGCGGCGCATCTCCTCCGTCTATCTGTCCGGCCCGGAGCGCTGGACCCTGGGCGCAGCCGACCTGATGGGGCGGCAGAGGCGGCTTTGCGCGGCGGCGGGCGTGGAGCCCCTGTTCGCCGGCGATACCCCCCTGGTCGAGCGGGACGGCTCGGAGGCCATGGCGCGCGAACTCTATGCGGCCACCCTGGCCAGTCTTCGCCGCGCGGACGCGGTGATCGCCAATCTGACCCCCTGGCGCGGACCGTCCGCCGATCCGTCCGCGGCCTTCGAAGCCGGATTCGCCTCCGCGCTCGGCAAGCCGGTGTTCGCCTACATGAACGTGTTCGACGAGGGGCACGCGGAGTACGCGGCGCGGGTCGAAAGCCTGATCGGCAGCGTGATCGGCGAGGACGGCGTGCTGCGCGATCCGGATGAGGCGGCGATCGAGGATTTCGGCCTGCCCGAGACGGTGATGTTGTGGGCCGAGGCGCGGCGCTTCTTCTGCATCGTCACCGCCGACCCGTTCGACGACGTCACCGGCGTCGGGCTCTGCCTCGAGGCGATGAAGGCCTACGCGGACTGATCCCAGTCCAGCGCCGTCTCGCCGCGCAGAATCGCCTCCGCCTCGGCCGTATGCTTGGCGCCCGAACGGTCGTGCAGCACGAGGGGCGGCAAGAGGACGAGCGGCGCTCTGCCGCCGCGCACGGCTTTGACCACCACCCGCTTGGCCGGCTGGTCGGCGTAGGGCTGGATCGGACGGACGCGGATCGAGCCTGCGCGCGGAGCGAACCCCGCCAGGATGTCGCCGAGCCGGTCGGCGCGATGGATCAGCAGCATCTGGCCGCCGTCCTTCACCGCGTCGGCCAGGAAGCCCAGCCAGGCGTCGAGGCCGTCGTCGGCGAGCCAGGCGCCGGCCTTCTCAGGCGTCGGCCCCCTCAGCGCCCCCGGGTCGTCGAAGAACGGCGGATTGGCGATCGCCGCGTCCGCGCGCCGCAGGCCCAGGGCGCGAAAGCCCTGCGCCACCTGTCCGGGCACGGCGACGACGCGATCCTGCAGGGCGTTCAGCGCGATGTTCCTCTGGGCGAGGGCCAGCGCCTCCGCATCCCGCTCGACGCCCCAGAACGCGGCCTCGGGGTTGCGGGCGGCCGCCTGCAGGAGGGCCGCGCCGACGCCGCAGCCGATCTCGAGCGCCCGCTGGCCGGGCTTCAACCGCAGTGCGGCGGCCAGAAGGGCGGCGTCCATGCCGGCGCGGTAGCCGCGGCCGGGCTGAACCAGCCGCAGCCGTCCGCCGAGCAGCAGGCTCTCGCGCGTGTGTGGCTCTATCTCCGCACCCGTCTCATCCATCCCTTCGTTCACCGCGCGGTTCCCTTGACCCTGGGGGGCCGGGTCACCATTGTGCGCCACGCGCGCGGCCTCACGCCATCCCTGGTGTGACGGCGGCGTCAAAGGCCTGAATTTTGGACGCAGCCACCGCCGCTTTGGCCCCGCCGAGGCCCTCCGTCGACCAGCTCCTGGCGCTGGCCGAACGCGATATGGCGGGTGTCGACGCGCTGATCCTCGAGCATATGGACTCCAGCGTGCCGGTGATTCCGGCCCTGGCCGAGCACCTGATCGCGGCGGGCGGCAAGCGGCTCAGGCCGTTGATGACGGTGTCGGCGGCGCGGGCCGCTGGGGCGCGCGACGACGCCTTCCGCAAGCTGGCCGCCGCCGTGGAGTTCATCCATACGGCGACGCTGTTGCACGACGATGTGGTCGATTCGTCCACCCTCCGGCGCGGCAAGGTGGCGGCCCACCTGATCTGGGGCGCCCCGTCCAGCGTGCTGGTCGGCGATTTCCTGTTCGCGCGGGCGTTCGAGCTGATGGTTTCGGCCGGCTCGATGCGGGCGCTGGAGATCCTGGCCCGGGCCTCGCGGGTGATCTCCGAAGGCGAAGTGCTGCAACTGACCCGGTCGCACGAGATCACCCTGACCGAGGAGATGTACCTCGAGATCATCTCGGCCAAGACCGCCGAGCTGTTCGCCGCCGCCGCGGAAGCCGGCGCCGTGTCGGCCGGGGCGAGCGAGCATACCATCCGCGCCTTCCGCACCTTCGGCATGAATGTGGGCATCGCCTTCCAGCTGGTCGACGACGCGCTCGATTATTCGGGCGCGGCCGGGGCGCTCGGCAAGAACCCGGGCGACGATTTCCGCGAAGGCAAGGCGACCCTGCCGCTGCTCTATGCGATCGCCCGCACCGGGGCCGGCGAGGCGGCGTTCTGGAACCGCACGGTCGGCGACCTGCAGCAGGACGAGGCCGACTTCGCGCGCGCGCAGCAGCTGGTGACCTCCACCGGCGCCCTCGCGGCTACCATGGACCTGGCTTACGACTACGCCGACCGGGCCAAGATGGCGCTCGCCGGCATCGGCGACCCGGTCTGGCGCAGCGCCCTGTGCGAACTCGCCGACGTGGCCGTCAGCCGCTCCGCGTAAGCCGCCGGTCGAGCCAGAGCCAGCCGGCGACGGCCCCGGCCACGCCGACCCCGAACACCAGGGCCGCGCTCAGGGGATCGCCCCGCGCCACGCTGATCGCCGCGGCGGTGTACGCGCCGACGATCAGCCAGACCCTGCGGGCCAAGGCGGCGTGGTCGCCGGCGTGGGCGGCCAGCCAGCGCTGATAGAGGTGCTGCTTGTGGGCGTCGAACAGCCGTTCCTTGCGTCGCGCCCGGCCCAGCAGGGTCAACAGCACGTCGGTCAACAGCGGCGTCAGGGCGATCGGCGCGGTGAAGAGGTTCAGCGCGCCGGCCATGCGGCCCGGACCCGCGGCGACCACGGCGATCGCCGCCGCGAGGGCGCCGAGAAAAAGGGCGCCCGCGTCGCCCTGGAACAGCCGGGCCGTGGGATAATTCCACGGCAGGAATCCGGCGCAGGCGCCGGCCGCGCCGAGCAGGACCACCGGCAGGGTCGCGTCCGCGCCGTTCAGCGCCCGAAGGCCCAGTCCGCCGAGGACGATGGCCAGGGCCCCGGCGATCAGGCCGTTGGAGCCGTCCATGAAGTTCACCGCGTTGACGGTGACGATCATCCACAACGCCACGCCGCCCACGGCCACCGGCCAGGGCAGTTCGAGCCCGAAGGTCGCCGAAAGCGGGATGCGCGCCGGGTGCACCAGGACGGCGAAGGCCAGGGCCAGGACGAGCTGGACCATCAGCTTGCCCTTGGCCCCGAGGTCGAGCACGTCGTCGACGGCGCCGAGCAGGCCGTGCGCCAGGGCGACGGCGACGGCGCCCGTGAACGCCAGGTCGACGCCGCCGGACGCACGCATCGCATGAAGGCCGGCGACCAGGGCCGCGGCCGTCCCGCCGAGAAGGGCGAGGCCGCCGGCGGTGGGAGTCGGCGCCGCGTGCATGCCGCGGGCGCGCGGCCGGTCCACCGGGCCGCACCAGGCGAGCACGGCGGAGAGGCCGCACGACACGATCAGCGCGGCGAGGGCCCCGAGCCAGGCGGCCGACTGGAGACCCATCGATACGGCGCCCTACCGCAGGCTGGCGCAGAACCGCTGGATGCGGGTGCAGGCGTCCTCGAGCACCTCGGTGGAGGTGGCGTAGGAGATGCGGAAAAAGGGCGACAGGCCGAACGCGGCGCCGTGCACCACCGCCACCGCTTCGGCGGCCAAGAGTTCCTTGGCGAAGTCCTCGTCGCTCCCGATCACCTTCCCGGCCTCGGTCTTGCGGCCGATCAGCCCCTCGCATGAGGGGTAGACATAGAAGGCGCCCTCAGGCTTGGCGCACACAAGGCCCGACGCCTGGTTCAGCATGGACACCACAAGGTCGCGGCGCTTCTCGAAGTGGGCGGCGCGCTCGGGGATGAAGTCCTGCGGGCCGTTCAGGGCCTCGACCGCGGCGGCCTGGCTGATCGAGGAGGCGTTCGAGGTGGTCTGGCTGATCGCCTTGCCCATGGCCTTGATCAGAGGCTCGGGGCCGGCCGCGTAGCCGATCCGCCAGCCGGTCATGGCGTAGGCCTTGGAGACCCCGTTCATGGTCAGGGTGCGGTCGTAGAGCGCGGGCTCGACCTGGGCGATGGTGGAGAATTCGAACCCATCGTAGAGCAGGTGCTCGTACATGTCGTCGGTCAGCACCCAGACCTGCGGATGACGCAGCAGGACCTCGGCGATGGCCTTGAGGTCGGCGGCCGAATAGGCCGCGCCGGTCGGGTTGGACGGCGAGTTCAGGATCAGCCACTTCGAGCGCGGCGTGATCGCCGCCTCGAGCGCTTCGGGCTTCAGGCGGAAGCCGTCTTCGGCCCGGGTCGGCACGATCACCGGTTCGCCGCCGGCCAGGAGGGCCATGTCCGGGTAGGACACCCAGTAGGGGGCCGGGATCAGCACCTCGTCGCCCGGCGACAGGCTGGCCAGGAGGGCGTTGTAGATCACCGGCTTGCCGCCGGGGGCCACGTGAACCTGGCCCGGCGTATAGTCGAGCCCGTTCTCGCGCTTGAACTTGGCGCAGATCGCCCGCTTCAGCTCGGGCGTCCCGTCCGGGTCGGTATACTTGGTCACGCCGTCCCGGATGGCCTTGATCGCCGCGTCCTTGATGTTGTCGGGGGTGTCGAAGTCGGGTTCGCCGGCCGACAGGGCGATCACGTCCACGCCTTCGGATTTCAGCGCGCGCGCCTGGGCCGAGATGGCCACCGTGGGCGAAGCTTTGATGCGGCGGAGCGCGGCGGATTCGGCGAACATGGGGCCTCCAGACAATGCGCGGCTGTCTAGAGGGTTTGGCCCTGGAGGGGAACCGCCAGGCCCAGCAATTCCAAGGGTGTGGCGCCCGTGCGTGCTCTTTTACGGCAGCCCGACCATCGCCCGCACCTCGGCGGGCGTGACGCCCCGGGCCCGCAGGTCGACGAGGCGGCCGGTGGCGTCGCGCTTGGCGAAGCGCCGGCCGTCGGCGCCGACGATCAGCCGATGGTGGCGATAGACCGGCGTCGGCAGATCGAGCAGGGCCTGCAACAGGCGCTGGATGGGAATGGCCTCGCGCAGATCCTCGCCGCGGATCACGTGGGTGACCCCCTGCAAGGCGTCGTCGACGACCGAGGCGAGGTGATAGGCCACGCCCACGTCCTTGCGGGCCAGGATCACGTCGCCGGCGGTGTCCGGCCGGGCGAGGGCCTCTCCGGCGTCGAGGTCGGTGAACGCCAGCTGGTCGAAGGTCCCGCCCAGGCGCCGCCGCGCCGCCGCCAGCGACAGCCGCCAGGCGAAGGGGTCGCCGCGCGCCAGCCGCGCCGCTTCCTCCTCCTCCGGCAGGGGCGCGCCCCGGAACGGCGTCTCGGGTCCGTGCGGCGCGGAGGCCGCGGCTTCGGCCACCTCCTTGCGCGTGCGGAAGCAACGATAGAGCACCCCGTCGGAGCACAGCCGGCTCAGAGCCGCGTCGTAGTCGGCCATGTGCTCCGACTGGCGCCGGACCGGGGTCTCCCAGTCGATCCCCAGCCAGGCGAGGTCGTCGTAGATCGCCTGCTCGAAGTCGGGGCGGCAGCGGGTCCGATCGATGTCCTCCATGCGCAGCAGCAGTCGCCCGCCCGCCGCCCGCGCCGCCGCCTGCGCGGTCAGCGCCGAGAAGGCATGACCAAGGTGCAGAAGCCCGGTGGGCGAAGGCGCGAAGCGGGTGACGAAGGCGGCGCCCGGGTCCGGCAGGATCAGAGGTCGCTGCTCGGGGAATGGCAGACGCGCGACATGAGCTCTTCGATGAAGCGGTCCTCCCCGCCGAGCTCGTCGATCATCGGCTTGAACTGGGCGAAACCGACCATCTCCGCGACGCCGTGGGCCGAGCACCAGGCGGAGATGCACCAGAGTTTCAGATCGACCTGGTTGGACGGGTCGATGCCGGCGCGGATCATCGCCTGCTCCACCAGGTGGAAGCCGCCGCCTTCGCCGTGGGTCTTGTCCGGCATGCCGTCCTGGGCGCGCGAGCAGTCGTACATCACCCGGTAGAGCGCGGGGTTCTCGCGGGCGAACTTCACATAGGCCACGCCCATGGTGTGCATCTTGGCTTCGGTGTCGGCCGCCACCGCGCCCTTGATCGCTTCGCCCAAAGCCTCGAAGCCGGCTTCGGCGATGGCGTTGAGCAGGTCCGACTTGTCCTTGAAGTGGTGGTAGGGCGCCGCGGGACTGACGCCGGCCTCGCGCGCCACGGCGCGGAGCGACAAGGCCTGGGGCCCTTCACGCTCCAGGATCCGCTCGGCGGCGAGGATCAGGGCGCGGCGCAGATCGCCGTGGTGATAGGGGCGGACGTCCGCAGGGTCGACAGCGACGGGCTTGTTCATCGGAGGCACTCTAACTTTTCATCCGAACGGCGTAAAGTTAATCTTGACACCGTTCAAATAGCGGGTATTTAAGCATCGTTCAGATCGAGTTCGGCCAATGGGGACGGGCTAAGATCCTTGGAATGGGGATACCATCATGTCGTATCAAAACCTTGCAACTGCAACAGCCGCTGTTCGTAATTCCGACAGCGTCATCGCCCGCTTCGCCGACCGGATCGGCATGGTCGCGCTCCTGGTCATGGGCTTGGCCATGGGCGGCGTCACGGCCTTTACCGGCCTCTGAATCCCAACGCGGTTGCGGCCCGTGTCGTCGCCGGCGTAAGCCGCCGGCATGACCGGGCTGGACGCCGCCGAGATCAGAGCCGCCCGCGCACAGCTGGCCCGCCGGGATGAGGCGCTCGCCCGCGCCGACGCCGTCACGCCGGCCTTCGCCTGGCGCACCCGCGACGGCGGCTATGCGGGTCTTCTTCGCATCCTCGTCAACCAGCAGGTCTCGAACGCCTCGGCCGCGGCCATCTGGGCCCGGCTCGAGGCCGGGCTCGGCCAGGTGAGCGCCGAAAACGCCCTTCGTTTCGACATCGACGGTCTCAAGCGCTTCGGCCTGTCGCGGCCCAAGGCGCGTTATGCGCTGGCCATCGCCGAGGCGGAGAAACGCGGCGCCATCGATTTCCAGCACCTTCGCGACCTCGACGACGACGCGGCGCTGCAGGCGCTGTGCAGTCTGACCGGCGTCGGCCGCTGGACCGCGGAGGTCTACCTCAGCTTCTGCGAAGGCCGGCTCGACTTCTTTCCGGCCGGGGACGTGGCCCTGCAGGAGGCGGTGCGCCTGGCGGACCGGGCCGAGCTGCGGCTCACCGAAAAGCAGCTCTATCTGCGCGCCGAAGCCTGGCGCCCCAACCGCGGCGTCGCCGCCCACCTGCTGTGGGCCTATTACGGCGGCGTGAAGCGCGGAGAGATCGCCCCTGCGTGACCGTCCGGCGGCGGCGGCGCGGACCCCTCCGCGACGACCGTCATGGAGATGTCGCCAGGAATCGCTTAAAGCTGGCGTTCGAAGGAGACTACCCGCCTTCGGTATCCAGACTTGAGGAGGATCGTCTTCAAGCATCTGTGCAAGGTACATCGGGACGCGCCACGGCCGGAGAGTCTCCCGTCATGACGCTGCAGGTCCTTTCGCGGCCGCCGTCAGGCTGGCCCGCCCTCGTTCTCAACGCCGATTTTCGGCCGTTGTCCTATTATCCCCTGTCGCTCTGGCCGTGGCAGGAGGTGATCAAAGCGGTGTTTCTCGACCGCGTGGACGTGATCTCGACCTACGACCACGTGGTCCGCTCGCCCTCGTTCGAAATGCGGCTGCCGAGCGTGGTGGCGCTGAAGAACTATGTGGCCCAGGACCGGCCGCCGGCCTTCACCCGCTTCAACCTGTTCCTGCGCGACGCCTTCACCTGCCAGTACTGCGGCTCGCCCGAGGAGCTGACCTTCGACCACATCACCCCGCGCTCGCGGGGCGGCCGCACCACGTGGGAGAACATCGTCACCGCCTGCGCGCCGTGCAATCTGGCCAAGGGCGGCCGCACGCCCAAGGAAGCGCAGATGGCGGTGTTCCGCGCCGCCCACCGGCCGACCATGTACGAACTGCAGGAGCAGGGCCGCCGCTTCCCGCCCAACCACCTGCATGAAAGCTGGCTCGACTACCTCTACTGGGACATCGAACTGGAGGCGTAGAGCGAGAGGCGCGACTCGAGAATCACGCATATCGCTAGAGGGCCGATTTGATGGCGTCAAACCGCCGGTCTCGTCTGGCGTCGCCACGGGGCGTGCGCTGCGACGCGATCGCCCGTAAGCGGACCTCTTCTCTCTATGCCGAAGCGCCGGCCCTCGGTCGCGGGAGATTGGCGGCAGGCGGCGCGCCGAACATGCTCTTGTACTCCCCGCTGTATGCCGATGAAGGGCGAAGGGGGCCGCAATTGTGGTCCGTCTCGCCACGCTGGACTGGACGGGGCAGACCGGCGGCTTTTTCCATGATGGCGAGGCGCCGGGCGTTGCGCCTTACGGCTGGTGATCCTGCTGGTTGATGCACGGGGGATAGCTCGCGCGTGTGGACTTGCGAGCGACCTCCACCCCACCCGAAACGCGCCGCTCGATCCAAATGGGCCCCACGCGAAACGCCCAAAGCAACGGCGACTCCTTCGTCGATGGAGGTCGCGCCGGAAGTGGAACAGCCGGTGGCCAGGCGCGCCGCCGAAGCCTACTGTGAACACTCCATCTGAAGCTCGGAGGCGGCATGTCCAAGACCATTGTCATCGTCGGGTTCGGGCCCGGCGTCTCCAGCGCCGTCGCCGAACGGTTCGGCGCCGAAGGATTCTCGGTGGCGCTGATCGCCCGGAACGCGGCCCGGCTGACCGCCGGGGTCGAAGCGTTGAAGACCAGGGGCGTCGCCGCCGCCGCCTTCCCGGCGGACGCCAGCGATCCGGTCGCCCTCCGCGGCGCGATCAGACGGGCCGGCGCCGAGCTCGGCCCGATCGTCGTGCTGCACTGGAACGCCTTCAGCGGACATGGGCTCGGCGACCTCCTGTCCGTCGATCCCACCCGCGTCAAAGACGTGTTCGACGTCGCCCTCGTCGGACTCCTGGGCGCGGTGCAGGAGGCGCTGCCGGACCTGAAGGCGGCGGGCGATGGCGCGGTCCTCGTCACCAACGGCGCATTCGGCGACCTCAACCCGATGGTCGACGGGTTCGCCCTGGCGCTGAAGGCCGAGGGGGTGGCCCTCGCCAACGCGGCCAAGGCCAAGCTGGTGGGACTGTTGGCGGCGCGGCTGAAGGACGACGGCGTCTTCGTCGGCGAAGTGACCATCGCCGGGGTTGTCAGGGGGACGGGGCCGGAAAGCGCCGCCGTGCCGACGATCGAGGGCGGGACGATCGCCGACGCGTTCTGGGGCCTCTACCGGGCGCGGGACACGGTCCGGGCGCGCGTGGGCTGATCGGGCGCTCGCGCGGGCGGCGCGCCGGGCTGAGGCCGCCTTGACGACGGCCTTATGCTCCGAACGTCCTTCCCGGATCGAGACCTTATGCGTCTCGCTCTAGATAAAGGGGCCTGAGACGGCGGCGGAAACAGGCCGCAGCTCGCCGGGCTTCTGCAAGATGAATGATCCAACTCCAAGGACCGGCGCCGGTCGGCATCGCCTCGTCGAGGCCCTGACAGTCGCCGGCGTCACGACCTCAAGCCGCATCTATGTGCCTGGCGACGCCGCGCTGCCGATGCTGCTGTGGCTGTGCGCCCGCGGCTATGCACACGTGGTCCACGTTTCGCAGAGCGTCGCGCCCATCGTGGAAGCGGGCGCGGCGTTGATCGTCCCACGAACCGTGTCCCTCGCGGACCTGGACAGGATCCTGGCGGGCTGCGCACGGGTGGCGCCCGGCGGCCTGATCGTGGTGCAGACCGCACGGTCCGAGCGCCGGACGCTTGGTGACGCGATCGACGACGCCATGGTCCGGGCGGGCTTCTGGCCGGAAGCGACGGCAACGGTCTCCCCGACAAGGCAGATCCACGTGGCGCGGCGGGCGACCGCCGTCCTGAAGCGGGCCGCCTGACGCCATGACGCCCGCGCTGCCGCCTCACTCGTCGGTCGCGCGTCGTGTTCGACCCCCGCCCCGCCATCGAAGGCTCGCCGCATGATTCGAGATCTCCTGGTTCATGTGGATGCGAGCGAAGCGGGCGTGAGCCGGCTTCGTTACGCGCTGGACCTGGCGGCGCGCCATGAGGCGCGTCTCACGGGGGTCCATGTCATCGCGCCGACCGACGTTCCGCCATTGTACAAGCCCAGCAAGCTGCGCCAGGTCGAGCGGGTTCTCGAGGATCGCTCGCAGCGCGACGCGCTGTCGGCGGAGCTGATCTTCCGGGAAGTCGCGGGCGAACGACCGACACAGACCGCCTGGAAAGTCTTCGAAGGCCGGATGGCCGACCAACTCGCGGACCACGCCCGCTACGCCGACCTGGTCATCGTCGGGCAATATGAGTCCGAAGGCGCCGCGGAGCATCGCGCCACGTCGCTGGCGGACGACCTGGTGGTGAAATGCGGACGGCCGTTGATGGTGATTCCGGAATCCACGGCGGGCGCGCCCGAAATCCAGCGGGCCGTGCTGGCCTGGGACGGCAGCCGGGAGGCCGTGCGCGCGGCCCACGACGTCATACCGCTCTTGATCGCCGCCCAATGCGCGCTCGAGATCGTCTCCATCGACAAGGCGTCCCGCGATGTCGATGAACTGGCCGGCCACCTTCGCGCCCATGGTGTGGCGCTGGGGGAGACCTTTCACCTGGACTCCCAGGGGCGGACTGGAGCCGCCCTGGTGTCCCACCTTCAGGTCCGCAGATATGACCTGCTGGTGATCGGAGCCTATAGCCACTCCGCCTGGCGGGAGTTTCTGCTGGGCGGCGTTACCCGGACGATGCTGCACCACTCGCCCTTACCGGTGTTCGTCTCACACTGATCGGGAGCTCCAGACCGTCGCGTCCGGGCCTGTGATCAGTCCGGGCGGCGACCTATTTCTTTCCTGACCCCGGCTCGGCCATGCCGCGGTGCAGCTCGGCCAGGGCCGACTGCGGCGTCACCGCGGCGACGGCGGCCTGCAGCTTGTTCATGAGACCGGCGACCACATCGCCTTCACCCTTCATCATGGCGTCGAAGCCGGTCTTGGCGACCTTGGCCGGATCGGCCTTCCTGCCCTGGCCGACCTTGGTGTCCATCAGGTCGGCGCGTTCGAAGAATTCGGTGTCGACCGGGCCGGGCATCAGGCAGGTGACGGTGACGTTGGTGTCCTTGAGCTCGTTGCGGAGCGCGAAGGAGAAGCTGTCGATGAAGGCCTTGGAGCCGTTGTAGACCGCCTGGAAGGTTCCGGGCATCAGGCCGGCGATCGAACCGGTGAACAGGATGCGGCCCTTGTCGCGCAAGCGCATGCCCTGGCCGAGGCGGTGGACCAGGAACAGCGTGCCCACCACGTTGGTGTCGATCACGTGCCGGGCGGCGTTCCAGTCCTGGTCGAGGAAGCCGTGGCCGAGGCCGTGGCCGGCGTTGGCGCAGAGGATATCGACCGGTCGGCCGCCGATCAGGTCGATCAGGTCCTGCACCCCCTCCTCGGTGGAGAGGTCGGTCTGCACCGCATCGACCTTGCCTCCCAGGGCCTCCAGGCCCTGTTTCGCTTCGACGATCTCGGCGTGATCGGCGGCGATGGCCAGGTCATAGCCGTTCTCGGCGCACAGCCGCGCCAGTTCGTAGCCGATGCCGGACGAGGCGCCCGTGACGACGGCCAAAGGACGGATTTCAGGCATCTGTGGTCTCCGCTTGCTGGCTCCAGCCGGGTTTCAGGACCACCTTGGTGGTCTCGTTCTGCTGCTCCTTGAACATCTTGTAGCCCTTGGGGGCGTCCTCGAGCGGCAGACGGTGACTGATCAGGAAGGTGGTGTTGAGCTGACCCTCCTGGATCATGTTCAGCAGCTTTTGCGAATACTTCTGAACGTGGGTCTGCCCGGACTTCACCTGCAATCCCTTCTCCATCAGGGCGCCGACCGGGACCTTGTCGACGAAGCCGCCGTAGACCCCGGGGATCGAGAGGCGTCCGCCCTTGCGGCAGGCCAGGATGACTTCGCGCAGCACGTGCGCCCGGTCGGTGCCGAGCACGCGGGTGGCCGCCTTCACCGCGTCGATCACGTTGTCGATGGCGAAGCCGTGGCTCTCCAGTCCGACCGCGTCGATGCAGGCGTCCGGGCCTATGCCGCCGGTCATCTCCATCAAGGCCTCGCGCACCTTGACGTCGTGATAGTTGATCACCTCCGCGCCCATCGAGCGCGCCAGTTCGAGCCGGTGCGGATAGTGATCGATGGCGATCACCTTGTGCGCCCCGAGCACGAACGCGCTCTGGATGGCGAACAGGCCCACCGGGCCGCAGCCCCAGACGGCGACGGTGTCGCCGGGTTCGATGTCGCAGTTCTCCGCCGCCATCCAGCCGGTGGGCAGGATGTCCGACAGGAACAGCACCTCGTCGTCCTCCATTCCATCCGGAATGACGATCGGACCGACGTCGGAATAGGGAACGCGCACGTATTCGGCCTGGCCGCCCGGGTAGCCGCCGGTCATGTGGGTATAGCCGAACAGGCCCGAGGCCTGGTGGCCCCACAGCGCCTCGGTCATGTCGGCCTTGTCGGCCGGCAGGGAGTTGTCGCAGGCGGAGAACTGCTCGTGTTCGCAGAAAAAGCACTGGCCGCAGGCGATGGTGAAGGGGACCACCACGCGCTGACCCTTCTGCAGGGTGGACCTTGAGCCCACCTCCACCACCTCGCCCATGAACTCGTGGCCGAGGATGTCGCCTGGCGTCAGGGAGGGGATGAAGCTGTCGTAGAGATGAAGGTCCGAACCGCAGATGGCGGTCGAGGTGACCTTGATGATGGCGTCGCGCGGATTGACGATCTCCGGGTCCGGGACCGTATCCATCTTGACGTTGTGCTTGCCGTGCCAGGTGAGTGCGCGCATCAGGGCTACCGATCGATTTCTGGGGCGTTGGGGTGCGGATTGGAGACGGAGACCTCGCCGGTCTCCATCCACTGCTTGAAGCGCCGGAGATCCCGCCGCGCCTGCAGCTTGGGCTCCCTCTGGAACAGCTTGGCGATCAGCTTGCCGAGGTCGCCGCCCGGCGGATCGTAGACGATGGTGGCGGTCACCTCGGTCCCGCGGCCCGGAGGCGCGTCCCGGAACTCGATCCGGCCGGTGTTCTTGATGTCGGCCCCTTCGGCCGACTCCCAGGCGATCACCCGGCCGGGCTCATCCTCGGTGAGGACCGAGTCCCATTCGACCGTTCGGCCGGCCGGCGCCGCGATCACCCAGTGCGAGCGCCGGTCGTCGCCCACCTCGACGCTGCGGATGTTCTCGAGGAAGCTCGGCAGATTGCGAAAGTCGCGCCACGCCGCGTACACCTGCTCACGCGGCAGGTTGATCGTGACCGTGCGGCCGACGACGGCGGCGTGACGCCAGCCGCGCGCCTCCGCGGCGTCATGGCCGACGTCGCGCTGATGCACCGCCGCCGACTCCGGTGCATCGGACTCCACATAGTCGTGGTCGGGGGTATAGTCGCGGTCGTGGTCTGCCATTGGGGCCTCCGACCACGACTAAGCGATCAGCCGGCCGCCGGTTCCAGCGTTAACGCGAAGTTAATTGCCGAATACGACCCGGTATGCCAAAGACTTACTTATGTTAATGGCGAACGCCAAGGATAAGGTTGATTTATTAGCTTAGGTTACTCTGCAATGGCGAAGCTGTAGATTGTCCGTTCGCGTTGATATTCGGCGACCGGAAAGCGTCGCCTCTCGCCGAGGCAGACATTCGGGAGGGCGGCGTCGATCGGTCGACCGGAGGCGGGATCGATCGCCTCGACGTCCATGTCCCCGAGCCTGCCCTGCCGATCGTCGGCGATCAGCCGTTCGTCCTCGACCACCAGGATCTGGGATCAGGCGTCATGGGAGGAGTCCGGTTTGGTGAAGGCGATCCGCACGGCGAGGCCCGCCGGATCGAACTCGATTTCGGCGGCGCCGCCGAGGGAATGGGCAGCCTCCTGTTCGACGAGCTTCAGGCCGAAGCCACGCCTGGCGGGAGGCGAAACCTCGGGGCCGTCGCGCTCGATCCACTTCAGCGTCACTTCGGATCCGGACTCGACGCCGCGGGCTTCCCAGCGGATCTCGACCTGTCCCTCGCCCACGCTCAGAGCGCCGTATTCGCCGGCGTTGGCGACCAGTTCGTGAACGATCATGCCGAGGGAGAGCGCCTGACGCGGCTTCAGTCGCAGCGTCGGTCCCTCGAGGCGCACCCGGTCGCCGCCGAAGGGCGCGAGCTGGGGACGGATCAGCTCCTCGATCGACGCCTCGGTCCAGCTTTCCCGCGACAGCAGTTCATATGATTGGGCCATGGCCTGCACGCGGGCGACGAAGCGGGTCTTGAAGTCCTTCGGATCCTGCGCGGTCCGGTAGGTCTGTTCGGCCAAGCTGATGATCACCATCAGCATGTTCTTCACCCGGTGATTAAGCTCGGCGACCAGAACCTTCTGGTGCGCCTCGGCCTGCGTCAGGGTGGTGATGTCGACGAAGGTCAGCACCACGCCTTCGATGCGGCGCTCGCTGTCGCGGTAGGGCGCCAGCCGCAGCAGGTAATGCGTGCTGCCGCGGTCATGGGCGATGGTGCGCTCCAGGGACTCGCCGCTGGAGAAGACCGCGCGGACGTCCTCGGCCAGGGTCGGCAGAGCGACGCGGCTGACCAGGTCGGTCAGCGGCCGGCCCCGGTCGCCCGGCAGGATGTTGAAGATGTTGGACGCCGCCGGGGTATAGTTGCGGATGATCAGATCGTGATCGAGAAACACCGTCGCCACGCGGGTGCTGTCGAACAGATTGGTCAGATCCGAATTGGCGCGGTCGAGTTGTTCGACCTTGCCGCCGAGCTCGGCGTTGACCGTGTGCAACTCCTCGTTCAGCGACTGCAGCTCCTCCTTGGAGGCCTCCATCTCCTCGTTGGTGGACTGCAGCTCCTCGTTGACCGAGACCAGCTCCTCGTTGGAGGACTTGAGCTCCTCGAGCGCGGTCTCGTATTCCTCGATCAGCGACTGCAGCCGCTCGCGCGTGTCGCGCAATTCCCGCTCCAATTGCAGCGCGGCCTCGTCGGGCGGGCCGGCGACGGCTCCCGCGTCGTCCACGCTCAGCAGGGCGCCGACGTCGTCGAAGACGATCAGGAACAGCCGCTCCTCGCCCGTCGTCTCCGTGAGGGGTTCGACGGTGAGGGTCACGCGCTGGACCCGGCCCTCCTCGGATTCGACCACCACCCCGTCGCGGGTCGCCATCCGCTCGGTATCGATGGCTTCGCGCAGCACCGTCCTGAGGTCGAGGCGAAGCCCCTTGCGGGCCATGGCCAGGAGCTGGCGCGTCGGAGCCCCGGCCGTCGCCTCGAGATACTTGCCGGTTCGGGATGAGAAATAGACCACGTCGCCGTCGCGGTTGACCACCACATGGGGGGGCGCGTACCGCTCGAGCACCTGGGTCTCCACCGACTGGCGCAGCGCCAGCCCGGCCAAAGCCCGCGCCCCCGACCGGGCGGGCGCCAGGGGCGTGGGCCGCAATCCGGACACGACTAGGGGTACGCGCACGGTGGAGGCGGCGTCGTCGCGGCTGCGGAACACCCGGTTCTTCTTGTCCACCGGCGTGAACAGCTCGGCGAACTGGCTGACGTTTTCCGACGTGCCCAGGAACAGATAGCCGCCCGGCCTCAGCGCGTAGTGGAAGGTGGGGATCACCTGATTCTGCACGTCCGGACCGAAGTAGATCAGAAGGTTGCGGCAGGAGATCAGGTCGAGGCGAGAGAAGGGCGGGTCGCGGATCACGCTGTGGGGCGAGAATATGCACAGGTCGCGCACGTCCTTGGCCAGCATGTAGCTGCCGTTCTCGTAGGCGAAGAAGCGCCGGCGGCGGACGTCCGATACGGAATCGAGCAGGGCCTCCGGGTAGCGTCCGGCGCGGGCGACGGCCAGGGCGTGGTCGTCGATGTCGGTGGCGAAAATCTGCACGCGCGGAACGGCGGACAGGGTGTCCATGTATTCGCGCATCAGGATGCCGATCGAGAACACCTCCTCGCCGGTGGCGCAGCCCGGCACCCAGACGCGGACCGTATCGTCGGCGCCACGGCCGGCGAACAGCTTGGGAATGACCTGCTTTTCGAGCACCTTGAAGGCGTCGGCGTCGCGGAAGAAATTGGTGACGTTGATCAGAAGGTCGCGGAACAAGGCGCCGACCTCCTTCGGGTCCTGGCGCAGGCGCTGGATGTAGGTGTCGAGCCGTTCGATCTGGTTCACCTGCATCCGGCGCTGCACCCGGCGCAGGAAGGTCTTCTCCTTGTATCCCGAAAAGTCGTGGCCGATCTGCGTCCGCAGGATGGCGCAGATTTCGTCCCGCGCCGCCTTGCGAGGGCGGCCGTCTTCTCCGTCCTCCGCAGGCTCCGCGATCGCGTCGGTCAGCGTCAGGCTGCGGGCGAACTCGGCCAGGCGGGCGCCCATCTCGTGCACCGGGACCGCAAGGTCGATCATGCCCGAGGCGATGGCGGTGTTCGGCATGGAAGGATACTGCGGCGCCACCCCATCGCTGACCTGGGCCAGGGTCAGGCCGCCGCGCTCCTTGATTGCCTTGACGCCGAGGGTCCCGTCGCCGTCGCCCCCGGAGAGAACGACGCCGGCGGCGCATTCGCCCTGGTCGATCGCCAAGGCGCTGAAGAAGATGTCGATCGGCTTTCGCTCACGTCGCCCCTCGACGAGCTCGCGGACCCGCAGGCGTCCGTCGTGGATGTCCAGGATCGCGTCGGCCGGGAGCACGTGGATTTCGTTGGGGCGGACCTCGGCGCCGTCCTTCGCCACATGAACCGCCATGGGCGTATAGCGGGCGATAATCTCGGGCAGGAGGCTGCGGCGCTCGGGACTGAGATGGGTGACGACGACGAAGGCGCAGCCCGTGTCGACGGGCATGCTCCCAAACAGGCCCTCGAGGGCTTCCACCCCGCCGGCCGAAGCGCCGACGCCCACCACCGGAAAAGGGGCGCTTTTGGACGTCACCCGGTCAACCTTGCCTCTCGCGGCCCGGACTTCATGACCGGTTCACCCTCCTTTTAGCGTCCAGTGAGCAAAAAAGATCGCTGAAACTAGGGGCCCTCTAACCGGGTCGCCCCCTCAAGGTCGCCCCCTCAAGGTCGTCCGGGCGGTCTCCAGCGACTGGAGCGCCTCTTCGAAACCGCTGGCCAGGTCGGCGTGGAGGGCGTGGGCGCGTTTCACACCCGCAAGCAGCCGGCTCTGCAGGTCGCGCATCGGCGGCCGCGGACCCGAGGCCCCGGCCTTGATCACCTCGCTGAAGGGGAGATCGAGCAGGAACCGGCCCTCCTCATCCCAAAGCTCGAACCGGTCGCGACTGGGATCCCGATGCTGGCGAAGGGCGTCCACGCTCATTTCGACGGCCGCCTTCCAAAGGTCGAGATAGGCCTCCTCCAGCGTGGCGAACTCGATACCCTCCTCGTCCCGGCTGAATCCGGCCGGACCACAGAGATGGAAGAAGAAGCGGCTCATCGACTTCCCTGAATACCGACGCGCGCGCCCAAGTACCCCGGATCGAAGTCGGCGGCGCCGACCAGCCCGCGTCGGTCGAGCACCTTCAGGCGTCCCTGCCGGAGTTCGATAAGACCATCGCCGCGCAGCTGTTGCAACATCCGGTTCACGTGCACCACCGACAGGCCGAGCACGTCGGCCAGATCCGCCTGGGTCAGCGGAAAGGCGCAGACCTCGTCGTTGGCCAGGTCCGCGCCCCGCATCCGGGCCGAAATCTCGCAGAGCAGGTGCCCCAGCTTCTGGTAGGCCGAGCGCCTGCCCATGCCCACCGCCCATTCCTCGAGGACGGCGCTGTCGGACGCCATCACCGCCAGCAGCCAGCGCGCCATCGACGGTCTGGTGTCGATCAGTTCGTCCAGGCGCAGGCGCGGAATCGGCGCGACCCGGATCGGGGTGGCCGCCCGGATCGAGACGCTCGACCGCTCGCAGATGTAGCCCTTGGCGTCCATGACGTCCCCGGGGACGAACAGGGCGAGGGTCTGTTGCACCCCGCCCGGCATGGCGCGGTAAGCGTGCGCGACACCTTCGACCAGGATGGAGAGCGCGCTGATGCGATCGCCTTCGCGGATCAGGCAGTCGCCCTTCGGGCAGGACCGGATCGGGCCGGCCACGCCGGCCAGCCGATCCGCCTGATCCGCCGTCGCGAAACGGCGTAGAAGTACTGACAGGTCCATCTGCCCTCGAGCATCCGCGCCAAGTCCGCTAACGATCGAGGCCGGGCCGGGTTGCGAACCTGTGGGGGCTCGCTCCGCGATCCTCAGTGGCGAGGGGGCTGGGGCCCGCGAAGAAGAAAGCGCGAAGCCCGACGGTTCGGTCGCAACGGTCGTCGGGAATACCTTCAAGCGCTGATCGCGATCGCTATGGCGTCGGTCGCTCTTCCGCCTGCCATCCGCCGCCAAGCGCCAGGAAGACGGCGACCTGGTCATCGGCGATTTGGGCCCGTAAGGCCGCGAGGGCGCTGTCGGCGGACGCCAGGCTTCGCTCGGCGTCGAGCGTGGCGAGCGCGCCGGTGCGGCCGGCCGCCTGCAAGCGGCGCGCATCGGCAAGGGCGTCCGCCGCCTGGTCCTTCACGGCGGTAAAGCGCACCTGACGCTCGAGATCATGGCCGTAGGTGTTGAGCGTGCTTTCCACCTCGCGCAGGGCGCCCAGCACCACGCCGTCGAAACGGGCCAGTTCGGCGACCTGGGTCGCGTCGGCGGCGGCGATCCGGGCGCGGGCGACGCTGTGGTTCAGCTCCCAGCTCACGCCGGGGCCGACCATGTAGCGGTTGGTCTGCGCCTTCAGGAGGTCGCCGACAACGCCGGTCGAGCCGATGGAGGCGCCGAGGCTGATGTCGGGATAGAGGGCGCTGGTGGCGACGCCGACCTGGGCGGTGGCCGCCGCCAGACGCCGTTCGGCCATCCGCACGTCGGGGCGGCGTTTCAACAGGGCCGCGCCGTCGCCGACGGGGATCGGCTGGGCCAGGGCAGGGGCGGCGACGCAGCGGGCCAGGGTCGTCTCGAACGCCGCCGGCGGCCTTCCGGTCAGGGTGGCGAGGCGATAGAGCGCGTTGCGCCGCGCCGCCTCGAGCGCCGGAATGCTGGCGCGGAACTGGTCGATCTGGCCCTGTGAGCGGGTCAGGTCGAGGCGTGTGCCGCGGCCGCCCCGCACCAGGCGCTGGGTCAGGGCGTAGCTCTGCTGCTGCAGCCCCAGCGACGCCTGGGCGGCGGCCAGCTGATCGCCCGCCGAGCACACGTCCACATAAGCCCGGGCCACGTCGGCGGCGACGGTGACGCGGACCAGATCGCGGGCGGCCTGCACCGCCTCGTTATCCGCCTTCGCCGCCTCCACGCCCCGCCGGATGCGGCCGAACAGGTCGAGCTGATAGGAGGCGGACAGTCCGACGTCGTAGAGGGTCGCTTCCGGCAAAGTCTCCGTGAGCAGGTATTGTTCGGCGGAGAGCTGGGCCCGGCCGGCGTTGAGGTTCAGCACCAGATTCGGCTGACCCGCCGCCTTGGCCGCCGACACGATCGCGCGGCTGCGCTGAAGGCTGGCCTCGGCCACGCGCAGGTCGGTGTTGGCCGCCAGCGCTTCGGTCTCCAGCCGGTCGAGGTCGGGGCTCTGGTAGAGCCGCCACCAGTGCGCGGGCAAGGGCGCGGCGGTCACCGCCGCCTGTCCCCGGGCGGACACGAAGCCGCCCTGGGCGGCGGGCGCGTTCACCATCGCCTTTTCCGGCAGGTGATAGTCGGGCCCGACGGTGGTGCAGCCCGCGAGCGCCGCCGCCAGGACGGTGGTCGCCGCCAGGTGTGAGATCCTCACCATGGCCAGAGCCTCCGTTGGGCGACCGCGGCGGACGGATGGACGACCACCGTGGCGGTGCGGCCGGCGATGAGCTCGTCCTGTCGCTGGACGGCGCCGTCGATCTGGATGCGGACCGGGATGCGCTGGGCCAGGCGGACCCAGCTGAAGGTGGGGTTGACGTTCGGCAAGAGATCGCCGCTGGCGGCGCGTTCACGGTCCTCGATCCCTGGCGCGATGCTGGCGACGTGGCCCTGCAGCCGCTGCGGATCGCCCATCAGCTCCACGGTGGCGCGGTCGCCGACCCGGATCCGCGACAGCTTGGTCTCCTCGAAATAGCCGTCGACATAGGTCGAGCCGACCGCCACGAGGCTGAGGGCGGTCTTGCCGGCGGTCAAATAGTCGCCCGGGCGAACGATCACGTTGGCGGCGACGCCGTCGAGCGGCGCCAGCACCGACGTGCGGGCGAGGTTCAGCCTGGCCGCGTCGAGGTTGACTTGGCCCTGGGCGATCGCGGCCTGCAGACCGGCGATCCGCGTGGCGCCCTGCTCGACCGTCTCGGCGGGGACCAGGTCGCCGAGCGCGCGGTTGCGGGCGTCCTCCCGCCGCGCCTGCGCCAGGGCCGTGGTCTGAGCCAGGAGAGCGGCGCTGGCCTGCTCGACCGCGAGATGGAAGCGCGGCTGATCGAGCACGAACAGCCGCTGGCCCTTGCGAATACGGTCGTTGTCGTTGACGAAGACCTCGGTGACCAGTCCCGATACGTCGGGCGACACCTGCACCACGTCGGCGCGGATCCGGCCGTCACGGGTCCAGGGCTCGACCTGATAGTGGACCCACATCCAGCGGGCGGCGACGAGCGCGACAACCACCACGAGGGTCGTGACCAGGATGCGGACGGGAAGCGGGAGCGGTTTCATGACGGGTTTCAGACAGGGAAGGTGAGCCGGGCGGCGAGGGCGGCCACCCCGCCCCAGAGGATCAGGACGAGGGCGATGTCGAACAGGCCGCGGTGCCAGACGAAGCGGTAGGCGCCGCTCCAGTCGAGCAGGCGGCGGATCGGCAGGCTGAGTAGCACGGCGACGACCGCCCACAGCAGGAGCGTGGGGGCGAACACGCCGCCGATGTCGAACTCGCCGATCATGCCGCCCTCGTGTCAGGCGGCGCGTAGGGCGGCGCGGCGGGGAACAGGTTGCGGCGCAGGCCGGTCAGGGCGGCGAAGCCGCGGGACGCCGGGGTCTCGCGCGGCGCGGCGGCGAGCCGGGTGATGGCCGTATCGATGGACGTCAGCAGGTCCGGGTCCGGCGTCACGCCCGCGCGTGCGACCCTTCGCTCGAAGGTCGCGGCCACCCGGTCCAGCGTGGGGTCGAACATCGGGTCGCGCGGGCCGCCGCCGGACGCCGCGACCGTCTCCATGTCGATGATGTTGAGCCCCACCCGCATGTCGGCCAGGGCGTCGTAGGCGTCCAGCGTCTCCTCGGGTTCGGCCAGGGCGAGGCGCGCGCTGACCAATCCCACCCGGTCGAGCATGGTGGCGATCCAGGCGTCGGCGTCGACCTGCTCCCGCCGCCGCGCCAGCGCCGCCACTTCGCTCCAGCCCCGGCGCAGGATCCGGTGCGCCGCCCAGCCCGCGCCGACCGACCGGAACAGGCGCGTGGCCGCGAGGGCCACGGCCACGCCGACGATCTGCGCCAGGTTTCCGTTCACGAACTCCGGCAGGTTGGCGTTGAACGTGGCCTGCAGTCCCAGCGCGCCGGCGAAGCCGATCAGAAGGGCGATGGCTCTGGGACCCCAGCTTGGCGTCGCCTGCAGATAGCCGATCACGAGCAACGCCGGCGCCAGGACCAGCGCCAGCATGGGAAAGCCGTCGATCGCCGGCAGGATGGCGAACAGGTAGAGCGCCGCCAGGGGCAGGGCGGCCACCGACCAGACCAGAAAGTTTACGATCGCCGGCGCCGGGTCGTCTTGCGCCGCGAAGAACGAGCAGAACACCGCGGCCATGGTGGCGGCGATCGCGCCTTCGGGCCAGGCGGTGGAGATCCACAGGGCGCAGCAGGCGAGCACCGCCGCCATCAGCGCCAGCCCCGACAGGATCGCCATGCCGTGGTCGAGGTGCAGTCGTCGACGTTGCGGCAGGGCCAACAGGGCGCGAACCCGGTCGCTGGCGACCGCGGCGTCGCCGGCCACGAAGCGCGCCAGTTCGCGGCTGTCCTGCAGCGCCTGAATCAGCTCCTCCAGGCGGATCAGGATGTTGATCCGCAGAAGCGTCGGCCAGTCGGCCCGACCTCCAATGTCCGGGGTCAGGGCCCGGCACCGGGCGCGCAGGGCTTCGGCGTCCGCCCGCGCGTCCGCCGGCGTCTCCGCCCAGGCGGTGGTCTCGGACAGGAGGGCGGTCAGGGCCTGATCCTGTGCGCCGAGCTCGGCCAGCCGGTCCTCCAGCGCGGAAATCAGCGGCAGCAGATAGGCCAGCCGGTTTTCCAGCGCGCGGACCGTCCGGATCCGCATCGGCAGATGCGACGTATCGAAGGGCAGGTGGGACGAGGTGACGTGCAGCTCGGTGACGTCTGAGGCCAGGCGTCGGCGATCCTCGCGGTCCGCCGCCGGTCGGCGGTTGATCAGGGCGTCGCCGATCCACCTCTCCGCGTCGCGCAGGAAGCCCGCGATCCGGCCGTTCAGCACCCGCCCGACGCCGCTCGGGAAGACCACGGTGTGCACCACGGTGGCGCACAGAATGCCGAGGGTGATCTCCTCGACGCGCGCCAGGGCGGTGTCGAAGATCGCGCCGGGCGCGGCGACGCTGGGAAAGCCGATGATGGCGGTGGTGTAGCCGGCCAGCATGAAGACATAGGCCCGGGGCGTGCGGTCCAGCAGCGACAGGTAGAGGCAGAAGCCGGTCCAGGCCGCCATCACCAGCGCCATGAGCAGGGGCGAGTTGACGAAGGTCGGCACGATGAGCACCGCCGCCGCGCCGCCGCCGACCGTGCCGATCACCCGGTAGACCGCCTTGGAGCGAAGCGCGCCGGTGAGCGGCTGGGCGGTGATGTAGACGGTGAGCATGGCCCAGAACGGGCGCGGCAGGCCGATGCTGAAGGCGATCCACAGGGCGATCATCGCCGCCACGAAGCTGTTCAGCGAGAAGACGGCGTAGCCGGCGCGCGGGCTCATGCGCGGGCGCCGTCACGCTCGGCGAGCAACTGTCGCTCCATCCGGTGCAGCAATGCGCGGGCCGCGTCGATCTGCGCGGCGGGGACCTCGCCCAGCAGGCTCGTGCGATAGGCGTCGAGGGCGCGGGAGGCGCTGCGGCTATGGGCCCTGCCGTCCTTCGTCAGATGCACGATGTTGGCGCGACGGTCGGTGGGATCGGGCTGGCGCTCCACGAGGCCGACCTCCACCAGCCGGTCGAGCAGGCGCACCAGCGAGGGACCTTCGACCCCGAGCTCCTCGGCGAGCTGGATCTGCCGCATGCCCTCGGGGCGTCGTCCGAGCAACACCACGGGCAGGGCCAATGCGTCGGACAGCTCGAGCCGCGACAGGGCCGCGTCCACGCCCTGCCGATACAGCCGCGCCACCTTGATCAGCATCAAGGTGAAATCGGCGTGAGGATCGAGATTGTCCATATGAGCTAATTAGTAGGGTGCTATCGAAGTTCAAGTCGCACCGCCTCCCGCGCGGCGCGGGAACCCGGCGGCCGATCCCGGGTTTGGCCGGCATGCAGCGAGCGAGGCCGGATCGGCGGCGCCCTGCAGGGCTGAGCTATCGGAAGGAGTGCGCCATGCCCCGCGGCGACAAATCGAAGTACACCGACAAGCAGGAACGCAAGGCCGATCACATCGCCCAAGGCTACGAGAACAAGGGCGTCGGCGAGCAGGAGGCCGAACGGCGCGCCTGGGCCACCGTCAACAAGGACGACGGCGGCGGCAAGAAACCCGGCGGGTCGGGCCGCGGAAAGTCCACCGGCCATCCGGCCGCGCACAAGGGCGGCGAAAAGGGCGGCAAGGCGTCGTCCTCGCGTACGGCCGCGGAGCGCTCGGCCTCGGCCAGGAAGGCGGCCGCGACGCGCAAACGCAACGCGGAGCATCACGCCCACTGACGGATAAGGCGGCGCGTTCGAGCGACAGGAGATGGCCCCCAGGCCGGATTCCGCCTTCAGCCGAAGCCGACGCGCGACCCGCCTCCGCCCTGACCCTCGGTCGCCGAAGGCTTGATCACGGAAGCCTGCGCCGCCGAAACCTGGGGCGTCGTGGACCGCAGAGCCCGCAGAAAGTCCGACCGCCAAGCCGCGGCGTCGTGGCGCTCGATGTCGTCCATCATCGTTCGCCATCGCGCGATGCGCTCGGGCTTGGGCATGCGGATCGCCCGCACGATCGCGTCGGCGACATCCTCGAGGCTGTAGGGGTTGACGATCAGCGCCTGGTCCATCTGCTCCGCCGCGCCGGCGAAGCGGGACAGGATCAGCACGCCCGGATCCTGCGGGTCCTGCGCGGCGACGTACTCCTTGGCCACCAGATTCATGCCGTCCCGCAGCGGCGTCACCAGGCCGACGCGGGCCGCGCGGTAGAGGCCGGCGAGGTGGTCGCGGCCGTAGGACCGGTTGAGATAGCGGATCGGCGTCCAGTCGACGGTGGCGAAGCGGCCGTTGATCCGCCCCGACAGGGCGTCGAGCCGGGGATGAAGCTCGGCGAAGGCGCGCACCTCCGGCCGGCTGGGCTGGGCGACCTGCAGCAGGAAGGCCTTCTCGATCATATCCGGATAGGTCTCAAGCAGCCGCTCGATGGCCATGAACCGCGCTTCGAGCCCCTTGGCGTAGTCCACCCGGTCCACCGAGATGATCATCGAGCGGAATACCCCCGTCGCGGCCGCGCGCGTGTAGCTGCGCGTCGCGCCCGGAGAGGCGGCGATCGCGGCGAAACCCCTCGCGTCGATGCCGATCGGAAACACGCCTGTCGTGGTGCTTTCGCCGAAGGCCGAGATACGTCCACTGGACTGCACCCGACCCGCGGCTTCGATCTCCACGTAGGCTTGGAAGGCCCTGCGCCACTCCTCGCATTGAAATCCGATCAGGTCGTAGGCGAACAGCGACCGGACCAGGGCCTGGTGCTGCGGCAGGGTGACCAGCAGTTCACGCGCCGGCCAGGGGATGTGCAGGAAGAAGCCGATCCGGTTGGTCAGCCCCCGCCGCCTCAGGGCGAGCGCCAGCGGCATCAGGTGGTAGTCGTGAACCCAGAGCACATCGTCGGGCCGGACCAGGTCGCACAGGGCGGCGGCGAAGCGTTCGTTCACCCGCTGATAGCCGTCCCCGAACGCCCGCTCGTAGCGCGCGAGATCGATGCGGTGGTGAAACAGCGGCCAGAGGACGGTATTGGCGAAGCCGTTGTAGTACTCGGAGACGTCCTGGGCCTCGAGATCGAGCGTGGCGATGGTGACGCCGTTCTGCGAGCGGATGTCGGGGCGATCCGTGGCGGGACCCGTCTTGCCGCTCCAGCCGAACCAGACGCCGTCGGAAAAAGCCAAGGCGTCGGACAGGGCCATGGTGAGCCCGCCCATCGACGCCGCGCCGGCCTTTTCGGACGCCGCGACACGATTGGAGACGACGATCAGCCTAGACATGGGTTGCGGCTCGCGGTTGGGCGGCGTCCTCAGGGGCCGTGGCCAGCCAGGCCAGCACCGCCTCCACGTCCGCGATCCGATAGGTCGCGGCGCTGGGCCGGTCTGGCCCGACCAGCACGCCGAACCCGCCGAGCGCGCGCGCGGCCGTAAAGCCGTCCTCGTCGGTGAGGTCGTCGCCGACGAAGATCGGCCTCGCATCGGCGAAGGGCGGCTCGGCCATGAAGGCGCGTACCGCGTCGCCCTTGTGCGGCCCCGGGGTGCGCAGCTCCGACACCATGGCGCCCGGCCGATAGTCGAGACCGCTCGACGCGCAAAGCGCCCTCGCCAGGACGGTCACCTCCTCCGCCAGGTCGGGACGCCGGCGGTAGTGCACGGCGACCGCGGCGCCCTTGGCTTCGACCAGCAAGCCGTCGCGCTCATCGGCGAGGGCCCGGAAGCGGGCGAGGACGCACGAAAGCGCCGGATGCGGGGCGACGGTGAACACGCCGGCCGCGGCGGAGCGGCGCTCCAGCCCGTGCAGGCCGGCGACGGCCCCGACGGCGCCGCCGAGTATGCGGTCGATCTCGCCGATCGGCCGTCCGCTGATCGCCGCGATACGCCCGCCGAGCCGGTCGCCGAGCTCCCGCAGGAGCCGGGTCCGTCGGCGCGTGGGCCGGACCGCGCCCGGAACCGGTTCGATCGGCGCCAGGGTTCCGTCGACATCCAGAAACAGGGCGGTCCCCCGCGCGACGATCGTCGGAGGTTCCGTCTTGCCGCGTCCATGGTCGGGGGACGTGTCCATTGCGTCTTCAAGGCGCTCCGCTCGAGGCCCAGCACTAAGAGACTTCTACGCGAACGGTTCCTCGCCCGCGCTCGCTTGAGTTAAGGCGGAACGCCACGCGCCCGGTCGCATTGCATGTCCGACGACAGGGAGGCGCTCGTGTCACGCAACATCGCCGTGGCGGTCCCGGCGCGCAATGAAGCGGCGCGCATCCGATCCTGCCTGGAGAGCCTCCGCCGTCTCGAGCGGGATGCCCGGGTCGGCCGGGTCGAGTTGGTGCTGGCCGCGAACAATTGCTCGGACGAGACCTCCGCCATCGCCCGGGCGTGGGCCGGGGAGACCTCCACGCCGCTGCACTGCCTCGAGGTCGACCTGCCGGAGGGACGGGCCCATGCCGGGTGGGCGCGACGGCTGGCGCTCGATGCGGCGGCCGACACGCTCGCCGCGGCGGACGACCTCATCCTCTGTACGGACGCCGATACGCTGGCCGCGCCCGACTGGCTCGTCCGCACGCTCGATCATCTCGATCGCGGTTATGACGCCGTCGCCGGACTGGCGGTCCTTCGGCCCGACGAGCTTCGACGCCTGCCGAAGCTCCACCGACGGCGACTGGATCGGATCCGGCGCTACGAGTTCGCCTTCGATTACCTGAAGGCGTATCGCGAACGCGAGGAGGCGTGGCCGCGCCATTTCTACGAGGGTGGGGCCAGCATCGCCCTGACGCTGGAGAGCTACCGGGCGATCGGCGGGGCGCCGACGCCTCGGGTCAGCGAGGACAAGGCCCTGTTCGCGGCGCTGCGGGCGGCGGGCCGCCTGATCCGGCACGCCCGCGACGTCAGGGTCCATACCTCATGCCGCCTCGATGGGCGTGCGCCGGGCGGCGCGGCCGACACCCTGGCCCGCTGGGGCGTTCAGGGCGAGGGCGAGCCTCTGTGGGGCCTTAAGACGGTCGGCGCGCTGCAAGGCCTCGAGCCCGACGACACGCCGTTGACCTTCGCGCGGCTGGAGGCCGAGACCAGGACGGCCCGGCGTCTGGTCCGCAGGCTTCGAAACGATGCGGCGCCGGAGGGCGGCCGCCGCCGCTCAGCGACCGCGCCATACGTCGAGCCGGTAATCCGCCGTACGCTCGACGCGCTCGGCGCTGTAGGCGCCCTCTAGGGCGGCGCGAAAGGCGTTCACCGCCTCATCCGCGGTCTTCGGATAGTCGGTCTCGCCGAGCCAATGGACCAGGATGAAGCGTCCGCGGGGCGCGAGGACCCGTTCGAAGGCGCCGGCGAAGTCGGCGAGGTCGGCGTCGTCCCAATAGTAGACCACCTCCGAGAGCAGGATGACGTCGAAGGGGCCGCCGAGGGGCGCGTGGGGCGAAGGTTGCAGGCGGAAGTCGATGTTCGTCGCGCCGGCGCAGCGTCGGCGCGCCAGATCGAGCGCGGTCGGCGACGCCTCGGTGGCCACCAGCCGGTCGCAGCGCGCGGCCAGCTGTTCGGTCAGCACGCCGATCGAGCAGCCGACCTCGAGCGCGGACCGCACACGGTCCGGGCCAAGCGCAGCCAGGGTCCGGGCATATTTCTCCGCTTCATAGGGGCTGGAGGCGAATCGCCAGGGATCGGGATCGGACCGATAGAGGTCTTCGAAGTAGTCCGGCTCCAGGGTGCGGGTTTTCCTCATCGAAAATCTCCACGGCGTTCCAGGAAGACCTCGGTCGGGCGCTCGGTCAGCGCCTTCAGCTCGGGCGGGATCAGGAAGGACCAGGCGGCGTCAGTGATCAGGCCGGGGGCCTGGGTGCGGTGCCGGGCCAGCGCCCGCCGCCGACGGCCGGTGTGCCGACGGCAGCGGAGGGCCCAGATGTCGGTGTGGGCGACGTCGGCCAGGGTCTCGGAGGCCCAACCCCAGACCATGTAGTCCAGACGCCGGGCCGGCGTGGGGAGCCGGTCGCGAACCAGGTCGGCGAAGGCGCTCGCCGCTTCGTGGTCGCAGTGCGCTTCCTCGGGCCAGGGCGCCCAGAGGCTCCGCGGCGGGATGGTTTCGAGCCAGGCGAGGACGACATCGACCGAGGTTGCGTGCTCGGCGCTACCGGGCCGGTGAGGCGCGGAGTCCGGCCAGCCGAGGAACAGCGCCTGGTCGGCGCCGACGCCGAGTTCGGCCAGGGCGGCGAGCGCCTCGGCCTTGCGCGTCTCGACCAGGCGGGCCTTCGGCCAGCTCGGGGAGTCCCGGTGCGACGCCGACCCGTCGGTGAGAAAGATCACGCGCGGCGCGAGGCCGCGTTCGCTGGCGCTCGCCAGGAGGCCGCCGCAGCCCAGCGTCTCGTCGTCGGGATGCGGAGCCAGGATCACCATCGGCGATAGGGCTTTCAGCTCGCGTTCGCCGAGCGGCCGCGCGCGCGCCGACAAGGCGCTCCAGGTCTGCTGTCCGATCGCCGTCACCAAAGCGGATCGTCGCGCCAGGCGTCGCGCGCCACGAAGGCGCGCGCGGCCCGGTCCAGAGCCTGATCCGGGACTGGCTGACGAAGATAGAGGCCTAGATCGCGGCAGGCCTGATCCAGCGGATGGTCGGCGAAGAAGGCCTTGGTGCCGACGGTCCGGGTCGCGGCTTCCATGACCGCCAGTCCCGCACGCTCGACCACGCCGCGGGCCATCAGCACCATCGCCACCGCGTCTTCGCCGGCGTTCTCCGCTTCGGCCTGCACCGCCGCCTCGCGGACCCAGAGATAGGCCGAACGGACCTCGGCGAGCACCGCGCCGAACCGGGCGGCGCGGATCGGGTCGAGTTCGCCGATGGACAGGTGGTCGCGAAGCAGGATCAGGATGTGCTCGATCCCGCCGAGCTGGACGGCGGTGAACCGCCAGGCGCCGGCGGAAAACCGCGGTTCGCGAAGGTAGTCGCCGGGCGCGCCGATCAGCTGGCCATCCTCCACCGGCATGTCGGTGAGGTCGTAGGTTCCGCTGCAGGTGGCGCGCATGCCGCGCACCGCCCAGGCGGACGGGTCGGCCCGTTCGGGCCGGGCGCCGTCGACCAGCACCAATTGGCGCTCCCCGTGCGAAGTCTCGGCGGTGATCAGGGCGCGCTGCACGTATCCCGCGCCGGTGGCGTAGGACTTTGAGCCCTGGAGGACCCAGCCGTGGCCCTGACGCCGGATTTTCACGCCGGGCGCGGGTTCGGTATTCCAGACGCCGAACAGGGCGCCCGCGGCCAGATCGTCGGCGAGGGCGGCCGTCTGTCCGGAGGTTCCGTACCAGCGCACCAGACCGGCGCCGTTCACATGGCCCTCGAAGATCCGTCCGAGGCTGAGGTTGGCCCGGCCCACCAGCCTCAGCGCCTCCATCAACTCCAGCGCCGTCGCCTCGTCCGCGCCGAAGGCCTGCAGGGCGCCGATCCTGGCGAGCTCCAGAACATCGGCTTCGGGAAAGGCGCCGCGCCGATCCAAATCGGCCGCGTTCGAGCGGATGTCCTCGAGGCCGGTGCGGATCCGCGACAGGGCCGTCGCCGCGGATCGGCGGGGCTCGATCCGGACACGTTCGGCGGGAGAGGTCACGGCCGCCTTCGCAACGATCGCTTCGTCGGTCAGGAAGCTCAGGTGATGTGCTTGGCGGACGGTGGATCGGACGCCGGGAAGCTCTCCTCGAGCGCCTCGTCCTGGCGTTCGTCGTCCGACTGGACCACCCGCGGCGGGCTGTCGGGATGAACGTCGTCGTCCCTCGGGGGTGAGTCTGGGTGGGTGTCTGACATGGCGGCCTCCTGCTGCTCTAACCCGAGCGGGAGGGCCCGGGTTGCAGGGGAGGTTCGCGACGACGGGTCAGCGCGCCGTCGCCAGGGACCGCAGGGTGATGGAATAGCGTTGCCGGTCCAGCGGCGGGATGCTGTGCTCCCAGAGGTGGCGGGCGGGGCCGGTGAGGAGATAGGCCGAGCGCGGCGCGACCGGCGTGGAGATCCGCTCCCAGCCGTCGCCGGTCTTTCTGCGGAAGCGGAAGGTGCAGGGGGCGAGCAGGGAGACGCCGACCACCGCCTCGAACTGCGGCTTGTCCCGGTGCCAGCCGATCCCGGCGCCCGGCCGGTAGGCGTTGATCAGCACCTGTACGAAATCCTCCGGCGCGATGTCGGCGAACCCGCCGATCTTGCGGCGCAGGGGCTCCAGGAAGGCCGGGATCGGCGCCGCGGCGCGCACCCTGCGACTGGCGTAGTCATAGCGATAGCCGAAGCCCGCCACATGGCGATGGGCGAGGTGGCCGTGAAAGTCGAACGGCTCGAACGGCAGGCGGCCGAGCGCGTTCGCAAGCTCGGCCTCCTCGGCGGCGGTGAGCAGATCCGGCTGGTAGCGAAAGCCCTCCGGGCCGGACGCCGGTGCGCCGAACAGGTCGGCCTGGGTCGCCTCGCCGGGCCCTTGCTTGAAATGAGCGGTCATCGGCGAAAGATGGGCGCTTCGCGCACGCCCGCCAGATCGCCGCCGACGATCAGTCCCGGCTCAGATCGCCACCTGGCGGCGCAGAACCTTGGTCAGGCCGATGCAGCCGAGGAAGTAATGCACCGAGGCCCACAGGTAGAAGCAGACCCCGATCATGACCCCCTGCTGGCTGCCCCACGCCAGCGCCGACTTGCAGGCCGCCGCCGCCGCGGGCGCCGCGCCCGCCGGGGCCCGGCCGCCGGGGCAGAGGGTGACGAAGGCGCCGGCCGCGTGCGGCGCGGCGATGGCGTGCGCGGCCGGGCCGAACAGGCCGCGGACCATGTCGATCAGGCCGGTGACGATGCCGACATAGGCCATCAGCGTCTCGCCGCCCGCATGGGCCAGGGCCCCGCCCAGCGGTCCCCATACGTCGTGCACGCCGCCGTGGGCGAAGGAATAGGCGGCGTAGTAGTCGACCAGCGAGCCGGCGAACACCGGACCGCCGCCGAGGGCGATGAAGTTGAGGAAGAAGAACAGGATCGCCGTCGCCGTGGCCCGGCGGAAGGCGGGCACCGCGTTCTGCGCCACGGCGAAGGTCGGGGCGAGATAGGTGTAGTGGAAGATCCCCGGGAACAGCAGGATGAAGAACATCAGCCGCCAGTCGGCCCGGGTGAAGGCGAACAGATAGATCGGCACGGCGATCAGAAGGCCGATGGCGGGGGTCAGCGAATACCAGACCGGCGACCGCTTGGAGAGCCGGTCGCTGAGGAAGCCGCCCACCAGGGTGCCGATCCCGGCGGAGACCCCCTGCATCACGAGGCCGACCAGGAGACCGGTGAGGCCAAGGCTGAGGGGAAACGAGGTGTAGACGAACTGGGGCACGAAGGCGCCCGAGCCGTAGGCGCCGAAGGAGGTGATGGTCACCCCGAGCGCCATGTTCAGCACCGGCCACTGCATGAACAGCGCCTTGGTCACCGCGCCGATCTCCTTGAGCTCGCTCCAGAGGGTCGCCTTCGGCTTGTCGGTCTGCGGCGCCACGGCCGGGTCGGAATGCCCGCGCGGCGGTTCCTTCACCGTCAGCCAGGTGACGACGGCCAGGGCCACGCCGGGAAGACCCACGACCCAGAAGGCGGTGCGCCAGCCGAACCAGTCGGCGAGATAGCCGCCGAGCGCCGCGCCGAACATGGCCCCGAGCGGGATGCCGAACGAGTAGACCGACAGGGCCGAGGCGCGCTGCTTGGGCTCGTAATAGTCCGAGATCAGCGAGTGGGACGGCGGCGAGCAGCCCGCCTCGCCGATGCCGACGCCGAACCGGTAGAGCGCCAGGGTGGCGAAGTTTCCGGCCGTGCCGCACAGGGCCGTGAAGCCCGACCACAGCACGAGGGCGGCGGTGATGATCCCGACCCGCTTCACCCGCTCGGCGAAGCGGGCGATGGGGATGCCGAGGATGGTGTAGGTGAGGGCGAAATAGAGCCCGCCGAGGATGCCCATCTGGGCGCTGGTCAGGTGCAGGTCCTCGCGGATGCGGATGCCGATGGTGGCGAGGATGGTGCGGTCGATGAAGTTGAGCGTGTAGGCGAGCAGCAGAAGGCTCAGCACGTACGCCTTGTATCGGTCGGAAAACATCGGCCGCGTCGGCGCCGCAGTCGCCTCGGCCGCAATCACCTCGGTCATTGAACCCTCACCCCTACGCGACTGTTCTTGTTATGTCGTCGACTGTAGCGGCGGCGTGGGGATTGCGCCATACGGCGGGTCCAAGTGTGCGGAGGACGGAAATGGAGCTCCTGATTGGCGACAAGCGCTACTCCAGTTGGTCGATGCGACCCTGGCTGGTGCTGAAGCATGTGGGCGCGCCGTTCACCGAAACCCTGATCGGGCTGCGGCGTCCGGAGACCCGCGCGGACATTCTTGCGGCGGGATCCGCCACGGGCCAGGTGCCGTTCCTGCGCGATGGCGACATCGCCATCGGCGACAGCCTCGCCATCTGTGAATATCTGGCCGAGCGGTTCGCGGACGCCGGACTGTGGCCCGCCGATATCGCGGCGCGGGCGGCGGCGCGCGCCGCCGCTGCCGAGATGCACGCGGGCTTCCATTCCTTGCGCGGGGAATGCGCGATGGATCTCAAGCTGCACGAGACCGTGACCCTGTCCGAGCTCACGCATGAGGACATCCGCCGGGTGGTGCAGCTGTGGAGCGGGCTTCGCGAGCGCTTCGGCGCGGACGGTCCCTTCCTGTTCGGCGGCTGGACCATCGCCGACGCCTTCTACACGCCGGTCGCCACGCGCTTCCGCAGCTACGGGGTGAAGCTTTCGGATTTCGGCGACCGTGGCCCGGCCGGCGCCTACGCCGAAGCCCTGCTCGAGACGCCGGAGTTCAAGGCCTGGGAGGCGGGCGCCTAGGCGGGCGCCTCTCTGTCGTCAGGCCACGCGACGGGTGTTGTCGACGACCAGGCGAAGGCGGGGCCGCGGGCTGGCGTCCACGGCCAGGACGACGTTGCGAACGCCCAGGCGCTGAATCGGCGCACCCATCAGGCGGGCCACGGTGGAGATCGGCTGGTAGAGCCCAAGCGTGCGGTCCGCTTCGCCGCTCGGTCCGATCATCGGCGCCAGGCAGAGTTCGACGCCGATCACGTCGCCGCGCGCGCTGACCGCGTCCACGGTGATCACGATCGGCGCGGCGCCGGAGCGGGCGCGGGCGAAGGCGGCGGCGATCTGAGGCCGGTCGAGCTTGGACCAGAGCGAATAGAAGCTCGCGCCGCGGAGGTCGCGTCCGTGCAGGTCGGCGATCAGCCCCCCGGACAGGCGGAAGGTCTCCTCGCCGTCGCCCTCGCGGCCCAGGATGAACACTTGCGGCAGCAGGGGGCCGAGGTCGATCGGCGACAGGTCGGTGCGCGCAGGCAGGCGGGCGCCCATCCGGTGGGTCCGCCAGGTTTCGATCAGCTTTTCGGTGTTCGAATGAAACATCCGAGGTCCTTGAGGCCCGGGTCGGGCTTGTGCGGACCTTGCAGGCGAACCGCGGGCCAGCTCGATCTGTGCCGAAATGGGTCCGTTCATCCGCTCCAGCCGGTGGGTCTTAACCGTATCGAAGGGGTTGCGGGTCGATTCCTGAGCCCTGGTATCTCGTCTCAAGGAGCCCACGATGGGCCCGCGCGCGTCGCTTTCACCGATGGGTTCATCGCCGATGCGCCCGCGGCTCGTGGGCGCATCGCTGCTGCTGAGCGCCCTGGCGGTCGCCGGCCCGGCGCCGGCCGGGTCGGGCGGAACCGGCAGTCCAGCCAACGCCTGCGGCTGCGCGCCCACCACCCATCAGGTCGTCGTCCCCGGCGTGACCATCACGCCGCCGCAAATCAACATCGGCCTGCCCTCGATCGGCGTCGGGTTCGGCCAGGGAAGCGCCTCGGGCTCCGGCGCCGCCAGCGCGAGCGCGGAAAACTCCAGCAATGTCTCCGTCTCGGTGAGCGGCGCAGGCTCCAGCGGCGGGTCCACCACGGTTCAGAGCGCGGCGGCCCTGCTCGGCAGCTCCGGCGGCGGATCGGGCTCCTGGGGCGCGGAAGGCGGCGTCACTACCGAAATCCAGGACATCAAGATCGAAGCCCCGCCGCCGCCGCCGGTGGCGCTGCCGCCGATCTGCGCCGCGTGGAAGACCGTGGTCCGGCAGGTGGCCGTGCAGGCGAGCTGTCTCGACGACAAGGCCGTGCCGCATCCGGCGTCCCAGGTTTCGCCCGACCGGGCCGTCGCCCAGGGTTACGAAGGCGAGGTGTTCCGCTGCATCGCCGGCGCGCGCATGCAGTACACGGTGGCCGACTTCTCCGGTCAGGCCGACTTCAACCATGGCCAGACCATCGTCTGCCAGAAGGGCGAGGCGCTGTACCATTCGGCCGCCGGGGCCCTGCAGTGCCGGCCCCAGGCGCCGGCGCGGGACTGCAACGAGCGATCGCTGCTGCGCCGCTTCGGCGCCGGCATCAAGGTGCTGAGCCTGTCCGGCGCCCAGGTCTGCGCCGCCTGGCGACCCCAGACCGTGGCCGCCGTCCCGCCCGCCGCCGCCGGACCGCTCGTGCTCAACTAGAGCTCCCATCCTCCCCGTCGCACAAGGGGAAGCCCCGCGCCCCTACTCCTTGAGCGCGCCCGCCGAACCGCTCGAGGCGATCCGGCTTTCGGGAACCACCACCACCTTGAACGCGGTCTGGTCGCGCAGGTATTTTCGCGCCGCCGCCTGGATGTCGGCGACGCCGATCGCCTGATAGCCGGGGATGGTCGAGCGGGTGATCTCTATGCGGCGCCGGTCGTGAACCGCCCCGATCAGATGGCTCATCCAGTAGCCGTTGAGCTGCCGCTGCTTTTCGACCAGGTCGATCCGGGGCCGTTTGGCCCGTTCGAGCTCGTCGGCTGAGATCGGATGCGCGCGTAGGTCGGCGGCGATCTCCGACACGGCCTTGAAGAAGCCGTCGAGCTTGTTCGGCGGGGTCTCCACCACGGCGAACACCATGCCGTAGCCGCGGAAGGTGTCGGACTGATTGGCGCTGGCGGCGGGCGAATAGGAGGCGCCCTCCTCGCTGCGGAAGCGCTCGAGAAGCCGGTCCTGGATCACCTGCGCCGCCAGGCTGAGAGAGCGCGCCTCTTCCGGGTCGGCGTAGAAGTCCGGCGTCGGCCAGGCGAGGTAGGCGATGGCCTGGTCGGCCCGGCCCTTGTGCGTGATGCGGATCGGTTCTGGCGTGGGCGCCGGGAAGCGGACCGTGGCGGCGTTGGGCGCCAGCGGCGCGGCGGGCCCGCGCGGCGGCAGGGAGCCGACGGTCTTGGTCACCGCGGCGATCGCCTGGTCCAGGGTCAGGTCGCCGACCATGACCACGTTGACGGGCCCCTGCAGCGGCCGGTCCCAGATGGCGTGGGCGTCCTGAAGGCCGCCCGTCAGCAGCTGCGCCTTGGTGGGGCTGGCCCAGCGCGCGTCGCCCGAGTGCAACAGCTGTTCGATCCGGCGCGAGAAGGCGCCGTTCGGCGTGGAGTCGATCTGGTCGTACTGCAGCAGGCTGGCGCTGCGCATCCGCTCCAGCCCGCTTGGCCGCCAGCCGGGATCGGTGAGGAAGGCGGTCAGAATCTGCAGCTCGGTGTCGAGGTCGATACGGCGGGTGTTGGCGCCGAGCACGAAGTCGTCGTCGCCGATCTGGGCGTTGAAGCTGTAGACCCGTCCGGTCAGCACCTGTTCGGCGTCCTCGAGGCTGATCTGGCGCATGCCGCCGACGCCGAGCGCGCCGGCCTCCCACAGTTGAACCGCCCGGTCGCCGGGCAAGGTCAGGCGGCCGCCGGGCAGCTCGTAGGCGACCAGCACCTGGTCCTTGGCGAAATGGGTCGGCTTGAAGGTCAGCGTGACGCCGTTGGCGAAGGTGACGAAGGTGACGCCGAGGTCGGGAAGCTCTTCGCGTTTCACCACCACGCCAGGGTCGCCGAAATGGGCGTAGGGCCAGGTCTGGTCGGCGAACACCTCGGCGGGCCCGACCGGCCGGGAGTCGGCGAGCTGGAAGCTCGATACCAGCGCCGCCTCGCTGTCCCTGATCGGCTTGGGCGTCACCATCGAGATCAGCGGTCCCTGGCCGACGAACAGGGCCCGCAGGGCGTCGTTCACCTGGTCGACCGAGAGCCCCTTCACCGCCTCTTCGAAGATCAGATCGTTCTCCGTCGGGCCGCAATAGACCTCGTCGGCGTCGAGGGTGGTCAGCATTTGGGCGGCCAGGGCCGGCGTGGGCCGGGTGGATTTGCCGATGACCTGGCCGCGATAGCGCTCGCGGGCCTCCTTGATCGCCCGCGCCAGCTCGTCCGGCTGCACGCCGTATTGAAGGGCCTGGCGACGGACCTGGTCGGCGGCGGCGAGGGCGCCTTGCCAATCGTCGTTCTTCGGCGTCACCGAAAGGGTGGCGACCCGGATCGATCGCAGCTCGTCGCCCCGACCGACCGCGGCGCCGAGGTAGGGCGGCTGGTCGGCGCGCGACAGGCGCGCCAGCCGATGATTGATGATGTTGAGGCCCAGGTTTTCGATGATCGCCCGCCGTTCCTTGGCGCGGCTGTCGGGGGCGGGATCGTGCGGGCGGGTCCAGGCGACGGCGATCGAGGCGGTGACGCCGGGCTGGACGATCACGCGCGCCTCCGCCCCCCGGGGCTCCACCGCGCCGTAGTCCGGCGCGGCGGCGGCCGGGCCCCGGCCGACCCAGTCGCCGAAGCGGGCCTTGATCTTGGCCTCGACCGCGTCGACGTCGATGTCGCCGATCACCACCAGCGCCGCGCGCTCGGGCCGGTAGTTGGCGTCGTAGAAGGCGCGCAGCCTCGAGACCGGCGCGGTGCGGATGATGGCGAGGTCGCCGATCGGCGAGCGCCTCGGCGCCAGCTGACCCTTCATCACGAAGGCGGCGGCCTTCTGGCCTGCCTCATAGCCGGGCGTGTCGCGGTCGCGCTCCTCCGCCAGGATCACGCCGCGCTCGAAATCCATCGCCTTCTGGTCGAGCAGCAGTTCGCTGGCGGTCTCGCGCATCACCGTCAGGCCGAGGTCGATGGCCCCGTCGTCGCTCTCGGGCAGGTCGAGCTGGTAGAAGGTCTGGGTGTGGGTGGTGAAGGCGTTGGTGTCGGCGCCGAAGGCCAGGCCGTGGCGCTCCAGCACCTTCATCATCTCCCCGCCCGGTATATGGGTCGAGCCCTTGAACGCCATGTGCTCGACGAAATGGGCCAGGCCCCGCTCGTCCTCCTTCTCCACCAGCGAGCCGGAGCCGATCCGGAAGCGGATGGAGGTCTCGTGCGCCGGGGTCGCGTTGTGCATGAGGGCGTAGCGCATGCCGTTGGCGAGCTGGCCGAAGCGCACGTCCGGATCGGCGCGGATATCACTGTGGATCTGCGGCCAGGCCGGAGCGTCGGCGAGGATCGCCGGCGCCGACGGCGCGACGGCGGGCGCGCCCTCGGCGAATACCATCGGCGCCGCCAGGGCGAAGATGGCGCAGCCGGCGAAGGCGGCGCGAAGAACAGACTTCATGGAGGACACGTCTCGGTAGGGCGGCGGTCGCGACGGCGAAGGGTAGAGCATCGCCCGAAGGCGTGAAAAGGGCGTGACCGCGGCGACCTATGGTCGCTGATGTCGCCGGGCCGAAACCGGTCACGCGAAGTAGCGGCCCGGCGTCACGCCGAAGCTCTCGCGGAACGCCGCCACGAAGGCGCTGTCGGTGCGGTAGCCGGCCGCGTGGGCGGCGGCCTTGACGGACGCGCCGCCGGCCAGGCGGCGGAGGGCTTGCAGGAGACGCGCCTGCCGGCTCCAGCGGGCGATCGGCAGGCCGGTCTCGGCCAGGAAGCGCCGCTCGAGCGCGCGGGTGCTGAGTCCCACCGCCCGCGCGGCGTCCGCGACGGTAACCGCGCCCTCGGACAGCAGGTCCGCCGCTTTGCGGGCCGCCGGACTCGACGGCGCCAGAAGTTCGAGCGGCTCGACGTCGCGGCGGACCAGCTCGCCCTGGATCACCCGCGCCAGGGCGGCCTGATGGCCGTCGCGCGTGTCGAGCATGCCGATTTCGGTGGCGCGCAACACCAGTTCGCGCAGCAGCGGCGAGACGCCGATCACCCCGCAGCGCTCGGGCAGGCCGGCCGCGAGATCGGGACGCAGGTAGAGGGTCCGCAGGGCGCACGCGCCGACGAAGCGGATCTGGTGGGCCACGCCGGCCGGAACCCAGATCCCCCAGTGCGGCGGCGCGACCCAGGATCCCTCTTCGGTCCACACCGTCATCACCCCGGACGCGCAGTAGATCAGCTGGCCCCAGACGTGCGCGTGGCGGGAGGTCGCCTGGCCGTCGGCGGCGCCGCTGGACGCGGTGCGGAGGACGAGAAAGGGTTCGTCCGCCGCCGTACGCCGGATTCGAGCTATCATGAGTCAAACTAGCGCTATTGCGGCGCAAAGGGGAGGGGCGCACCCTCTTCCCATGACAGCCAACCTCGCCTCCTTCGCCATCCACGTCGACGACGTCGACCGCGCCCGCCGGTTCTATGAAGCTGTGTTCGGCTGGACGTTCGAGCCGTGGGGACCGCCCGGCTTCTACCTGATCCACACGGGCGACGCCGCCGACCCTGGGATCCAGGGGTTGATGCACCAGCGGCAGGCGCCGCGAACGGGCGCGGGCCTCAACGGGATCGAGCCGACCTTCGCCGTCGCGGATGTAGACGCGGTCGCCGCCGCGGTCGAAGCCCACGGCGGCAAGATCACCTTCGCCAAGTCATCGATCCCCACCGTCGGAGTCCTGATCCGCTTCGAGGATCCCGAAGGCAACGACATCGGCGCCATGGCCTACGAGCAGAGCCCGGTGACGCGGTAGGGGGCGCTACTTCTTCACCTGGAAGGTCGCGGTGTTGCCGACGGCCGCGGCGGCGCCGGAGATGTAGCCTGCGCTCGAGGTGCTGACGGTGGTGGTCGCCGAGACCCCGCCGGACGAGGTCTGGCGCACGTTGGCGTTGACCGCGCCGTTGCAGTCGGGACAGGCGTAGGCGGAATAGGCGTTGCCGACCGCCGTCGACAGGACGGTCGAGTCGCCGCTCGAGGAGCCGCCCGTGAAGTTGGCCACCGCGGAGACCTCGCCGGTGGTGGACTGTGCGCCATCGACCGTGGTGCTCGGTCCGGCGTTCGAGACGATGGCCGAGTTGGCGACGCCATAGGCGCTGACCGTCGCCGCGCCGGTCCAGGTTCCGGCGGTCAGGTCGACCTCCGCCTGCACCGGATTGGAGTTGAACTGGGTCGAGGACAGTCGGGCCGCATAGGTGTCGGCGGTGACGTTGATGTTGTTCGACGTGGCGGTCGCGGCGGCGGTGATGTCCCCGCCGGACTGCTGGGTCACATCCATGCCGGCGCGGGTGCGGAAGCCGTCGGCCGCCTGGTTCACCGTCAACGACACCGGCGCCCCCGTCGCGTCGGAGGTGACGTTGTTGGCGACCGCGGTGGCGGAGTACGAGGCCGGGCCGCTGACGTTCGCCACATCGGCGCCGAGGGCCGCGTAGGTCTCCCCGTACTGGGTCTGGATCGAGGTCGCCGCCACCGATCCGCCCTTGGCTTCCCAGCCCTGGTCGTTGCCGACGGCGGACGAGTCCACCGACACGAGACCGGTCGGGGCCGGTCCGCCGATGTAGAGATTGGTCTGGGCGGTGACGGTCTGGTTGGCGTCGATCGTCTGTGTGCTCGATCCGGTGAGGGCGCCGCCGGCCACGCCCGCCGTGCCGGTGTTGCCCGTGGCCGAGGTCTGCACGTAGAGCTGCGATCCGGCGTTGTCGGCGAAGGACAGGTTGGTGTTGGCCAGGCTCTTGCCGGCCTGCTCCTGAGTCGCCTGATAGTTGAGCGAGCCGCCGTTGTCGACGCTGGCGAGGCCGCTGTTGGCGACCGTGGTGCTGCTGATGCTGGCGCCCGAGGGATAGCTCGTCACCGTCAGGGTCTGGTTCGACGTCACGTCCCCCAGTTGCACCTGATCGATCACCACCTGGGTCGGCGGCGAGGGACTGGTCTGGGCCCGGGCGCCGTCGGCGCCGAAGGCGAGGGCGGCGGCGAAGGCGGCGCTAGTAGCGGCCGCGCAGAACGGCCGGGTCGCGCGCGGCGTCCCAGCGCGACGGATCTTGGCGGGTGCGCCCATTGTTGCGGTCCAGGTTGTTGTAAGCGGGGGTGAAGCCGCCGGTCACGCCGGCCACGCCCAGCGGGTCGCCGCCCATGCAGGCCGAGGGACCGGGCGCGCCGTAGAGGTTGGCCACCATCTCGACCACGGCGCGCTCGATCAGCGAGCGGACGGCCAGCTGAACGGGCTCCAGCCCGCCGCCGCCCACCGAGACGTCGATGACGTTGGACCCGAAGAACTTGAAGAAGCCGGCGCCGACCTGCCGGCCGATGATCTGCTTCTGGTAGGACACCACATCGACCACTTCCTCGGTCTTGGTCTCGACCAGCCGCAGGTCCATCGCCACGTTCATCACGTAGAGCTGGCCGGTGGCCTCGCCGGTGCCGGCGGTGGCGTTCTGCTTGCCGGCCGCCAGGTCGATGCCGGCGGACTTGATGTTGTAGTTGAGCTCGGTCACCCCGCCGATCAGATAGAAGTCGGACCCCGGAATCTGGCCCTCGAGGATCTTGCGGTGCGGGCCGGACGGACCCTGCGGTCCGTTGGTCGGCTGGTCGGAGATCAGCTTGTTGTTGGCGTATTTGAGCTCCATCTCGGAGACGGAGGTGTCGAAGCGCTCCACCAGCGGCACGCCGGCCTTGGCCAGGGCCGAGATCGCCATCAGCGAGGCGCCCTGCGTCACCATCCGCCCGCCGTTGTCCTCCGCCTTGCCGGTATAGTCGGCGATGCGGCCGACGGCGATCCGCGGCGCGTGTACGCCGTAGCGCTGGGCGTAGCCGGCCAGACAGACCAGCGAGGCGGAGTAGGGGGTCGAATTGCTGACCACCGGGGCGTTGCCGATCGGGTTGGCGTAAAGGCCGTTGGGTCCGGCGGTCGGCGAAACGCAGGCCGAAAGCGCCAGGGACGACACGCCGAGCAGGGTCGCCAGCTTGCGCGCCGATCCCAGGGCCGCCGCCCTTGCCGTCCAGACGGCGGCGATCGGTGGGGCGAAGGGGCTAATCATCAAGTTTGACCTTGCCGTTGAGCACGGTGGTTGTGGCGGTGACGGTCCCCGTGTTGGTCTGGTTGGCGTTGACGATCACCGTGTTGTAGCTGCCCGACGTCACCACCACGAGATTGTTGCCGATGGCGGTGGCCGTGCCGGTCGCCGTACCCGTCGAGGTGGTCACCCCGCCCGCGCCGGCGAACTGGTCGAGGGCGCCGGACACGCTCAGCTTGCCGAACACCGAACTGTCGTTGCCGGTCTGGATCACGCCGTCGAGGATGGTCAGGTTGCCGTTGACGTCCCGCACCGAGGCGTTCACCGGGGTGGACATGCCGCTGAGGCCGCTGCTGTAGCCGCGCGCGTATTGCGACGCGGTGCCGGAGGCGGACTGGGCCTCGGCCGCGCCGGTCGCCGCCAGCGCCAGCAGCACGGCGAAGCCGCCTGCTCGAATGGTTCGGCGCATCGCTTTACTCCCTACCGACCCGACGTTCGGCCTGAAACGCGACGGTACGGGTCGCCGCAACAGGGAGTTTTGGTCCAATGACGTCACCGGCGCGTTAACGACGATGAAAAGCTTGGGGCGTACGGCCTGGGTTGCGGTCGCAGGCTCCGGGCCTAGTTGGGTGGAGACGGGTCAGCAGTGGAGCGGGTGTTGGGCGAAGGTATGGAGCGAGGACCGCCGGCCGAGCCGCAGAACCCCTGGGGCGAGCCTGTGAAGCTGCGCGAGCCGGCGCTGAAGGCCCCCTGGCCGGCGGTGGCGCTGGTGGCGCTCCTGGTCGGAATCTATTTTCTGCAGACCCTGCTCGGCGGTCCGGATCTGTTCGCCCAGGAATTCGGCTTCATTCCCGCGAGCTTGCTGCAGGGCGGGTGGTACACGCCGGCGACCGCCCTTTTCGTTCATGGCAGCTGGGGCCACGTGCTGGTCAACTCGGCCTTCGCCCTGGCGTTCTGCGCGCCGGTGGCCCGGCGATTCGGCCCAAGCGCCCTCGGCGGCTTCCTGTTCTTCCTGTTCTTCCTGGTGTGCGGGGTGGCCGGGAACATCGGCTACGCCCTGGTGCATCCCAACGATGGGCACGCGGTGGTCGGCGCCTCTGGGGCCATCGCCGGCTTCATCGCCGGAACCTCCCGCCTGCTGTGGCGCGGCCCGGGCCTTGCGCCCCTCAACAGTCCGACCGTGGTGACCATGGGGGTGTCGATCATCACCGTGAACCTGGTCGTCGGCCTCTTTCATATAAACGCCGGTCTCGGCTCCGACGGGGCCGCGGTGGCGTGGGAGACCCATATCGTCGGCTACATCGCCGGGCTTCTGTTGATCGGCCTGTTCGACCGCGCCGCGCCGGGACAAAGATTTCAGCGCAGCAAAGATTGATTCTCGCGCCGGTTTGCGAGACCCTGCCGTGTCCGAGCGCCAGACCTCGGAGGAAAGGGAGGGGACGACGATGCTCGTATCCCAGATTCTCAAGAGCAAGGGCGATAGCGTCTTCACGATCAGCCCGCACGAAACCATCGGTTCTGCTTCCAGCCTGCTGCACAGCCGCAAGGTCGGCGCGCTCGTGGTGCAGAACGAGGCGGAAAAGGTGGTCGGCATCATCTCCGAGCGGGACGTGGTCCGGGCGGTGGCCGAAACCGGCGCCGCCGCGCTGCAGCAGCCCGTCTCGCGATCGATGTCGTCCGAAGTGATCTTCGCCGAGCCGACGGAATCCGTCGATGAGTTGCTGACGCGGATGACCGACCGCCGGATCCGGCATTTGCCGGTCTGCCGGGACGGTCGGCTGATCGGCATCGTCTCGATCGGCGACCTCGTAAAGGCCAAGATCGCCGAGGCCGAACACGAGGCGCAGACCCTCAAAAATTACATCGCCGCCGGATGATCTCGTTTTGCGCAGGTATGTGCAGATTTCGGGCTTGACGCCGGGCGGATAGGGGGTCTAAAAGCCGCCCCTCGCTCGGAGGCGGTCACAAACCCCGGTCGGGCGGCCCAAAAAGCCGCTTGATTTTCTAAGGATTTGTGACTATCCTCCGGCCTTCAATCGAATCAGATCGCTCTTGACCGGGGAGCTCTTGCACCCCGGGCGGTGCGATCTGCGTCAATTTTTGAAGCCTTCGGCCTAGCCGAAAATCTTCGAAAAACGCCGGTTGACAGCGAATTGGGCGGCCACTAGATAGCCGCCTCCGCCGCCGCCGGGCGCTAAACGGCGGGGTTGGCCACCTTCTCTCGGGAAGGAAAAACGGGTCGATCGGGTCTTTGACATTGTTGATTTGGAAAGAGAAACGCAGGCGGCGGCGTTCTGGCGATGGTCTCACGGACCATCTCGAACGCTGACAAATGCGGTCTCTTGAAGACACCATGAATATGGGTGTCAGGCTTCGGCCTGGCGCCTACGTTTTTGGGAACTCGTCAAGAAATACGCAGAACTAATGCCAGTGACCCTTCGGGGTCACGAGCTTAGGTCAGTGCTCAACTCAACCTGAGAGTTTGATCCTGGCTCAGAGCGAACGCTGGCGGCAGGCTTAACACATGCAAGTCGA
>CAILTK010000031.1 GCA_903837135.1 uncultured Caulobacterales bacterium
CGCGGCGGGAGCCGCCACAGCCGGAGGCGCCGCGGCCGGGGCCGGGGCCGGCTCCGACCTGGTCTGAGGCTCGGGCGGACGGGCCGCGGCGGCGCGGGCGTCGGCGTCGCGGCGGCGGGCTTCGTCCTGCAGACGGCGGTCTTCGGCGGCGCGTTGGGCCGTCTCGATCGCCTTCTGGCGGAGGGCCATTTCGCTCTGCGACAGGCCGCGCTCGGCGGTCGAGGCCGTGGGCTGAGCCGGACGCGGCGGCGCGGAGGCGGGCGCGGCCGGCTGCGGACGGGGCGGGGCCTGGAAGGTCGTGGTCGGGCGGTCGACCACCGGGCCTTCGACCCGGCGTCGCTTGGTCTCCACCACCACAGTCTTGGACCGGCCGTGGCTGAAGCTCTGGCGGACCACGCCGCTGTTCACCCCACCCGGGCGCGGCTTGAGCGTCAGCGGAGCCCGCCCGCCCGGACCCTGTCCGCCGCCGCCCTGGCCGTTATCGTTCTCGTCGGTCATCCGCTCGCTTTACTCGTTCGCTCTAAGTCTGCCGCCCCGGGTCGCCCCGGAACGGCGGAATAACAAAAGGGCGAGGCGCAACGCGCCCGCCCATCTCAGGCCCCGCCATCCCGGCTTCCCATATCCCGGGGAACCCGGCCCGCACTCTCAGGATGACTCCAGCCTGCCGGCTGGAGGGGGCGAAACCCGGCGAGACGGCCGATCTCTTCGGACCAGCGCTGCGACCAACGCCCTGCAAGGAGGGCGGAGTGTATCGCATGACCAAGGCCCAAGGCCAAACTCAATTCGTCGCCAGAAAAGGCCCCACAAATCTGGGGCGGCCTCGCCTGCCGCCGGACCAAGGCCAGGAGCTTGTCGCGCCCGTCCGCAGATCCGTCGGACGCCTCGATCAGCCAGCTGACCTGGCCGGCCGACAACGCCGCGGCGGTCTTCTCGAAACCCGATGTAAGAGCCCCGGCCCGCCGCGCAAGACCCAATCGGTCCAGGCAGCGCCGCGCCAGCAGGGTCTCGACCTGGTCGGCGATCCCCGGCGGGACGGTCAGCTTGCGCTTGGCGGCGCGCGAGAAGGCCTGACGCTTGACCGCCTGTTCGAGCGCCGCCCGGGTCGCCTCGACCCACAGACCGCGGCCCGGCAGGTCGCGGCCGAGGTCGGGAACCACGCCGTCGTCCGGTCCGGCGACGAAGCGGATCAGCCGCGCCTCCTCCATCACCTCGCCCGAGGCGATGTCGCGCCGCTGACGCGAGGCCTGGGCGTGGGTCCGGGGCGGGGCGGGATCAGCCATGGCGCGTATCGGACTCCGAGCCGTCGGGTCGCCCGCCTCAGACGTCCGCGACCTCCTCGGTCGGCGCATGTTCCGCGCCGGAGTCTTCGGCGTCCGAATCCTCAGCGCCCGAATCCTCCAAGGCGGCGTCCTCGGCCGCGGGCTCCGCCTCATCGGCCTCGATCCAGCCGGCGGCCACACGGGCGCGCAGGATCAGCGCCTCGGCGTCCTCGGTGGACAGGTTGAAACTCTCCAGCGCCCCGGCGACGCGCACGCGCTCGCCGTTCTGGGTTTCGAACGCGCCGCGCAGTTCGTCGGTGGCGAGGTCGGCCAGATCCTCCACCGTCTTCACGCCCGCCTCGCCGAGCGCCACCGCCATCGGCAGGGTCACGCCCTCGACCTCCAGCACGCCGTCCTCCACGCCGAGTTCGACGCGGCGGGCGTCGAGCGCCGCGGCCTCCTTGTCGAGCCATTCGCGGGCGCGGGCCTGCAGTTCTTCCGCCGTCTCCTCGCCGAAGCCTTCGATATCGGCGATCTCGCGCGGCTCGACATAGGCCACGTCCTCGACGGTCTCGAAACCTTCGGTGGCCAGCAGCTGAGCGATCACCTCGTCCACGTCCAGGGCTTCCTGGAACAGCTGGGTGCGCTCGGTGAACTCGCGCTGGCGCCGTTCGGATTCCTGGCTCTCGGTCATGATGTCGATCTGCCAGCCGGTCAGCTGGGAGGCGAGGCGCACGTTCTGGCCGCGCCGGCCGATGGCCAGCGACAGTTGTTCGTCAGGCACCACCACTTCCACCCGGCCGTCCTCCTCGTCCATCACCACCTTGGTGACTTCGGCGGGGGCCAGACCGTTGACGATGAAGGTCGCCTCGTCGGGCGACCATTGGATGATGTCGATCTTCTCGCCCTGCAGTTCGGCCACGACGGCCTGCACGCGCGAGCCGCGCATGCCGACGCAGGCGCCGACCGGGTCGATCGAGCTCTCGTTGGAGACCACCGCCATCTTGGCGCGGCTGCCGGGATCGCGCGCGACCGAGCGGATCTCGATCACGCCGTCGTAGACCTCGGGCACTTCCTGGGCGAACAGCTTGGCCATGAAGCCGCCGTGGGCGCGGCTCAGCATGATCTGCGGACCCTTGGCCTCGCGCCGCACGTCGTAGATGTAGCAGCGGATCCGGTCGCCGATGTTGAAGTTCTCGCGCGGGATCGACTGGTCGCGGCGCATGATGCCTTCGCCGCGGCCCAGGTCGACGATGGTGTTGCCGTATTCGACCCGCTTGACCGAGCCGTTGACGATCTCGCCGACCCGATCCTTGAACTCCTCGAACTGACGCTCGCGCTCGGCTTCGCGGACCTTATGCGTCACCACCTGGCGGGCCATTTGGGTCTGCACCCGCCCGAACTCGAACGGCGGCAGGACCTCTTCGTAGATCTTGCCGACCTCGGCGTCGGGATAGCGGCGCTTGGCGTCTGACAGGTGCTTGAACCCGACCTTGGGCTCCATCCCCTCTTCGACCGACAGATCCTCGTCATCGGGGACGATGGTGGTGAAGCGCTTCAGGGTCAGCTCGCCCGTCTTGGTGTCGATCGAGGCGCGGATGTCGTGCTCGACTCCGTACTTGGCCTTGGCGCCCTTCTGGATCGCCTCCTCGATCGCCTCGATGACGATCTCCTTCTCGATCGATTTCTCGCGCGCGACGGCGTCGGCGATCTGCAGCAGCTCGAGCCGGTTGGCGGAAATGCCCGTGGCCATGGTCAGGCCTCCTCTTCGTTCTCTAAGGGGGGATCGGCCGGAAGCCCTTCAGCCTCCAGCCGGGCGGCGCGCAGCTCGGCGCCGCGCTTCATGAGGTCTTCGGTCAGGCTCAGCTTGGCGTCGACGATCCAGGCGAACGGCAGAAGCGCGGTGTCCTCTTCGCCTTCGAAGTCGATGGCGACGTTGTCGTCCTCGATCCCGGCGAGCACGCCCCTGAACCGCTTGCGGCCTTCCGCGAGGCGATCGAGTTCGATCTTCGCCTCGTAGCCTTCGTAGGTCTCGAAATCCCGCAGCCGGGTCAGCGGCCGGTCGACGCCGGGGGAGGAGACCTCCAGCACGTATTCGCCCGAGATCGGGTCGGCCGCCTCCAGCACCTGCGAAAAGGCGCGCGACAGGATGGCGCAGTCCTCGACCATCATCTCGCCGTGGGCGTCCTCGGCCATGATCTGCAAGGTCCGCCGCTGCTGGCCGCCCATCATGCGCAGGCGAACGATCTCATAGCCCGCGGCCTCGGCGACGGGGTCGAGCAGTTCGAGCAGACGATGGTCCTCCGGGGTCTTCCCGCGCACGCTGATCTTCCAATACCGGCTGCTAGGTCAGCCAAAAATCCAAACAAAAAGCGGCGCCCCGCAGGACGCCGCTCGAATGCGCCATCCAGCGCGTCCAAACGATGTGAACCGCCATATAGCGCACGGCGAGGCGATGGGAAAGGGGGCGGTCGTCCGCGGCGATCCGCCACGGTTAAGCTTACCCGAAACGGGTCGGCTGAGACTCGACTCGGGCGACGGGCCGAGTCGAATGGCCCGCGCCTTTGTGGGGAAGCGTGTCTTTGTGGGGAAGACCGAATGAGCCAGCCCGTCATGTCGCGCCTGTCGAGCGAGGACCAGGTGTTCGCCGTCCTGCTGGATCTCGGCGGCGCCGCCCATGTGGATGAGATCGTCGAGCGCCTGGTGCGGGAGCGCCGTCGCAGCGGCCTCGTCGGCGGGCCGCCCGTGCGCATGATCGTCGAGTCCGCCCTGCATCACATGCGGGCGCCGGACGATCGGCCGCACGGCGCCTCCGGCGCTCGCGTCTATCGGCCCTTCGGCGCCGCCTCGCGCCGCTGGGCGGTATGCCGCGACCACGCGCCGACGCCCGCCGTATCGGCTTCGCCCCGCCTGCGGCGACCGGTTTTCGACCACGCCTGACGGCGCGGCGGTCGCGCCCGCCGAACGTCCGGCGGCCCTGGACTCCCGTCCGCCGCGACCGATCGTCCGCGCCTAGCCCGCGCGTTATGGCGCCGGACTTGCGGTCGTCCTATGTTGAGCGTTCGAAAAGCGAACACGGTCCCTGAGCGTTACGCATCAGGATCAGCTGAGAGGCGGACGAATGACCTGGCGGAATTTTGCCATGTGGGGCGCGGTGGCCGTAGTGCTGGTCGCGCTCTGGAGCATGACCAGCGGCCAGCTCGCCAAGAGCACGCCGGCCCAGCACGAACCGACCTATTCGGAGTTCCTGCAGAAGGTCGATGACAATCAGATCAGCAAGGCGACCATCAAGGGCGAGGTCCTCACCGCGGAGGACAAGGCCGGCGGACGCTATGTGGTCACCACCGGCGCGGCCCAGGACGAACTGACCCGCGAGCTCCGGGCCAAGGGCGTGGACGTGGCCTTCCAGTCGGCCCAGCCCACGGTCTGGATGCAGCTGATCGTCACCGCCCTGCCGATCCTTCTCTTGATCGGGTTCTGGATCTTCGTCATGCGGCAGATGCAGGGCGGCGCGCGCGGCGCGATGGGCTTCGGCAAGTCCAAGGCCCGGCTGCTCACCGAAAACAAGAACCGGGTCACCTTCGACGACGTGGCGGGGGTGGACGAGGCCAAGGAAGAGCTGACCGAGATCGTCGACTTCCTGAAGGACCCCGGCAAGTTCCAGCGCCTCGGCGGCAAGATTCCCAAGGGCGCCCTTCTGGTCGGTCCGCCCGGCACGGGTAAGACGCTCCTGGCCCGCGCCATCGCCGGCGAGGCGGGCGTGCCGTTCTTCTCGATCTCCGGCTCCGACTTCGTAGAGATGTTCGTCGGCGTGGGCGCTTCCCGCGTGCGCGACATGTTCGAGCAGGGCAAAAAGAACGCGCCCTGCCTGATCTTCATCGACGAGATCGACGCGGTGGGCCGCAGCCGCGGCACCGGCATGGGCGGCGGCCACGACGAGCGCGAGCAGACCCTCAACGCGCTGCTGGTTGAAATGGACGGCATCGAGACGCAG
>CAILTK010000032.1 GCA_903837135.1 uncultured Caulobacterales bacterium
GCCGCCGCCGCCCCCGCCGTGGGGCGCGGCGCCCGCGGAGCCGGCGAGCCCGCCCATAACCAACAGGGCGGAGACACCGAGGCCGATGGCGGCCTTCGTGAAGCCTAGGCGCGGGATAAGGGGCCGCGAGATGACGGCGCGCGAGACACGGGCGCCCGTAGGGAGCGTATGGGAAGTACAGGTCATGAAGACCTCCTGAAACGGGTCAGAGAGTGCGGCTGAGAGGCCTGGATGCGGTTCAGCTCAGCCGTTCGGCCGGCGGCCGTCGCGGCCGAAATGCGCGAACACGTGATCCGCCACCACCTTCTGGGAGTCGGGCATGGCCGTGTAGAGCGTCTCGAACGACGCCAGCAGGTTCTTCAGGCCGTCCAGATGCGCGCGGTTGAATCGCTCGTAGGTCTTGAGCTCCTCGAGGGCGCTCACGTCGGACGCTTTGCGTTCCGCCTTGGTGCTGGCGACGAGATCGCGCATGGCCGCGTCGTTCGCCCGCATAACCTGCGCGACGGCGGTCCACTGGGTCTCTTCGGCGGGCGTGATCTTCAGCGCCCAATGCAGCATGGTGATGCGCTGGTCGATGGTCTCGTGCTGCGCGTCGCCGCTGTGGTGGTGGTGAGACGACATCGGCATATGACGCGCCTGCGCCGTACCGGCGGCGCCGAAGGCGGCGACCAGACCCACCAGGGCGAACATCCGTCCGCCGCCGAGCGCGGCGCCGGTCTTGGAAGCAAAGCTTGTCATGGGTTCCACGTTTCTGCCGCGAGGCGTATGGACGCCGGCCGTGGGGCTCACGTCGGTCGTTCCGAGGAGCCAAATTAACCCCGGCGCCGCCCGGACGGCAGGTTCGGAAACTACCCAGACCCGGGCCAGCCGGAGCGCACCGGCCCCGCCAAGGGCCGGCCTTCGCCTCATCGGGGACCTAAACCGCCTTTATGCGTTGTGGCCGGGCCGGGCGGAAAAAACCGTCGATCATCATCGTTCGGCGCGCCGAAGCGGAGTTCACCACCCATGCCTCAAATCCGTCTGCACCGCGGGGTCCGATGACCGCGCTGGTAACAAAGCTGTCGCCGGTCCTTCGACCCGATTCCAGCCGGACCGTGATCCGCCCGTTCATCCTCAGCGATCCCGCCGGCTTCGCCCAGGTCGGACATCCCCGCACGGAGCGGATCGCCCAGCGCGTCCTCAGCCTCGACAAGGCCGGGATCAAGGCCGAGCTTAAGACCCTCAGGGAGGCGCTGGACGCGCGTCACCGCGAACCCGACCGGATCCTGTTCGACATCTTCGCCGGGGTCGAAGGGCTCAAGATCGACCGCTCGGTGCTGTCCCACGATCAGGCGCTGCTGCTGGGCGCGTACTTCAGCGAGGAGTTCTCGTTTGAATCCGCCGCCCTGTTCAACCCGAGCATCGTCAGGCATCCCGTTCAGACCGGCGTGGCGGCAGGCGATACCCGTTTCATCCTGTCGTTGCGCGGGATCGGCGAGGGCCATATCTCGACCCTGACCTTCCGCACCGGAACCTGGACCGCCGCCGGCGACGTCCACGTCGACCCGCCGAGCCCCCACGCCGTGGGGCCGTATATCGACCGGACGCAGAGCGACCGCGGTGAACTGGTCGTCCAACTCTCGTTCGACCGCGCCGAGGAGATTTCGGAGGCGGTGATCTATCCCTTTCTGCCCAGCCAGGGCCGCGGGATCGAGGATGTCCGCATGGTGGAGTTCACCGACACGGACGGCGCGGTCGACTATCGGGCGACCTATACCGCGTTCAACGGCTCCGACGTTCGCCAGGGCCTGCTGCGGACCACCGACTTCAACAATTTCGAGATGCGGGGCGTGCGCGGCGACCTCTACGCCGGCAAGGGGATGGCCCTGTTCCCGCGCAAGTACGGCGGGCGATATCTGATGCTCAGCCGGCAGGACAACGAGAACCTCTGGCTGTGTTCGTCGGAGGACTTTTCGAGCTGGAGCGGCGGCGAGAAGATCGTCATGCCGAAATACCCGTGGGAATTCATTCAGATCGGAAACTGCGGCTCGCCGATCGAGCTCGACGAGGGCTGGCTGGTGCTGACCCACGGCGTCGGCCTGATCCGCAACTATTGCGTCGGGGCCTGCCTGCTCGACAAGAACGCCCCGGCCAAGCTGCTGGGGCGGCTGGAAAAACCGCTGCTCGAGCCCGAGGGCGCGACCCGGGACGGCTATGTCCCCAACGTGGTCTACAGTTGCGGCGCCATTCTGCGCGGCCGGACCCTGCTTCTGCCCTACGGCGTGGCGGACAACTCCACCACCTTCGCCACCGTGGATGTCGACGCCCTGCTGGCGGAAATGCGTTAGAGCCAGCGGCCCCGGCCCAGATCCTCGCGGAGGCGACCTCGCAGCGGCGGCGCGCGCGCCAGGTAGCCGAACTCTACGCCGAGAGCCGGGTCACGGATGACGCCGGACGCCGGGTCGAACGCGAACTGGACCTGGAGGACGCCCGCACCCGGCGCGCGTTCGAAAGCGCCGCCGGCGACGCCCCTTCCGCGTCAAGTCATCGCGGCGAGCAGCCGGTCAAGCGGGATCGTCGAAAAACCCGTGATGTTGTCGGCGATGGCGTAGGGCAGCAGCAGCGTCCGGCCGTGCAGCAAGGCCCCGCAGCTATAGACCACGTTGGGGACATAGCCGTAGCGCTCCGCCTCGCTGGGCCGGATCAGCGGGACGGTGACCCGGGCGAGGAGCCTGGAGGGATCGTCCCGATCCAAAAGGCAGGCGCCGATGCAGTAGTTGCGCACCGCACCGACCCCATGGGTGATGACCAGCCAGCCCTCATCGGTCTCGATCGGCGACCCGCAATTCCCCACCTGCACGAACTCCCAGAGCCAGCGGGGCCGCACGATCTTTTCGCCGCCCTCCCAGTCGTGGAGATCGTTCGACGTCAGCAGCCAGATATTCTCGTGGTCCTGCCGCCCGAGCATAACGTAGCGGCCGGCGATTTTGGCCGGAAACAGCGCCATGCCCTTGTTGCGCGTCGCGGCCCCGTGCAGCGCGTTCAGATCAAATCTCTTGAAGTCGGTGGTGCGCAGCAATTCCTGACGAATATCGCCGCCGCTGAACGCCGTGTAGGTTCCCAGATAGCTGACATCGCCGTCGTCATCGACGAATCTGACGAGCCGGAGGTCTTCGATGCCGTGGCGCTGCTGTTCGGTGATCGGAAAAATGACGGTCTCCGACAGGTCGCGGCTTTCGTCGCAGAACAGCCGCACGCCCGCGTCCGGCGCGCCGCCGGGGATGAGTTCGATCCGGGGAGAGACCGCCTGCGCGCTGGGTTCGTCGATGCTGACGGCGCCGCCGGCCAGCAGAACGCCCGTCCTGAAGGTGATCGACGAGACGTGACCTTCACCCACGCCGCGGAGGGACAGGATGAAGCGCAGGCCGCCCTCAGGCGCGCCCGCCTGATCCGGTGCGGCGACGATGCTCGGATTGAACAGCGCGGCGGCTTCGAAGGCATACTCCTCGCTGAAGTAGGCGCCGATCAGGAGCGCCTGCTCGGAGCTGACGTCGGCGGCGGCGATCGTCAGTCCGTTGATATCGTGATACCGCCGCAAAAGTACGCGTTCCACGTCCCTGTGATGCTGGCTTAGATTCGATAGGATGGCGTGAAGTTGTTCTCGGGTCTCGGCCGCCTCAAGGGCAAGAACGCGATCGGCGATCCTTTGCGCCCGCTCGCCCTGCGCCGTGGCGAATTCCGCTTCGTCTTCCGCCGGCGTGAACGGCCTGATCACCACGCGCGTGGGGTCCGGCTTAATCAGGATCGGCAGGTGGGTCATGAGGTCGTGAAAAAAACAGGATCCGTCTGAGGCGATGCTGATGGGAGAACTTTCTTCTCTAATTACGGCCAGGCGTGCAATTTTCTATTTCACCGGAGGCGGAAACCTACGGGCTACACTCTACGACACGCTCGGCAAGCTGTTATGGATGGCGGTCGCCGCGATCGCCGCCTCGCCCTCCGCCACGCTGATCTGGTTGAGCCCCCGCACCAGATCGCCGGCGGCGAACAGCCCGTTCACGGACGTGGTCTGATGCTCGTCGACCAGCAGTTTGCCGGCGCTGTCCATCCGCGCGCCGAGCGCCGCCGCGAGTGCGGTCTGCGGCGTCACGCCGAAGGCGGAATAGACCAGGTCGAAGGTGTGCGCGGCGCCGTCCTCCGTCTCGACGACGGTGACCCCATCGTCGCCCAAGCGCACCCCGCCGATGACCACGTGCGCCACAGCGACGCCGGCGTCGGCCAGCGCCCGCCGGGTGTCCGGCGAAAGCACGTCCGCGTCGGCGGCCATCAGCAGAACCGACAGCCGGTCGGTATAGGTGCGCAGAAACAGAGCCTCGCGCGCCGCGTGCTCGCCGACGCCCAGCACCCCGATGCGTTTACCGATGCTCTCGTAGCCGTCGCAGATCGGACAGGTGCGGATCAGCCCCGACATGACCGCGGCGGCGAGGTGCTCCACCGGCGGCTTGCGCTCGACCACGCCGCCGGCGAGCAGGACCGTGCGTGCGCTCAGCCCCCGCGCGCCGACCGTTGCGGTGAAGACGCCGTCCTCACCCCGGCTAAGGTCTTCGACCACGCCGGTTTCGATCGCCGCGCCGTAGCGCCGCGCCTGGACCCGCAGGCCATCCAGCAATTGCGGCCCCGCGATCCCGTCGGGAAAGCCCGGCAGGTTGTGGCTGTTGGTGATCCACGCCGCGCGGCTCCAGCCCTTGTCGACCACGCGCACGCCCCGCCGGAACCGTCCGAGGTAGAGTGCGGCGGTCAGGCCCGCCGGGCCGCCGCCGATCACCAGACAGTCCAGTTCGTCTTCGCCGGCCTGCTTTTGCGCGCTTGGGTTCATGCGGTTCGCTCGGTGGCGATCGGCGTCTACGCCGCGATGATCACCTTCAGGGCGTGGGTCTTGGCGGCGGCCCCGAAGGTCTCGTAGGCTTCGAGAATCTGGTCCAGCTTGAAGTGATGGGTGATCAGGCGCTTGGGGTCGATCTTGTTGGCCCTGAGAATGTTGAGCAGCATCGGCGTGCTGGAGGTGTCGACCAGGCGGGTGGTGATGGCGATGTTGCGGTCCCACAGCCGCTCCAGATGCAGGCTCACCGGCACGCCGTGCACGCCGATGTTGGCGATGACGCCCCCGGCGGCGACGATCCCTTCGCAGAGTTCGAAGGTCGCCGGAACGCCGACCGCCTCGATGGCGGTGTCGACCCCGCGCCCGCCGGTCATCGTCATCAAGGCTTCGACCGCCTTGCCGTCGGCGCTGTTGATCGTCGCCGTGGCGCCGAAGCGCCTGGCGATCTCGAGCCGGCTGTCGTCGAGATCGATCATGATGATCTGGGCCGGCGAATAGAACTGGGCGGTGAGCAGGGCCGCCATGCCGATCGGTCCCGAGCCGACGATGGCCACGGTGGCGCCGGGCTGGACCTTGCCGTTCAGCACGCCGCACTCGAAACCGGTGGGCAGGATGTCGCTCAGCATCACCAGGGCCTCCTCGTCGGCGCCCGCGGGGATCGGGTAGAGGCTGGTGTCGGCGTGCGGCGTGCGCACGAATTCGGCCTGGGTGCCGTCGATCGTGTTGCCGAGGATCCAGCCGCCGGTGGTGCAATGCGAGAACATGCCCTTGCGGCAGAATTCGCAGCGGCCGCAGGCGCTGACGCAGGATATCAGCACCCGGTCGCCCGGCTTGAAGGCGGTGACCGCCGGGCCGACCGCATCGATCACGCCCACGCCCTCGTGGCCCAGGATCCGGCCGGGCGCGCAGGTCGGGACGTCGCCCTTCAGGATATGCAGATCGGTGCCGCAGATGGTCGTCTTGGTGATCTTCACGATCGCGTCGGTCGGGGCGATGATCTGTGGCCTGGCGTGGTCCTCGTAAGCCTTGAGGCCTGGCCCCTTGTAGACGAGGGCCTTCATCGACGGGGTGTCGTCGGCGGGGGTCAGCGCGCGGACCATCGCTTGGGCGTCGTCGGGCATGGGACTGCTCCAGATCTGAGTTGGGAGGGCGGTCGAGCCCCGAGGACAGCTTGGAGCCGGGCGCCCGCGGGGGCGAGCATCGGAAACTACTCAAATCGGCCGCCCTGTTCGCACCGCGGCGACGGCCGCCGTGCGTAGTTTCCGATGCTGGCGGGGCGAACCGATGCGCCTAGGATCGCCTCGACGCCAAGCCCCCATATCCGCCGCAGATCGCCGGTGTTCGTTCACGGCCTAGCACGCGGGGACTTCGCCGATACCGTCGGCCTCGGACAGTCTTTCGATCCGCCGCCCGGCCACAGAGAAGGTAAGACCATGACCTATCAGAGCTTCAACCCCTTCGACGGCAAGCTGATCAAGGGCTTCAGCGACATCAGCGCCACCGAATACGAGCAGAAACTGTCGCAGGCGCAGACCTGCTTCGAGACCTGGCGTCACACGACCTATGCCGAGCGGGCGGTGATCATCGCCAAGGCGGGCAAGCTGCTGCACGAACGGGCCGACGAATTCGCCCGCATCATGACCATGGAGATGGGCAAGCGGATCGGCGAAGCCCGCGCCGAGGTCGAGTTCAGTTCGCGGATCCTCGCCTATTACGCCAAGAACGCCGAACGCTTCCTCGCCCCCGTCAGGCTCGACCCCGTGGTCGGCGAGGCCCACATGGAGAGCAGCCCGATCGGGGTGATCTTCGGCGTGGAGCCGTGGAACTTCCCCTACTATCAGCTGGCGCGGGTCGCCGGACCGCACCTGATGGCCGGCAACACCCTGGTGGTGAAGCACGCCGGCATCGTGCCCCAGTGCGCGCTCGCCTTCGAAAAACTGCTGCTCGACGCGGGCGCGCCGGTGGGCCTCTACACCAACCTGTTCATCTCCCATGAGCAGTCCGAGCAGGTGGTCGACGATCCGCGGATCAAGGGGGTCTGCCTGACCGGCAGCGTCGCCGCGGGTCAGAGCATCGCCGCGCGGGCCGGAAAAAACCTCAAGATCTCGTCGATGGAGCTCGGCGGCAGCGACGCCTTCATCGTGCTGGAGGACGCCGACCTCGAACACACCATCCCCTGGGCGGTCTGGGGCCGGATGTACAACACCGGGCAGACCTGCTGCGCCGCCAAGCGCTTCATCGTCGTCGACTCCGTGGCCGACGCCTTCCTGAGCAAGTTCCAGGCGGCGCTCGAGGCGCTGGTGGCCGGCGATCCGATGGATGAGAAGACCACCCTGGGTCCGCTGTCGAGCGAGGCCGCCCTGGTGCAGCTCTTGAAGCAGGTCGACGACGCCGTCGCCAAGGGCGCCACCCTGCTGATGGGCGGCAAGCGGATCAGTCGCCCGGGCTCCTACATGCAGCCGTCGATCCTGACCGACATCAAGCCGGACAACCCCGCCTTCCGCGACGAATTCTTCGGCCCGGTGGCGATGTTCTTCCGGGTCAAGGACGAAGCCGCCGCCATAGCCCTGGCCAACGATTCCGATTTCGGCCTCGGCGGCTCGGTCTGGACCAAGGACGTCGCCCGCGGCAAGCGGGTCGCCTCCAAGGTCGATACCGGCATGATGTTCATCAACAACATCGACTGGTCGGACCCGGAGCTGCCCTTCGGCGGCATCAAGAACTCGGGCTACGGCCGCGAGCTCGGCGACATGGGCATCCAGGAATTCGTCAACAAGAAGCTGGTCCGCGTCGCTTCGATGCGCGCGCCCGGCTGACCCGACGCCGCCGGGCGACGACAGGGGCTTCGCCGGTCGAAGCCCCTGATCCCGCTCGGCTGAGGGCTTGCGCCTGAGCCTGTTTCCCACCGTCGAGCATCGGACCCCGGATGTACGTCAATGTCGCCGTTCTGAAGGAGACGCAGCCGAACGAGCGCCGCGTCGCGCTCAGCCCCACCACCGCGCCCAAGCTGATCAAGCTCGGCGCTCGGCTGCACATGCAGGCCGGCGCGGGCCGGGGGATCAGGCTGGCCGATACCGCCTACAGGGACGTGGCGATCTGCGAGGACCGCATCGCCATGGTCGCCGACGCCGACGTGGTGCTGGCGGTGCAGCCGCCGGCCCTGGCGGTGATCGAGGCGATGAAGCCGGGCGCGATCCTGATCTGCTTCGTCTACGCCGCCCACGAACCGGAGCTGGTGAAGCGGCTCTTGGACCGGCGGATCACCTGTTTCGCCATGGAACGCATCCCCCGCATCTCGCGGGCCCAGGCGATGGACGCCCTGTCGAGCCAGTCGGCCCTGGCCGGCTACTACGCGGTGGCGCTCGGCATGACCCACATGGCCGGCGTGCTGCCCAAGATCACCTCCGCCGCCGGCGTGATCGGCCCGGCCAAGGTGCTGGTGATGGGCCTGGGCGTCGCCGGCCTCGAGGCCATCGCCACCGCCCAGCGCCTCGGCGCCGTGGTCGAAGGCTATGACGTCCGCCCGGCCACCAAGGAACAGGCCCTGTCGCTCGGCGCGACCTTCGTCGACACCGGCGTCGACGCCACCGGCAAGGGCGGCTACGCCCGCGCCCTGACCCCCGACGAGACGGCCAAGGTCGACGCGGCCCTGACCCGGCATATCCAGGCCTCGGACCTGATCGTCACCACCGCCGCCATTCCCGGCAAGGCCTCGCCCAAGCTGATCAGCGCCGCCCAGGTCGCCGGGATGAAGCCGGGCGCCGTGATCGTGGATCTGTCCGCCGAGGGCGGCGGCAACTGCGAGGACACAAGACCGGGCGAGACCATCGTCGTCGGCGGCGTCACTCTCGTGGCGCCGCTGAACGTCCCGTCCCGGCTCGGCGCCGACGCCACCGACCTCTACGCCAAGAACCAGTTCAACCTGCTGGCGCTGATGCTGAAGGACAACATCGTCGCCATCGACTGGACCGACGAGGTGCTGGCCAAGACCGCCCTGACCCACGACGGCAAGCTTTGCGACGGCGACGCCAAACCGGCGCCCTCGCCCGCGAACCCGGCCAGAAAGGCCGCGAAGGCGGCATGACCCCAATCCTCAGGCGCCGACCATGACCCTCGAAATCGCCATGACCGGCTTCGTCGCCCTGTACGTCTTCATGCTCGCGGGGTTCGCCGGCTGGGTCATCATCGGCAATGTGCCGGCCATCCTGCACACGCCGCTGATGTCGGGCTCCAACTTCGTCCACGGCATCGTCGTGGTCGGCGGCCTCTACACCCTGTTCAACGCCACCACCCCGCTTGAACAGGCGATCGGCTTCTTCGCCGTCCTGCTCGGCGCCGGCAACGCCGCCGGCGGCTATGCGGTGACCGACCGGATGCTGGCCATGTTCACCACCAGCAACGCCAAACCGACCCACCGGCGCGCCCGCGCGCGCGTCCACCCTCTCAAGAAAAGCTGAGGCGGACCGATGTTCACCCTGGTCCCTCAACTCGTCATCGGCGCCGCCGATCTCTCCGCCGCCTTCCTATTCCTGTTCGGCCTGAAGCGGATGTCGTCGCCGGCCACCGCGCCGTCGGGGATTCGGGTCGCCGGGATCGGCATGATCGCCGCCGTGCTGGCGAGCTTCCTCTATGTCTTCACCGTCGACGCGGCGGCGCGGCCGCACCTCCTGATCAATATCGCCCTGGCTGTGGCCGCCTTGGCCATCGGCGGCGGCGCGGCCTGGGTCGCCGGGCGCAGGGTCGCCATGACCGCCATGCCGCAGATGGTGGCGATCTACAACGGCATGGGCGGCGGGGCGGCGGGCGGGATCGCCGCGGTCGAGCTGTTCGGCGGCCGGACCCACGGCGTCACCGAGCTGGCGGTGACCCTGCTGGGCGGCCTGATCGGCGCGGTGTCGCTGTCCGGCTCGGCCATCGCCTGGGCCAAGCTCGACGGGGTGATCAAGCAGCCCTGGCGGGTGAAGGGCCAGCAGTACCTCAACGCGGCGGTGATGTTCGCGACTCTCGTCGTGGCCGGAGTGATCCTCGCCACGGCCTCCGGCGCCCTCGGGCTGAGCACGGCGACCTGGATCTGGATCTTCTTCGCCTGCGCCCTGGTGTTCGGCGTCCTGATGACCCTGCCGATCGGCGGGGCCGACATGCCGGTGGTGATCTCGATCTACAACGCCTTCACCGGCCTGGCGGTCGGGCTCGAGGGCTTCGTGCTGCAGAACCCGGCGCTGATGATCGCCGGCATGGTGGTCGGCGCCGCGGGCCTGCTTTTGACCCTGCTGATGGCCAAGGCGATGAACCGGTCGGTGGCCAACGTGCTGTTCACCAACTTCGGGACCGTGGCCAAGGCCAGGCCGGGCGCGATCCAGGGCGAGGAGAAGCCCGTCGACGCGGCCGACGCGGCGATCAAGATGCGCTATGCCTCCAGCGTCATCATCGTCCCGGGCTACGGCCTGGCGGCCGCCCGCGCCCAGCAGAAGCTCTACGAATTCGTCAAGCTGCTGATCGCGGCCAAGGTCTCGGTGAAGTTCGCCATCCACCCGGTGGCGGGCCGCATGCCCGGGCAGATGGATGTGCTGCTGGCCGAGGCCGGCGTGCCGTACGACATGATCTTCCAGCTCGACGACATCAACGACGACTTCGCGACGACGGATGTCGCCCTGATCATCGGCGCCAACGACGTGGTCAACCCGGCCGCGCGCACCGACAAGGCCTCGCCGATCTTCGGCATGCCGATCCTCAACGCCGACAAGGCGGGGCAGGTCTATGTGATCAAGCGCGGCCAGGGCAAAGGCTACTCCGGCATCGTCAACGCCCTGTTCTACGGGCCCAACTGCGAGATGGTCTACGGCGACGCCCAGGCGGTGCTGGTCAAGATGATCGAGGCGGTCCGGGGGCTCGGGGCCGCCGCGGCCTGACGGCTTTTTTCCACACGCCGAACGGGCAAATTCGCCCCGCACCACAACCCCGGAAAGGGGAGCCGTCATGGCCAAGACAATGCAGGCCGCCGTCGTCACGGCGTTCAAGGCGCCGCTCGCGCTGCAGGAATGGGCCACGCCCACCCCCGGTCCGGGCCAGATCCTGGTCAAGACCGAGGCCTGCGGCGTCTGTCACACCGATCTGCACGCCGCCAACGGCGACTGGCCGCTGAAGCCCACCCCGCCGTTCATTCCGGGGCATGAAGCGATCGGAACCGTCGTCGCGCTCGGCGCCGGCGTGACCCTGGTCAAGGAGGGCGACCGGGTGGGCGTGCCCTGGCTCTATTCCGCCTGCGGCCATTGCGAATACTGCCTGTCTGCGTGGGAGACGGTGTGCGACGAGGCCAAGTTCGGCGGCTACACCCAGAACGGCGGCTTCGCCGAATACCTGCTGGCCGACCCGAACTATGTCGCGCACATCCCCAAGGGTCTCGGGGCCAAGGAGGCCGCGCCGCTGATCTGCGCCGGGATCACCACCTACAAGGGGATCAAGGAGACCGAAGCCCGGCCCGGCGAATGGGTCGCCATCTCCGGCTGCGGCGGCCTCGGCCACCTGGCCATTCAGTACGCCAAGGCCATGGGCTTCATGGTGTGCGGCGTCGATATCGACGACGGCAAGCTCGAACACGCCAGGCGTCTGGGCGCCGATCTCGTGATCAACGCCAAGACCAGCGACCCGGCCGAGATCCTCAAGCAGGAGACCGGCGGCGGCGCCCACGGCGTGCTGATCACCGCGCCGTCGCTGCCGGCGTTCAAGCAGGGCGTGGCGATGACCCGCAAGCGCGGGACCTGCGTCCTGGTCGGCCTGCCGCCCGGCGCCTTTCCGCTGGAGATCTTCGGCCTCGTGGCCGGCGCGGTCACCGTGCGCGGCTCGTTCGTCGGCACGCGCAAGGACATGGCCGAATGCCTCGACTTCGCCGCCCAGGGCAAGGTCAAGGCCGACATCGAGCTGCAGCCCCTGTCGGCGATCAACACCGTGTTCGAGCGGCTCGAGCACGGCGACGTGCCCTCCCGCGTGGTGCTCGATTTCTCCGACACCCAGGCCGAAACCGCCGCGCGCGCCAAGGAAGCGACCAAGCCCGCGCTGACCGTGGCCTGAGGCTTGTGGCCGGGCCACCGGCTAAGTCCGTCACGCCGAGGTGCTGTGCGACGACCTCGTCCTTCGAGGCGTCGCACGCGTCGCCGCCTGCGCGCCGGCCCCTGAGTATATTCCGACGCTGCCGCGGCGCCCGGGCGGCGGCTAGACCTGCCGGACGCCGGAACGCCCCTCCCCCCGGCGATGGATCACCTTCAATGAACAAGTTCCTCGTCGGCGCAGCCCTGCTCTGCGGCCTCATGCTTCCTCTGCAGGCCCAGGCCCAGGATGCGTCCCACGCGCCGAAAGGCGATGTGCGGGTCAAGCTCGGCATCCTGTCCTGCCATGAGCGCAGCGGCTGGGGCTTCATCTTCGGCTCCTCGCGCGCCGTGCGCTGCACCTTCTCCAGCGGCGAGCATGTGGAGCACTACGACGGCTCGATCTCGAAGTTCGGCCTGGACGTCGGCTACCAGCAGTCGGGCGTCCTGCTGTGGGAGGTCCTGGCTCCGACCGACCACTACGGCGCCGGCGCGCTTTCGGGTCATTACGGCGGGTTGACGGCCGGAGCGGCGGTGGGTGTGGGCGTCGCCGCCAACGCCCTGATCGGGGGCTCGACCACCAGCATCTCGCTGCAGCCGCTCAGCATCGAAGGCACGACGGGGATCAACGTCGCCGCCGGCATCGCCGACCTGACCCTGCACCTGAACGCCGGCTGATCGCCGAAACGAAGCGAGACAAACGAGACCGGCCGGCGTTCGTGCGACGTCGGCCGCCTCACCTTGACGTGAACGCGGACGGATTTCTGCGAAACCGCAATGACCGGCGCGCCTCGCCGGCTAAAATCCCATCCTGCCCCGCATGACGGTGGTGAACATCCTTCAGCTTCCCGGCGAACCCTCATGACCCCCTTCGGTCCCGACGCCCTCGCCCTGCTGACGCCGACCGAGATGGGCGAAGCGGACCGGGCGTCCGCGGCCGCGGGCGTCAGCGGGACCGCCCTGATGGAGGCGGCCGGCGGCGCCGTGGCGGTGGCGGTCGGCGAGCGCTGGCCGATGCGGCCGGTGGTGGTGCTGTGCGGCCCGGGCAACAACGGCGGCGACGGCTTCGTGGCGGCGCGTCACCTCAGGGCGGCGGGATGGCCGGTGACGCTGGCCCTGCTCGGCGCGCGCGAGGCGCTCAAGGGCGACGCCGCCCATGCGGCCGGCCAGTGGACCGGCGCGATCACGCCCTTCACTCCCGACTGCCTCGCGGGCGCGGGGGTGGTGATCGACGCCATTTTCGGCGCCGGCCTGTCCCGGCCGATCGACGGCGAGGCGCTGGTGCTGATCGAGGCGATGACGGCGCGGCGGATCCCGATCTGCGCGGTCGACACGCCAAGCGGCCTCGACGGGGCCACGGGCGAGGTGCGCGGCGCGGCGGCGCCGGCCGATCTCACGGTCACCTTCTTCCGCAAGAAGCCCGGCCACCTGCTCTATCCGGGACGCGGCCTGTGCGGAGACCTCGTGGTCGCCGACATCGGCACGCCGGCGTCGGTGCTGACGGGCGTGGCGCCCAAGGCCTGGGAGAACGGCCCCGGCTTGTGGCTCGACGCCTATCCCTGGCCGCGGCCGGAAAGCCACAAATACACCCGCGGCGAGGTGCTGATCCTCGGCGGCGAGGCGACCACCGGCGCCAGCCGGATGAGCGCCCAGGCGGCTTCGCGCGCCGGCGCGGGCCTGGTGACCTTGGCCGCCCCCGCCGCGGTCTGGAGCGTCTACGCCGCAGCCCTGACCAACGCCATCGTCCGCAGCGTGCACGGCGATGGCGACTGGCTGGCCCTCCTCGCCGACCCGCGCCGCAACGCCATCGCCATCGGTCCCGGCGCCGGCGTCGGCGCGTCGACGCGCCAGTACGTGCTCGACGCCCTGGCCACCCGGCGCGCGGTCGTGCTCGACGCCGACGCCCTGACCTCCTTCGCGGAAGCGCCCGAGGACCTGTTCCGCGCCATCCGGGGCCCCTGCGTCCTCACCCCGCACGGCGGCGAGTTCATGCGGCTGTTTCCCACCGCCGGCGACAAGCTGAAGCGCACGCGCGAGGCCGCCAGGCTGTCCGGCGCGGTGGTGCTGCTCAAGGGCGCGGACACGGTGATCGCGGCCCCTGACGGGCGGGCGGTGATCAACGCCAACGCCCCGCCCCAACTGGCCACCGGCGGCAGCGGCGACGTCCTGACCGGCTTCGTCGTCGCCCTTCTGGCCCAGGGCATGGCGCCGTTTCAGGCGGCGGCGGCGGCGGTATGGCTGCACGGCGCGGCGGCGAGCGAATTCGGTCTTGGCCTCGTCGCCGACGACCTGCCGCAGGTCCTGCCGCGGGTGATCCAGAAACTGAAGGACTGGCCGCGATGAAGGCGATGGTGCTGAACAGGCCGGGGACCCCACTGGTGTGGACCGAGTTGCCGGACCGCGAACCGGGCCCCGGCCAGATCCGCGTCAAGGTGCTGGCCTGCGGCGTCTGCCGCACCGACCTGCACGTGCTCGACGGCGAGCTACCCGCTCCGAAGTCGCCGATCATTCCCGGACACGAGATCGTCGGCCGGATCGATGCGCTGGGCGATGGCGTCGACGGCCTCAGCCTGGGCGAGCGGGTCGGCGTCCCCTGGCTCGGCCACACCTGCGGGGTCTGCCCCTATTGCCGGGCGCAGAGGGAGAACCTCTGCGACGCCCCCCTGTTCACCGGCTACACGCGCGACGGCGGCTTCGCCACCGCCGTCATCGCCGACGCCCGGTTCGCCTTTCCGCTCGGCGAGGCCGGCGAGGACGTGGCCCTGGCCCCCCTGCTCTGCGCCGGCCTGATCGGCTGGCGCTCGCTGCAGATCGCCGGCGAAGGCAAGACGCTGGGTCTCTACGGTCTCGGCGCCGCCGGGCACATCGTCGCCCAGGTGGCGCGGTGGCAGGGCCGGTCGGTCTACGCCTTCACCCGGCCCGGCGACGAGACCGCGCAGGCGTTCGCCCGCAGCCTCGGCGCGGTCTGGGCCGGTGGTTCGGATCAGCCGCCGCCGGAGCCCCTCGACGCCGCCATCATCTATGCGACGGTGGGCGATCTCGTGCCTCTGGCGCTGAAGGCCGTGCGCAAGGGCGGCCGCGTGGTCTGCGCCGGCATCCACATGAGCGACATTCCGGGCTTCCCCTACGAGATCCTGTGGGAGGAGCGGCAGCTGGTCTCGGTCGCCAACCTGACCCGCCAGGACGGCGTCGACTTCCTCGGCCTCGCGCCGAGCATGGGCCTCGTCGTCAAGACCACCCCCTACCCGCTGCAGCGGGCGAACGAGGCCCTCGCCGACCTGCGCGCCGGCCGCTTCGAAGGCGCCGCCGTCCTTGTGCCGTAAGCTTTCACAGGTCGATCGCTATGACGCGACCTTGGATTTTCGCCTCGTCCTTCGAGGCTCGCCTTCGGCGCGCACCTCAGGATGAGGCCGGATTTGAGACTCTGCGGAGTCGACGACAACCGGCTCCTGCTCAATCGAGCCAGCAATCTTCGCCAGCAATGGACCTCCACATGACCGCCGCCCCCGAACCGGTCCTTACCCCCGACGCGCTGCGCACGCTCGACGCCTACTGGCGCGCCGCCAACTATGTGTCGGTGGGGCAGCTCTATCTGTACGACAATCCGCTGCTGCGCGAGCCGCTGACGCTCGAGCACGTCAAGCCGCTGGTGGTCGGTCACTGGGGCACCACGCCCGGGCAGAACTTCATCTACGTCCACCTGAACCGGATGATCCGCAAGTACGACCTCGACATGTTCTACATCGCCGGTCCCGGCCACGGCGGTCCGGCCATCGTCGGCAATACCTACCTCGAGGGGACCTACAGCGAGGTCTATCCCAAGGTCGGCCAGACCGAAGCCGGGCTGAAGGCCCTGTTCAAGCAGTTCTCCTTTCCGGGCGGCATATCGAGCCATGTGGGACCGACCACCCCGGGATCGATCCACGAGGGCGGCGAGCTCGGCTATTCGCTGAGCCACGCCTTCGGCGCGGCCTTCGACAACCCGGGCCTGATCGTCGCCTGCGTGATCGGCGACGGCGAGGCGGAGACCGGGCCTCTGGCCACCGCCTGGCATTCGAACAAATTCCTGGACCCTGAGACCGACGGCGCGGTCCTGCCGATCCTGCACCTCAACGGCTACAAGATCAGCAATCCCACCGTGCTGGCGCGCATTCCGCACGAGCAGCTCGACCAGTTTCTGCGCGGCTGCGGCTGGGCGCCGCTGTTCGTCGAGGGCGACGACCCGGCGCTGATGCACGAATTGATGGCTGCCGCCCTGGAGGCCGCGCTCGATCGGATCCGCCAAATCCAGACGGCGGCGCGCGCGGGCTCCGCCCTGCCCGATCCGCTCTGGCCCGCGATCGTGCTGCGTTCGCCCAAGGGCTGGACCGGTCCCAAGGTGGTGGACGGGCTGCAGATCGAGGGAACCTTCCGCGCCCACCAGGTGCCGCTGATCGTCGACGCCGCGCACCCCGAGCACGTGGCCGAGCTCGAGGCCTGGATGAAGCGCTACCGGCCCGAGGAGCTGTTCGACGCCGACGGCCGGCTGGTCGCCGAGCTCAGGGCGCTGGCGCCGGAGGGCGCGCGGCGGATGGGCGCCAACCCGCACACCAACGGCGGCCTTCTTCTGAAGGACCTGATGATGCCCGACTACCGGGCCTATGCGGTCGAAGTTCCGGCCCCCGGCGCGGTGCAGGCGCGGGACTGCCACGTGCTGGGGGGCTTCCTGCGCGACGTGATCCGCCTCAACGCGGCCGAGCGTAACTTCCGCCTGTTCGGTCCCGACGAGACCATGTCGAACCTCCTGAACGCGGTGTTCGAAGCCACCGATCGGCAGTGGGACGCGCAGACCGTCCCGGGCGACGAGTTCCTGGCCCCGAGCGGGCGGGTGGTGGACTCCATGCTGAGCGAGCACCAGTGCCAGGGGTGGCTCGAGGGCTATCTGCTGACCGGCCGGCACGGGCTGTTCAACTGCTACGAGGCCTTCGTGCACATCGTCGATTCCATGTTCAACCAGCACGCCAAATGGCTGAAGGTGACGCGCGAGCTGCCCTGGCGCGGCCGGATCGCCTCGCTGAACTATCTGCTGTCCTCCCACGTCTGGCAGCAGGACCACAACGGCTTCACCCACCAGGATCCGGGCTTCCTCGACCATGTGGTGAACAAGAAGGCCGACGTGGTGCGGATCTATCTGCCGCCGGACGCCAACTGCCTGCTGTCGGTGATGGATCACTGCCTGCGCAGCCGCCACTACGTCAACGTCGTCGTCGCCGGCAAACATCCCCTGCCGCAGTGGCTGAGCATGGAGGCCGCGGAGGCCCACTGCGCGGCCGGCGTCGGGGTCTGGCGCTGGGCCGGCGCCGAGGACGACAGCGATCCCGATGCGGTCCTCGCCAGTTGCGGCGATACACCGGCGCTGGAGATGATGGCGGCGGTCTCGATCCTGCGCGAACACCTGCCGGCGCTGAGGATCCGGGTGATCAACGTGGTCGACCTGATGAAGCTGCAGTCCAAGAGCGAGCACCCGCACGGCCTCAGCGAGGAGGACTACGACGCCCTGTTCACCCGCGAGCGGCCGATCATCTTCGCCTTCCACGGCTATCCGTCGCTCGTGCACCGCCTGACCTACCGGCGGACCAACCGCAATCTGCACGTCCACGGCTACAGGGAGGAGGGCACCGTCACCACACCCTTCGACATGCGGGTGCAGAACGGCCTCGACCGCTTCCATCTGGTGCTGAACGTGCTCAACCGCGTTCCCGACCAGGGCGCGGCGGGGGCGGCGCTGAAGCGGCGGATGGAGGATGTGCTGATCGAACATACCCAGTACATCGACCGTCACGGGCAGGACCTGCCGGAGGTTCGCGACTGGGTGTGGAGCGCCCGGCCTTGACGGCCGCGTCATCCGACCGGGCGATCGACGTCCTGGCGCTGAACTCCGGATCGTCGTCGCTGACGTTCGGGCTGTTCCGTGTCGGACCGGCGGAGGTCCGGACCCTGGTCTCGGGGGAGATCGATTCGATCGGCAAGCCGGCGAGCCTGATGTCGGCCACCCGGGCGGACGGCGGGACGCAGCTCTCCGAGGCGGAGCCGATCGCCAGCCAGGCGGCGGCCGTCGAGCGGATCGCGCGGCTGCTCGCCGACTGGGACACGCCGCCTCCGGCGGCCATCGGACACCGCATCGTGCACGGCGGACCCAGGCTGCGGCGCCACGGCCTGATCGACGACGACATGCTGCGGACGCTGGACGCGGCGACGCCCTTCGCCCCCCTGCATACGCCCGCCGCCCTGGCGGTGATCCGGGCGGCGCAGGCGCGCTACCCGGACCTGCCGCAGGCAGCCTGTTTCGACACCGCCTTTCATGCCGACATGCCCGACGTCGCCCGCGTGCTGCCGATCGCCCGCGAATTGCGATCCGAAGGCGTGCAGCGGTTCGGATTCCACGGCCTGTCGTGCGAGTCGATCGTCGCCCAGCTCTCCGACCACCTGCCCGAACGGATGATCGTCGCCCACCTCGGCGGAGGCGCCAGCGTCACCGCCATCGAATACGGCCGGTCCGTCGACACCAGCATGGGGCTGACGCCGACTGGCGGGGTGATGATGGGCACGCGCAGCGGCGACCTCGACCCCGGCGTCCTGCTCTATCTGATGCGCGAACGACATCTGAATGCGGCCAGGCTCGAGGATCTGGTCGACCGGCGATCGGGCCTGCTCGGCGTCTCGGGCCTCAGCAGCGACGTGCGCGATCTGGAGGCCGCCCCGGCGAATCCGGACGCGAGCCTGGCGATCCGGATGTTCGGCTACATGCTGCGCAAGGAGGTCGCCGCCATGGCCGCGGCGATGCGGGGCGCTGACCTGATCGTGTTCACCGGCGGGATCGGCGAGAACGACGCGGAAATCCGGCAGGCGATCTGCGAGCCGCTTGGGTTCATCGGCGTGAACCTCGACCCGGCGCGCAACCGGGCCGCCGCCCATCCGATCACCGCGCCGTCGTCGCCGTGCGAGGTCCGCGTCCTGCCCTCCCAGGAGGACCAGCAGATCGCCCGCCACACCCGCGCGCTGGTGCGCGCCGAACGGCGGTCTTGACGGCCGCCACCCACGGTCTTGTCCCTTCCCCGCTCATCCCGGCGAATGCCGGGATGAGCGGAAAATATTGTCAAGATGTAGTTGGTCCAACGAGGACCTGCGTAGATTCCGATCCTGCCCGCGCGGACGGGAACGGCCTACCGTTGAGCGATCTACGCCGCCCGTTGGCGCGCCCGGGCGGATTCCGGTTCAGAGAAAGTCGGCCCTCATGCCTCCCACACCGGTCTACCTGCTGACCTTCGGCGTCATGCTGATCGTCTTCGTCGGCTTCTCCGCCGTGAAGATCCTGCGCCAGTACGAGCGTGCGGTGGTGTTCACCCTCGGCAAGTTCGATCGGGTCAAGGGCCCGGGCCTCGTGCTGATGATCCCCTTCATCCAGGAGATGGTCCGCGTCGACATCCGCACCCAGGTGATCGAAATCCCGTCGCAGGACGTCATCTCCCGCGACAACGTCTCCATGAAGGTCGACGCGGTGCTGTATTTCAGCGTCATGGATCCCGAGCGCGCCATCATCCAGGTGCAGAACTATCTGCCCGCCACCAACATGCTGGCGCAGACCACCCTGCGCGCGGTCCTCGGCCAGCACGAGCTCGACGAAATGCTGTCGGATCGCAAGAAGCTGAGCGTCGACGTGCAGGAGATCCTCGACGCCCAGACCGAATCCTGGGGCATCAAGGTCAGCAATGTGGAGATCCGGACCGTGGAGCTCGGCGAGAACATGGTCCGCGCCATCGCCAAACAGGCCGAGGCCGAACGTGACCGGCGCGCCAAGATCATCCACGCCGAGGCCGAGTTCCAGGCGTCGCAGACCCTGGTCAACGCCGCCAAGGTCCTGTCGAGCATCCCCGCGGCCATGCAGCTGCGCTATCTGCAGACCCTGGCCGAGATCGGCGCCGAACAGAACTCGACCATCGTCTTCCCCATGCCGATCGACATCATCACCCCCTTCCTCGGCATCCTCGAGGCGGCGGCGAAGACCGAACAGGCCAAGGGCGCAAACGGATCCCTGCCCCGCTCGAGCCCCGACGACCTGCCGCGGCTGGCTTAGGGCAGGCGTAATTTGCCGGATCCGGCCTCGGGCCCCAGGCGAGGCGCGGCGCGGCCGCCGCAAGGGCTCAGCCCGCCAGTTGCTCGTCGGGTCGCCAGACCGAGGCCAGGGCCAGCTTGGCCAGGGCTGGCAGGGACCGGGCGCCGGTCTTGTGCATGATCGACGCGCGGTGGTTCTCGACCGTCCGCTGGCTGATGCCGAGATCCGCCGCGATGTTCTTGCTGGGCTGGCCGGCGAGCACCAGGCGCATGACCTCGCGCTGGCGCGGCGTCAGGCCGGCGATATGGTCGAGCGCCGCGCGATGCATCATCATGACGGCCCTGGCGGCGCGCGCCAGGCGAAACGCCTCGGCGATGCTCGCCAGAAGCCGACCGGGCGACACCGGCTTCTCCAGGAAGTCGCAGGCGCCGCTCCTCATCGACTGCACCGCTTCGCTTATGCCGCTGCTGCCGCTGATGACGACCACCGGGATATGCGGGGACTGTCCCTGGAGCCGCTGCACCAGTTGCAGGCCGCCCATGCCGGGGAGATGAACGTCGACCACGAGGCAGGCGTCCTCATCCGGCTGGTAGGTCGCGAGAAAGTCCTCGCAGGTGCTGAAGTCCTCGACCCGCCAGTCGCTGTCGGCCAGGATCGTCCGCACCGCCGTGCGCGCGAAGAAGTCGTCGTCCACGACGTAGACGACGCCCTTGGGGGGCGCTTCGGTGTGATGCGGCACGGCGGGGGTGGGCTCTGTTCGAGCCCGGAACTCGGCGAAGGTTCGCATGAGACCGTCCTCCGGACGGGAAGCTTGCGTAAGCGGCGGCGCAGAACGGCGATGGCGGCGAGCCGAAGACCCGCCTCGCGAAAACTCTCGCTGACCCTCCTTGTTCCAATTTATTGATCGATCAAAAGTTAAACATCAGAATTCATCTGGTTTTCTGGCGACCCCATCCGCTACGCCGCCAGAATCCGCTGATATTCTCGAAAACTTTTTATTTTGGTCGTAATGCTTGAGCAGAGCCTCTTCCACGCCAATGTCTGGAAGCAGGCCAAAAGTCCGGCCGCGAAGGCGCACTTCATGAACAAGATCGAATCGCGGCAGTTGCGCTCCGACATGCCGGGACTGTGGGCGACCGAAATCCGCGGGGCGGACTGGTCGGGCCTGGGCCACCGATATCTCTGCCGTTCGCTCAGCGAACGCGCCGCCGCGGCCCAGGCGGGACGGCTCATGGGCGCCACCCACGGCGCCACGGGGTTCGACATCTACTGGATCGACCCGGCGCAGCTCGCCGACGGCAAGGCGGTTCTGCCGGTCCTGGACGCCCATTGCGCGGTCTGGGACACCGAGGCGTGGGCAAGGCTGATCGCCGCTCACCACGCGTCGGAGAAGGCGGCGCCCGACCGGCGCTCGACCGATCCGTAAATAGTCCGCCGACCGAGCAAGCTATTGCGCGAAAGCGCCCTATATGAGGGGCGCTGCTTGTCGCCGCGCGCCGCGCTGGCTCATCGGCCTGAAAGGACGTCATGTCCCGCCCCGTCGCGCCTCCCCCTCGTCCCGCGTCCCCGCTCGTCGATCCGCGCTCCACCGGCGCGCCGCCGCGGCCGCGGGTGGCCGACATCCAGGGCGTGCGCGGCACGTTCAGGCCGCGCTGAACGGACAAGGCGCTCGCGCGCGACGCCGCGAGCGCACCGTTCAACCTGATCAACCGATCAGCCCGATCACCGATAGCCCGATCCACCGATAGAAGGACGACCCCGCGTGAAAGAGAGCAAAGGCAAGGTGAAGAAGCCCGGCCCCGCCAAGGCCAACGCCTCCCAGCCGAGCCAGAAGATGCCCGGCGCGGCGCCGCCGAAAGCCAAGTAGCCGCGTCTCTTCGCCCTCCCCCACGCAAGACGCCGCCCGCGGCCTCTCCGTCCTCCTGAAAGGAGCTGCTTCATGGCCGCCAACACCATCGTCCGCGCCACCTTCACCGTCGCTCGCCGTCCCGATGGCTGGACCGTCGAACACGACGGCGAGGACCATGGGGCGTTCAAGACGCGCGAGGAGGCCATGGCCTCGGCGACCCGGCACGCCAACGCCTCCCAGAACGCCGGCGCGCCGGCGCAGATCCAGTTCGCCGACGAGCCGAGCTTCTCGCGAGGCTGACGGCGCGTCGGCGCTCAGCCGGCCGCCAGCGGTAAAATTATCGCTCAAGTGGTGTATTGGCGCAGATCCCCTCCAACGTCATTGACTCCCGGTTGAGGGCAATCTCTTAGTACATGTCCTGCATCCGGGCCTTCGCCGGGTGCGCCACCGCGAGCCATCGGCCTGCCTGATCATGAACAAGGACGAGCGCTTCCGCCTGGTCGTTGAAGCCGCCCCGAACGCGATGGTCATGAGCAACGCGGACGGCCTGATCGAGATGGTCAACACCCAGGCCGAGCGCGACTTCGGCTATCCGCGATCGGAGATGCTGGGACAGGCGGTCGAAATGCTGCTGCCCGAACGCCTGCGCGGCGCCCACCCTGCGCTTCGCAACCCGTTCTTTCTGCAACCGAAATCGCGACCGATGGGCGCCGGGCGCGAGTTGTTCGGCCGGCGCAAGGACGGCAGCGAATTTCCGGTCGAGATCGGTCTCAATCCGATCGAGACGGACGATGGGGTCATGGTCCTGTCGGCGATCGTCGATATCACCGAGCAGAAGCAGCGGCAGGCGGGCGCGCGCTATCTGGCGTCGATCGTCGAGTCGTCGATCGACGCGATCATCGGCAAGGACCTCGACGGCACGATCCGAAGCTGGAACCGGGCCGCGCAGACCATCTTCGGCTACAGCGCCGAGGAGATGATCGGCCGGAACGTCAGCCTGCTTTTCCCGCCCGAACGCCTGGCCGAAGAAGCCGGCATCATCGAACGGATCGGCCAGGGCGATCGCATCGAGCACCACGAGACGGAGCGTCGCCACAAGGACGGCAGGACCATCCCGGTGTCGCTGTCGGTGTCCCCCATCCACGACGCCAACGGCGTGGTCGTCGGCGCGTCCAAGAGCGTGCGCGACATTTCCGAGCGGCGGGAGGCCCAGCGCGCTCTGGCGCTCAGCGAGGCGGAGTTCCGCGCCAGCTTCGAATCCTCCGCCGTCGGCAAGGTCGTGGCCGACCCGACGTCACGGCGCATCCTGCGCGCCAATCACGCCCTGGCGAGCATGCTCGGCTACAGCGTTTCCGAACTGACCGGTCGCCTGTCGTCCGACCTGACCTGGCCGGACGATCGGGCGGCCGACGAGGCCCAGTACGCCCTGCTGCTGGCGGGCGGCGCCGAGGCGCACATCTGCGAGCAGCGGTATGTGCGTCGCGATGGAACGCCGATCTGGGTCCGGGTGTCGGCGACCCTGGCCCGGACGCCGGAGAGCCGTCAGCCCATCCTGGCGGTCATCGCCATCGAAGACATCGACGCCCGCTACCGCATGCAGATGGACCTGCTCGACGCGAAGCAGGATCTCGAGCGGGTGGTGGAGGAACGGACCGCCGCCCTCGAGCAGCGCAACCTGCTGCTGCGCGAAGTGTATCACCGGGTGAAGAACAACCTGCAGATCGTCGACGGCCTTTTGCTGATGCAGGGCCTGAAGGTCGAGGATGCGCGGGCCAAGGAGGCGATCCTCGGCATCCGCAGCCGCATCTTCGCGCTGGGCCTCGTACACCACCAGCTGATGGGCTCGGCCAATCTCAAGACCTTCGACATAGAGCCCTTTCTCGACGAGCTGTCGCACAACCTCGTGGACGGCGGCGCGCCTGACGCGGTGACGATCTCGGTCAGGGCCCACACCCTGGAGGTCGGCCTCGACTTCGCCATCCCCCTCGGCCTGCTGGTCACCGAACTCGTCACCAATTCCCTGAAGCACGCCTTTCCCACCGGCGCCGGGACGATCGGCGTCGACTTGTCCCCCGACGCCGGCCACACCCTGGTGCTGGTGGTTTCGGACGACGGCGTGGGCGCTTCGGCGGACGCGGCGGCCGGCGCCAAAACCGGGCTGGGCGCCGGCATCGTCAGAAGTCTCGTCGCGCAGCTCGACGGGGTGTTGTCCACCGCCTCGGGGCCCGGGACCAGAACGGAGATCCGTATTCCCATGCCGGTGCAGTCGTGAACGCGCTCCGCCATTGTGTGCTGATTGTCGATGACGAGGCCATGATCGCTCAGCTCTGGAGCATCCATATGGAGATGATCGGGCTCAACGTCTGCGGGGTGGCCGCCACCGCCGAGGCCGCCATCGCGCTGGCCCAGGAGCACCGGCCGGCGCTCGTGCTGATGGACGTCCGGCTCAAGGGCGAGGCGGACGGCATCGACGCGGCGATCGCCATCCGCGAGCAGATGGACTCCAAGGTGATCTTCATCAGCGGATCGCAGGAGCCGTCGACCCTCGCCCGCATGAAGCTGGGAAGTCCATCCTGCGTCCTGTTCAAGCCGGTCTCCGACCGGCAGCTGCATGCCGCGGTCCGCAACGCCCTCGATCCCGCCGCGGCCTAGACCTGGGCGCCCGCCGCAGCCCGGCCCGGGTCTTTAGTTTGGCGACGCTCTAGAGGCATGATCGCCGGCAAGCGGCTCGGGCCTGCGCGGTCGCTCGGCAGAGCGAGCGGATTTCGGCCAGCCCATGCCCCAATCCGCGAATACGCGGGGCTTGGCCGGCTTGGGGCGGGCCGAACCGTCTTCAGGCTGATCTTATACAGCGGAGAGCGGGAGGGCGATCATGCGGCGGGTCTTGAGCGGGTGGGCGGCGATCGGCTGTCTGATGCTGTCATCGGCAGCGGCCATGGCCGCCTCGGCCGCTCCGCCGGACGCCTCCGAGACCTGGCTGCTGCGCGCCGACCAGGGCGACGCCGCCATCAGCACCATCCTGGAGCTGCACAGATCCGCCGACGCCGTCGAGGGGCATTCCGGCCCGCTGGACACCCTGGGCGCCTATCCGCTGCACTTCCGCGGCGCGCGCGCCGGAGCCGTCCTGCACCTCGTCGCCAAGTCCGATGAGGAGACGGTGGGCGCCATCGACGTGACCGTCACGGGCGACACGCTCACCGGCGCCGGCAAATTGTTCGGTACGCCGGTCGCCCTGACGGGTTCGCGCTCCGGGCGCGCGCAACGGCCGCCGGCGACCTATGATTTCGATCCGGACCGGTTTCACGTGCTGACGTCGAACCTTCCGCCGCCGGTGCTCCGTCTGGTCCCCGGCGACCGGGTCCGGACGCGAACCGTCGACAACTACGGTCGGGACGAAAACGGCGTCGCGGCGGCCATGCCGGGCAATCCGGGCACAGGCCCCTTCTACGTCGAGGGCGCCGCGCCGGGAGATACCCTCGTCGTCCACATCCTCAAGCTCACGCCAAACCGGCGCACGGCGCGCATGGCGCGCGCGCTGGCCGGAACCGCCGTGGGCCCGGGTTACAGTCAGACGAAGGACCCGGCGCGCACCGACACCTGGCTCCTCGATTTGCAGGATGGCGTTGCGCGGCTTCAGACCCCCAGCGCCCGCCTGAAGGATTTCACAGTCGCGCTGAAGCCCATGCTGGGGGTCGTCGGCGTGGCGCCGCCCGCCGCAGCCTCGACGCCGAACAGCGACCTCGGCGAATGGGGCGGGAACCTGGATTTCCCGGAGATGCGCGAGGGCGTGACGCTCTACCTGCCCGTCTTTCAACCCGGCGGCATGCTGTTCATCGGCGACGCCCACGCGCTTCAGGGCGACGGAGAAGTCACCGGACAAGGCCTGGAGACCTCCATGGCCGTGGAGTTTCAGGTCGAGGTCCTGAAGGGCGAGACCCTGAGCCAGCCGTGGTCGGAGAACGCCGAGGCGGTGATGGTGTCCGGCGTCGGCGGATCGCTGAACGACGCGTTGCAGAGCGCGACCACCGGGCTGGCCAAATGGCTGAAGGCCAGATACCGGCTCGACGACACCGACGTCGCCGCGGTGCTCGGCACATCGCTGGAGCTCCAGATCGCCGAGGTGGTCGACCCGAAATACCACGTGGTGGCCAAGCTCGAGAAGCGCGTCCTGGGCCAGATCCGGTAAGCAGGGTTCGGAGACCGGGTTCGACGAGCGCTCCTTTTTTCGGAACGCGGGTCAGGCGCCGCTTCGCAAGGCCCGGATCGGAAATCTGGCCGCCGTGCGGACGAGGCAGTCGCCGCGGCCGGCCGCCGCCCGGCCCGTCTCGCCCTGTTGTCCGTCGCCGCCGGGGCCCGGGCCGGGCCTGATCACCAGTTCGACGGGTTCGCCCGCGGTCCTCAACGCCTGCGCCATGCCCTCGGCCAGATCCACGGCGCGGGACTCGACGGCGAAAGGACCCATGGTCATGCCGCCGATCACGATCCATCCGGCCGGCGTATGCTTGACTTCGATCTTCATAACCTGGGTTCCTGAGGGATCGAGTGAAGGTGAAACTATGCTGACACTGGCTCGTCGACTGGCGGTGACGCCATCCACACCGTTGGGATAACTCTCCCGGAAGCTAATGGCTGCATGGGCGGACCTGTATTGTGGGATAACTTGCCTTTGGTGTCTTGCGAACGGTTGCTGGCGCATGGGTATCCTCGCTGCTCAGCCGTTCAGGCAAGTCGATATTTGGCGTATGGATTATCGCCATTCGCATTTTCTTTCGGCCGCCGGGGGGTTTTTCCTGGGTGGTCCTTCCTTCGACCAAGCCGATCTGGACGGCGTCCATCGTCGACTTCCCGACACAGCGCCTGTATTTTCGGCGCCTGGCGGTAAAGCTCTATCGCAAGGGCGTCGCCCGGTTCATGGCGTTGCGCCGCCCCGATCGGGGGGACTGACGCGCGCACATGTGTTATCTGGACGTCATGCCTGACCCCGCAGACGACCCCACCGAACCCCAAAAGTCGGCGACCGAGGCCCTCGCCGAGCTCGTCGCGCGGCGCAAGGCCGCCCTGTCGCAGGCGGCGAAAAGCGGCCCCCGCGGCGGACCGCGAGAGTCCGAGCGCGCCGCCGCCGCTCGCTCGGCGCTCAAGTCCAAGCCAGGACCCCGTAAGTAAATCTCCGAGGCGGCCGCCGCAGGCGCCGACCTCGCCGGACCGGAGCCGACGCGACCATGTCGAACCCTGCGCCCCTGAGACGTCTGATCGACCTTCCCGGCCTGCGCGCGCTGGAAGGCAAGGCGCTGATGACTCCGCGCTACGCCGATGCGGACGCGCGAACCCAGTTCGATGAGATCGACGCGTGCTCGCGTACGATCTTCGGGCTGACCGCCGACGAGGCCGACGACACCCCCCGGCCGGACGGCTGGGACCGGATCGAGCGCAAACCGGTCCGCGAGCAGGTCGCCGCCTTTGAAGCCGAGGGCTGGGACGTCACCGACGACAAGCGCCGGCCGCTGCGCATGCTGGAGCATTTCCACGTCCAGCTGTGGCTGGCGATCCGCGGCGTGGCGGGGTCCCTGCCCTTTCAGGCCGAACCGCCGCCCGACCAGGGCGCCTCCGCCCTGGCGGCGGAGGCCAAGCGATTTCAGCGCAATCGGCGCTGACCGCCGGCAGGAACTATTGCCAAGCTGTGGCGTTTCGCGGCGACCACCGCCTTCTGCGCAAAGGGATCAGCAGGTGAACGCACGCACGACACCCCATCGTTCGGCCGCAGCGGCCGGGATCCTGGCTGTGAGCTTGAGCCTCGCGGGCGGGATCGGTTGCGCCGCGGCGGCGGCGGCCACCGAGGGCGCATCCTGCTGCCAGGTCCCCGCCGGGACCCCGGTCGAGGTCGAACTGGTCGATCAGATCTCGACCAAGTCCCAGAAACGCGGCGACACCTTCGCCATCCGGCTGGCCGCGCCCCTGGTGATCGACGGCAGGGTGGTGCTGCGCGAGGGCACGCCGGGCGTTGGCGAGGTGATCGACTCCACCGGCCCCGGCATCGGCGGCAAGCCGGCGACCATGGTCCTGGCGGCCGACTACCTGACCACGAGCGCCGGGCAGGTCCCGCTGAACGCCCTGAAGCTGGCCGCCCGGGGCCATGACAATTCGACGCCCGCCACGGTGCTCGAGATCGGCGGCATCGCCTCCCTGCCGATGGGCGTCGCCGGCGTGGTCATGCCGGGCGGCGAGGTCGTCTTCAAGCCGGGCTCGGTGGCGATCGCCCGGCTGGCCGCCGGTATGACCTTGCCGCCCTTGGGCCGCGCCACGCGGCGCGACCTCGCCGCCGCCGCCAGCGTAAGTGCGCTCGGCGAGGCCGACGCCGACGCCGGCGAGACCGCCGCCATCCCGATCCCGCCCCCCCCGGCGGGCGAGGGCCAGATCGTCTTCTTCCGCGCCAAGAGCCTCCTGGGCACGGCTCAGTGGTTCAATGTGCGCGAGAACGGCAAGGCGCTGGGCAAGCTCGGCAACGGCGCCTACTTCATCCAGCCCGAATCGCCGGGCGTGCACAACTTCACGGCCAAGCTCGAGCCCGAGCTGAAGGACCGGCTGAAGATCCAGGTCGACCCGGGGCAGACCTATTTCGTCGAAGGCACCCTGACCGCCGGCCTGGTGCTGAGCGCGGCCGATCTCGTTCCATCGACCGTCGACAAGTTCAACAAGGCGGCGAAGCATTTGAAGCTGGCCGCGGCGCCCGCCGACGACAAGCCGGCCGACCAGGCCGCCAGCGCCGCGCCCGCCGCCTCGCCGTCGCCGTAAGAGGCCGCGCGCAGATGGACGGCGCGGCGACGCCCACCCGACTGGTCCTCCTCGGCCTCTTCGCCGCCTTGGCGGTCGCGCCCTCGGCGCTCGGCGCGGCGGCGTCCGGGCCCACCGAGATCGCCGCCATCGACCTGTCGAAGCCCTTCGCCGCCCGCTCGCCCTGGCGTTTCACCGCGGATCAGGCGCCGCCCATCGAAGACCCGATCGGCGGCGGCGACGCCGTGCCCGGCCCGATCCGCCTCTGCCTTCGCCAAAGGCCCGCAGGCCCTTGCGATCCGCAGCTGAATGGCGCTTTGGGCCGATCGGACGGCGACGGCCCGTTTGCGGGGCCCCATTTCCTCAACATCGCCCGGCTGGTCCGCGGGGCCGCGGACCAGCCGCTGCTGCTGGTGCAGACGGCCAGCATCCACAGCGGAGACGGCGATCAGCTCGTCTACACCCAGGCGCTCGCCTACCGGCGCGCCGAGGACCGGTTCGTCCGGGTCTACGAACACCAGACCGGCCACAACAACAGCCAGGAGGTCCGCTTCATCGAGACGGGCCCCTTGAAAGGCGACTTCATCGCCGCCGAGCCGACACGGGATGCGCCGTTCGGCTTCTGGATCGTCGTCAGCGCGCCCGCCGGAACCGCCGGCTACCGACAGGTGCTGCGCTACCGCAGCGCGACGCGTTACAGCGACGGCAATCCGCTGGCGGTGATCGACTCGGACATGCCGAACATCGAGCAGCGTCTCGGAGTCTGGCGGCCCGGCTCGCCCCTCCCCCTGCCGCCCGGTCCCTGCGCCCGGCCGCACCTGGTGCGCGCCGAACTGTGGTGCAGCTGAGGCCCGGCGCACCGGCCGCGTCCGCGCGGTCCAACGAGGAACCGGGACCTGCCGCCTCATCCCGGCAGATCCTCGTGAACACCATCGATGCGCCCTGGCGCGCATTTTTCCGGCAGTTTTGGTGCGGCTGCGCGGGTCCGCAAGGATCCTCATCCCGCAAGGCTGAGCTGTTCTCGACAATCGAATCGGCGCCCTGCAAGGTCGACGGGCCGGGATTTCATCCGGCGTTCAGGGGACATAGGCATGGCGGACGAGATCAGGCCGGTGATGTCGCGGCGGGACATGTTCTCGCTGATCGGCGCGCTGGCGGGCAGCGCGGTGATGTACGAGGCCATGTCCTCGCTCGCCTACGCCGGAGAGGCCGGGTACGCCGGTCCGCCCAAGCTGAGCGGCGACGTCAAGGGCGCCACCGTCCTGATCCTCGGCTCGGGCCTGGCCGGGATGACCAGCGCCTACGAGCTGCGCAAGGCCGGCTACAAGGTGAAGATCCTCGAGTACCAGGATCGCCCCGGCGGGCGGAACTGGTCGCTGCACGGCGGCGACACCTATACCGAACTCGGCGGCTTCACCCAGCACGTGGCCTTCGACAAGGGGCTCTATCTCAACCCGGGCCCCTGGCGGATCCCGTATCACCACCAGGGCATCCTGCATTACTGCAAGCTCCTGAACGTGCCGCTCGAGCCCTTCGTACAGTCGAACTACAACGCCTACGTCCACTCGACCAAGGCGTTCGGCGGCAAGCCGCAGCGCTTCCGCCACGTCCAGGCCGACTATCAGGGCTATGTCGCCGAGCTTCTGGCCAAGAGCACGCGCCAGACCGCCCTCGACCAGGCGGTGACCAAGGAGGATCAGGAGATCCTGCTGCAGTCGCTGCGAAGCTGGGGCGCGCTCGACAAGAACTATGAATACAAGCTCGGCGAGGCCAGCAGCGAGCGGCGCGGCTACGAGTCCGATCCCGGCGGCGGCCTGACCTCGGTCCCGACGCCGTCCCAGCCGATCGGCCTGCAGGACCTCTTGCACTCGGGCCTGTGGCGCTCGATCGGCGCCGGCAGCGGCTATGAAACCCAGCAGAGCCTGTTCCAGCCGGTGGGCGGCATGGGCGCCATCGGCAAGGCCTTCGGCGCCGAGCTGAAGGGCGTGATCCAGTACAACGCCAAGGTCACCGACATCCGCCAGGACGCCCACGGCGTCACCGTGACCTATCACGACACCAAGACGGGCGGCGCGCCGCGCCAGGCCACGGCCGACTGGTGCATCTGCACCATCCCCGCCTCGGTGCTGAGCCAGATCCCGATCACCGTCGGCGCGCCGATGAAGGCGGCGATCGACAACCTGTCCTACGGCGCCTCGGCCAAGGTGGGGCTGCAGTTCAAGCGCCGGTTCTGGGAAGAGGACGACAACATCTACGGCGGCATCACCTATACCGATCAGCCCAACAGCCTGCTCGGCTATCCCAACCATGGCTATTTCGGCGGCGGCAAGGGGGTGATCCTGGGCGCCTACACCTTCGGTCCGGCGGCCTACGCCTTCTCGAGCCTGTCGCCGCAGGAGCGGATCGAAAAGAGCCTGGAGTACGGCGCCAACATCCACCCGCAGTACCGGCGGGAGTTCGACACCGGCGCCTCGGTCGCCTGGCACCGGGTGCCCTGGACCCTGGGCTGCGCCGGATCCTGGACCGAAGCGCTTCGCGCCAGGCACTACGACGATCTTTGCGCCCTGGACGGCCGGATCATGCTGGCGGGCGAACACGCCTCGCGCATCCCCGCCTGGCAGGAGGGCGCCGTGCTGTCGGCCCTCGACGCCATCCGCCGGCTGCATCAACGCGTGCTGGCGGGCTGAGACCGATGCTCAAGAACAAGACACGGAGCCTGCCGATGATGCGCCCCGCCCTCGCGGCTCTCGCCCTCGCCCCCCTCCTCGCCCCGGTCATCGTCATGACCACCGCCGCTCCGGCCCTGGCCCAGGGCTTCGGCGGGCCCGGCGCCTATCCGGAACAGAGCGGCGAAGGTCTCTACAAGGGGATCTGCCAGGGCTGCCACATGCCCGACGCCAAGGGCGCCGTCGGCGCCGGCGCCTATCCGGCCCTGGCCGGAAACCGCAAGCTGACCGCCAAGGCCTATCCGGTGCTGGTGGTCCTGCGGGGCCAGAAGGCGATGCCGGAGTTCGGCTCGGCCTTTTCCGACGCCCAGGTCGCCAATGTGGTGAACTACGTCCGCTCCCACTTCGGCAACGGCTTCGCCGACACGGTGACGCCCGACGAGGTGAAGACCCTGCGGGCGACGCTGACCGCGCGATAGCGCGCGGGCGGCCCGGCGCTGGTTGGCTCAACGCCGGGCCTGACCGAGCCCATCGGGGAGAAGGACGCAGCTGTGTTCAGCGTCCCACGTCCGGTTGCTTATTCAAGACTGTGGCGGTCGGAGACGGCGGGTGATTTTTACCTGACGCACGCAACTGCCCTGCACCGGGCGCCCGCGGCGGCGGGCGCCCGTCAAATTCGCAGTATATGGTGATCTAGAAATCTGGACGCCTCGATCCGGGGGCTTGGCGCGTGCAGGCGACGCCGCCCGCACGGGCTTGCGGCCACGCCCCTTCCGCCGCCGCGGAGGGGTCCAAGCCAATCCCCACAAAGGAAATCGCGAGGGAGGCCCCGGCGGCCCGGCCTCCGCGCGCCCCCGGCAACGGCCACGATTGGCCGTATTTTGGGCGCTTTAAGGCTACGCTAGCGAAATAAGGGGCAATGCCAAGATGTCGCAGCCCCCGTCCGGGCGCGCCGGTTGCTCGCATTATTTATGACGGGCTTATGACCAGATGTCGGCGGGGCTCAGGATCAGATCAAAGTCACCTGGACCCGCTTTGAGATAACGCGAGTCTAAAGGGGATCTAATGAAGACGCTATTCTTGGGCGCCAGCACCATTGCGCTTGCATTGGCCGCAGGCTCCGTCGCCGCTCAGACCGTTCAGCCGGACAGCGAGGTGATCGTCACCGGCACCCGCCAGGTCGGCATCAAGGCCGTCGACAGCGCGGCGCCGATCCAGCTGGTGGGCGGCCAGCAGCTGGTTCAGACCGGCTCGCCGGACCTGGCGACCGCCCTGTCGTCGTCCGTCCCTTCGCTCGACATCCAGACCAACGGCGGCGACGCCGCCGCGGTGCACATTCTGGCCGCCCTGCGCGGCCTCAGCCCCAACGACACCCTGATCCTGGTCAACGGCCAGCGTCGTCACACCACCTCCAACCTCGCCGTCGACGGCGGGAGCATCTTTTCGGGCGCCGCCACGACCGACCTGAACTATGTTCCGGTCGAAGCCATCGACCACATCGAAGTCCTGACCGACGGCGCCGCGGCCCAGTACGGCTCGGACGCCATCGCCGGCGTGGTCAACATCATCCTGAAGAAGAACGCCGCCGGCGGCGTCATCACCGGCACGGCCGGTGAGTTCTACAACGGCCAGGGCGCGACCCAGTCGCTGGCCTACAACCAGGGCTTCGACCTCGGCGGCAAGGGCTTCATCAACCTGACCCTCGAGGAGCGCACCCACGAACACACCGATCTGGGCTGCGGCGACCTGCGGCTCCAGAGCTCGAACTGTAACCTGCTGGCGGTCGGCGGCAGCACCAATGCGTCGGCGGCCAACCTCTCGGGCGTGGTCCATTCCAACTTCCCGCACCCGAACCAGCTCAACGGCGATCCGCAATACGCCGTCTACAACGCCTTCTTCAACGCGGGCTACGACCTGACGCCGGACATCCAGCTCTACGGTTTCGGCAACTACTCCTACAACGCCTCCGAGCACTACGAGAACTACCGCCTGCCGTCCAAGGTCGGCGCCTGCGTCGGCGGCGTCGGCTCCTATAACGCCAACACCGGCGTCTGCACCGGCGGGACCGTGAACCTGGCCGCGCCGAACGGCTTCGCGCCGAGCGAAAAGTTCGACGAAACCGACTATTCGATCACCGCCGGCGCGCGCGGTTCGAAGTTCGGCTGGAACTGGGATCTCTCGACCACCTACGGAGAAAACAGCACCAAGGTCTACGTCATCAACACCCTCAACGCGTCGACCTTCACAACCCTGCAGAACTCCAGCTCGACGCCGATCTCCTATCCGACCCACACCATCTACGACGGCGCGTTCGATGCAACGGAGTGGTCGGGCAAGCTGGACGTCGACAAGTCGTTCAATGTCGGGCTGGCGGGTCCGTTGAACGTCGCCGCCGGGATCGAAGGTCGCCGCGACACCTACGGGATCACGCCGGGCGAGCCGGAATCCTACTATGGCGGCGGCGCGCAGTCGTTCGCGGGCTACTCGCCCGCCAACTACACCGACGCATCGCGCACCAACGTCGCCGGCTACGTCGACTTCGCCGTCAAGCCGATCAAGGACCTGACCGTCGATGTGGCGGGCCGGTTCGAGCACTACAGCGACTTCGGCGACACCAAGACCGGCAAGCTCACCCTGCGCTACGACCTGTCGCCCGAAATCGCCGTCCGCGGCACCATCAGCAACGGCTTCCGGGCGCCCACCCTGGCGGAAGGCTATTATACCGGCCTGAACGTCGGCCCGACCTCGGTCAGCGGGCAGTTGGCCCCCAACTCGTCCGCGGCCGCCGCGGCCGGTTTCGCCTCGCTGAAGCCCGAGTCCTCGATCAACTACAGCGTCGGCCTGGTGCTGCACCCGATCCCGAAGCTGCAGATCACGGTCGACGCCTATTACATCCTGCTGCACGACCGGATCCTGCCGGGCAGCGGGTTCCAGGCCCTGGCCGCCTACTGCGTGCCGAACGGAACGGTGATCGCCCACACGAGCGCCCCGGTGAACAAGACCTGCCCGGCGGGCCAGACGGCCCAGGACGTCCTGGTGGCGCCGACCGTCCTGACCGTCCTGGCCAACCAGGGCGTGACCACCGCGGGCCTGACCAGCGTCGGCGTCTCCGCCTTCATCAACGCGGTGAACACCACGACCGGCGGCCTCGACGTCACCGCCACCTACTCGTCGGACTTCGAGCAGTTCGGCCACGTGGACTGGTCGCTCGGGTTCAACTTCAACCACACGCAGGTGAGCGGAAACTCGTCGCTTCCCTCGGCCCTCTACAGCTTCAACTCGGCGGTCGGCATCAATCAGACCAAGCTGCTGGGCGTCGATTCCGCCAGCGACCTCACGACGGCGGTGCCCCGCGAGAAGCTCATCCTCCAGGCCTATTGGCACAAGGGACCCTGGAGCGTGAACCTGCGCGAAACCATCTACAACGACATGTCCGAATTCGTGAACTCCCCGCCGGTGCTCGAGAAGATCGGCACCACGGGCATCACCGACCTCGACATCGGCTACAAGCTGACCAAGAACATCAAGCTCGACGTCGGCGCCAACAACCTGTTCAACACCATTCCGAAGATCACGCCCAATACCAGCACCGGCCAGCCTGTCAGCGGCGCGCTGGTCTACAACCTGCCCTACGGCTTCGCGCCCTGGGGCCAGAACGGCGGCTACTACTACGGCCGCGTGACGGTGAGCTTCTGATAGCGCGCCCGCCGGCCTGAGGCGGCCGGACGGCGACCTCTATCTTTTCAAGGGCCCTCCGCCATATTGGCGGGGGGCCTTTTCGCTGGCGCCTACAATGGCTTAGTGATGACCAACGCCCGCTTCAAAGCATTGAATCCGGATATCGACCACGCGGCCGCCATCCTGGCTGCGGAGCCCGCGGCGGCGGAGCGCGAGGCGAAGGCGTTTCTCGCGCTGAGACCCGGCGACCCGCGCGCCCTGCTGGTGGTGGCGTCGGCCCGGCGCCGACAAGGCGATCCGACCTCCGCCCTGTCCATCCTGATCCCCTTGGCGGCCGCCCATCCTCGCGCCGCGCACACCCGCTACGAGCTCGGCATGACGCTGGCGGCCCAGGATCAGCCCGACAAGGCGATGACCGCGCTACGCCAGGCGGTCGCCCTCAAGCCGGACCTCGCCGAAGCCTGGCGAGCGCTGGGCGACCTGCTGTTCGCCCAGGGCGACAACCTGGCCGCGGACGCCGCCTTCGCCGCCCACGACCGGGCTCTGGTGCGCGACCCCGCCCTCGCCCCGGCCGCCGAAGCCCTCTACGGCGGCCGGCTCGAAGACGCCGAGCGGCTTCTGCACGCGCTCGTTACGGCGCGCCCGAACGACGCGGGCGCTTACCGCCTCCTGGCCGAGACGATGAGCCGGATGGGACGCCATGAAGCCGCCGAGACGGTCCTCGATCAGGCCCTGCGCCTGGACCCGGCGCACGAAGGAGCCCAGTTCGCCTACGCCTATGCGCTGTTTCATCAGCAGAAGGGCGCCGCGGCCGACGCGATCCTGCAGCCGCTGCTGACCAAACATCCCTCGGAGTCGGCCTATCTGACCCTCCATGCGGCCTGCCTCAACCTGCTGGGCGATTTCGAGGCGGCCATCCGCATCAACGCGGGCCTGGCGGCGCGCTACCCCCGGCAGCCGAAGGTCTGGCTGAACTACGGGCATGCGCTGCGCACCGTCGGCCGGCGGGACGAGGCGATCTCGGCCTACAAGCGCTGCATCGCGCTCGCGCCGGGCCTCGGCGAAGCCTATTGGAGCCTCGCCGACCTCAAGGTCGCCGCCTTTAGCCCGTCAGAGGAAGCGGCGATGGCGGCCGCGCTGGATCGCACCGATCTCGCCCCCACGGACCGGCTGCACCTGCACTACGCCGCCGGCAAGGCGTCGGAGGATCGCAACGAGATCGCCCGCGCGTTTGACCATTACGCCCAGGGGGCCGCGTTGCGTCGGGCCGCCATGCCCTACCACGCCGAGGAAACCACCGCCCTCACCGAGCGGTCGATCGCCCTGTTCACCCGGTCGTTCTTCGACGCCGCGCCCCCGGGCTGCGACGCCTCGGATCCGATCTTCATCGTCGGCCTGCCGCGCTCGGGCTCGACCCTGGTGGAGCAGATCCTGGCCAGCCATTCGGCGGTCGAGGGGACGATGGAGCTGGCCGACATAGGCCTGATCGCCAAGGGTCTGAAAAGTCCGTTGACGGACGGTTCGCAACGCGGCGGTCCGCCGCTGCAATATCCCGCCACCCTCGTCGGTCTCGGCGCCGATGCGCGGATCGCGCTCGGAGAGCGATACCTCGCCGACACCCGCGTGCACCGGCCGCTCGGGCGCCCCTTCTTCACCGACAAAATGCCCAGCAACTTCCAGCACATCGGCCTGATCCAGCTGATCCTGCCCAACGCGCGCATCATCGACGTGCGACGCCACCCGCTCGGCGCCGGCTTCTCCGCGTTCAAGCAGCACTTCGCCCAGGGGCAGAACTTCACCTACGACCTGGACGACCTTGGCCGCTACTACCGAGACTACGTGCGCCTGATGGATCATGTCGATCGCGTCCTGCCGGGCCGCGTCCACCGGGTGATCTACGAGGATCTGGTGCAGGACACCGAGGCCGAGGTTCGCCGGCTGCTCGCCTACTGCGCCTTGCCGTTCGAGGACGGCTGTCTGCGGTTCCACGCCAACGACCGGGCGGTGCGGACGGTGAGCTCCGAACAGGTGCGCCGGCCGATCTTCCGCGAGGGGCTCGAGCAATGGCGCAAGTATGAGCCCTATCTCGACCCCTTGAAGGCGGCGCTGGGCGACGCGCTGCAACACTGGCGCGGCGCCGGCGCGGCGCCGGACGGCGTGGGCGTCGAAGCGCTCTGTCACGCGCCCAAATAGGCGCTATACCGTTCGGGCGGCGCCGCGGGGCGATGGCGACATGGGGCGACGGTGATGAGCATTCGGGCAAACCTGGCCATGGGGGCCGCGGCGGTGTGGCTGGCGGCCGGACCTGTGTCCGCGCAGACGCCGGCCGGCGGCGATCAGGCCGTATACCAGGGCCTGGCGACGGCGGCGGGGGCGCGGTCGGTCGCATTGGCGCCCCGTCCCGACGGCGGCGTGGTCATCGGCGGAACGCTCGACGGGCGGCAGTTCGCGCTCGCCGTCCCCAAGGCCTGGAACCATCAGGCCGTCCTTTTCGCCCACGGCTATTCGATGCCGGACAGTTCGACGGCCGTATCCAGCGACCCGGTCGACAAGGATCCGGCGTTGGGTCTGCTGGCCCTCGCCTACTCGCAGGGCTTCGCGGTGGGCCACAGCGCCTACGACAAGGCCGGCGTCGGCGTCGAGTCCGGCGCCAAGGCCACCCTTCGGCTCGAGGAGCTGGTCGAACGCCTGGGCTCCACGCGCACCTATGTGGGCGGCGGCTCCATGGGCGGAAGCATCGTCATGGCGCTGCTCGAGCAGCACCCCAGGACCTTCGCCGGCGGTCTCAGCGCCTGCGGCGTGACCGACAGCTGGGAGCGGGAGATCGGCGGACTGATCGACATGCGCGCGGCCTACAACGTCTTCACCCGCGGCACCCCCTACGCCCTGCCCGGCGAACAGGATGTGGCGCGCTCGGCCCTGCCGACCCTGCCGCCCGCGGGGTCCGCCACCCCGCTCGCGAGTTTCCAGACCGGGCAGGTGATCAAGATCGCCGCGCCGATCATGCGGCTGTTCGCCGACGCCAGGCGCGATCCGCATGGCCGCGCCGCCGTCATCATCCGCAAGGTCTCCTCGCTGTCGCCGTTCGACCCCGACCCGGCGGCCTTCGTGTTTCCGCTGGTGACTGCGACGCTCGGGATGGACGACATGCGCGCCACCTTCGGCGGCAACGTCTATGGCAATCGCGCCAAGACCTACGCCAGCCCGGCGCTGACCGCGGCGGAGGCGGCGGCGCTGAACCGCGATGTCCAGCGGATCGACGCCGACAAGGCCGCGATCGCCTACGCGCACGTCTGGCACCAGAGCGAAGGCCGGTTCAGCGTCCCGCTCGTGGCTATTCACAACCAGATCGATCCGTTGGTGCCCTACGCCCAGGCCCAGGGCCTCGAGGCGCGGGTCATGGCGCACGGCGACCCGCGGCTTTTGACGATGATCACCGTTCCGCCCGAGCGCGCGGCGATCCCCGGCGCCGGCGTGCTCGGCTATGTCCACTGCGGCTTCACCGCCGAGCAGATGACCAGCGCCTGGTCCACGCTGCGAGCGCAGGTGGAGACGCGGTAGGCCGCCGCCGCCCGCCGCGGACGGACGTCCGTTCGCCAGCTCGCCTGACCCAGGCAATTCTGGAGAGCGGTTCGAGGTGCTACGCTCGTGCGGGCAAGAACACGGGAGGAGACGGACATGGGCCGGGTAGAGGGTAAGGTCGCGCTGGTGACGGGAGGCGCCAGCGGGATCGGCGCCGCGTGCGCCGAGGCGCTCGCGCGGGAGGGCGCCGCCGTCGTCCTCACCGACATCCAGGACGACAAGGGCCGGTGGCTGGCCGAGGACCTGAGCCGGGCGGGCCGGACCGCGGTCTATCTGCACCACGACGTGACCAGCGAGGACGAATGGATCGGCGTGCTCTCCGAGGTGGAGACGCGGTTCGGCCGGCTGGACATCCTGGTCAACAACGCGGGCATCGGCGTCGGCAGTCCGTCCATCACCACCATGACGCTCGCCGACTGGCGGCGGCAGCAAGCCATCAACGTCGAAGGGGTGTTCCTCGGGATCAAGCATGGCCTGCAGCTGATGCGGAAGGCCGGTCACGGCGGGTCGATCATCAACATGTCGTCGGTGGCGGGCCTGAAGGGCGCGCCGACCCTGGCCGGCTACTGCGCCACCAAGGGCGCGGTCCGCCTGCTGACCAAGGCGGTGGCGCTGGAATGCGGCCTCATGAAGGATGGGGTGCGGGTCAATTCGGTTCACCCCGGCCTGATCGAGACCCCGATCTGGCTCGGCATCGTCGGGCTGAACGAAGCGGGCGTCAACGCTCCCCCCGATCTCGACGCCATGTCGGAGCTGGCCGTCCCGCTGGGCGTCAAGGGCGTCCCCGAGGACATCGCCAGCGGTGTGCTGTGGCTGGCCAGCGAGGAGTCCCGCTATGTCACCGGCGCCGAACTGGTGATCGATGGCGGTCTTTCCGTCCGGTGACGCGACGCCGCTCCGCCGCCGTGAGGCGTTCACACTGCGTCGCGCCCGGCCGCCGCGCCGGGCGTCCGCCGATGACGGTCTGAGGAGCCGTCTGGACGGCCGCGCTAGAACACCGCTTTCAGCAGGGCGATCACCGCGATCCAGAACGCCAGCATCGCGACGATGACGGCGATCTTGCTCCAGTTCGGATGGGCCAGATCCCGCTTGAAAAGGTCCGGCTGGCGCTGGTCGTCGAAATAAGCCACCCGATCCTCCGGTCCAAATTGCTGCGCCTGGTGAACTGTCAGGCCGCCGCTTCGGTTCCCCGCTGACCGTCCCCGTCCTCCGCCAGCCGGGCGATCTCGGACATCAGCTCCATGGGAGAGATCGGCTTGGCGACGACCCCGTTCATGCCCGCGGCCAGGTACTCGGCCTTCTGATGCGCCATCACATTGGCGGTCAGGGCGATGATCGGCACCTGCGCCGCCGTACCGGGCAGCCCGCGGATCGAGCGCGCCGCTTCGACCCCACCCATGACCGGCATCTGGATGTCCATCAGGATCAGGTCATGGGCGCCGCGCCGGGCCGCCTCCAGGCCCTTGAGGCCGTCCTCGGCGTCCTCGACGGCCGCGCCGAGACGCGTCAGCATGGTCCTGGCCACCAGCCGATTGCTGGGATTGTCCTCCACCAGCAGGATGGAGACGCCCTCGAGCATGCCCTCGTCGACCGGAGCGGCCGCGACCGGCTCAGCGGCGGCGGCGTTCAGGGTGAGCCAGAACGTCGACCCCTCGCCTTCGGTGCTGCGGAAGCCGATGTCGCCCCCCATCATCAGGATGAGGGCGCGCGTCATCGGCAGGCCGAGGCCCGCCCCCCCGAAGCGCCGGGTCGCGCTGCTGTCGGACTGCCTGAAATGCTCGAACAACAGGCTCCGGGCCGCGGGCGGGATGCCGATGCCGGTGTCTTCGACGTCGAGCCGCACGTGACGGCCCTTGTCCCCGATGGCTTCGACATGGAGGCGCACCGTCACCTGGCCCTCGGCGGTGAACTTCACCGCATTGCTGACCAGGTTGAACAGGGCCTGGCGCAAGTGCACCGGGTCCGCCTTGATCCACGGATCCGCCCCGGTGATCTCGCACCGCAGCTCGATGCCTTTCGCGGCGGCCTCGGCGTACAGCAGGCCGGCCACGGCCCGAACCAACGCCGCCAGGTCCAACGGCTCGGGCGACAGCTCGAGCTGGCCCGCCGCCAGCCTGGAGACGTCCAGCACGTCGCTCAGGAGCTGCGATAGCGCGTGTCCACACGCCTTGGCGTTGGCCAGCAGGTCGCGGCCCTCGCGGGAAATGGGTTCGCTCTCCAACAGATGCAGGGCGCCGAGCACGCCGTTCATCGGTGTGCGGAACTCGTGACTTATATTGGCCAGGAATTCGGATTTGACGCGGTTGGCCGCCTCGGCCTCGGTCTTGGCGGCGCGCAGCGCCGCGTCGGCGGCCACCCGATCGGTGGTGTCGCGGCTGACGCAGATGGCGCCGGAGGGGACGCCGTCCTCCAGGATCAGCTTGATGTTGGACTGCAGGGAGAGCCAGCGCCCGTCCTTGTGCCGGGAGAGATGGGTGACGACCACCGTCTGGTCGGGGTCGGCCATCATCTTGCAGTAAAACGCCCGCACCCGGTCGAGATCACCGGACATCAGCAATTCGCTCACCAAGGTTCCGACCAGGGCCTCCGGCGGGTAGCCGAGAACGGTCAGCGAGGCTGGCGACACGTAGAGATATCGGCCTTCCAGATCGAACTGGGCGATGAGGTCGGGGACGTTCTCGGCCAGCACTTCGAACTTGCTGAGGCTGAGGTTCAGCCGACGATTGGATTGCTGAATCGACGGCGCCTCCAAGGCGCGGCCGAGGCAGAACACGCCGCCCATGAGGACCGCCATCCAAACCGGCAGGAGATCGATCCAGCCGTGACCGTCCGCCAGCATCACCACGCTCAGCGCGCCGATCGCCGGCGCCGCCCCCGCCGCCAGGAAGCCGGCCGGGACGTTATGGAACAGCAGCACCAGGACGGCCGACAGCGCCAGCAGGACGGCCACGGCGCTCGCATGCCCGGCGACGCCGCCGGCGCGCCAGAACAGGCCGCCGAGCACAAGCCACCAGACGTTCATCACCAGATAGTTGGCGGCGAAGCTCAGGCGCGCGCGCGGACTGACCGGGCCGCCCCGCGCGGCGGTGCGCGTGGCGAACCAGGACCAGCCCTCGATCGCCCAGCCGCCGACCACCCACGCCACCGTGGCCGGCCAGCTCAGGATCATCGCCCCGATCAGACCGCCGCACAGGACCAGGATCAGGCGGATCGGTCCGATCGGATGCATGGTGAGCGCCGCCTCGTCGAGACGAAGCGCCAGGCTCGGAGCCTTGTCGCCGCCCCGGGCCAGCGCCGCCAAGGCGCTCGGGTCTCGCAACACAGGTTGATCGATCGGCGGCAATGCGGCGCTCTCGTTTAAGCTGCCGAACAACACATTGATCCCGTAAATAACGCGGTAACCGAGCACGCGTCGGTTCGCCGCAGTATAAACGCGTACAACAAAGCCCTTTGTTTCTTCTCCTCGCCCGCGGTACTGAGATCTTGGAAGAATTCAGGGCTGATTATGAACAACGCCGGAGGCGTTGTTGCATTGGATCGCGATGCGTCGAAAACTTTCGCGGCCGCCGGTCTGCGCCGATTGTCAGCGACCCTCGGTGTAGACGTACTCGTGCTGGCTGTCGCGGACGGTGAGGGTGCGGGCGCCGTTCTGGACACCGATCACCGCGTCGAGCTGGATCGCGCCGGGACCGATGGAGACCAGCGAGATCGTCCCGTCGGCGTTCTTGCGCGTCGCCAGCGGCCCTTCGATGGCCCCGGCGGTCACCCACTTCGCGCCGTTGCGATCCTCGATGGTCAGGACGTTGCCGAGCTCACGATCGCGATAGGCCGCGGCGAGGCCCGCCAGGGCGGCCGGGTCGCCGGGAACCGTGAGCCGGGCGCGCCGGGCCGTCTCGGCCGCCTTGATCTGGGCGGCGGCCGCGCTCACCGCCTGGGCCGCCTCGGGCTTGCCGTCGTAGGCGATCTCCAGCAGCCGGCGCAGGAACGGACCGAACATCGCCGGTCCGGAGTCGGCATTGGTCAGCAGGACCGCCCCGATCCCGGAGTCCGGCAGAATCCACCAGTCGCTGTGATAGCCCTGAAGGGTGCCCCCGTGAGTGACGACGGGCACGCCGTTCACGATCTCGGTGAACAGGCCCATGCCGTACCAGGCGTTCTCGCCGGTGGGCACGCCCCGCTTACGGCGCTCCAGCAGGTTCGCCTCGCTCACCAGCCGCTTGCCGTCCGGCAGAAGCCCCTTGGACAGTTCGAGCTCGGCGTAGAGGGCCACGTCCGCGGCGCTCGACCAGGCCCCGCCGGCCGGCCGATACGGGCCGATCAGGTGATTGAAATGGTTCGACATCTCGGTCATCCGGCCGTCGACGTCGAAGCCGTGCGGGCGGGCCCAGTCGCCGGACTCGCCGACGGCCATGTCGAAGGTGGTGTCGCCCATCCCCAGCGGCCCGAAGATGCGGGATTGCATGGCCTTGTCGTAGCCGGCCCCGAGCTCCAGGCCCGGATAGGCGAGCGACCCGCCCACATAGCCGGCGGCGGCGGCCATCAGGTTCGAGTACTGGAACAGTTCGCCGAACGAACTGGTGGGTTTGGTCTCCGACAGCTGGCGGAAGGTGTCGGACGCCGGCGCCTTGCCGTCAGCCAGGATGAAGGCGAAGTCCCGGCGCGGCAGGCCGGTGCAGGCGCAGACCAGGTGGCGGATCTCGACCGCCCTGGTCGTCGCGTCGCTGCCGAGCCGGAATGACGGGTAGACGGCGCTGACCTTCTCGTCCCAGCGCAGCTTGCCCTCGTCGGCGAGGACCGACAGCAAAAGGGTGGTCATGCCCTTGGTGTTGGAGGCGATCATGAACTTGGTGTGCGCGTCGACCGGCGCGGGTCGGCCGAGTTCGCGCACGCCATAGCCGCCCTGCCAGACGACATGGCCCTGATCGATCAGGGCGATGCCGACGCCGGGCACGTCCAGCTTCTGCGCGGACTGGGCGATGAAGTCGCGCAGGGCCTGGATCCGCTCGGGCGTCAACCGGTGCGCCGCGCGGCCGGCGAAGGTCTCCGCGGTGTAGCCGGCCGGGCGAAGACTGCCCTCGATCAGCCCCGCCGCGGCGGCCCGCTTGTTCATGGTCGCGTCGGCGCCGTCGACGATCAGCACCGTCCAAGCCGCGTCCTTGCGCATGGCGATCGCCGCCACCTCGCGCCGTTCACCGGGCGAGGTTTCGTAGACGAAGCTGACGCGCTCGTCCCAGCCATCGGCCGCCGCGCCCGGCGCCGTCAGCCGCACGGCGCGGTTGGAGGCTGGCTTATAGAGCGACCAGGCCTTCGCCGCCGCCGCCTGCGCGGTGGCCGCGGCGCCGACGTCGACCACGGCGATCTCCAGGTCCGCTTCCGGCGCGGCGAACACCGTCACCGCCCCGTTCGCCACCAGCGCCCAGTCCTTGGGCTGCACATAGGCGACGCCGGATCCGGTCTTGCCTGGCGCGTCGGCCGCGGCGCGACCCTGGGCGAGCAGCGCCGTCGGCGTCGCCACGAGGGCGATGATGAGCGAAATCCGAAGCCCAATCCCGTGCATGTCCGCTGGTCCCCTGAAGGCGGCCGCTCTCCCGGCGACCGAGGTTACCGATGTGGACGAATTTTCCCAATTTCCAAAATTAATTCCCGGAAAGGCAAAACGCGCTCGCAGCGTCGACGCGGCCGCTAACTTGGGATCGCCTGGCGTGCGAAGGCCAGGATCGCGCTTTCGGGCAGGGCGCCGGATTGGCGGGCGAGCTCCTTGCCCTTGGCGATGAGGATCAGGGTCGGGATCGAGCGGATGTTGTAGCGTGCGGCGATGGCGGGCGCGGCTTCGGTGTCGAGCTTGCCGAGGCGGATCGAGGGCTCCAATTTGGCGGCGGCGGCGGCGAAGGCCGGCGCCATCTGCTGGCAGGGCCCGCACCACGCCGCCCAGAAGTCGACCAGCAGCGGCAGATCGGCGCGAGCCGCGTGGGCGTCGAAGTTGGCGGCCGTCAGCGTGATGGGCGCGCCCTGGAACAGCGATGCGTGGCAGCGTCCGCACCTGGCGTCCGCGCGCGGCCTGTCGTCGGGAACCCGGTTGAGCGCTCCGCAGGCCGGACAGCCGATGATCGTCGTCTCAGGCGTCATGTTCGTTCCCTGGGTGACCGAACCCGGCGCGTCGCCGAGCGTTCCCCGCGAAGACGTTCGCAGGGCCGTCTCCAACCGCGGATCTCCGCCCTTAGGGCCGCCGCTCGGCGGCCGACGCGGCCCGGATCCGCTCGAACTCCGAGCCTTCGCTCCAGCGCGGCCAGTCGGCGCTGTTCGCCAGCCTGCGGCCGATATCGTAGAGCAGGTCGACGTCCTCGGCGGCGCCGCGCAGGTCCCAGTCGGCGCTCCAGGCGTCGCAGGCCTTGTGGTAGCAGTTGGCGGTATAGTCATCGACCCACTTGTCGCCCGCCGCGCGGCCGCCGGCCACGAGGTCGGGCCCACCGCCGATCGCCATCAAGAGCAGGGTCGGCACGCCGCGCTTGGCCATCGAGAAGTGATCGGCGCGATAGAACAGGCCCTTCTCGGGATGCGGATCGGGCGTCACCGTGCGGCCCTGCCGGCCGGCGGCCGCCTTGAGGTCGTCCTCCAGGCTGTCCTGCCCGGCGCCGACCAGCACCACGTCGCGGGCCGGACCCGCCGTCTCGAGAATGTCCATGGTCAGGTTGGCGACGGTCCGCGAGAACGGATAGAGCGGCCGGGCGGCATAGGTCTCCGAGCCGAGCAGGCCGCGTTCTTCGGCGGTCCATACGGCGAAGACGATCGACCGTTCGGGCGCCGGCGCGGCCTTGAAGGCGCGGGCGATCTCCAGCACCCCGGCCACCCCGAGGCCGTCGTCGTTGGCGCCGCGCCGGATGCGGTCGCCGTGCGCGTCCGGCGCGCCCAGGCCATAGGCGTCCCAGTGGGCCGCATAGACGATGGTCTCGTCGGGCCGCCGGGTTCCCGGCAGCCTGGCCAGCACATTGCGGCTCTCGATCGCCGCGTGGGCGACGGTGAAGTCGGCGCTGAAGCGCTCGCCCGCGAGCGCCACGGGGCGAAAATCCGCCTGGCGCGCCCTGCGCTTCAGGGCCTCGAAGTCGAGCCCCGCCCGGCGGAACAGGTCGACCGCCGCGTCGCGCTGCAGCCAGCCCTGCAGCAGCACCGGTTGGGGCCCGTCCGCGGCGCGCTTGATGTCGTAGGCCTCGCCCTGCGGCGCGACCACCGTCGACCAGCCGTAGCCCGCGCCCGGCGTCTCGTGCACGATCAGGGCCCCGAGCGCGCCGCGGCGGGCGGCCTCCTCGTACTTGTAGGTCCAGCGGCCGTAATAGGTCATGGCCTTGCCGCCGAACCGGCCGGCCACCGGCTCGCCGGGCAGGGCTTCGAAGTCGGGGTCGTTCACGAGGAAGACGGCGATCTTGCCCTTCAGATCGACTCCCTTGAAGTCGTCCCACCGCCGCTCCGGCGCCGCGACGCCGTAGCCGACGAACACCAGCGGCGCCTTGTCGATGCTGACCCGCTCGACTGGTCGCAGGGTGCTGGCGTAGATCTCCCGCAACTGGGTCAGGGGCGTGGCCGCCCCGCCGATGTCGACGGTGAACCTCGGCGCCGGGCCGACCTGGGTGCGCACCAGCGGGACGGCCTGGGTCCACGCGCCGGCCTCGCCGCCGGGCTCGAGGCCCAGCGCCTTGAACCGCGCGACCAGGTACTCCACCGTGCGCGCCTCGCCCGCCGTGCCCGGCGCGCGGCCCTCGAACGCGTCCGAGGCCAGCGTCCTGACCGTGGCCGACAGCTCGGCCGGGGAAATCGGATCGGCCGGCGCCGCCGCCAGGACCGCCGGGGCGAACACGAGGGCGGCCAGGGCCAGGCCGGCGACGTTCTGAACTCTGACCATTAGGCGTAACTCCCCGAGCGAACGTCCCTGGTGGAGGCATAGGCCCGTTTCAGACGCCTGCAAACGCCGCGGCGGGCCCCCGCTCTAACCCGCGATCGCGATCCACGCCGGCGCGTGGTCGCTGGCCCCCGGCTCGCCGCGCACCCAGCGCTCCACGCCGCCGTCTTCGAGCCGGCCGGCCAGGACCGGCGACAGCAAGAGGTGATCGATCCTGAGGCCCTGATCGTTGGGCCAGCGATGGCGCAGATAGGCCCAGAAGGTCATCGGCGGCGCACCCGGATGCAAGGTGTGGAGCGCGTCTGTCCAACCCTGGTCGAGCAGGCGCCGGTACGCCGCCCGCGCTTCGGGCTGCAAGAGGGCGTCGTCCTGCCAGCGGTGCGGCTGGTAGATGTCGGCTTCGGTCGGCACGACGTTGAAATCGCCGGCCAGCACCGCCGGCACCTCGGCCTCGATCAGTGAGGCGGCATGGGCGATCAGCCGTTCGAACCAGGCGAGCTTGTAGGCGAACTTCGGCCCCGGCTGCGGATTGCCGTTGGGCAGATAGAGGCATCCGATCAGCACCCCGTTCACCGAAGCTTCGATATAGCGGGCTTGAGCGTCGGCCGGGTCGCCCGGCAGGGCGCGGCGGGTCACGTGCGGTTCGGCGTGGCGGGCCAGGATGGCGACGCCGTTCCAGGTGCGCTGGCCGACCCAGGCCGACCGATAGCCGAGCTCGGCCAGGGTCTCCGCCGGAAACCGGCCCTGCTCGGCCTTCAGCTCCTGCAGGCAGACCACGTCCGGTTCGGCCTCGGCCAGCCAGTCGATCAGCTTGTCGAGCCGCTTGTTGACGTCGTTGATATTGAAGGTGGCGATCCTCAGCGAAGGCGCTCCGTCATAGGGGTTCTCACGGCGTAACGACTCTGCAGAACTCCAGCGCCGTTACAGACTAGAGAATGGGTGCGGGCGCGGCGCGCCCGGCCCGGGCGATGGGTTGGCCTTTGTCCGCCGTGCAGCGCGGGGTGCGCCAAGCCGAAGACGCCGGTGCTTTTAAGAGCCGCCGCTGCGGGCCGTGGCGGCCGGCGCTTGGGCGGCCCCGCCTTTGTGACGCGCTTCAGGCGCCGGCCAGCTCGCCATCGCCACGTCGACGACGCGCATGAGCTCGGCTTGCGTGGCGCCATGTTGGGCCTGCAGCGCCAATCCGAGCATCGTCACCGTAAAGAAGCGCGCCAGATCCTGAACCGACGCCCCCGCGGCAAGCTCACCGTCGTCGAGGGCCTGCTGCAGCCGGCTGCCCAACATCAATTCGATGCCGTCGCGTCGATCGGCGACGAACCGCTTGGTCCCCTCCGAGACGTCCCCGCCGGTGAGGGGCGCCTGCGTCACAAAGCAGACGCCATGGCCATTTGGGTCAGTGAACATGGCCACGCTGTCGCGGAGAAGAGCCTCGAAACCCTCTCGCGCGCTCTCCATCCCGAGGTGTTCCAGAAACCGGCGGCTGCCCACCTCCGTGTATCGCGTCATCGCCTTGACGAAGAGCGCCTCCTTGTTCCCGAAGGTCGCATACACGCTGACCCGGTTCATACCCATCGCCCGCTCAAGCTCGGCGAGCGAGGTCGACTCATAGCCCTTGGCCGCGAACACGCTCATCGCAGCATCAAGCGCGTGTTCCTCGGAGAAGGCTCGGGGTCGTCCAGGGGGGTTGAGCGACGGTTTCCTTGGCATGGGTCTGGACCGGGTTTTTTACCGACCAGTAAATTACCGCTTGACACTGAAACCACAAGGGCCTCATTTCTTACCGCACAGGAAGAAACCCTGTCTCGATCGTCGTCGATGCTCGCGACAGCCCCCGGGGCCCAGTGGCCCGACAAATCGGCAAAACAGCAGTGGAGCGACGGCGATGCACAGGCTCGAAGGCAAGGTCGCGATCGTCACAGGCGCCTCGAAGGGCATAGGCGCGGCGATCGCCAAGCAATTCGCCGCGGCGGGCGCGGCCGTGGTCGTCAACTACGCCACAAGCCAGACGGACGCCGACGCGGTCGTCTCGGCGATCGAAGAGCGCGGTGGGCGCGCCGTGGCCGTCAAAGGCGACGTCTCGAAGGCTGAAGACGCGCGGGCGATCGTCGACGGGGCGGTTCGTACCTATGGCCGCCTCGATATCCTCGTCAACAACGCCGGCAAGTATGAATTCGCCGGCCTGTCGGACATCACCGAAGACCATTTTCACAAGCTGATGAACATCAACGTGCTCGGGCTCCTGCTCGTCACCCAGGCCGCCGCCGCTCACATGGGCGAAGGCGGCAGCATCATCAACATCGGCTCCAGCGTCACGACGATGAAGCCGCCCGCCTCAACGGTTTACGCGGCCACCAAGAGCGCGGTCGAAGCGATCACGGGGGTGCTGTCCAAAGAGCTGGGCGCAAGACGCATTCGGGTCAACGGCGTCAATCCTGGCCCGACCGCGACCGAGGGCTCGGCGAGCCTGCAGGGTGGCGATGCGAGCGCCGCTCTGATCGCCCAGACACCGCTCGGCCGGATCGGCCAACCGCAGGACATCGCCAGGATCGCCCTGTTCCTCGCCTCTGAGGACTCGGGCTGGATGACCGGCGACACGCTTATCGCCAGCGGCGGCCTTTAGGAAAGCCGCGACACGGCGACCTCGGTCGCCGTTGACGCTCGCCCTCCCCTTCCCGCCACCCTCGATCTCGGCCAAGGGTATACCGTCGCGCTCAGCACCAGCGGGCGCGTCCGGGACACCCGCTGTTGAGAACCTCCGCCAAGGCCAGCACCTCCACCACCGCGGTCTGGGCGGCGCTGATCGGCGACGTGCTGGTGACGCTGACCAAGATCGTCGCGGCGGTGTTCACCGGCAGCGCGGCGATGACCAGCGAGGCGATCCACACCTTCGTCGATTGCGGCAACGAGGTGCTGCTGCTCTACGGCGTGCGCCAATCCAAAAGGGGCCCCGACGACGACCATCCCCTCGGATATGGCCGCGAGGTGTATTTCTGGAGCTTCGTCGTCGCCCTCCTGATCGGAGCGCTGGGCGCCGGGGTGAGCTTCTATGAGGGCGTGTCAAAGGTGCTGCATCCGCAGCCGATCCGCGCGCCCGGCGTCAGCTACCTTGTCTACGGCGCGTCGTTCGTGTTCGAGGGCGCGTCCTGGCTGGTGGCGGCGCGCCAGTTCAAGGCGGTGCGCGGCAAGCTCGGCCTGTTCGAGGCTTTTCGCCTCAGCAAGGACCCGAACGCCCTGACCATGCTGTTCGGCAACGCCGCGGCCATGCTGGGGCTGATGGTGGCCGCGGCGGGGACTCTGGCCGCCAGCGTGCTGAACCGGCCCGAACTCGACGGCGTCGCCTCGATCCTGATCGGCGCCATCCTGGCGGTGACGGCGCTGTTCCTCGCTCGCGAGAGCAAGAGCCTGTTGATCGGCGAGGAGACCTATCCCGCGGTCCGCAAGTCGATCCTCGAGATCGCCAACGCCGATCCCGCCATCCTCACCGCCAACGGCATCGTCACCGTCCAGCTCGCGCCCAACCAGGTGTCGGTCATGCTGAGCGTGGAGTTCGCCGACACCCTGCGCGCGCCGGAGATCGAGGACGCGGTCGTGGCGCTGGAGACCAAGGTGCGCGCGCGCCACCCCGAGGTGAAGGGCATCTTCATCAAGCCGCAGACCGAAGAGACCTTCCGCAAGGCGCGGGAGAAACGTACCGGCAAGGCTCCGCCCAAGCGCAAGAGAACGGTCGGGGCGGCGGGGTGAGCCGACCTAACCGAACACGGCCCCGGCCGCGGCGGTGAACACCCCCAGGAAGGTGGCGTTGAGGGCGCTGGCGAGCGGATCCTCGGCGATCAGCTCGAGCCGGTCGAACAGGGGCAGGATCTGGCTGGGATCGTCGGCCTTGCTCGCCCAGTTGCTCCAGCCGAAGCGGTCCGCCGGCCCGTCGCTGTAGGCCAGGAGGGCGGCGCGGCGCTGGTTCTCGAGGCCCCAGAGCTGAACCTGGGCCCCGCCGTGCTGCTCCAGCCAGGTGTAGATGGCTTCCATCCGGGGCTCGGTCGCCGCCAGGGTCAGGCTTGTGGTCATGCGGCGGGACTCTCGTCAGGCGAATCTTCAGGAAGGGGCCGTTCCCCGACCCGCGTGCATTTAGCGGCGCGCCGCCGGCCGTCCAAGCAGGGCGCGACGCAGCCATTCGGCGCCTGCCGCGTTAGGGCCCAGCTGATTGCAGCCTCGCGAGGAGCGACCCCATGAAAATTTCCGCCTTTATTCTGTCCGCGGCCCTGTGCGGCATGGCCGCCGCCCCCGCCCTCGCCAACCCCGTCCGTGAAGCCGGTCACGACATCGGCAAGGCCGGCCGCGCCACCGGTCACGCCGTCGCCAACATGGGCCGCGAGACCGGCCACGCCGTCGCCACCACCGGCCGGCACGTCGGCCACGGCGTCCACCGCATGGTGCACCACCGCCGCCACCATTCTCACCACGACGCGGGCTGAGGTCCGCTGACCGCTCGTCCCGGCCGACGCCGGGAGGAGCGGACGCCGGCCCTATCGGCCGAGGCCGGCGATGTAGGCCCTGACCAGGGCGATCCCTTCCTCGTGCGGGAGGGCGCGGCCGAGTTCGGGCATCATCACGCCGGGCTCGCGGCTCTGCATGCGGTGCAGCAGGATCGACCGGTCCGGCTCCCCGGGCGCAATGTCGAAGTCGAGGTCGGCGGAGGCTTTGCCGGCGGCCACAGGCCGTTTGCCGATACCGCGCTGCACGGCCGAAGCGCGCTCATAGTCCAGGTAAAGGCCGCTGTTGGACGCCGCCCCGCCGGGGTTGTGGCAGTGGGCGCAGTTGGCGTCGAGATAGGCCAGGGCGCGGGTCCGTACCGGCGCCGACGGGTCGTCCCAGCGCGGGTTGACCGGCGCCGCGGCCGGCGCCGGCGCGCCCGCCAGGATCCCGGTTCGGCTCCAGTGCGCCAGCTGATTCTCGGCCCCGGCGGCATAGGCGTAGTCGCCGTTGAGGTTGCGCGCCTTGGGTCCGATCGGAACCAGGGCGTCGCCGAGCGAATGGCATTCCTTGCACTGGTTCACGTTCGGCACCGGATAGCTGAAGCGGACCCCGGCGCCCTTGGCGTCGGTGAAGGCGACCTCGGTGCGCAGGCCGGCGCGCTTCAGCACCGCCTGGGTCTGGGCCTCGTTCCAGACGTAGGTGTTGGGAACCCAGCCCGACGCCTTGCGGATCAGGAGCCGCGTTTCGATCAGGCGCAGCCCGTCGTTCGGCCGGCGAAGATCCGCCGGATAGGCGAAGGTCTTCACCAGCGCCGTCCCCACCGGAAACTCCAGCACGCCCTCGGCGGTGTAGGTCGCGCGCTTTCCCTTGGGCAGGAAGACGTAGCGCTGCTTCTGGGCATAGTCGCTGAACAGCGGTGTGTTCAGCGCATAGGGCGTGAGCCCGGCGTTCGGCTGGCGGGCGCCCGCATCAGTGAACAGATGGTAGGCGTCGAGGGTCGGCGCGGGCGCCGGGTCCAGCAGGCGCGCCTCGTCCACCGGCGGCGGCAGGGGCGCGGCGCCGAGCAGCAGCAGGCTTAGGACGGCCAGACCGAGAAAGGCTCGTCCGGTCGCGAGCGCGGGTCTCATTTGCCGGCCAGCCGCGCCTGCGCCGCCGGCAGCGTCACGGCCTTGGGCTCGGTCACCGCCCTGCCCTCCACCGTCGCCATCTTCTGCAGCCGGGCGGTCTTCATGTCGGTCACGTCCTTGAGGTTCAGGTTCAGCACCGGGCCGTCCTTGATCACCACGTTGACGGTCTGATCCACCGGCTTGCCGTCGCGGACGAAGTGGGTCGCGCCGTCCCACAGGATCGGCGGCAGGGCCATGCCGGTCATGCCCTCGATCTCCGGGGCCCAGCCGTTGCGGCCGAGCTGGTTGCCCCGGATCACGATGTCGGTGGGCAGGGGCTCGTACTTGGCGTCGCGGATCTGCAGCTTGTAGCCGGCCAGGATGATGGCCGCCGTGGCGTTGCCGCTGATGGCGTTGTCGAACACGTGCACGTCGTGATTGGCCATCACCATCACTCCCGTGCCGGTGGGCACCGAGGCGACGATATTGCCCTTGGGCGCGAAGTTCTGCGTATCGTTGTCGACGATCTTGTTGTGGAACACGCGGTGCGAGTGGCCGCCCTGCTGCGGCAGGTTCGGCAGGTCGAACACCAGGATTCCGCCGGCGTTGTGGGTCGACAGATTGTCGTGCACGTCGGCGTTCATCGAGTTCTCGATCTCGATCCCGGCCACGTTGAAATGGGCGACGGAGTTCTTGACGACGATGTTCTTCGACTGGCCGACGTAGATGCCGGCGTCGGAGGCCCCCCGCACCGTCACCCCGTCGATCAGTACGTTGGTGGAGGAGACCGGATAGACTCCATAGGCGCCGTTGCCGGCCTTGGGCGGACCGGACCAGTCGACGCTGAGGTGCAGGAAGCTGATCTGATCCACCCCCTTGGCCTTGATCGCGTCGCCCTTGGCGTCGACCACGGTCAGGTCGCGCACGGTGACGCCGTTCGAGGTGATCATCAGCCCCTCGCCCGCCGCCATCTGGCCCTTGAAGTCGAGGATGGTCTTGCCCTCCCCGGCGCCCTTGACGGTGACGTTGGCGACGTCGAGCGAAAGCCCGTCGGTGAGTTCGAACCGCCCGGCGGCGAGGCGCACCGTATCGCCGGGCCTGGCGTCGATCAGCGCCGCCTGCAGCCGCTCCTGCGCATCCTTCCCGGGCGCCACCTTGAGCACGGCGGCGTGAGCGGTTGAGGCGAGCAGCAGGCTGGTCAGGGCGGCGCCGGCGAATCGGATCATGAGGTTCCCTCCAAGGTTTTTGGCGACCCGCCACGGCAAGGCTCGCGGGCGGATACTGCCCCGGCGCCGCGTTGGAGGCCATGGGGTTTGCGTATGCGGATGCGATGGCTCTGCACCGTCTCCGGCTTGTCCGTTCACGCCTCCCGTCCAGACGTCCCTTTGCGGTGCGCGCAAGGTCGCGGCCGGCTCCAATTTTCTCTTCGGGCTCCAAGACGCCTGATACGGAAAGTTTTCAGCGCCGTTCGCCTTGTCCCTGCGTGGGCCGGCGTGATCTAACGCCAGCCAAAGGGCGCGCGTGGTCGGACCGCGATCACGGCCCAGCTCTCGGGGGAGACGGCATGTATCTGGCGCGGCGTTCGGTGGTGGGTTTCGGCTTGGCGACGGCGGCCGCGGCGCCGATGGCGCGGGCGGCCTCCGCCCTGCCGGCGGTGTCCACCGACGTGGTGGTGCTGTCGCCGGGGGCCGGCAGGCGCGACTACGCGCCGGCCATCGCCGCCCTGCGCGCCTATGCGGCGAGCGAGCTGAAGTCGATCGGCCTGCCCGGCATGACCCTGTCGGTGGCCGACGACCAGGGTTTCGCGGCCAGCATGACCTTCGGCTACGCCGACCTCGACCTGCGCGAACCGGTCAGGCGCAGCCAGCTGTTCCAGATCGGATCGATCAGCAAGGCGTTCGCCTCGCTCTGCCTGTTCACCTTCGCGCAGGAGGGCAAGCTCGATCTCGATGCGCCGCTGAGTCGCTATCTGCCCGAGGCCGCTCTGCCGGCCGAACCGATCACGGTCGCGCAGGTGATGAGCCATTCCGCCGGACTGCCGGACGGGGCGCCGGTGTTTCCGCGCTCGCCGGGCGGCCGGCTCTGGAGCGGCTTCGCGCCGGGTTCGAAGTTCTCTTACAGCAATACCGGCTACGAACTGCTCGGCCATCTGATCGCCCGGCTCGGCGGCGCGCCGCATCCGGAGGTGATCCGCGCCCGCGTCCTGAAGCCCCTGGGCCTCGACGCCATGCTGACGTCGATCCAGGATCCGGACCGGCCCCGTTTCGCCAACAGCTATTCGCCGCTCCGCCCCACCTGGCCCGCGTTGACCGGCGCGCCGCTCGCCGCCGGGCCGTGGACCCAGATGGACGAGGCGGCGGGGTCGCTGTCGGCCACCGCCGACACCATGACCCGCTATCTCGGCTTTCTGATGCGGCTCGGACGCGGCGACGGCGCGCCCCTGTTCGGCCCGGCCCTGGCCAGGCGGTTCGCCACCGCGGCGATCGACTGCGACGTGTTCGGCCCCAAGTCGCGCTACGGCTACGGCCTCGGCACGGTGCTGATCGACGACAGCCCCGCCTACCACCACACCGGCGGGATGATCACCTTCACCTCATCGTTCCACGTCGACGCTAAGGCCGGCGTCGGCTGTTTCGCCAGCGTCAACGCCAGCCTCGGCGACTATCGACCCCGCCACACCACCGCCTACGCCCTGCAGCTGCTGCGGGCGGTGAAGGCCGGAACGCCCCTGCCGCCGGCGCCCGACCCCCTGGTGTCGCAACGGATCGAACATGCCGAGCTTTATGCCGGGCGCTATGTGGGGCCCACCGGCGAGGTGGTGCAGGTGCGCCGGAACGGAGGCGTGCTCGACCTGGCGGCCGGCGACGCCACGGGCCGGCTTGAGCCGGCCGGGCGCGACACCTTGATGACCAGCCACCCCGACTACGCCGCGCACCTCCTGACCTTCGAACGGCAGGGCGAGGCGCCGGCGAGCGGCGTCTGGTGGGGCGAGGCCCTGTTCCTGCGCGACGGCGTCGGCCAGCGGGCGCCGACGCCCGCGGCCCTCGCCGCCCTCGCCGGCCATTACCTCAGCAACGACCCCTGGACCGGGGACGCGACGGTGTTCGCCCGCGGCGAAAGCCTGGTGCTGGAGGGGCGCGGCGCGCTGACCCCGCGCGACGGCGGCTATTGGGCGGTGAAGGACGACGCCGGAGGGGTCGAACGGTTCTGGTTCGAGGGCCTGCTGAACGACCGGCCGCAGCGGCTCAACGTCTCCGGCGCGGACATGCTCCGGCTGAGTTGAACCGAGCCGGGAGGCGGGCCCTGACGCGACGCTATCTGGCGGGCGCTGGCGGGCGCGCCTCCGGCTTTCCGTATTTCAGTTTCAGCACCAACACTGCGGCCGACAGGATCAGGCAGACGATGTTGGAGCCGACCAGGGGCCAGCTCTTCAGGAGCACGCCGTAGAGGGTCCAGAGGGCGAAACCGGTCACCGTCACCACGTACATGCGAAGCGACACCGACGAGGCGTCCTTCTCACGCCAGATCTTGACCACCTGCGGCAGGAAGCTCGACATCGAGCAGACGGCGGCGAGCACGCCGAGCGCATTCAACAGAATCGGGTTCATGCTCCGACAACGAGACGAGGCGGCGGCGGTTGCCCGCGACGCCCCGGGGAAGAGGCGAACATGCGAACACGGGTGAAGATCTGCTGCATGGCGTCCCCGTCGGAGGTACGGGCCGCCGCCGTGGCCGGGGCGGACTGCATCGGCGCGGTGGGTCCCATGCCGTCGGGGCCGGGGCCGATCGACGACGCCGCCGCGCGGACGGTGATCGCCGCGGCGCCGCCGGGCGTGACGCCCTTCCTGCTCACCCAGGAAAGCGAGATCGAGGGGCTGGCCCAGCACGTGCGGGCGACGCGGGCGACCGTGGTCCAGTTGGTCCGTCACGTGGATCCGCGGCTGCACGCCGACATTCGCGAGGCCCTGCCCTGGGTGAAGATCGTGCAGGTGGTGCACGTGGAGGACGCCGACGCCCTGGAGCTCGCCCGCGGCTATGCCCTCACCGCCGACGCCCTTCTGCTCGACTCCGGCAATCCCAAGGCCTTCGCCGACGGGGCGGTCGAGGCGCTCGGCGGCACGGGGCGCACGCACGACTGGCGGCTCAGCCGGCAGATCGTCCAGGTCGTCAACAAGCCGGTCTACCTGGCCGGGGGCCTGACCCCGTTCAACGTCGCCGACGCCATCGACGCCGTCCGCCCGTTCGGGGTCGACCTGTGCTCGGGCGTCCGCACCCTCGGCAAGCTCGACGTCAAGAAGCTCGAGAGCTTCTTCGTCGCCGTGCGGGGCGCCGAGCGGAACCTGTAGGGTGCGGCGGGGACCTGCCGCTTCCCTTCCCGCTTTTTTCCATGGATATTTTCGAAATCGCGGCGACGCCGCTGACCCTACCCTGGCATGAGCTCGAAGGTCGCGATCCCCGTCGGCAGCTCCACCCAATCGGGTTTGTCGCGCAGGAAGATGGCCACGGCCGGCTCGAAGGCCGAGGCGTCGTCGAGGGAGCCGGCGTAGACGGTATGCCGGTCGTCCTTGCCGATCTCGCCGCCGAACACCAGGCCGCCGCAGGCGGGGCAGAAATTGCGAACAGCCTCGCCGCCCCGATATGAGGTGCTGCGGAACGGGCGCGCTTCGCCGGTGAAACGGATCACGGCGGCCGGGAAGCTCATGAAGGGAATGAAGCCGGACCCCGACGCCTTGCGGCAGTCGGCGCAGCAGCAGAAGCCGGCGAGACCCGGCGCCTGGTCCGCCTCGTAACGCAGGCCGCCGCAGAGGCAACCGCCGGAAATCTTCGCCGTGCTCATGCGACCCTCCCCCTCAGTGCGCCGGCGTCTGCGGCTTCAGCTCCACGGCGATCGCCTGCCCGTCGACCACCGTGGCGTCGGCCACCAGCGCCCGCCTGTCGGCGGCAGGGCCCGGCATGCCCGCCACATAGCTGCCGTCGGGAATGCTTCGAAAGGTGAAGGCGCCGGCCGTGCAGGGCGCCTCCCAGTGCTCGGCCCCCGGCGCCGGGACCTCGAACGGCGGCAGCTTGCTGGAGCCGTCGGCGCCGCTGATCTCCGGGAAAAAGGGATAGAGGTAGACCAAAGGCCCGGCGCAGACGCCGCCCGGCGTCTTGCCGGTGACCGTGTTCTTGCCGGCCGCAGGCGGATCGGCGATCGCCGCGCCGGCCATCCCCGCGGCAGCCAGGACGACGGCCAGGGCGGCGGCCAGTCCCGTCAGGCCCTTCAGCGTCGTCCTCTCCCGCTTCACGCCGCGAACGCCGCCTCGGTCTTCGCTCGCAACGCGTCGAGGGTCACGCCGGGGGCCATTTCGAGCAGCTTCAGGCCGCCCTTGTGCTTGTCGACGTCGAATACGGCCAGGTCGGTGATGACGAGGTCGACCACCTTCACCCCGGTCAGCGGCAAGGTGCAGGCCTTGAGCAGCTTGGGCGCGCCGGTCTTCTCGGTATGCTCCATCACCACCACCACCTTCTTGACCCCGGCCACCAGGTCCATCGCCCCGCCCATGCCCTTGACCACCTTGCCGGGCACCATCCAGTTGGCCAGGTCTCCGGATTCCGACACCTGCATGGCGCCGAGGATCGACAGGTTGATGTGCCCGCCGCGGATCATGGCGAAGCTGTCGGCCGAGGAGAAATAGGAGGAGGTGGCGAGCTCGGTGATGGTCTGCTTGCCGGCGTTGATCAGATCGGCGTCCTCCTCCCCTTCGAATGGAAACGGTCCCATGCCGAGCATGCCGTTCTCGCTCTGCAGGGTCACGCTCATGCCGTCCGGAATGTAGTTGGACACCAGGGTCGGGATGCCGATGCCGAGGTTGACGTAGAAGCCGTCCTTCAGCTCCCGCGCCGCCCGCTCGGCCATCTGGTCGCGGGTCCAACCCTTGATGAGATCCTCGGCCATCAGACTTCCTCTCCCGCGGCGGCCATCTCCGGCCGGGCCCGGGTGGTGGTGCGCTCGATCCGCTTCTCGAACCTCTCGCCCTTGAACAGGCGGTCGACATAGATCCCCGGGGTGTGGATCTGGTCCGGATCGAGCTGACCGGGTTCGACCAGGGCCTCCACCTCCACCAGGGTGAGCGTGGCGGCGGCGGCCATCATCGGATTGAAATTCCGCGCCGTCTTCCGATAGATCAGATTGCCGGCCGTGTCGGCGGTCCAGGCCTTGACGATGGCGAGGTCGGCCTTCAGCGCCGTCTCCATCACATAGCCCTCGCCGTCGAATTCGCGCGTCTCCTTGCCGTCGGCGATCACCGTGCCGTAGCCGGTCTTGGTGAAGAAGGCCGGGATCCCCGCCCCGCCGGCGCGAATGCGCTCGGCCAAAGTGCCCTGCGGGTTGAACTCGAGCTCGAGCTCGCCCGACAGATAGAGCTTTTCGAACAGCTTGTTCTCCCCCACGTAGGACGAGACCATCTTGCGGATCTGGCCGCGCTCGAGCAGCAGGCCGAGGCCGAAGCCGTCCACCCCGCAGTTGTTGGAGATCACCGTCAGGTCCTTGACCCCGCTGTCGCGGATGGCGGCGATCAGATGCTCGGGAATGCCGCACAGGCCGAAACCGCCCGACATGATGGTCATGCCGTCGAACAGTGCGCCGTCGACCGCGGCGGCGGCGTCCTTGCAGACCTTACTCATCGGCGCTCCTTGCGGCGCCGCAGAGAGGCTCAGGGCTGCCGGGTCGTGGTGGTGGAGGTGGTCGTGGTGCTCTTAGTCGATGCCGACGGAGAGGTCGAGCGCGGAGCGGGCCGGATCGGAACCGGGGCCGGGGTCTTCTGGTCGACCCAGCGGGCCAGCCCGCTCAGCGCCTCGGTCGTCGCCGCGTCGTAGGCGGCGACGATGGCCCCCACCCGGTTCTCCCCGGCCGGCTTGCTGACATCGAACACGGTCGCGTCGAGCGGGCTCCCGTCGGGCGCGGCGAGCCGGGCGCGCAGGGTGATCCTGACGGTCGGCGCCGCCTTGGGATCGGTGTAGTCGGCTTCGAACCGGGTGACGTCGACCACCAGCGTGGCGGCGCTCGGCCCGGGCTCGCCGCGATTCAGCAGATGCGCGCCGGGCGCCGCCGAATCGAAGGCGCGGTCCAGCGCCTGGCGGAACATCACCGTCGCCGGCGCCGCCCAGCGCGCCCCGGCCACGTAGGAGGTCTGCTGGCCCTCGACGGTCAATATGCCGTCGCCCATGGCCTCGCGCGGGAACTCCACCGGGGCCAGGGTGACGCCCCGCGCCATGGTGTTCATCGGCGCATCGGTCGCCTGTGCGAAACCGAAGCTGTAGAGCAGCGCCGGCTTGGCCTTGGGCAGGAGGGAGACGCAGCCGCCGAGCGCGCCCGCCAGCGTAAGCGTGAGCATAGTGGCGGCAAGCCGGCGACGGGAGCGCTGGATCACGGCTTCACCTCTCGTTCCTTGGCCGGCGGCTTGGACAGCACGCCCTGGGGATTGGCCTCGATCTCCTGGACCACCCGGTTCAGCGATTCCGCGGCCTGTTGCAGGCTGACGATGGCCTGGGAGATCCGCGGCAGGCCGTTGGTGGCGAAGTCGCTGGTCGGCCCCTGCAGCTTGGAAACGGTGGCGCGAATGTCGGTGGCCGTGTCCTTGATCTGCGCGGCCGCGTCGTTGACGTTGGCCAGCACCCGCTTGGCGTCGCCGTTGGCGACCCCGTCCACGTCGGTGCTGAGCTTGCCGATCTTCTCCGACGTCTGTTTGACCGAGAGGATCGTCGCATCGAGGTCGGCCAGCATCTGCTTCTGGTTCTTCAGCTCGGTGGTGACCGCGTGGATGTCGCTGAGCGTGCCGGAGACCGAGGCGATATTCTTGTCGGACAGCAGCTTGTTGACCTGGTCGAGCGCCTGGACCGCACGGGTGACGATGTCGCCGCCCCCGCTGAGCAGGCTCTCGAGGGCGCCGGTCTTGGTGTGGATCACCGGCACCTGATCCGACGGCGTGACGTCCTTGAGCAGGGGTTTGGAGACCGTGCCGGCGCCGATCTCGATATAGTTGACGCCGGTGATGCCCAAGGGTTCGAGCGTGGCCGTCGAGTCGACCCGGACCGGCGCATCCGACGTGGTGCGGATCCGCGCCACCACCCGGTTGGGGTCGGCCTTGTCGAGCGACAGCTTGGTCACCTCGCCGACCTTGATGCCGTTGAAGAACACCTGCCCGCCGGACGACAGGCCGCGCACCGCGCCGCGGAACTCCACGTCGTAGATGTCGAACTGTTTGGTGAAGCTGAACCGGGCCAGCCAGAACACGAACACCACCGCCGCCACCGTCAGCAGCAGCGAGATCAGTCCGACCAGCGCATAGTGGGCGTTCCGCTCCATTCAGCTCTGCTCCTCGCCGCCGGCCGCCTGGCGCGTCGTCTTTTCAGGTTCGGCCGGTTTGGCGGATTGGGTCCGTTCGGCAGCCTCGGCCCGTTCGTTGGATTGGGCCGCCGCGCGGCCGCGCGGGCCCAGGAAATACTCTTTGATCCAGGGATGATCGGACCGCTCGAGTTCGGCGATCCTTCCCACCGCGACGATCTTCTTGTCCGCGATCACCGCGATCCGGTCGCAGAGCGCGTACAGACTATCCAGGTCGTGGGTGATCATGAATACGGTTAAGCCTAGAGCGTCCGAAAGGTTGCGGATCAGCGTGTCGAAGGCTTCGGCCGAGATCGGGTCGAGGCCGGCGGTCGGTTCGTCCAGGAACAACAGCTCGGGGTCCAGGGCAATGGCCCGCGCCAGCCCGGCGCGCTTTCTCATGCCGCCGGACAGCTCGGCGGGATGCAGATTTCCGGCGCGCGGCTCCAGACCCACCATGGCGAGCTTGGAATCCGACAGCTGATCGATCGTCTTCAGCGACAGGCGAGTGTGTTCGTGCATCGGCGCGGCGACGTTCTCGCGCACGCTCAGCGACGACCATAGGGCTCCGCTTTGGAACAGGACGCCCCAGCGGCGCTCCAGCGTCTCGCGTTCGGCCCCGGTGGCGTTCTGCACGTCGACCCCCAGGACTTCGACCTTGCCGCCCTGCGGCGTGCGAAGCCCGATCACCGTGTTGAGCAGTACCGACTTGCCGGCGCCGGAGCCGCCGACCACGCCGAAGATTTCGCCCTTGCGCACCTCCAGATTCAGCCCCTCGTGCACCACCGTCTCGCCGAACGCGGACTTCAGGTCCGTGACCCGGATCACCGGTTCGGCGTCGGGATCGCGTTCGGCCCGATCGCGGGGAAGATGGCTGAGCGCGTCGCGTTCGTCCAACGCCACGGGGGTCTCCGACGCGGCGCTCACAGGTTGAGCTCCATGAAGATCAACGCGAACACCGCGTCCATGACGATGATCGAGAAGATCGACTGCACCACCGCGATGGTCACGCGGCGCCCGAGCTGCTCCACGTCGCCGCCCACCTCCAGCCCCTGCCGGCAGCCGATGGCGGCGATGACCACGGCCAGAAAGGGCGCCTTGACCAGGCCGAGCCAGAAATGGACCGGTCCGACGTTGGTGAGAAGGCGCTGCAGGAAGAAGGACGGCGTCAGATCGAGCACCCCCCAGCAGACCAGCATGCCGCCGACGATGCTCGACACCATGGCCACGAAGGTCAGCAGCGGGGTCATGGACAGAAGGGCGATGAACCGCGGCAGGACCAGGGCTTCGAATGGATCGACCCCCAGCACCTGCATGGCGTCGACTTCCTGATTCATCTTCATCGCCCCGAGTTCGGCGGCGAAGCTCGACGCCGATCGGCCGGCGAGCAGGACCGCGGTGATCAGGGTGCCGAATTCGCGCAGGCTGGCCACGCCGATCAGCTCGACGGTGAAGACCGAGGCGCCGAACTGGGAGAGAAGGTTGGCGCCGAGGAAGCCGACCGTGGCGCCGATGAAGAAATTGGTGATGGCGACGATCGGCAGGGCGTCGAGGCCGGCGCGCTCCATCAGGGCGACCGTAGGCGCGAGGCGCAGCCGGCCCGGGCTGACGGCGAGACGGGCGATGGTGGAGATCAGCCGGCCGATGAAGGCCATGGTGTGATAGGCGTCGGAGACGACGTTCTCGACGTTCTGGCCAGAGCGGACCAGCATGGCGTAGACCGAGCGCGGCTTGCCTTCGCCGCGCTCCTCCTCCTCGATCGGCCGGCCGACCAGGGCCGCCAGCCGGGCGATGTCCGGCCGGGCCTCGCCGCCGTCCGCCTTCACGCCGGCGTTCAGCAGCACGAAGGCGCCCGCCGTGTCGAAGGATCCGAGCTTGGCGACGTCGAGCGTGGCGTCCTTGGGCGCCTCACGGCGCAGCCGGTCTCCGGCGCGGCCGAGATTCTGCGCCGTCCAATCGCCGCTGAGCGCCACAACGGCGCCGCTGGGCGATCGGCGAACTTCGAAAGCCGCTGGCTGACTCATCCGGTGTGAGAGACTCCTCGCCCACAAAAGCCTAGCCAAAGCAAAGGTTGCCCGAAACCTTATTCGTACGCCGGGAAAAACGTCGGTGGACAAAGCCTGGCGATGGCGCGCGGCAGGCGCCGCATGCTAGATTTGGGCAGGACCGGGGGGTCTTGGAACCAGACGATGCGTGCTTGTGTGCTTTGGCTCTGCGCCGTTGTGGCCGGCGCGGTGTTCACCCCTCCGCCCTCCCCTGCGGACGCTCAGGTCCCCAGCGACACCGTGACGGTGGTCGGCAAGCGACCGAGCAAACCCTGCGCCGAGAACGACACCGGCTGCATCCTCGCCATCGCCAAGGAAGTTTGGACCCGCTATCCTGAGCAGACCGAACGGTTCTGCAACAATTCGATCATTCGTAAGCAGGCTGAGCAGCAGTTGATCGAAAACATCATGGGTGGGGGCGACAATCCTCTCCAGCAGGTTTCTGCTAACAACACGACGCTGGGGATCCCTCCCGCACTGAAGAAGGTGTGCGATTACAAGCCGGAGACGCCGGCGGGCTTCGACCGGTCGGTGTCGACCTGGGCGCCGTGGGTGAGCGTGCCCTCGTCCGCCGACCTCGCCGCCGCCTATCCCAAGGCCGGCCGCGCCCTGCCCGACGGCGGCGACGCCAAACTGAACTGCAGCGTCACCCCCAAGGGGAAACTCGAGAAATGCACCGTGTCGCAGGAGTCTCCGGACCATAAGGGCTTCGGCGACGCCGCCATGCGCCTGCGCGGCAAGTTCCTCGCCGACATGAACCCCGCGGCCCCCCGCGGCGCGCCGGACAGCTGGATCGACATCTCCATCCACTTCCCCAACCCGTCCACGCCCGCCGCCGCCGCCGCGCCCCTCACGCACCCGGACTGGATCGTCCTGCCCGACGCCGACAGGACCGCGCGTCTCTATCCGGCGGCCGCCCGCCAGGCCGGCGTACGCACCGGCGTCGGCCGGGTCGACTGCCAGGTGGGCGACAACGGGGCGCTCGGCGCCTGCAGTCTGGTCGGCGAAGAGCCGCCCGGGCTCGGCTTCGGCGACGCCGCCCTGGCCGCCGCCCCGGCCATGCACGCCAACCTCTGGTCCCGCAACGGCCAGCGCACGCCCGGCGCCCACATCATCGTCCCCCTTCGCTTCAACGCCGACGAGGGACAGAAGAGCGGGAGCTAGAGCGGAGGCGCTTCGAGGCCGCCAGGTGGCGCTTTGAGCGTTCGCAAAGCCGCAGGGGACGCCCATCGGGACGGCCTGCCCCGCGACGGCCCCTACCCCAGCGTCACCAGCAGCTGATCCTCCTTCACCGCGTCGCTTTCGGCCACGTGCACGGCTTCGACCACGCCGGCGGAGGGGGCTTCGACGGGGATCTCCATCTTCATCGATTCCAGGATGATCAGCACGTCGCCCTCGGCCACGCGCTGGCCGACGCTCACCTCGATCTTCCAGACCGAGCCTGAGATCTCCGAACGCACCAGGGCCATGGGTCTTCCTCCGTACCGGCCATTCGAGCGGTCCCGGGCCTGGGGGTCAAGCCGATCTGATCGACTCCCCGCGGCCAGAGTTTTTCTTGCTGGCGCGGGCCGACAACGGCGATAGGGTGGGTCTTCCGCCATTGACCCAGATACCGTTCCGGAAGTTCGACCCATGTCCATCGACGCCCTGTTCCGTCCGTTCGACTTCAAGTCGCTGCACATGAAGAACCGCACGGTGATGGCGCCGATGACGCGCTCGTTCTCGCCCGGCGGCGTGGCGACCGCGGACGTGGCCGCCTATTACGCCCGGCGGGCGAAGAACGAGGTCGGCCTGATCATCTCCGAGGGGACCGGCGTCGCCCGGCCCGCCTCGCTGAACGATCCGAACATCCCCCGCTTCCACGGCGAGGACGAGCTCAAGGCCTGGAAGACGGTGATCGACGCCGTGCACGCCGAGGGCGGGCTGATGGCGCCCCAGCTCTGGCACGTGGGCGCGGTGCGCACACGGGAGAAGGACTGGACCCCGCCCGGCCCCTACGACAGCCCCTCGGGCCTGTCCTCGCCCGGCAAGAAGTTCGGCGAAGGCATGACCGACGCCGAGGTCGCCGACGCCATCTCGGCGTTCGCCCGCGCCGCCGCCGACGCCAAGGCGCTCGGCTTCGACGCGGTCGAGTTGCACGGCGCCCACGGCTATCTGATCGACCAGTTCTTCTGGGAAGGCGTCAACGAGCGCACCGACGCCTTTGGCGGCCCGAGCCTGGTGGAGCGCTCCAAGTTCGCCGCCGAGGTGCTGAAGGCCGTGCGCGCGGCGGTGGGGCCCGACTATCCGGTGATCATCCGCATCTCGCAGTGGAAGCAGCAGGACTTCACCGCCCGCCTGGCTCACACGCCGGCCGAGATGCAGGCCTGGCTGGGCACGCTGGTCGACGCCGGCGCCGACATCCTGCACTGCTCGCAGCGCCGGTTCTGGGAGCCGGAGTTCCCCGCCGACGGCTCGGACCTCAACTTCGCCGGCTGGGCCAAGACGCTCACCGGCGCGCCCACCATCACCGTCGGCTCGGTCGGCCTCAGCGGCGACTTCATCGCCGCCTTCGCCGGAGAGGGCTCCAAGCCCGCCTCGCTCGACAACCTGTTGGACCGGCTCGAGCGCGACGAGTTCGACCTCGTGGGCATCGGCCGCGCCCTGCTGCAGGACCCCGAATGGGTGGTGAAGGTCCGCGAAGGCCGCAACGACGACCTCAAGGACTGGAGCGCCGAGGCCCTGCGCGTCCTGGCCTGATCGCCCCTTCCCCTAAGTCACGGTTTCAACGGCGCGAAGAGCCGCCTATCCTGCGGCCGACAAGCCCCAGGGAGGCCGCGATGGACTACGGCAAGATCAAGCTTTCGGTCGAGGACGGCGTCGCCTTGATCGCCTTCAACGATCCGGCGACCATGAACGCGGCGGGCGTCGACACGGCCGAGCAGCTGACCGACGCCTTCGGCAAGGTGGCCGACGGCTCGCTCGGCGTCCGCGCAGTGATCCTCACCGGCGAGGGCCGCGGCTTCTGTTCAGGCGCCAACCTGTCGGGCGGCCTCGGCACGGGCGCGCGCGACGCGGGCGCGGCGCTGGAGAGCCACTACAATCCCCTGATGAGCATGATCCGCACCCTGCCGGTGCCGCTGGTGACGGCGGTGAACGGGGCGGCGGCCGGGGTCGGCTGCTCCTTCGCCCTGATGGGCGACATGATCCTGGCGGCGGAGAGCGCCTACTTCCTGCAGGCCTTCCGCCGCATCGGCCTCGTGCCCGACGGCGGCTCGACCTACCTCCTGCCGCGGATGATCGGCCGGGCGCGCGCCATGGAGATGATGCTGATGGGCGAGCGCATCGCCGCCCCCAAGGCGCTCGAGTGGGGCCTGATCAACCGCTGCGTCCCCGACGCCGAGCTGATGCCCGCCGCCCACGCCCTGGCCAAGGAGCTGGCCGCCGGCCCCAAGTCGCTGGGCATGATCCGCCAGCTGGTGTGGGACTCGCTCGACGCCGACTGGAAGCACCAGCTGCACGCCGAAGCCAAGACCCAGTCCGCGGCCGGCAAGAGCGAAGACTTCGCCGAGGGCGTCCAGGCCTTCCTGCAAAAGCGCCCGGCGGCGTTCAAGGGACGGTAAAGTCTTGAATCGCCGCTAAATTTTCGCCTCATCCTGAGGTGCGGAGCGAAGCGGAGGCCGAATTTATAGGTCCTGGCAAAGCGGCGGAGCGTTTCACTTCACCGCCGCCGGAGCCCGCGTCGAGTGCATGAAGGCGATCAGCCAGCGCCCGTTCTTATACTCCAGCACGCCGGACTCCAGCCAGGTCACCGGCGTCGTCTGGCCGGTCTTGGTCACGCCGCCCCGGTTCACATAGGTGATCCAGGCGGTGTCGCAGGCGAAGTGCACCTGTGGTTCGGTGACCTTCCACGAATAAGCGGCGCCGGTCTTCTGCTGCGCCCCGATCAGGTCGAAGATCCCGTCGCCGTCGAAGCGCGCCCCGCCGTCGAAGATGTAGAACTCCGGCGTCATGAAGCGCTCCGCCGCCTTCAGATCGCCCGTCGCCATCGCGGAGAACATGCCCTGCACCGCGCCGGAGACGGCGGCCGGGTCGGGCGCGGGACAGGCGGCCGACGCCGCGCCGGCCGGGAGCGCGGCCGCGAGCGCCAGGGCGGCAAGGATGGCGGATTGCGTTGTGGTCATGGCGTCATCCGGCTGTTTCCCGGCTAAGCTAACGCGAAACCTTCGACCGACAAGGCGCCGCCGGCGCCCTACGGCCGCCCTCCCTGGGACCCCGCCTTCGCGGAGATGAGCGGTCTTGGGGGAGGCTTCAGCGCCCTGCTGCCAAGAGCCGCTCCAGCGCCGCGTCCACGTCGTCCACCGGGATCAGCTCCATCACCTTGTCGCCGTAGTCCTCGGCGATCAGGGCCTCGACGCGGGGGGCGGCGGGGCGGAATTTGAGGGCCTTTCGGCGTTCGCGGAACAGGCTGACCAGGGGCGCGCCGCCGGCGGCCAGCATGTGGCCGGGGCCCGCGTCGGCGGCGACGCCGGCGGCGAAACGGCCGGCCAGGGCTATGGTCAGGAGAGGCCCGCCGGCGCCCGGCAGCGGCGGCGCGGCTTCGCCGGGCAGAAGAGCGAAGGGCGCCTCGGTCCGGATCGGCTCGAGGTAGTCACGCTCGGCCGGCCCCAGCACGAACACCGGCACGCGGCCGCGCGCATGCTGGCGGCGGGCGAGCTCGATGTAGCGGTCCAGCGGCCAGCGGCGCTCAGGCCCGCCCGCGCCCGGCGCGAAGCCCACATAGGTCGGGCCCGCCGGCAGCAGGCTCTCGGCCGCGGCGCGGATCACCGGGTCGGTCAGCCGCAGCGGCTTCAGCGACGCCCCCTCCCCCGCCGCCAGTTTCAGCAGGGTCTCCATCCGGTCCATCATGGCGTCGGGCCATACGGCAGGCTTGCGCGCCGAGAACAGGAAGTTGGCGGCGGGCGAGATGAAGGTCCGGCCGACGCGGCGCATGGCCAGGGAGCGTTTAACGTTGGACTGGGTGTCGATGACGAGGTCGAATTTGCGTCCGCCGAGCGGCCGGCCCGGCGCGATCATGTCCCACGGGCTGAGGCCGGGACGCCCCGACAGCACCATCTCGTCGATCTGGCCGGCCACCACCGGCTTCAGCCAGGTGTCGTAGACGCAGTTGCCGGTGGCCGCGCACCAGGCGAAGTGGGCGTCCGGAAACGCCGCCCGCACCCCGGCCACGAACGGCAGCTTGATCAGCCCGTCGCCGGAAATCTCCTCGACCGAGTAGACCAGGACGGAGTTTGGGGGCGGCAGGGGTTTGCTCATGACATCTCCGCGTCGATCGCCCTCACTCTGAAAGAGACGAGTCATCCTCGGGCTTGCCCCGAGGACCCAGCCGCACAATCGCCAAGGCCGCGCATACAGCCAACGCCGGATGTGACCAAGGCCGCGTTTGCTGGATCCTCGGGTCAAGCCCGAGGATGAGTCCGTGTTTTATCAGACCGGGCGCCTCGCCTTCGCCTGCGGTCGCTTCTTCACCGCCGCCCGATCCGCAGCCTCCAGTCCCAACCGGGCCCACCCCAGCGCCTCGTCCGGGTCGTCCAGGGCGGTTTCGGGCAGGCGGCGGTAGGCCACGTCGACCACGCGCCCGTCCTTGCGCGCATAGGAGAAGCGCGGCGCCCCGGTGTCGGCGAAACGCGCGTCGGTCTCGGCGTCGACCTTGATCCACAGTTCGCCCTGCAGGATCAGGGCGAAGGTGCGGCCGTGGGCGCTGACCGCGCCGCCGGAGAACATCGGCTTGAAGGTGAGGTCGCCCAGGCCGGCGAACAGCTCGGCGGCGAAGTCGCGCATCTCCGCCGTTAGCGGCACTCAGTCCTCGTCGACCGCGGCGGCCGGCACGATGGTGACGCTCTCGCCGCAGCCGCAGGCGTCGGTCTCGTTGGGATTGCGGAACACGAACTTGGACGACAGCCGGCTGACCTCGTAGTCGATCTCGGTGCCGATCAGGAACAATATGGCCTTGGGATCGACGAGGATGGTCACGCCCTTGTCCTCGACGGTTTCGTCGTAGGGGGCCGCGGCCTCGGCGTATTCGAGGACGTACTCCTGCCCGGCGCAGCCGCCGTTCTTCACCCCGACGCGGAGCCCCGCGTAGGGCTTTTCAGCCTTGTCCATGATCTCGCGCACGCGGCCGGCGGCGGCGTCGGTGAGGGTGACCACCTTGGGGCGGGGGCGGCGGACGCGCGGTGTGGCGGCGAGGTCTGACATCAGAACATGTTCAACTGCAGCTTGGCTTCGTCCGACATGCGGGAGGGGTCCCACGGCGGCTCGAACACCAGATTGACGACGCAGGCGCGCACGCCCTCGATTCGCTCGATGGCGTCCTGCACCCAGCCCGGCATGTCGCCGGCCACCGGACAGCCCGGCGCGGTCAGGGTCATGTCGACCACCACGTCGCGATCGTCGGACACGTCGACCTTGTAGATCAGGCCGAGCTCGTAGATGTCGACCGGGATCTCGGGATCGTAGACGGTCTTCAGCGACGCGATCATGGCGTCGGTCAGCCGCTCGAGCTCCTCGGGCGGCAGGGCCGCGGGATCCGGGCTCCCCACCTCGGGAAGCGTGGTGTCGGCGGCGGCGATCGGTGTGGCGTCGTCCATCATGCCCTCAAGAATTGGAAGAATTGGGGGGGCTGAAAAAACTGCGGGCTTTGATCAGGGATTCGGCGAAGCGGTCGGCCTCGTCGAGGGTATTATATAGGGCGAAGGAGGCCCTTGCGCTCGAGGTCACGCCGAAGCGCTTCATCAGGGGCTCGGCGCAGTGCGTGCCGGCGCGGACGGCGACGCCATAGCGATCCAGGATCTGCGCCACGTCGTGGGCGTGCGCCCCTTCGACGGCGAAGCTAAAAATGGCGCCTTTTCCGGGCGCGTCGCCGAGGATGCGCAGCCAGTTCTGGCCCGCGAGGTTCTCCACCGTGCGCCGATAGAGCGCGTCCTCATGGCCGGCGATGGCCTTGCGGTCGAGGCCGTCCAGCCAGTCGATCGCGGCGCCGAGGCCGATGGCTTCGAGGATCGGCGGGGTGCCGGCCTCGAACCGGTGCGGCGGCTCGGCGTAGGTGATGAGGTCAGTGGAGACCACGCCGATCATCTCGCCGCCGCCCTGGTAGGGGGCCATGCCGGCCAGCCGCTCCGCCTTGCCGTAGAGCACGCCGATCCCGGTCGGGCCGTAGAGCTTGTGGCCGGTGAAGGCGTAGAAGTCCGCGTCGATGGCCTTCACGTCGACCTCGCCGTGGACCACCGCCTGGCAGCCGTCGAACAGCACCCAGGCGCCGGCGGCGTGGGCGGCGTCGGCGATCTCGCGGGCCGGCGAACGCCAGCCCGTCACATTGGACATGTGGGTGACGGCGACGCCCTTGGTCTTCGGCCCGATCAGCCCCTTCAAGGCTTCCACGTCGATGGCGCCGTCGTCGGTGACAGGGGCCCAGCGCAGCACCACGCCCTTGCGCTCGCGCAGGAAGTGCCAGGGCAGGATGTTGGCGTGGTGTTCGAGCTCGGAGATGACGATCTCGTCGCCGGCCTGAAGCTCCAGACCCAGCGAGGCGGCCACCAGGTTGATCGATTCCGTGCCGCCCTTGGTGAAGACCACCTCCCCGGGATCGGCGTTGAGGAACCGGCGCACGCTCTCGCGCGCGGCCTCGTAGGCCTCGGTGGTCTCGTTGGCCAGGGTGTGCAGGCCGCGGTGGACGTTGGCGTAGGAGCCCTCCATCGCCGCGGTCATGGCCCTGATCACCGCGGTCGGCTTCTGCGCCGAAGCCGCTGAATCGAGATAAATAAGCGGCCGCCCGTTGACCTGCCGCGACAGGATCGGGAACTCGGCGCGAATCTCCTCCACATCGAAGGCGGGTTCGAACTTGGGGTTGGGGTGGGTCACGCCAGCCCCTCGAGCTTGCCGAGCAGCCAGGCGTGCGCGATCTCGCGCGCGGGCTCATTGACGATCCGCTCGACCACCTCGCCGAGGAAGGCGGCCGTCAGCAGGGTCTTGGCCACGGGCTCGGGGATGCCGCGGGCGCGGGCGTAGAAGATGGCCGCCTCATCGAGCGCGCCCACCGTGTTGCCGTGGGCGCAGGCCACGTCGTCGGCGTAAATCTCGAGTTCCGGCTTGGCGTCGATCTCGGCCCGGTCGGACAGCAGAAGCGCGTGGTGGGCCATGCGGGCGTCGGTTCCGTCGGCGCCGCGCTCGACCACGATCCGGCCCTGGAACACGCCCCGCGCCTGATCGGCGGCGACGCCCTTGGTCAGCTGGGTGGTGACGCCGTCCTGGCCGGTGTGGGCGACCACGGTGGTCTGGTCCGACTGCCGCTTGCCGCTCAGCACATAGGCGCCGTCGAGGCGGACGTTCACGCCCTGGCCCGGATGGCGCACATGGGTCTCGAACCGCTGGCGCCGGGCGCCGCCGGCCAGAACGGTCTGGTGAAAGCGGGCGCCGGCGCCGAGGCTGACGGTGGAGCGCGCCGCCGAAACCGCGTCCTCCGCGTCGTCGAGCAAAACGATCCGCTCGACGTCGGCGCCAGGGTCGAGGTCGAAGCTCAGCGCCGCGCTGGCCAGATAGTCGCCGGCTTGGCCTTCGAAACTGTCGATCAGCACCAGGCGGGCGCCCTCGCCCACTGTGACCACCGCGTCGAGATGATGGGCGGTCCCGGCGTCGGCGGAGACGAACCGGCGCACGAACCGGCCCTTGCCGGTGGCGGGGATGGCGATCTCGGCCTCTTCCAGCGCCCGGCCGTTGGCGAACACCAGTGTCGGCCAGCCGAGGCCGGCCAGCATTTCGTCCTCGGCCACGCTCGCCACCGCGGGCGAGGCCGGCGGCACGACGCGGATCAGTTCGCGCAGGCCGGTCCAGCGCCAGTCCTCGTCCCTGCGGCTCGGCAGCAGGTCCGGATCGCGCGCGGCGATGGCGGCGGCGACGGTCATGCCGCTCTCGCGTACTTGTCGTAGCCTTCGCGCTCGAGTTCGAGCGCCAGCTCCGGGCCGCCCGAGGCGACGATGCGGCCGGCGGCCAGCACGTGCACCCGGTCGGGGCGGATGTAGTCGAGCAGGCGCTGGTAGTGGGTGATCACCAGCATGCCGCGGTCGGGGCTGCGCAGGGCGTTCACACCCTCGGAGACGATGCGCAGGGCGTCGATGTCGAGGCCGCTGTCGGTCTCGTCGAGAATCAGAAACCGCGGCTCCAGCATCAGCATCTGCAGGATCTCCATCCGCTTCTTCTCGCCGCCCGAGAAGCCGACGTTGAGGCCGCGCTTCAGCATGTCCATGTCCATGCGCAGCCTGCCGGCCGCCTCGCGCACGCGCTTGAGGAATTCGGGCGCCGAGGTCTCGGGCTCGCCGCGCGCCTTGTGCTGGGCGTTGAGCGCCGTGCGGATGAAGGTCAGGGCCGGAACGCCGGGGATTTCAAGCGGATATTGGAAGGAGAGAAAGACGCCCCTGGCCGCGCGCTGATCCGGCGTGAGGGCCAGAAGGTCCTCGCCGTCGAGGCTCGCCGAACCGGCGGTCACCGCATAGCCGGCGCGGCCGGCCAGGGTATAGCTCAGCGTCGACTTGCCCGCCCCGTTCGGCCCCATCACGGCGTGCACCTCGCCCGCCGGCACGTGAAGCGACAGCCCGTCGATGATCGGCTTGCCGCCGATGGAGACGTGGAGGTTGGAGATGGAGAGCATCAGTTCGGCCAGTTCTTACGCACTCCCTTCCCCCTTGAGGGGGGAAGGGTGGGGGTTGGGGGTGACACCGCTTCAGCAAGGATCAGCTCGATCACAGCCGCCGGGTCCTTGCGGACGAGCGCCTCGTCGAAGCGGATGACGCGATAGCCGATCTCTTTCAGCCACTTCGTCCGCGCCGCGTCGCGAGCTTGGCCTTCCGGGGTGGTGTGATGGTAGCCGTCGACCTCGATGACCAGACGAGACTCGTGATGTGCAAAGTCCGTGACGTAAGGGCCGATCGGCGCCTGCCTGCGGAAATTTCGCTTCAGCTTGCGAAGTTCAGGCCACAGCACACGTTCAGCAACTGTGCCTTCCTGGCGAAGTCGGCGGGCCCGCGCGGTTTTGATGTTCGTGGGTTTGCCTGAGACGGTGTCACCCCCAACCCCGGCCCTTCCCCCCTCAAGGGGGAAGGGAGCCAGCGATTCCTCGTTCTCACGTTCTACCCCGTTCATCCCACGCTCCCCTCGAGGCTGACCGCGACCAGCTTCTGGGCTTCGACCGCGAACTCCATGGGGAGCTGTTGCAGCACGTCGCGGACGAAGCCGTTGACCAGGAGGGCGACGGCGGCTTCGGCGTCGAGGCCGCGGCTCTGGCAGTAGAACAGCTGGTCGTCCGAGAGCCGCGTGGTGGTGGCCTCGTGCTCGAAGGTGCAGTGGGCGTTGCGGGCCTCGACGTAGGGCACGGTGTGCGCGGCGCAGTCCTTGCCGATGAGCAGGGAGTCGCACTGGGTGAAGTTGCGCGCGCCGAGCGCCTTGGGGTGGGCGGACACCAGGCCGCGGTAGGTGCTGGTGGAGCGGCCGGCGGAGATGCCCTTGGCGATGATCCGCGAGCGGGTGTTGGCCCCGAGGTGGATCATCTTGGTGCCGGTGTCGGCCTGCTGGCGGCCGTTGGTGATGGCGATGGAGTAGAACTCGCCCTGGCTGCCCTCGCCGCGCAAGATGCACGACGGATACTTCCAGGTGATGGCCGAGCCGGTCTCGACCTGGGTCCAGCTGACCTTCGAGCGGTCGCCGCGGCAGTCGGCCCGCTTGGTGACGAAGTTGTAGATGCCGCCGCGGCCGGTCTCCGGATCGCCCGGATACCAGTTCTGCACGGTGGAGTATTTGATCTCCGCGTCTTCCAACGCCACCAGTTCGACCACCGCGGCGTGCAGCTGGTTCTCGTCGCGCATGGGGGCGGTGCAGCCCTCGAGATAGGAGACGTAGCTGCCCTTGTCGGCGATGATCAGGGTGCGCTCGAACTGGCCGGTGCCCGACGCGTTGATGCGGAAATAGGTCGACAGCTCCATCGGGCAGCGCACGCCCGGCGGGATGTAGACGAAGGATCCGTCGGAGAAGACCGCCGAATTCAGGCAGGCGAAATAGTTGTCGGTGGTCGGCACCACCGTGGCCAGGTACTTGCGCACCAGGTCCGGGTGGTCGCGCAGGGCCTCGGAGATCGGGCAGAAGATCACCCCGGACTTGGCCAGCTCGGCGCGGAAGGTGGTGGCCACCGACACGCTGTCGAACACCGCGTCCACGGCGATGCGCGGCGCGCCTTCGACGCCGGCCAGAACCGCCTGTTCTCTCAACGGGATGCCGAGCTTTTCGTACGTGCGCAGAAGCTCCGGATCGACCTCGTCGAGCGACTTGGGACCGACCTTCTCCTTGGGCGCCGCGTAGTAGTAGGCGTCCTGGTAGTCGATCTTGGGGAAGTCGACCTTGGCCCAGTCGGGCTCGTCCATCGCCAGCCAGCGGCGATAGGCGTCGAGCCGCCATTCCAGCATCCACTCCGGCTCGTTCTTCTTGGCCGAGATGAAGCGGACGATGTCCTCCGACAGGCCCTTGGGCGCGAACTCCTGTTCGAGATCGGTGACGAAGCCGTGCTTGTAGCGCTCGCCGCCGGCGAGGGCTTCGACCGTGTCGATGGTGTCCTGCAGCGCGGCCATCAGGCCACCGCCTTTCGCTGGGCGTGGCGCTGGCGGGCGGCGATCCAGGCGTCGGCGAAACGGATCCAGTCGGCCTCGGTGGTGGACCAGCCGCCGGACGCGCGCACGGCGCTCGACGCCAGGACGCCGGCCAGCCCCATGGCCAGGAGCACGCCGCTGGCCTGCACCTTGCCCGACGAGCAGGCCGCGCCGGCCGACACCATCACGCCGTCGAGATCGAGCATCATCACCTGCAGTTCAGAGGGAAAGCCTTCGGTCACCGCGCAGAGCACACCCGGCAGGCGCGGCGCGCCCTCGCCGGCGATCTCCGCGCCCTCCGCCTTCATCCGTTCGGCGGCGGCGTCGCGCCAGACCGCTTGCCCGGCGGCGCCCGGCAGGTCGCGCAGGGCGGCGCTCGCCGCCGCGCCGAAGCCGGCGATGCCGGAGACGTTCTCGGTGCCGGTGCGCAGGCCCAGTTCCTGGCCGGGGGACAGGGCGTGGCCGAGGCTGAACGCGCGCCGCGCCTTCAGCGGGGCCCGCGGCCCGAGCACCAGGGCGCCCGAGCCTTGCGGACCGCCGAGCTTGTGCGCGGACAGGGTCAGGGTGTCCGCGCCGAGCGCGCTCACGTCCACGGAAATCTTGCCGGCGGCCTGGACGGCGTCGACATGCAGGGTTCCGCCGGCGGCGCGCACCAGGTCGGCGATCTCGGCGACGGGCTGGATCACGCCGGTTTCGCTGTTGGCGAGCGCGACCGCCACGAAGGGCGCGCCGTCGGCCTTGTCCCAGCGGCCGAGCCGCTCGGCCAGCCAGTCGACGTGGGCCACGCCTTGATCGGTCACCGGCCACGCCTCGACCCACTGGCCTGAGGCGCTGGCCGGACGCATGACGCTGTCGTGTTCGGTCATCAGCACGATCGGGCGCCGGCAACCGGCGCCGATGGCGGCCTCGATGGCCATCCGGTTGGCTTCGGCGCCGCCGGAGGTGAAGATCACCTGTTCGTCGCGGGCGCCCACCAGCCGCGCCACCTCGCCGCGGGCCTGCTCGACGGCGGCGCGGGCCATGCGGCCCCGGGCGTGCACCGAGGAGGGATTGGCGCCGATATCGAGGGCGCACACCGCCGCCGCATGCGCCTCCGGTCGGATCGGCGCCGTCGCGTTGTAATCGAGATAGACGCTCGTTTTGAGGCTCATGCGCTGGCCTCGGCGGGGGTGGGCATGCTCGCAGGGGCCCTGGCGCGGCTCGGAATGCGGCGGGCGACCACATCGGCCAGCGACACCGCGCCGAGGAAATGTTCGATCTCGTCGCCGAGCGCGGCCCACAGGTGGTGGGTGGCGCAGCGCTCGCCCTGCGCCATGCAGCCGACGTCCGAAGCCGCGTCGCAGCGGGTGGCGTGCATCGGCTCGTCCACCGCCTGCACCACGGCGCCGACGGAAATCGCTTCGGCGGCGACGGCCAGGCGGTAGCCGCCGCCGGGGCCGCGCACGCTCTTGACCAGGCCGGCGCGGCGCAGGCGCGCGAACAGCTGTTCGAGGTAGGCGAGGGAGATCTCCTGCCGGTCGGCGATCTCGGCGAGGCAGACGGCCCCGTCTTCGCCATGGCGGGCGATGTCGGCCATCGCCATCACGGCGTATCGACCTTTGGCGCCCAGCCGCATGGGGAAAACCCTCGGTTCGAAAAATTGCGCGATCAGTGCGGCCTGTGTGCTAATAGCCGCCGCTTCGACGACCGACCGGTCTTCGAGGCCTGCCGCATGTAGGAAAACCAACTGTGGCGGTCAAGTATTCGGCGATAATAACGGCGACGCCATGGCGGCGCCCTGGAGGGTTTTGAGCGGTATGCCCGAGGTGATCCTGACCGGCGCGTCCGGACGGTTGGAAGGCAGCTATTCCCCGGGGAAGACCGCCAACGCCCCCATCGCCCTGATCCTGCACCCGCATCCCAAGGCGGGCGGGCAGATGAACAACGCCGTAACGGTTCAGCTCTACCGGGTGTTCATGAAGCGCGGATTCGCCACCCTGCGGTTCAACTTCCGCGGCGTCGGCCGCAGCCAGGGCGAATTCGATTCGGGCATCGGCGAGCTGGCCGACGCGGCCTCGGCGCTCGACTGGCTGCAGACCACCAATCCCGCCGCCTCGCAGTGCTGGGTCGCCGGCTATCAGTTCGGCGCCTGGATCGGCATGCAGCTTCTGATGCGCCGGCCGGAGACCGACGGCTTCATCTCCGTCTCGCCGCCGACCAACGTCTACGACTTCTCCTTCCTGGCCCCCTGCCCGGCCTCGGGCCTGATCCTGCACGGCTCGGCCGACGCGGTGGCGACGCCCAACGAGGTGGAGCGGGTGGTGGCCAAGCTGCGCACGCAGAAGGGCATCGTCATCGACTACGACCTGGTCGAAGGCGCCAACCACTACTGGTCCGACCACATCCCCGACGTGGAGACCCACGTCGCCGCCTATGTGGACAAGCGCATGAAGGCCGACGGGCTGGCTTAGGTATCGCCGGAGGGCTCTCCGCCGCCCAGAGACGCCGGAATATCTCTGTGTGCGTGGAGTAGCCTCAGGATTTCAACTCGATCCGCGCGCTCCACGTACAGGATCAGAAAGGGAAATCGGCGCAGGCGCATGCTCCGGAGACCGGGAAAATCCGCCTCGTGCGCATAGCGCGGAGAGCCAGCGGCCGGAAATTGTCCAATGCGCACAAGGATTGACTGAAGGTCGCCGACAAATCGATCAGCGCTCCGCGGCCCCGCCTCGCCTCTATAATGCCCGATGGCCGCCGTGATATCTCCAAGCGCTGGAGCCGACGTGACAAGCGGTTTCGACGTCATTCGCTCTTAAGCGCAAGTTCATGCAACCTTGCGAAGAAGGCGTCGTCCACGGGCTCCCATTCCTTGGATTCAGCGCCCTCGAAGACCAGAGCCCGGAGCTTCTGGCGATCCTGATCACGCCGGATCAGGTCGCGGATGTACTCGCTCCCCGTGCCGTACCCGCGCCCCGAGACCTGTTCGTCGACAAACTGCTTCAGGGTTTGGGGCAGGGAGATGTTCATCGTCGTCATGGGACAAACGATACCGATCTTGGCAAATTCTGCCAAGTCGACGTCGCGACCTCACGCGTCGACCACCACCCCGCCCGACATCGGCGTCCCGACCCCGGTCGTCCCCGGGAAGCTGATCGGCAGTCCCCTCAGCGTGCGGGCGGCGAGGTAGGCGAAGGCTTCGGCTTCGACGGCGTCCCCGCGCCAGCCCGCGCGCTCGGCGGTGATCATCGGCCGGCGGGTGCGCAGGCCGAGTTCGCGAAGAAGCTGCAGATTGCGCCGCCCGCCGCCGCAGACGATCACCGCCGCAGGCGCGACGCCGGTCTGGCGCAGGCCGAGCGCCACCGTCTCGGCGGTGAAGGCCGCCAGGGTCGCCGCGCCGTCGGCGGGGGACAGACCCTCCACCGGCTCCAGCGTGAAGTCGTAACGATCCAGCGACTTCGGCCCGGTGGTCGCAAAATACGGGTGGCGCATCAGGGCGGCCAGGACGTGGGCGTCGATCCGGCCCGAGGCCGCCAGGGCGCCCTCCGCGTCGAACCGGCCGAGGTCGTGGCGTTCGACCCACTGGTCGATCAGCCCGTTGCCGGGGCCGGTGTCGAAGGCCTGCACCCGGCCGTCGCGATCGATGACGGTGATGTTGGCCACGCCGCCGAGGTTGAGCACGGCGAGCGGCGGGGTCAGCCCCGACGCCTCGGCCCGCGCCACATGATAGATCGGCGCCAGCGGCGCGCCCTGGCCGCCCGCGGCCACGTCGGCGGTGCGGAAGTCGAACGCCACCGGCCGGCCGGTCAGCCGGGCCAGCAGCCGGCCGTCGCCGAGCTGGCGAGTGCGGCCGGCGATCCCATCCTTCGGCGCCTCATGCATGACCGTCTGGCCGTGGAAGCCGATCAGGTCGATGTCGGACCAGGACAATCCCCGAGCGGTCAGAAACGCGCTCGCCGCCTCGTAATGGGCGGTGGCGATGTCTTCCGACAGGTGATTGAAAAGGTTGGGCTCAGGCTCGCCGCGCTTCCACGCCCGCCCGGCCGCGATCGCCTCCAGCGCCAGGGCGCGCAGATCCTCCGGCATGGCCGTCTCGCCCGCCGCGCCGAAGCCGGTGATCCGCTCCCCGTCGGTCTCCAGGATCGCCATGTCGATCGCATCGAGCGAGGTGCCGGTCATGAAGCCAAGGACGCGCATGGGGTCGGCATATATGCGTCAATGTCTGTGCGGAAGCGGCGTGATCTTCGAAACGGACTTAACGCGGAGGTCGCGGAAGTTTTTGCAGAGGTCGCGGAGATCGCGTTCGATCCGCACGGCTTTGACCCCCTGTGCGCTCCGCGCATTTCTCTGCGCTCTCTGCGTTGAGTCTTGCCCGGCCGCTCCGCCCTCCGTTCAGGGTACCGCGCCCTACGCTTGACGCCTCCACCCCGCCGCCGTAGCTAGCGCCCCATGTCCGACGCCCACGCGCCTCTCAAGAGCTATTACCGCCTCTATCCCTAGAGCGCGGTCGACGTCGTTCGTCTGGCCGCCGCCGCGGCCGATCCATCCTGGAGCAGGCCAAGGCCGTCTAAGCCCCCTACCCTTCAGGACCCTCCCCATGAGCCCCGCCCCGACCTTCACGTCCGCTTTCCTGCAGACCCTGCAGGCGCGGGGCTATGTGCATCAGATCAGCCATCCAGAGGAGCTGGACCAGGCCGCAGCGGCCGGCGTCGTGTCCGCCTACATCGGCTTCGACGCCACCGCCTCGTCGCTGCACGTGGGCAATCTGGTCTCGGTCATGCTGCTGCGCCGGCTGCAGCAGGCCGGAGGCAAGCCGATCGTGCTTATGGGCGGCGGCACCACCAAGGTGGGAGATCCCTCGGGCAAGGACGCCACGCGCCAGCTGCTCACCGCCGACCAGATCGACGCCAACATCGACAGCATCAAGCAGGTGTTCGGGAAATTCCTCACCTTCGGCGACGGCCCCACCGACGCGGTGATGGTCAACAACGACGCGTGGCTGAGCCGGTTCGGCTATATCGAGTTCCTGCGCGACTACGGCGTGCACTTCACCGTCAACCGCATGCTGACCTTCGACAGCGTCAAGACCCGGCTCGAGCGCGAGCAGCCGCTGACCTTCATCGAGTTCAACTACATGCTGATGCAGGCGGTGGACTTCCTGGAGCTGTCGCGCCGCCACGGCTGCGCCCTGCAGATGGGCGGCTCGGACCAGTGGGGCAACATCATCAACGGCGTCGACCTGATCCGGCGCGTCGACCAGAGGCCCGCCTTCGCCGTCACCACCCCGCTGATCACCACCGCGTCGGGCGCCAAGATGGGCAAGACCGCCGCCGGCGCGGTGTGGCTGAACGCCGACCGGCTGAGCCCCTACGACTACTGGCAGTTCTGGCGCAACACCGAGGACGCGGACGTCGGCAAGTTCCTGCGGTTGTTCACCGACCTGCCCCTGGACGAGATCGCCGTCCTCGAAGCCCTCGAGGGCGCGGGGATCAACGAGGCCAAGAAGGTGCTGGCCAACGAAGCCACCGCCCTGCTCCACGGGCGCGACGAGGCCGAACGGGCGGCGGAAGCCGCGCGCCGCGCCTTCGAGGACGGCGCGGTCTCCGGCGACCTTCCGAGCATCGACATCCCCGCCGCGGCGCTGGCCGCCGGCGTGCCCCTGGCGGTGCTGGCGGTGGACGCGGGTCTCGCGCCCTCCCGGTCGGAGGCGCGGCGTCTGGCCCAGGGCGGCGGCCTGCGGGTCAACGACAAACAGGAGCCGGACGCCCAGCGGCTCATCACCGCCGCCGACATCGGCGAGGGCGGCATGATCAAACTGGCCGCGGGCAAGAAGAAGATCGTACTGGTGAAGATCGTCGGGCCCTGATTCGATGCGCTACAGGAGGCGAGGATGACTGTGGAACTGCAACCCGGTGACATGGCGCCGGCCTTCGACCTGCCGACCGACGGCGGCGGGCGGGTGAACCTGGCGGGCCTCAAGGGCAAGACGGTGGTGCTCTACCTCTATCCCAAGGACGACACCTCGGGCTGCACCTCCGAGGCGCAGCAGTTCACCACCCAGGCCGAGGACTTCAGGAAGATCGGTGCGGTGATCATCGGCCTGTCGAAGGACAGCGTGAAGAGCCACGACAAGTTCAAGGCCAAGTACGGTCTGGAGGTGATCCTGGCGTCCGACGAGAGCGGCGCCCTGATCGAGGATCTCGGGTCGTGGGTCGAGAAGAGCATGTATGGCCGCAAGTACATGGGGATCGACCGCTCCACCTTCCTCATCGACGGCGAGGGCGTGATCCGGCAGGTATGGCGCAAGGTGAAGGTGCCCGGGCATGCCGAACAGGTGCTGAAGGCCGCCCGCGCCCTCAAAGCCTGACGGTTCGTTAAGTCGCCCCTGCGGCAGTTCGCCACAGCTAAGCTTGGCCAAGGCCAGCCCTGGTTACGACGGCGCCCGCAGACTGCTCATTCGAATCCGGCGCCGGGCAGCCATTTTTCGCTGGAGCGCCGCGTGAAAAGTGGGCAGCGGCTTTCGCGCCAGCGGCGCTATAATCTACAGAATCTAAAGCAAATTATCCGCCGTTAAGCGATTCCGCTTAAGGGCGGTTGGCTCTGATCATCAAAGCCTTGGGAGCCAAACCGAAAATTCGTCCGCAGCGATGAAGTCGAAGTTCGCCTGTCGCCGCCGTCGAAACGTCGCGGGCGAGTCGCCTTGCGGACCTGTCGCATATTTGCTGCATACCCGCCCAATAGTGAACCTAGTTGGTGGGGCGATGATTAGGGATCGGCTGCAGGCCTTGCGCGCATCGATCGTCCGCCACTTTCCGGAACGGGACGTCTATCTGCGTTCGGGATCGCAGACCCGGGCGTTCGTGCTCACCACCCGCCTGCAGGCCACCGTCGTCGCCACCGCCTCCGCAGCCGCCGTCTGGCTGGTGGTGGCCACCGGCGCCCTGGTGCTTCAGCCCTTCGTGCAACGCGCCGACGAGACGGCCGCCGCCAAGGCCGAACGCTACTACGGCCGGCTGATCGCCGACCGCCAGGCCCGGCTCGATGCGGCCATGGCCCAGCTGTCGGGCGGGACCGGCGGGGTCAGGGGCGTCGCCGACGAGATCGCCCGCCGCCACGCCGCCCTGGCCATGCTGCTGACCGAGCTGAAGGGCGCGCCCGGCGCCGCCGGCGCCATGGCCCCGATCAGCTTCGCCTCCCTCAAGGCCAGGACGCCTCAGGCTCAGATCCAGGCGGTCGCGGCTGACCAGGACAGGATGATCGGCGCCGCCGAAGTCTACGCCAAGTCGCGCGCCGACCGGCTGCGCATGGCCTTCCGGCTGGCCGGCATCGAGCCCTCCGCCGCGGGACGCGCCGCCGGCGGGGCGGGCCTGGGGGGGCCGCTGATCGAGGCCAAGGATCCGGCCGCCCTCGCCGCGGTGCTCGACGTCGATACCGGCTTCGCCGCCCGTATCCAGCACGCCGCCACCGACCTGACCGACGTCCACACCCTGAGCCAGGAGGCCGAGAAGCTGCCGCTGGCGACGCCGGTGGACACGCCGGTGCGCACCTCCAGCTTCGGCGCCCGCGTCGATCCGTTCACCCATCGCGGCGCCTTCCATCCCGGACAGGACTTCGCCGGGAGCTTCATGACCCCGATTCACGCCACGGCGCCCGGCGTGGTGTCGTTCACCGGACAGCGGACGGGGTACGGAAACGTGGTTGAAATAGACCATGGCGGGGGATTCAAGACCCGTTACGCCCATCTGCAGGCGATTTCAGTGGCGATGGGACAAAAGGTGGGGATAGGTCAGCGGGTCGGCGGCATGGGTTCGACCGGACGCTCGACCGGTGTGCATCTGCACTACGAGGTATGGGATCACGGTCGCGTCCAGGACCCGACCCGGTTTTTGAAGGCAGGCGATTATGTTCAGCAAAACAACTAACTCGGGCTCCGGGCGCTCGGCGCCCCCGTCCCAGCCCGTCTCGTCCTCCAACCTCGATGCGCTGCGCACGGCGCCGCCGCCGCGCCAGGCTGCTCGCGTCGCCTCGATCCTCGCCGCCGACCTGGTGTTCGAAGGCTCGATCACCGGCGAGGGCGAGCTGCTGGTCGATGGCGCCGTCAAGGGCGACATCCATGTCTCGCGGCTGGTCATCGGCGAACACGCTCACGTGGAAGGCACCGTGCGCGGCGTCTCCGTCGAAGTGCGCGGACAGGTGACCGGCAATGTGGAAGGCAAGTCCGTCCACCTGCTGCAGAGCGCCCATGTCGAGGGCGACATCACCCACGAGCAGCTTTCGATCGACGTCGGCGCCTTCTTCCAGGGCCGCTGCTCGCAGTTCCGGCCGCAGCCGCCGGCCCAGGTCGCCCAGGCGATCGCGGCCCCCGCGCAGGCCGCCCCCCTGGCCGAGGTGATCTCGCTCGACGCCCACCAGGCGTCTTAAGCCAGGTCTGGTTTCGCCGCAGAGGGGATGCGGACGTCGCGCCGGGCATGAACCAGGCGCGCAGGAAGGGTCGGCGCCCGTCTCGCGGGACGCGCCGGCCCTTTTTCGCGGAACGGGGCGCCGCGCGGGCTCGATATGCTTGCGGCGCGAGCCCCTCGGCATGACGACGGTTGTGAAATCCAGGCGGTACGTCATTCTGAGCAGGCCGGATTCTGAGCGGGCTGGCGCCGCCGGCCTATCGAAGGACGCAATGAAACGCCTCATCGCCGCCGCCGGCCTGTTGATCTTCACCCTCGCCGCCTCGGCCTCCGCCGCGCCCCTGTCGCTGGGCGACCTTCTGACCCGATCGCCGGCCGCGGACTGGCGGCCGCTCGATCCCGAAAACACCGTCTACATGGACCTGCCGTCGGGACGGGTGGTGATCGAACTGGCGCCTGCGTTCGCGCCGAACCACGTGGCCAACATCAAGGCCCTGATCCGTTCGGGCTACTTCGACGACAGCGCCATCGTGCGCGTCCAGGACAACTATGTGGCCCAGTGGTCCGCCCCCGAGGGCCGCAGGATCACCGCCGGCCATGACACGCTGAAGGCGGAGTTCGACCGGCCGATCGGACGCGAGCCGTTCGCCCGGCTCGCCGATCCCGACACCTATGCGCCGGTGGTCGGCTTCTCCGGCGGCTTCCCGGCCGCCCGCGATCCCAGGCGCCGCCGGACCTGGCTGACCCACTGCTACGGCATGGTCGGCGCCGGCCGGGACGACAGCGCCGACAGCGGCGGCGGCAAGGAGCTTTACGCCGTGATCGGCCAGTCGCCGCGCAACCTCGACCGCAATGTCACCCTGGTCGGCCGGGTCGTGCAGGGCATGGAGCTCCTGTCGTCCCTGCGACGCGGTCCCGGCGAGATGGGCTTCTACACCAACCCCGCCGACCACACCGCCATCCGCCGGGTCCGGCTGGCCGCGGATGTCCCCGCCGCCGACCGCCTGCCCCTGGAGGCCCTGCGCACCGACAGCGCCACCTTCAAGGCCCTGGTCCAGTCGCGTCGCTTCCGCAAGGAGGGCTGGTACAAATACTCCCCCGGCCGGATCGGCGTGTGCAACGTCCCGCTCCCGGTACGGGCGGCGCACTGACCCCCTTGTTCCTCACCCCTCCCAAAAAGGTCGTCATCCCGGAAAGGCCGGAGGTCTGGTCCGGGATGACGACCTTTGGAATACGGGAAGCGGCGACTAAGCCCCCGCCTCCTCCCGCGTGTTTCCCACGCGCTGGGCCAGGCTCGCGCCCATGAAGGCGTCGAGGTCGCCGTCGAGGACCGCCTGGGTGTCGGAGGTCTCCACGTCGGTGCGCAGGTCCTTGACCAGCTGATAGGGCTGAAGAACGTAGCTGCGGATCTGGTGGCCCCAGCCGATGTCGGTCTTCTGGTCCTCGAGCTCGGCCCGCGCCGCCTCGCGCTTCTGCAGCTCGACCTCGTAGAGCCGGGCGCGCAGCATCTTCCACGCTTCCTCCCGGTTCTGGTGCTGGGAGCGTCCGGCCTGGCAGGCGACGGCGATACCGGTGGGGATGTGGGTCAGGCGGACGGCCGAATCGGTCTTGTTGATGTGCTGACCGCCGGCCCCGGAGGCCCGGTAGGTGTCGGTGCGCACGTCTGCGGGGTTGATGTCGATCTCGATGGTGTCGTCCACGACCGGATAGACCCAGACCGAGGCGAAGCTCGTGTGGCGCCGGGCGTTGGAGTCGTACGGCGAGATGCGCACCAGCCGGTGCACCCCAGCCTCGGTCTTCAGCCAGCCGTAGGCGTTGGTCCCCTTGACCACCAGGGTGGCCGACTTGATCCCGGCCTGTTCGCCGGGCGTCTCCTCGGCCAGCTCGACCTCCATGCCGTGGGCGTTGGCCCAGCGCGAATACATCCGCATCAGCATCAGCGCCCAGTCGGCCGACTCGGTGCCGCCGGCGCCGGAGTTGATCTCCACATAGGCGTCGTTGCCGTCGGCCTCGCCCGACAGCAGAGCTTCGAGTTCGGCGCGGGCGGCGCGTTCCTTCAGGCTGCGCAGCGAGGCCGCGGCCTCGTCACCGACGCCCTGGTCGCCCTCCATCTCCGCCAGCTCGGCCAGTTCTATGGCGTCGGCGCGCTCGCGCTCGAGCGCCTTCACCGCGCCGATCGAGGCCTCGAGCCTGGATCGTTCGCGGCTCACCGCCTGGGCCTCGGCCGGCCGGTCCCAAAGGGTCGGGTCCTCGACCCGCGCGTTCAGTTCGTGCAGTCGTCGAAGGGCCGGGTCCCAGTCAAAGACGCCTCCTGAGCAGCGCGATCGACTGCTCGATGTCGGCCGCCAGGGCCACGACATCCGCTCTCATGATGTTTTCTCCAACAGGGAGCGGGAGATAGCGGGTGGCGGGGTGGTGCGCAATGGAGACGCGGCCGCCTGTCGTCGTCCCCAAAGGGAGAGCCGCTTGCGGCAGCCCTCAAAGCGTATGTCGGGTCTGCACGCCCTTGGGGGCCTGGAGGCGCCAGGCTTCGTAGAGCAGGTGGGCGAGTTCATCCTCGTCGACCGCGTCGAGCCGCACCAGCACGGCGGGAAAATCCCGGTGGTGGTCATCGTCGAAGAACCGGTCGGGGGCGGACTCGATCAGCAGCGCCTTCTGTTCGAGCGCGCAGCGGACAGCGATCTGACCCGGCTTGGGGGCGCGGGGTTCGCGCGGCGAGGGGCGCACCAGATAGCTCCAGGCGATCCCCTTGCCCGCCACCTCGAACGCCAGCCGTTTGCCCTGGCTGGCGTCGACCACCTCGGGAAGGGCCATGGCCAGCCTGCGGAGGGTTGGGACGTCGCTCATGGGTTCGGATCGATGCACATGCGGGCAGTATACCCGCTGATCGCCCTCAGCCGTTAGAGAAAGCCGGGGCCGTTAGAGAAAGTCCCGCAGGTAGGCCACAAGCGGCCGGTCGGCCGGCGGCATCGGATAGTCGGCCAGCTTCATCGGCTCGACCCAGGCCAGGGCCTGATGTTCGCGCTTCTGCACAAAACCCTGCCAGCGGCGGCAGAGGTAGAGCGGCATCAGGAGGTGAAATCCGTCGTAGCCGTGGCTGGCGAACACGAAGGGCGCCAGGCAGGCGGCGCTGACCTCGATCCCCAGCTCCTCGTCCAGCTCGCGGATCAGGCAGGCTTCCGGAGTCTCGCCGGGCTCGAGCTTGCCGCCGGGAAACTCCCACAGGCCGGCGAGCTGCTTGCCCTCGGGCCGCTGGCAGATCAGCACCCGCCCGTCCGCGTCCACCAGGGCGGCCGCGGCGACGAGCAGCAGCTTCACGACCGCCATCTCATGATCGGTAGTCGCCGTTGATCGAGATGTAGCCGTGGGTGAGATCGCAGGTCCACATCACCGCCGAGGCCGAGCCTGCGCCCACGTCGATGGTGATCGAGAGCTCGTCGTTCTTCATGTAGGCGCTCATCGCCGCCTCGTCGTAGTCGGGCGAGACCGCCCCGTCGCGCGCGGCCACCAGGTCGCCGAAGCGGATGGCGATCCGGTCGCGCTCGACCGGCTCGTCGGCGCGGCCGACGGCCATCACCAGCCGCCCCCAGTTGGCGTCTTCGCCGGCGATCGCGGTCTTCACCAGCGGGCTCTCGCACACGGTGCGGGCGATCTTGCGGGCGGAGGCCTCGCTGACCGCGCCGGTGATCTCCACGCGGACGAACTTCTGCGCCCCCTCCCCGTCCCGCACCAGCTGGTGGGCGAGGTCGAGCAGCACCCCTTCGAGCGCGGCCTTGAAGGCGGCGAGGTCGGGGTGGTCCGGGTCGGCGATCTCGGGACCGCCCGCCTTGCCGGTGGCGAACAGCAGGCAGGTGTCGTTGGTGGAGCGGTCGCCGTCCACCGTCACGCTGTTCAGGGTGCGCACGGCGATGGGCGACAGGATCGCCTGTAGGGCGGCGGGGGCGATGGCCGCGTCGGTGGCCACGAAGGCCAGCATGGTGGCCATATCCGGTGCGATCATGCCCGAGCCCTTGCAGATCCCGGCGAGACGCACCGTGTGGTCGCCGAGCTTGGCCTCCGCCGTAGCCCCCTTGGGAAAGGTGTCGGTGGTCATGATCCCCTGGGCCGCGTCGGCCCAGCCGTCGGGCTTCACCGTCTCCTCGAGCTGCTGCAGCACGTTGAGGATCTTGCCGTACTCGAGCACCTGGCCGATCACCCCGGTGGAGGCCATCAGCACCTGTTCGCGCGGGCAGCCGAGTTCGGCCGAGATGGCGTCCATGGTGCGCTCCACGGCCACCGCGCCCGCCTTGCCGGTGAAGCTGTTGGCGCGGCCGGTGTTGACCAGGAGCGCCCGCACCCGCCCCCCCGAGGCCTTGATCGCCGTCCGGCACCAGTCCACCGGCGCGGAGCCGACGGCGTGGCGGGTGAAGACCCCCGCCACCGCCGAGCCCACGGCGAAACGCATCAGGGTCACGTCGAGACGCTTGTGCTTGTACATGCCGGCATGGGCGGCGGCGAGCTCCACGCCCCGCACCGGCGCGATGGCCGGAAAGGGGACGGCGAGCGGGGAGACGGCGAGGCCGGGCTTTCCAGGAGAACTCATGTCTTCTTCTTCGTGGCTGGAGCGGCGACGGGAGCCTCCGCCGGCGGGACCGGGGCGCCCGAGGGCGCATCGCCGCCGCTCGGCAGGGCCGAGGCCGCGCCCCTGGCGGCGGAGGCCGGCTCCTTCATCGCATTGGGATCCGGCGCGGGGATCAGCATCTGCACGCGCGTGGCGCTGCGCAGGCGCTGCAGCAAGGTGCGGATTTCGTCATAGGTCAGGAAACGCACGATCTGCGGCCGCGCCTCGTCGAGCGAAATCGGTTGCTCGGGCCGCCGGTCCTCCACCCGCAGAATGGCGTAGCCGGCGTCGATCCTGATCGGCCCCAGGGTCTCGCCGGGCTTGGCCGCCTTCAGCGCCGCGCCGTAGGCCTCGGGCATGGCGTCCAGGGTGAAGTAGCCGAGGTCGCCGCCGTTGAAGCGGGTGGCGCTGTCGGTGGAGCGCTGCATGGCCAGCTGGTCGAAGGACGCGCCCGTGCCGAGCAGCTTCTTGATCGCCTGGGCCTCGGGCTCGGTGGCGACCACGATTTGCCGGGCCTTGATCTCCTCGGAGCGCTGCGACAGGTGCTGCTGCTCCTGGTAGAGCGCGCGGATGGCGTTGTCGTTGACCGCCTTGTCGACCACGCCCTCGACCAGCACGTCGCCCAGCAGCTTGTCGTGCGCCGCCTGCAGCCGGCGCTTGACCAGGGGCTGCCGGTCGAGGCCCTGGCGCGCCGCCTCGCCCGCCAGGAGCTTCTGGTCGACCAGTTCGTCGAGGGTGCGGTGGAACAGGTCGGAGGTGACGTCGAGCGGCTCGCCCTCGGTGATCGCCCCCTGGGCCACCGCCTCGCGCCGCACGTCCGAGGCCCAGATCGGCTCGGAGCCCACCTTGGCCACCACCTTGTCGCCCGCCACCGGCTTGCCGCCGAGGATCGGCGCCTGGCTGCACGACGCCAGCGCCAGCACCGCCGCCAGGGCGAGGACGGGCCCGAAGGCGCGCATGGACAGTCTGTCTCTCATCCGCCGTGGTGTGCCTCGGGATGCGGCAGGCTGCAAGCTTGGAGGAGCCCACCGCGTCCAACACACCAGCAGCTGAAGGACGTCCACTGAACTCCCTTCCCCCTCGAGGGGGGAAGGGTCGGGGTTGGGGGTGTCGGAGCGCGACCTCCAGGTGAAAATCACGGGAGGCGC
>CAILTK010000033.1 GCA_903837135.1 uncultured Caulobacterales bacterium
CCAGGGCGGCGAGGGCCGCGGCGTCGGCGGCGTCGATGTCGAGGCTCGCCAGATCGGCCCGAACGGAGGCCAGCAGGGTTTCGATCACGGTTGCGGAGGGCTCCGCTCCGAACACCTCGTGCAGGAGTTTGGCGAGGTGAGCGGCGTCGCCAAAGCCACGGGCGGCGGCGCAGAGGCCCTCGCGCAGCGCCGCCTGCAGCCGATCAGGATCGACCTTCGCAACGGCCGGCGGGAGCGGCGCGAGACTGGCGAGCTTGCCGATGGTCATTTCGCACGCGGCGTCCAGCGTGGCCTCGCCTCCCACACGACCCAGCAGCGGCGCTGTGGGCGTCGCGGCCCCTTGGGCCGGGCGTTCGGTCTGCGACCTGGAGACCCTCGAGGCGGCTTCGAGGCGCTGGATGAGCTTGGTGTCGTCGCCGACGGGTTCGACCCCGTCGCCGGCCAGGCTCTCGATCAGGTCGCGGATCAGATCGACCGTCTCGAGGATCGCCGACACCGATTCCGGTGTGACCGCCACGGCGCCGTCGCGAAATCCGCCCAGAACCGTCTCAGCCGAATGGGCGACGCTCTGCAGGCGCATAAGGCCGATGAAGCCGCAGGTGCCCTTTATGGTGTGAATCAGGCGGAAGATCTCGCCGAGGATCTGCGGGTCGTCCGGGCTCTGCTCAAAGCGAACCAGCTGTCCGTCGAGGGCCTCGATGCCCTCGCGCGTCTCGGTCACGAAATCCCGGATCAAGTCGTCCACAGGCGCCCCATCCTTCAGTATCGGTGCGCCTCGACGAGCAAAGACGCTGCTGATTTCAATAGATAATGAATCAAAATAATTAAACAGCGCCTAATTTCCAATATCATACACCTATAGGATCACCCGTTTCTGTAATAGTGAGCATACTTACGCATTGCTACGTACTTCAAAAGTAATGGCTAGCCAAGCACACGCGGCGCACCATTAATCACGACTTCTAGATTTTAGGCGATCTACCACACCGCATATTGCTCCTCTCAAGAAGGATGGACTCCGTGGCAGTAGATAAAACGATGAACGTCCTCATCGTCGACGATTACAAGACGATGATCAGGATTATCCGGGGGCTGATGGAGCAACTCGGCTTCACCAACCTGGACGAAGCGCGAAATGGCCCGGATGCGCTGACCATGCTGCATCAGAGGGACTACGGCCTCGTGCTGTCGGACTGGAACATGCAGCCGATGAGCGGCCTGCAATTGCTGCAGCAGGTTCGCTCGGAAGATCGCACCAAGACCGTGCCCTTTGTCATGGTGACGGCCGAAGCAAAGGTCGAGAATGTCATCGCCGCGCGTCAGGCCGGCGCAAGCAACTATATCATAAAGCCCTTCACGCTGTCGGTCTTGAAGCAGAAACTCTCGGCCGTTCTTGGCGAGCTTTGACGTGTCGGCGCCGGGGACGCAGGATTTCGATCGAACCGAGGCCGTGGCGGAGCTGCGCGCGGCGCAATTCGAGATCGCCGAGGCCGCGGACGCGATCCTTTTTGCCGCAGAGACCTGCCTTTCGCGGCTGGCGGCCTATCGACGCGGCGAGACCGCGGCGATCGGCGAGGTCGAACGCGCGCTGTGCGCCATCCTTGGCGCATGCGCCTTCCAGGACATTTCGGGCCAACGCCTCTCCAAGGTCGAGGACCTGCTTTGCGGCGTGCTGCGCGACACAGGCGATCCGCTCGCGCGCGGCCCCGCCCTGGGCCCGGACCGGTTGGACCAGTCCGCCGCCGACGACCTGTTCGGCGCGCCGCAAGGACGGAGCGAGGGGTAATGAACCCGGCGGCCGTGCGTTTCAATTTTTCGAAGACCAGAATCCTGGCCATCGACGACAGTCCTCAGGGCGCCGACATCCTGTCGCAGATTCTTGTGGGCTTCTGCGTGGAGCAGATCACCAAAGCCGCCTCGGCGGAGGAGGCCAAGGCCAAGCTCGTGCGCGAGGAGTTCAACCTGATCATCGCCGACGACAAAATGCCCGGACCGGACGGCTACAGCGTGATCAAGGCGATCCGCGCAGATCCCAAGGGGATCAACTACACGGTCCCGATCATGCTTGCCTCGGCGCGACCGACCAAGAGCAACTGCCTGCGCGCCCGCGACGCCGGCGCCAATTACGTCCTCGCCAAGCCGTTCGTGCCGAGCGTGGTGCTGAGCGCCATTCACCTCATCGCTTCGATCAACCGGGAGTTCGTCACCAGCGACAACTACCGCGGGCCTGACCGGCGGTTTCGAATCGGCCCCTTGCCCGCAGGCGTCCAAGAGCGCAGGGCGGACGAGCTGAGGCTGCTGCAGGCGCCGGAGCGGGCCATGTCGCAGGACGAAGTCAGCGCCTTGTTCGGATGAGACAGGACCTCTGATGGCGCACGCACGCGTTTTCCTTCCCCCCAATCCCCTGGAGGCGGCCCTCGGCGGCCCCGAAGACCCCATCGGCGCGTCGCTCGAGCTGAGGGCCGCCGAGCTGGTCCGGGCGCTCGGTCCTGGCCTGCGGATCCACGTCGCCGAGCAGATCGCCATCGTCGAGCGCATCGCCGCCGCATCGGAGGATGTCCTGTTCGCGGAAAGCCACGCCTTGGGCGACGCCGCCCTGGCGATTTGCGAAGTGGCGGGCCCCGCCGGCCTGGGGCCGCTGGGCGAAGGCGCGCGCGGCATCGTGGCGATGGTGGACGCCCTCATCAATCAGGGGGTCTGGCACACCGAGGCCCTGAGGCTGCACATCGCCGCCCTGGCCATGTTCTCCGCCAACCCGGGCCTCCCGCCGCGCGAGGCGGCGCGGGTGCTGGCCGACCTCCAGGGCCTTCGTGACGGCATTGGCGTGCTGGATTGACCAGTCCCCCCCTGACGGAACCCGGATCCGGCGAGGCGGCGACGATGACGCCCGTCCTGCGATCGACCAGCGCGGGCGAGGCGGATTTGCATCCGGCCGAAGCGACCCGGCTCGAGTCCCTGAAAGGCTTCGACATCCTCGACACCGCGCCGGAGGAGCCGTTCGACCGCCTGACGGCGCTGGCCGCCGACCTGTTCGACGCGCCGATCGCCCTCGTCTCCCTGGTGGACGCGGAGCGGCAGTGGTTCAAATCCCGCATCGGCCTGGACGTCGCCTCCACCGACCGCAAGCTTGCGTTCTGCGCGCACGCGATTCTGGGCGGTCCCGACTCGGTGATGGTGGTTCAGGACGCCACGCTCGACCCCCGGTTCCGCGACAATCCGCTGGTCACCGGCCCGCCGGATATTCGATTCTACGCCTGCGCTCTCCTAAGCACGCCGGAGGGAAACAACCTCGGAACGCTTTGTGTGATCGATCGCAAGGCGCGCGACCAACCCTCTGCGGCGCAGCTGAGGACGCTGGCGTCCCTGGCGGGACTCGCCGTCAACGAGCTGAAGCTGAGGCGCGCCAACCGGCTGGCCATGGCCCGGCAGCAACTTCTCGAGCTGGCCGAAACCATGTCCGGCGTCGGCCGATGGCGGCTCGATCTCGACACGCATCGCGCCATCTGGTCGAAAGCGACCTATGCGATCTATGGTCTCGACCGCAACGACGTCGTGCCGACCCTCGACGTCGTCCTTGGTCTTTGCGACGGCGAGACGCGTGACAGGCTTCGCGCCGAACTCTATTCGGCCATCGCCGGCGACGGCCCCTTCGAATTTGAGTACGAGTTCCGCCGTCCGGACGGTGAGCGGCGTCGCGCGTGGAGCAAGGCCGTCCGCGAAATGGATGGTTCCGGTCGGCCGGTCGCTCTGTTCGGCGTGATCCAGGACGTGACCGGCGCCGCGAAATAGCCCTGGCCGCGACGGAGGCCTGCGTCCGACGCGCTTATTGTGCGGCGGCGGCGGGGACCGAAGCCGACGGGGGGACCGCCGACGGCGTCGACGCCGGCGTCGCGGCCGGCGCGGCGCAGTGCTCCGGCGGCGCCGCGGCGAGTTCGTCGTGGGCGACCTGCTCCAGGGCGAGGGTCTGCTGCGGCGAGAAGCCGAGCTCGACGGCGGCCTGTTCGCGAACGCCCAGCGCCTGGGGATCCCGGCCGGTGACGGCGCCGAACAGCATCAGCGCCTCAAGGTAATAGCCGAAGGCGCTGGCGTGATAATTGTCCCAGGCCCAGAGGTCGACCTGGCCGAAGGGCACGCCGGCATAGGGATTGGCGTCCGCGACGCCGGCGCGGATGGCGCGGCTGAACGCCTGGCCCACCTCGATCACGCCCTTGATCCGCGGCGACGCCTTGGCCGCCTGGCCGTAGCCGCAACTGAGGTCGTCGGCCATGGCGAAGATGGCCTTGCCGTTCCACGGGCTCTGAGTCCGGAAGGTGAGGTCGGCGCGCGACCAGGTCGCCGTCAGCCGGATATCGACCGCGGGGTTGCGCGCAGAGAAGGTGTCCGCCCAGCGCCGGGCGTAATCCACCAGCAGGCCGGGATCGCCGGGCTTGTCCCGGTCGAGGGTGGAGAAGCTCTGCAGCACCACATGGTCCCAGGGCTTGTCGAGCTTGGCGAACCCGTTGGTCCAATGCCAGTCCAGGCCGATGCCGGGATGAGTCTCCAGGCTGACGTCGTAGCTCAGCCCGGCTTCGTCGGTGAACAGCTTGAACAGGGCCGGCACGCCGCCGACCCCTTCGCTGTTGAGATCGGTCACCGTTCCCGCGCGGTAGCGCCACACCGGCGACAGCGCCCCGAAGGTGAAGCTGTTGCCGACGAACAGGATGGTCTCCGCCCGGGCCGCGCCGGCCAGAAGCAGGGTCGCCGCGGCGAGGAGCGAGGCTTGGAGGTGGCGATGAAAACGCATGCACGAGTGTCGGAAAGTCAGCGCCGCGCGTCAACCATAGCCGCGCGTGCGGGAATCGGGCGCCTGGGCTAGGGTGGTGGGGAGCTCAACCCTCGGAGGACTTGATGAAGCCGGCCACCAAGATCGCGCGGGAATTCGAGCAGGCGGAACGGCGCCTGCTGGATGAACTGCGGTCGCTGCGAAAGGGCGTCCGGACGCGGACCGAGCTCGAGAGCAAACCGGGCGACCTCACCCTCGGCCAGAGGGTGGCGGACCGGGTGGCGGCGGCCATGGGATCCTGGCCGTTCATCATCATCCAGTCGGCGATCCTCGCCCTGTGGATCGCCCTCAACATCACCGCCTTCATCCAGCACTGGGACCCCTATCCCTTCATCCTGCTGAACCTGGCCCTGTCGTTCCAGGCCGCTTACGCGGCGCCCTTCATCATGATGAGCCAGAACCGCCAGCAGGAGATCGATCGGAAGGAGGCCGAGAACGACTACAAGATCAACATCAAGGCCGAACTGGAGATCGAGCTCCTGCACCAGAAGATCGACGAGCTGCGCGAGAAGGAAGTGCTGTTCCTGACCAAGGCCATCAACGACCTGACCGAGATCATCAACCGGCAGGCCGGGGCTCAAGCCTCGGGCGCCGCGCCCACGGAGTGAACGCTCGCCGCTTCAACCGACCGACGCCGCGCCGCGCACGAGCAGGGCGTAAAGCCGATCCTGTGCGGTCCGCGGCCGCTCGAGGTCCAGCCGCTTCAACGCCTCCGCCGCCTTCGCGCTGCTCGATGGCGACAGCCCCCTGACAAGCAGGGCCGCGGCCGTCTTCGGGTCGGCGGCGGCGGTCTGCAAGCGTTGCATGAGCGGAAGCAGGCGCAGCTCGATCTCGTCGAAGTCGGTTCCGAGCGGGAAGAGCGGCAGCTGGCCTGCGTCGATGGCGGGCTTGAGGGCGCGGGCGATCCGCTCGGGATTGTTGTCGCGGTGGGCGGCGGGGATCTCGTACGTCTTCGGCAGCTTGCCCGCGTCCACCGCCTGGCGGCGAAGCTCCTCCTGAAAGCGACTGTCGGCCACGGCGAGAAGAGCGCCGATCACGTCCTGGTCGGCTTTTCCGCGCAGGTCGGCGACGCCGTATTCGGTGACGATCACGTCGCGCAGATGCCGCGGAATGGTGGTGTGGCCATAGCGCCAGAGGAGGTTGGAGCGGGCCGCCTTGCCCGCCCCGCGCACGGCGCCGAGGGTGATGATCGAGCGGGCGTCGTCGAGGGCGAAGGCCTGGGTGACGAAGTTGAACTGGCCGCCGACGCCGGACACCACCCGCCCGTCCTCGAGCCCGTCCGAGACCACCGCGCCCAGCAGGGTCGCCATCATGGCGGTGTTGATGAACCGGCCGCCCGTGCGCGCCGCCCGCTTGGCCGCCTCCTCGCCGTAGAGTTCGTTGACGAAGGAGATCGCCGTCATGCGCAGCTTGGCGCGCTGGTCCTCCGGCAGCTCCCGGAGCGCCTGGTAGAACGAGCGCGGACCGAGGAAGAAGCCGCCATGCAGCACCGCGCCGTCGACCTCGCGCTTGAGGATCCCCGCCTGCATCAACGCCAGAAAGCCGCTGACGAACATCTCGGTCGGCGCATAGAGGCCGCGCTCGAACGGCTCGGCGTGATCCTCGGCCGGCGGCGCGCCCGCGCGGAGCCGTCCCAGCGTTTCGACGAAGGCCGATTTGTTCCGATGACGGAGGATCAGCGCCTGCACCACCGCGTCGGAGGTCGAACCGATGCCGAGCTGCAGCGAGCCGCCGTCCGGAACCAGGGCCGCCGCGTGCAGGCCCTGGGCGTAGTGGGCCGGCTCGACGGGTTCGTTCGGCGGCGCGAACAATGGAAAGTCTGACGCCGGACCGTCGAGCATCATGGCGAAGGTTTCGGCGGGAACATCCGCGTCGCCCGGCATGAACGGCAGCTCGGAATTCACCTGCCCGGCCATGATGAAGTCGGCCCGGCCTTCGGCGCGCGCCCTCAGGAGATCGAGGGTGATGTCGGTGTTGCACGACAGGCTGAAGCGGTCTCCGCGCCGGGCGACCAGCTGGCCCACCACATTGACGCCGACGCCGAGGATATAGCGCAGGGCGTGGGTGTAGTTGGCGGAGATGTAGTCCTGCTGGGCCAAGGGATCGCCGAGTTCGACCCCCGCCTGAAAGAAGAACTCGTTGACCCTGATGTTGGGCGGCAGCTGTCCGCGCCGGCGCGGGGCGACGTAGGCCAGGTCCGGATAACCGCCGAGGGTCCGCTCGATCACGGGGCCCAGGAAGCGCCGCTCGAGATCGGTCTTGAACCGGGGCTTCTGCAGGGTGAGGGCGGTGAAGACGTGCAGGCTGATCGAGCGATCGGCCGCCGCCCGCGCATAGAGAGCGTTGCAGACATGGGCCGCCTTGCCGAGCCCCAGCGGCATGGCCAGCACCACCCGGCGCCCGACCCGCTCGAGGATGGCGTCGGCGATGGCGTCGGGGTCGGTGAAGGTGATCAACGCCCTTCCCCCTTGAAGGGGGAAGGGCCGGGGGTCGGGGGTGAGTGCATCACGCTGAAGCGAAGAGAGCGCGAGGCGCCGCCCGCACCCGTCCGGAACCGTCATGCGCTCACCCCCGCTCCCAGCCTCTTCCCCGTCGAGGGGGAGAGGCGCTACAGCGCATCCCACCCGGCGTCGGGCTTGAACCGTTCGCCGTACTTGGCTTCCAGCTCGGCCAGCCGGGCGCGGATCTCGGCTACGCCGCGCGCCCTGGCGTAGTGCAAGGGGCCGCCGCGGAACGGGGCGAAGCCCGAGCCGAAGATCATCGCCGCGTCGATCACGTCGGCGTCCTCGGCCACCCCCTCGCGCAGCAAGGCGACGCAGGTGTTGATCATCGGCAGGATCATCCGGTCGGCCATGTCGGGGTCCGGCGCTGTCGCGCCCTTGGCCTTGACCGGGTGGCCGGCCTTCCAGACGTAGAGCCCCTCGCCCGTCTTGCGGCCGAGTTTCCTGTCGGCGACCTTCTGCTTCAGCCAGTCCGGCGCGTCCGGACCCGGCAGGTTCAGGTCCCGCTTCAGCATCTGCGAGACGTCGAGCGCGATGTCGAGGCCCACCGTGTCGGTCAGCTCGATCGGTCCCATCGGCATGCCGAACTCCTCGGCCGCCTTGTCGAGCGTCTCCTTGGCCACGCCCTCGTCCAGCATGATCAGCGCCTCCTGCAGGTACGGCGTCAGGGCGCGGTTGACGATGAAGCCGGGCTCGGATCTGGCCGGCGCCGGCAGCCGGTCGATCAGGCCGGTGAAGCCGCGGGCGAAGGCCTCGACCTGGGGGTCGAGCCGGTCGTGTCGGATCACCTCGACCAGTTGCATGCGCGACACCGGATTGAAGAAGTGCAGGCCGACCAGCCGCTCGGGCCGCTTCAGCCCGTCGCGCAGCTTCTGCAGCGGGATCGAGGAGGTGTTGCTGGCCAGGATCGCGCCGGGCTTCATCTTCGGTTCGGTGGCCGCGTAGATCTTGTGCTTGAGGTCGAGGTTCTCCGGAGCCGCCTCGATCACCAGGTCGGCGTGGGCGATCCCCTCGCTCTTCAGATCGGGGATCAGCCGGTCGAGGGCGTCGCGGACCTTCAGCGGGTCGCCGTGACCGACCTTGGCGTAGAGCTCGGCCGCCCGCCGGATCGCCCCGGCGATCGGCTCGGGCTTCACGTCGCCAAGCGTGACGCGCACGCCTTGCCAGGCGCACCAGGCGGCGATGTCGCCGCCCATGGCGCCCGCGCCGATCACGTGCACGTGTCGGATTTCTTGGGCGCCCTCCGGCGGCTTGCCGGCCAGACCCTTGAGCTTTTCGCGCAGGAAGAAGACGCGGATCAGGTTCTGCGCCGTCTCGGTGGTCATCAGATGGGCGAAGGAGACGATCTCGGCCGTCTTCATCGCCTTGGGGTCGCCGCCGTGTTTCTCCCACAGCTCGATCAGGGCGTAGGGCGCGGGATAGTGGGCGTGCGGCGCCTGCTTGTCGGCCTCGGCGCGCATCTGCCGGGCGACGACGGCGCGGGCCGGGCCGCTCTCGGTCACCCGGGCGCGGAAGCTGGTCTTGGCGTGCGGCAACCTGCCGTCGACCGCAGCCTTGATCGCCGCGCGCACGTGCCGCTCGGGAACCACCGCGTCGACCAGGCCGAGCGCCTTGGCCTTCTTGGCCGGCTGGGTGCGGCCGGTGAGCATCATCTGCATGGCCTGCAGGGGATCGATCAGGCGGGTCAGCCGCACCGTGCCGCCGAGCCCCGGATGCAGGCCGAGCTGGATCTCGGGGAAGCCGAAGGTCGATCCTTCGACCGCGATCCGGTGCGAACAGGCCAGGGCGATCTCGAGCCCGCCGCCGAGGCAGTAGCCGTGCACCACCGCCACGGTGGGGATGGTCAGGGCCTCGAGCCGGTCGGTGATCTGGTGGGCGCGGGTCATGCGCGCCTCGATCTCGGCAGGATCGCTGGCGCCGACGAACTGGCTGACGTCGGCCCCGGCGATGAAGCCGCCCGCCTTGGCCGAGCGGATGATCAGGGCGGCCGGGCGGTTCTGCTCCAGTGTCTCCAGCAGGGCGTCGAGCTCCTCCAGCACCGCGTCGGTCAGGACGTTGGCCGAGGTCCCCTTGAGGTCGAGCAGGGCCCAGGCGTAGTTGTCGCCGTCGCGGGCCAGGCTCCAGGTTTTCCACGGGCTGGTCACGCCCGCCGAGGGACGCGGGCCAAGGTCGCGTTCGCGACCCTTCAGCGCCTGGAGGACGAGGTCGTGTTGGGCGTCGAAAGCCATGGCGTCCGTCTCCTCAGACCGTTTCGATGAGCATGGCGCCGCCCTGGCCGCCGCCGATGCACTCGGTGGCGATCCCGCGCTTCAGCCCCAGCCGATGCATGGCGTTGACCAGGTGCAGCACGATCCGGTTGCCGGAGGCGCCGACCGGGTGGCCGAGGGCTACGGCGCCGCCGTCGACGTTGAGCCGGGCGCGGTCGATCGTTCCCGCCGCGCCGTCGAGCCCAAGCACGGTCCGCCCGAAGTGTTCGTCCTCGAAGGCGGCGAGGCAGGACAGCACCTGGGCCGCGAAGGCTTCATTGAGCTCCCAAAGCTCCACGTCGGCTACGCCGAGACCGTTGCGCTTCAGCACCGCCGAGGAGCACAGCACCGGCCCCAGGCCCATGACCGACGGATCGAGCGCCGCCCAGTCGGAGTCGACGATCACGGCCTTGGGCGTCAGGCCATGTTTCTTCACCGCCTCCTCCGAGGCCAGGATCACCCACGAGGCGCCGTCGGTGATCTGGCTGGAGTTGCCGGCGGTGACCTTGCCGTAGGGGCGTTCGAACACCGGCTTCAGCTTGGCCAGCTTGTCGACGGCGCTGTCGGGACGAACCCCGTCGTCGTGGTCGTGCAGGGTCCCGTCGCGGGCGAAGGCCGGCTCGACCTCATCGGCCAGCCAGCCCTCCGCCTGAGCCTTGGCCAGGCGCAGATGGCTTTGCACCGCATAGGCGTCTGCCTGTTCGCGGGTGACGCCGAACAGGAAGCCGGTCAGCTCGGCGGTCTGGCCCATCATCAGGTCGGTGATCGGGTCGGTCAGGCCGCGCTCCAGCCCCACCACGGGCTGCAGCATGTCGGGCCGGAAGGCGGCGGCCGCCTTCACCCGGTCGAGCGGGGTCTTGGCCCCGTTCAGCGCGGCGAGGAACTCGACCGCGTCCTGTTTGAGCACCAGCGGCGCATAGCTCAGCGCTTCGGCCCCGCCGGCCAGGATCAGGTCGGAGGTCCCCTCGCGGATATAGCGGTAGGCGGTGTCGATCGACTGCATGCCCGAGCCGCAGTTGATCTGCACGGTGAAGGCGGTCATCGCCGTGCCGCAGCCGAGCCGGAGCGCGGCGACGCGCGCCGGGTTCTGCTCGTCGGCGATGACGTTGACGCAGCCGAGGATCACCTGGTCGAAGGCGTCGGCGGCGAACGGCTGGCGCAGCAGCAGGGGACGGCCGCACTGCACGGCGAGATCCACCGGCGTAAACGGCCCGGGACCGGCCTTGGCCTTCAGGAACGGGGTGCGGGCGCCGTCGACGATGTAGACCGGACGGCCTGAAGGCGAGGCCATCAGTGCAGCACCGCGCCGGCGGGATCATTGTTCGGCGACGGCTCCGACGCCTGTTCCGCTGCACGCTCCATCGGCCCCTCCGCCTGGCCGAACCTGGCCGTGGTCGGTATCTGGGTTCGCGACCCCTGCGGCGCCAGCGCTTCGGGCGCAAAGTCGTCGACGGCGATCACTTCGGCCACCGCCTTGTCCGCGGCGTCGAGGCTCTCGGCCTCGGCGTCGGAGATCAGGCCGCGCGCCTTGGCCTGCCGCCAGTCGGTGATGGGCTGGGCCTTCAGCCGGTCGTGGATCGGCTGGGTGGTCAGGACCTGGTCGAAGGCGTCCAGCAGCCGGCCGATCGCCTCGTCCTTGCCGCCGACATAGACCCCGTCCACCAGCCGGTCGCGCGCGGCGCCGGGCTGCATCAGAATGTCGGCGGTCTGCTTGATCAGCCGGTCGTTCGGGCCGCGCTTGGTGCGGCCGAGCGGCAGGATGGCGACGCGCAGCAGGAAGGCGGCGATGCGGTTGGGCAGGTTGGCGAACACCAGGTCGAGGGCGGTTTCGATCCGGGCCATGCCGGTCTGCATCACATAGTCGAGCACCGGAAAGTCCTCGTCCTGACGGCCCTCGTCCTCCCAGCGCTTGAGCGCCGCCGACAGGAAGTACAGCTCCGACAGGATGTCGCCGAGCCGGGCCGACAGCAGCTCCTTGAACTTCAATCCCCCGCCGAGCGTCAGCAGGGCCACGTCCGAGGTCAGGGCGAAGGCGGCGGAATAGCGACCGAGCTGGGCGTAGAACGGCTTGGCGCGGCCGGCGTCCGGCACGGGCGACAACAGGCCGTCGGACCAGCTCCGGCCCCAGGCGCGCACGGAGGTGCGCAGGGTGTGGCCCACATGGCGCCAGAACTGGCGGTCGAATTCGTCGAGGCCGCGCTGGCGGTTGGCGTCGCCGAGGGCCAGGATCTCCTTCAGCATGTAGGGGTGGGCGCGGATGGCGCCCTGTCCGAACACCATCAGGCTGCGGGTCAGGATATTGGCGCCCTCGACCGTGATGCCCACCGGCACCGAACGGTAGAGGCCGCCGAGATAGTTTCTCGGCCCGTCGATGATGCCCTTGCCGCCGTGCACGTCCATGGCGTCGTTGGCGCACTCGCGCATCCGCTCGGTGGCGCCCGCCTTCATCAGCGAGGAGATCACCGACGGGTGATGGCCCGCGTCGAGGCCGGCGCAGGTCAGCCGCCGGGCGGCGTCGAGCACATAGGCGTTGCCGGCGATGCGGGCGAGCCGCTCCTGGATGCCCTCGAACTTGCCGATCGGGACGTGAAACTGGGTGCGCACGCGGGCGTAGGCGCCAGTGGTCAGCGCCGTGAGCGCGCCGGCCGCCGCCGATTGCGACGGCAGGGAGATTCCGCGCCCGGCGGCGAGCGCCGTCATCAGCATCTTCCAGCCCTGGCCGACCCGCTCGGCCCCGCCGATCACATCGTCGAGGGGGATGAAGACGTCGTGGCCCTGGTTCGGTCCGTTCTGGAAGAAGGTCATCGCCGGCACGTGACGATGGCCGATGGTGACGCCCTCGGCCTTGGTGTTGACCAGGGCGCAGGTGATGCCGAGGCTGTCCCGCTCGCCGAGCAGATGATCCGGATCGTAAAGCTTGAACGCCAGGCCCAGCACCGTCGCCACCGGGGCCAGGGTGATGTAGCGCTTGTTCCAGTTGAGGCGGATGCCGAGCACCTCCCTGCCCTCGTGCTGGCCCTTGCAGACCACGCCCCGGTCGACCATTGAGGCCGCGTCCGAGCCCGCCTCCGGCGAGGTGAGGGCGAAGCAGGGGATTTCGCGGCCGTCGGCCAGGCGCGGCAGCCAGTAGTCCTGCTGGGCCTTGGTGCCGAAGCGGATGATCAGCTCGCCCGGGCCAAGCGAGTTGGGCACCATGGCGGTCACGGCGCCGGCCACCGAGCGGGTGGAGATCTTCCGGATTACCTCGGAGTGGGCGAAGCTGGAGAAGCCCAGCCCGCCGTACTGCTTCGGGATGATCATGCCGAAGAACCTGTTGCGGCGCAGGTACTCCCAGGCCTCGGGCGGCAGGTCGTGCAGCTCCCAGGTGATCTTCCAGTCGTCGAGCATGGCGCAGAAGCTTTCGACCGGGCCGTCGAGAAAGGCCTTCTCCTCCGCCGTCAGTCGCGCCGGCGGGGTGTCGAGCAGCATCGACCAGTCGGGATCGCCGGTGAACAGCTCCGCGTCCCACCAGACGTCGCCGGCCTCGATCGCCTCGCGCTCGGTGTCGGACAGGGACGGCATCGCCCCCTTGGCCCATTGGAAGATCGGACGCGTGAGAAGGTCCCGACGGAGCGACGGCATGGCGATATCCCATCTTGGCTGATGTTCAGCCAAACGCGTTCCAGCGTCTGCGGTTCATCCCTCGGCGGACGCAGCGGCCCATGCGTTGGCGGATCGCGGCGTCCCGGCGGTGCGCGGCCTCGGCCAGAGACTTTTCCGAAATCCTGTTGTTTCAAAACGCATCACGGACCACGCCCGTCAGATAACGGCGCGACGCAGATGACTGGCCAGTTGGTCGAGGATGAGCACCAGAAGGAAGATCGCCACCAGGATCGTGCCGACATGGCCATAGTTGTACATGTCGTACCGGCCCTTCAGTTCCTGGCCGATACCCCCCGCTCCCACCAGCCCGATCACCGTCGCCATCCGCACATTTCGGTCGAGAATGTACAGGGTGTAGGCGATGTATTGCGGCATGACCTGCGGCAGGATGGCGTGGCGGAACACCTTGAGGCGTCCTGCGCCGATGGCGATCAAGGCTTCCTGCGGCTTTGGATCGGCGTTCTCGATATCCTCGGCGTAGAACTTGCCCAAAAAGCCGACCGAGTGAATCGCGAGCGCCAGGACGCCCGCGATCGGGCCAAAGCCATAGGCCAGGACGAGGAAAAGAGCGCTGATGAGCTCGGGCACGGCCCGGCAGAGCCCGACCACCGCCCGGCTCGCGTAATACGCCATGCGTCCGAAACGCAGGTTTTGCGCGCTGAGCAGGGCCAGGGGCAGGCCGAAGACAATGGCGATCATCGTGCCCCAGAGCGCGATCTCAAGCGTCTCCAGCAGCTTCTGGCCGACCTTGAACGCATATCCGAACGGCTGGACCAGAACCGCCTTGCGGTCGAAGCGGTCCTCGAGCAGCAGGGTGTTGGGATTGAGTTCCCGCGACCTGACGGTCGTGGTCTCGACGTGCGCGAAGGGCGGCAAGCGCCGGGAGTCGAAGTTTTCGATGCGATCGATGTCGGTCCGCTCATCGAGTTGCAGCGGAAAGAGTTGGCGCGCCACCGTGGAGAATCCCGCGGCGACCTGGCTCGGGCGTCCGGAGCCCGCCGCAGCCGCCACGGCGTCGCCGGTCATGACCAAGGCACGATCCAGTTCGACGCGATGACCGGTGAAAAGCAGCACAGCGGCGACCAAGGCGGCTGTGGCCCCGCTGCGCCAACCGTAGGGCTGCGGGAACCGCCACGCCGGCGACGAACGCCCCTCGGACTCGGCCAGTGCGCTCATTGCTCCGCGCATTTCAGGGCTCCGCGCATTTCAGCGCGGCCCGCCCACGCAGTTTCGGGGCCGTAAAGACGTCCAACGACGGTCGGGAGCAGCGCGCCGGGCGCGCCGTCGAAGACGACGCGTCCCGCCCGCATGGCGATGATCCGATCAGCAAAGGCGCGCGCCAACTCGATCTGGTGAAGGCTACAAAGGACCGTCGAGCCTCGGGCGCGCGCCTCCCGCGCAATCAGCGCGAGGATGTCGACGCTGGTCTGGGGGTCGAGGCTGGCGACAGGCTCATCCGCCAGGACGAAGGCGGGGTCGAGCATGAAAGCGCGCGCGACGCCGACACGCTGCTGTTGCCCCCCCGACAGTTCCCTGACCCGCCGTCTCAGAAACTGCTCCGGCAGGCCGACATCGCCGACGAGCGTGCAGGCTTTTTGCTGAAAGCGACGTGGATAGACGCCGACAAGCGCGGACAACGTTGAGGTGCTCGGCAAGGCGCCGGCGATGACATTGGCGGCGACGGTCGAACGCGCGACGAGATTGAAACCCTGGTGAATCATGCCGATGGTCGGCCGCAGGCGCGGCAGGCTCTTGGCGCCGATCTCCACCCCATTGACAATAACGCGGCCCCGGCTCGGCGTGGCGAGACCATTGACGCATCTCAAGAGCGTGGATTTCCCCGCCCCGGACGGACCGAGGATCACACAGAACTGCCCGTCGGGAACCTCGAACGAGACTTGGTTCAGCGCGACTGTTCCGTCGGGGTAGCGCTTCTCGACGGTGTCGAAGATCACGCTCAATGCTGTGAGGCCTTGGCCAGGATCTCGCCCTTTAGCTGATCGCTCAGCCGCGCCATCTTGCCCGCGGCGACGTTGAACCGCACCGGCGGGAACGCGGTGTCATAGCGTTCGACCTTGGCCCCGCCGTAGCCGCGGATCATGTCCGGGGTGACGCCCGGCGCCTTGTCGACCGTGGCGAAGGCCTGTTTCAGCCTGGCCTTGAGGGCCGGCGGCAACCGGGTGCTCATCACGATCGGCGGCTGCGGGATGGCGATGCTCCTGGCGACCACGCGGATTGTCCCTGGATCGATCGCCTTCTGCTTGATCGCCTTGTTGAAGCTGTCGAACGACAGGGCCGAGGCGTCGACCTGCCCCTGGGCCAAGGCCGCCAAGCTGTTGGCGTGGCTGCCGGTGAGCCGGATCGCCGACAAGTCGCGCACGGGATCGAGGCCCGCGTCCATGAGCATGGTCATGGGAAAGACGAAGGACGACGTCGAATTGACATCTCCGAACGCCACCCGCTTGCCTTTCAGGTCCTTGAGCGCGTGGATCGGCGAGGATGACTTGGTGAATATGCCGGCATAGTAGATCGATTGGCCGTTCTCGACGGCGACCGCCAGCAGCTCCGCGCAATGGCGCTGACTGACCTCAATGTAGGTCACGGGCCCGACGAAGGCGATGTCTGCGGCGCCGCTGCACATGGCATCGACCACGGCGTTGTAGGATTGGCCCACCCGGATATCGAACTGCAGCCCCGTCATCCGGGAGATGGCGTTGAAGATCGGCTGGTAGTCCGCCCGCGTGCCGTCCTCGGTGCCGCCGTCGGCGGGGATCAGCACCACGCGCAGGGGGCGGTCATGGCTGGCCGGCGCAGGCTGGGCGGCGGCGGCGCTGGCGAGGAGCATCAGGCACAGGGCGAAAATCCAGCGAAACATGAATCCATCCTGGGGCCGACGAGCGCCCGGCAGAGTAAGATCGCACCATGACGATCCGATGCGCCCCTCAATAGGCGTAGATCTGCCCCGTCTCGCCGGCCGCGTTCATGAGGCCGGTGAAGCGCGTGTTGGCGTAGAGCGGCCCGTTCCGCGCCAGGGTGACGAGCATGGTGTGATCGAGCATCCCGGGCCCTTCCTTCACCCGGAAGCCGCCGGTCGTGCCCATGTTGATGTAGTCGTGGCCGTCGATCACCTCATGGGTGAAGTAATGGGTGTGGCCAGCGAACACGGTGTGCGAACGGCCGGCCAGCATCGCCTGGATCTTCTTGAAGTCCTTATTTTGGTTCTTCCAGACGGGCCGATGCAGCACCACGAAGGTCCACTTGGGCGTGGGGTTTTTCGCGAGCGTATGGGCGATCCAGCGAAGTTGCCGCTCGCCGAAACTGCATTGGCCGATCAGCTTGGAGTCTTCCAGCAGGGCGCTCATGCCGTAGGAGCCCTCGAACTGTTGCATGATCTTGTTGGCGCTGGCCGGATCGGCGCGCACGGCGTCGATCGTCCGCCAGTAGTCGTGATAGAAATTCGACGACGACAATCCCATCTGCGCAGACAATCCATTGGGATCATCCGGCTCTTCCGTGCTGAGGATCAGGAACAGGGCGTCCTTGAAAGTGAAGCTGTAGTATGTCGCGGCGCCGCGCCAATGCCGGTGGGCCTAGCGGCTGGCGGCGGTGTTCATGTCGTGGTTGCCGGGGGCGTAGACGATCGGACAGTTCAGCTTCGCCGTGGCCGCCTCGATCCTGGCCCAGTCCGCGTCGATCCGCGCGCGATCGTCGGTGTAGCCTTCGACCAGATCGCCCACCGACAGGACGAAGTCCGGCTGCAACCAGGACAACTGCACCATGGCCTGGTCGAAGACGCCGGGGCGCGCCATGCCCGTGTTGTCGCCGATGACCGCAAAGCGCAGTGGGCCGCCGCCGAGCCGAGGCGCGCTATTCCAGGGATGGGCGCTGTCGGGCCCGGTATCCGCGCGGAAAGACTGGGCGGACGGCGCCGCGGCGAGGCTCGCCGCCGGAAGAAGAGCCGAGGCCCCGAAAGCGCCTTTAAGCAGACCAGCTCTGGTGACTTTCATGGTTGAGCGTCCTTCTCACCGGTTCCAACGACGATACGTCTGATCGATTGCGAGTACTGATCGAAGAAAGGCCTGCACCCACCCTCAGAGGGGCTGCGACGCGGGCCGGCTGATGCTGTCGCGTCCGGTCTCGATGCGGCCGCTCATGCGGCGGAAGAAGCCGCTGTCGGGCGTCTCCAGCACGAGGTCGTACCAGTTCCCGGTCTTGGCCACCGACACCGCCCGCGTCAGGCCGCCCGGTGGAACCGCCAGCATTTCCGCTGGCGTCGCCCCCATCAGGTCCCGGAGCCGCAGAGGAATCGCCCCTGCGCCGCGGTTGCCGAGCGCCAGGACGAGCTTGTCGTCGCGGTCTTCCAGGTGGAGCGAGAGCGCATGGTCCGCATGGCCGCGAAGCTCGCGATACCACTGGTTCGGGCCGCGAACCTGGAGATGATAGCCTGGACGCGCCGTCCACCGGCCCTCCAGAGACAGGCCTGGTCCGACCGTGAAGTGACGCGGCAGCCCGTCCAGCTGGACCAGGTCCAGCACCTGGTAGACGCTCGCCTGCCGACCGGCGGCGCCGAACCGAAGCGAAAGGGCGTCCCCCTCGATGGCTTCGCGGAGCAGAGGCGCATACGGAAGCGCTCTGGAGGGCCGCACTCCGGGCTCTTGCTGAGGCAAGGTCCCGACCAAGGGCGGCGCCGGCGCGGGCAGTTTCAGCGCGGCCGCCACGCGCGCGGCCGCGTCCTTGGTTCCGGGCAGACGAACCCGTCGGTTCTGGTGTTTGGAAAAATCGAAAGCGGACGTCAGATCGCCGCAGACCGCGCGTCGCCAGGCGGTAATGTTGGGCTCCATCACATTGAAACGGGCCTCGAGGAAGCGGATCACCGAGGTATGATCGAACACCTGGGAATTGACCCAGCCGCCGGTGCTCCACGGCGAGACGACGGTCATCGGCACACGCACGCTAAGGCCATAGGCTAGCTTGTCCGTGTGGATGTCATCGGCCGTGTCCACGGTAGAGGCCCCGGCCCGGCTGCCGTCCGGATTGACTCCAGGCGGCGATGGCGGCGGGACATGGTCGAAAAAGCCATCATTCTCATCGAAGGTCAGGAACAGCACGGTCCGCGACCAGACCTCGGAATTCGCGGTCAGGGCGTCGAGTACCTGAGCCGTGAAATCAGCCCCCTCGATGGGGCTGGAGCCGGCGGGATGCTCACTGTTGGACTGCGACGGAGCTATCCAGCTGACTTGCGGTAGCCGTCCCGCCAGAACGTCGGCCCTGAGATCATCCAGCGTCCATTTCGACATCGCCTTGTCGTGAAGCGGCTCGCCCTGCCTGGCGTCGTTGTAGGCCTGGAAGGCGACGGCCGGGTTGGTCAGCCCGTCGAAGTTGTCGTGTGGGTCCTGATAAACTCTCCAGGTGACGCCCGCCGCCTCGAGCCGTTCGGGGTAGGTGGTGTAGCGATACCGAGGACCCTTGCCGTAATTCGCGAACGTCGCCGGATCGATGTGGTACTGCTTTGCCTTGGCCAGGATGTCCGGCGTCAGGACGAGTGTCTGGTCGAGCGCGACGCCGGAGCTGTTCTCCACGACGGGCCCGCCGCCATGCCCACGCGGATCGTTGCCGCCCGCCCATATGAACAGCCGATTCGGATTGGTCTGGCCGTGCACCGAACAGTGGTACGCGTCGCACAGGGTGAAGGCTTCGGCCAAGGCGAACTGGAACGCGATGTCCTGGCGCTGGTAGTGTCCCATGGTCAGCGGGCCTTTGGAGGGGATCCAGCCGTCCCATCGGCCCTGGCGCGACGCGCCGTTGGCGTCCTGCCAGCTGTGCGGCAGATCCTCGACCTTCAGCGCCGCCGTGGTGGCGGTGTCGAGGTGGAACGGCAGGATTGTCCGGCCCGTGTTGTCACTTTGCTGCCAGACGATCCGGCCGCCGGGCACCGGGACGGGGTGAGGATCGCCGAATCCCTGCACGCCACGCATGGTGCCGTAATAGTGGTCGAACGAACGGTTCTCCTGCATCAGGATGACGACGTGCTCGACGTCGCGGATCGTGCCCGTCCGCCTATCCGCCGGGATGGCCAGAGCGCGGGCGATGCTCGGGTGCAAGGCGCTCGCGGCCGCCATGGCGCCCGTCGATCCTGCGACCATGTTCAAGACATCGCGGCGGCTTTTTCCGAGCATGGCGACGTCCTCAGTGGAAGCTGTAGCGGAGGCGAAAGCCGAACATTCGCGGCTCCCCGTAGGTGATGGTGGTGGTGCCGAGGGACGGGAGCACGTAGCCGCCGACCTCGTAGGCCTTGTCGAGGGCGTTGGTCATGTAGAAGGACAGGTCGATCGGCTTTCCCGCGATCCCATCCAGATTGGCCGAGAGATTCAGCAGGCCGTAGGCTGGCCGGACGCCGAACGGCAGCGAGTTGTCGCCGTTCCGCCCGATCCAGTTCCAATTGGCTCCCACGCTGGCGTCGCCCAGATTTTCCAGCAGCGGCAGGCGATACCGGGCGCCGAACCCATATTTCCATTTCGGTCGGCCCTGCGTCTGCAGCGCCAGTATGCTGGCGGCCGCCGCGTTCGGATTCAGGTGCGTGTAGGCGAAATCGAGCCAATCGAAGTTCGCGCTGAGCTCCAGGTTCCTGATCGGGTAGAGCCAGCCCTCGAACTCCGCGCCCCAGATCCTGGCGTCGCCCCCGTTGCCCGTGTAGCCGGTGAGCACACCGTTCGAGAGGTTGGTCAGGGCCACCTGCACGCCGGTGTAGTCCTGATGATAAATGTCGGCGTTGGTCCGCGCCTTCATATCGCCGAACAGGTGATAGGTGGACTTCACACCGATCTCTTCGTCGATCACATATTCCGGCGCATAGGCGTAGAGCGAGGGATTGGTGACCGAGGTGTTGAACCCACCATCGCGGAACCCGCGCCGGGACGCCACATACACCAGGGTGTTGTCCGCGAGCTGGTAGTCGAGGCCGAGCGTCCAGGTGGTGGCGGTGGTGCGTCCGGACCGCGACGACAGGCAGTTCGCATCGGTCACCGCCGACGGCTTACAGGCGTCGGTAACGGGAGAAATGCCGATTTTCGACTTCGCCACGCTGTAGGTCCAGGTTTGGCGCAGGCCGCCGGTGAAGGTCAGCTTGTCGGTAATCGCGTAGCTCGCCTGCCCGTATACGGCCGTCGTGTTCCCGCCCGAGCTGTTGATGGTCAGCGACGGCGATCCCAGGGCCACGTAAAGCGAATGGGTATAGTCAGGCGGGGGATTGTCGTCCAAATATACGCCCGTGGACCACTTGAGTCGGTTGGAGAACGACTGACCTCGGGCCTGCACCTCTTCAGTCAGGATGTTGTTGTAGAAGGGTATGTCCACCCTCTGCGACGCGAAGACGGGATAGACGGAGCCGTCGGCGTCGATCACCTGCGAGTTGGCCTCGTGGCTGTAACTCATCAGGTTGCGGAGCGTGATGTTCGGCGTGAGCTCGTAGCTGAGTACGTCCAGAGCGGTCAGGGTGTACTTATGGCTGCTTTGATCTGAAGAGATCGCCGCCTGCTCACGCGGCCCGAGCTGCTGCTGCTGCGCCAGAACCTGGAATATTCCGGGATAGAGCTTGGCCGCGAGACTGCCAGGCGCCACGTAAGCGAGGATGTTGGATGGCGCGGAGTTGTTGCTGTTGTCCGAGTCGACGACGATCTGGTTGGTGATCTTGTCGGTCGGCTTGAATATGACGGTGAGGCGGCCAACCCCATAGGACGTGCTGTCCAGCCACTTCCCGTTGGGAAATCCGGGCGCGCTGTCGACATGGGTGAATCCGTCGCGATCCCGGCCCATCGCGGCGAGGCGAACGAGGAGCCTGTCGTCGAACAGGGGGATGTTCACAGCGCCGCTGATCTCGCGGTTGTTGTAGCTGCCATATCCGCCCTCGATGTAGCCTCCGAACTCGCTGGTGGGTTTGGCCGTGGTCAACAGGACCGCGCCGCCTGTGGAGTTGCGGCCAAACAGCGTGCCCTGCGGCCCCTTCAGGACCTCGACGGCCTCCAGGTCGAAAAAGGTGCCGGGCCCGCCTCCGCCCGAGGCGTTGTTGCGGTTTCTCGGCAGCGGCGCCTCGTCGAAATAGGTCTCCACCGCTGCGCCGGCGCCCGTGCCGCCGCCGCCCTGGCCACGGATCGCCACGCTGAAGTTGTCGCGATAGGTGCTGAAGGAGGTCAGCGAGGGGACCAGAGCGGCCAGGTCGTTGTAATCCGAGATGTCCTGCCGGCTGAGCGCGGCGCTGGAAATGACGGTGTCGGCGACGGGCACCTTTTCCAGATTCTCCCTCACCCGGCGCGCCGAGACCACCACCTCGCCGACTGCGACCGGCTGATCCGGGGCGGTGGCCGTGGCCGTAACGGTGGTGGTGGCGGTCGCTGTGGCTGCATCGGCGCCGGCGCTCACCGGGGTCGCCATAACGGCGACCGCCAGGCCCGCCATCGCGCTGCTCGCCAGCAGGATCTTCCTCATCTCAAGCCCCTCGCCCTGTCTCCGAAGTGGAGATGTCCGCCTCGATGGCGCTGAGTGTTAACCGGCTTATGTGACACAATGATGAAGTTGACTCATTTTCTATATTTCCTATTATTGAATAATCTGCGCCCTGACAGAGCCAGATTCCTGTGATGCAGCCCCGTTTTGGAAAGCGCGCGCGAGTGAGACAAGACAAGCTGGACCAAGACCCGCGCGAGCGGCTGGCTCAATCCGAGGCGGTGCTGCTGGATTGGGATGGATGCGTGTCGCTCAACGGAAAACCCGATCCGTTCGCTCTTCGGCTCATAGCCGATCGGGGCGATCGCGTCGCCATTGTGTCGAACAACTCCACAAATCTGCCGGAGGATTTCGAGCAGATCCTCGGCCAATCCGGCGCCCGGATGCATCCGGATCGTGTGGTTCTGGCGGGCGTCGAAGCAGTGAAACGGGCTCAGGAAACGGGCGCGCAACGAGTGATGGTAATCGGACACAACCGGATGAAGGCTTATGGCCAAAGTCGCGGGCTGAACATCGTTCAGGACGAGCCGGACGTCATTGTCCTGTTGCGCGACCCACGGTTCAGCTACGCTGGGCTGGAACGCGCCGCCAACAGCCTCAAGGCGGGCGCACGGCTGATCGTCGCCAATCCGGACACGACCCATCCCGGGCGCAACGGAGCCTTGGTTCCCGAAACCGGCGCCCTGCTCGCGGCGATCACCGCGTGTGTCGGCGCGGGCAACTTCGAGATCGAGATTGTTGGAAAGCCCGGCCCGAGGTTGTTTGATCGCGCGTGCCGGTCCTTGCGCGTTCGGCCGGAGTCGGCGGTGATGATCGGCGACAACCCCGTGACCGACATTGCCGGAGCGGTCGCCTTCGGACTTCAAAGCATTCTGATCGGCCCGGGGACGAGCCTGACGTTTGAGACCCTGATGGCCGCGCCGGGGTCGTCAGCCGTCTATCGGGTCGTCGGGGCGCGGTAACCTTGGACCGGATTAGAACCGCTTTATCGACAGGGTCTGGAAGGTTCGCTGCAAGGTGTCAGTCGCCCGGTCGTAATCGGCGAGGGCCAGGGCGGCGATCAAGGCGTCAAGGACGCAGAGTTGGGCGATCCGGCTGGTCATCGCCTCGGTGCGGAACAGGGTCTCCCGGGCCATCGTGTACAGCAGGACGTCGGCATGAGCCTGGATCGGCGAGCGCGCATAATTGGTGATGACGACCGTCTTGGCCCCTGCCTCCTTGGCCAGTCTCGTCGCCGCGATCGTCTCCACCGTAGCCCCCGAGTGAGTGATGGTCAGGGTCGCCACGCGCGGATCCGCCAGGGAAGCGCTGATCGCCTGGACGTGGCTGTCGATCACGACCTTGGCGTTGAGGCCGATGCGCAGCATGCGGTACTGAGCGTCCTCTGCGATCGGCGCGGCCGATCCGATGCCGTAGATCTCGATCCGTTCGGCGGCTCGAAAGATTTCGACGGCGCGGGCTATGGCCTTCGGATCCAGCACGGAGAGCGTGTCGCGCAGCGCCTGGATTCCCGCATGGAAGATCTTCTGGGTCGCCGTGACGACGTCGTCGGTGCGATCCAGATCCTCGTGGATGAACTGAACGGGCTGGACGGTTTCTTGCGCCAGGCTCAGCTTGAGCTGTTGAAATCCGGAAAGCCCCAACTGTTTGGCGAAGTTCACAATGCTGCCTTCGGCGGACCCCGTCGCGTCAGCAAGTTCGGTGACCGACATTTTCACGATCCGGCTGGGGTCTTCGATTATGAAGTCCGCGATGCGGCTGGCCCCTTTGGCCATCGACGGGCGCATCATTCGAATGCGCGCCATCGCGTTTTCGATCGGGACCTGGTCCGCGGGTTTTGGGCGGGGCTTCAACTTTCGACCGGTCTCCACAGCCATCGGCGGGTCTTTCAGGGCAATGAAACTCACTCACCCGATATCACGTATTTGTTGATTCTGGGCTCAGTCGCTTGTCGACGGGGCGGGGTGATCCTCCGACAGGGTCAGACGACAGCGGAGCCTTGACAGGCCGGGGCCGCTCTTGCCGCCGCCCGGGGCCTCACATAAGGTCGGCGCAATTGAAGCGCCGGTATGCACCCCATGCAATTGGGGAGGCGCTCTTGTTCGGGGCGGATCATGGCGCGACTTCTTGGTTTTCTGGGCCTGGCCGGCATGGCCGCGGCGGTCGGCGTGGCGGCGCCCGGCATGGCCGCCGCCCAGTCGACGGCGGCCGACGGCAAGGCCGTTTTCGACGCCCATTGCAAGCAGTGCCACGAGCCGGCGGTGGGCCGGGCCCCGGCGCGCGCCGACCTGGCCGTGCGCCCGGCCGCCGACATCGTCACCGCCCTGACCAGCGGCGTCATGAAGCCGATGGCCGAGGGGCTGTCGCCCGCCGAGATCCAGGCCGTCGCGGGCTACCTCACCTCGAGCCAGTCTGGCGGCGAGTCTTCCGGCGATGCGACGGGGGTCGAACGGCGCGTGATCGGGCCGCCGGTCGGACCGGTCGGGACCGACCCGATGTGCAAGGTCAACACGCCGTTCAAGCCTGGCCCGTCCGACTGGCCGAGCGCCGGGGTCGACGACGCCAGCACCCGCTTTCAGCGCCATCCGCAGCTGACCGCGGCCGACCTGCCGAAGCTGAAGCTGAAGTGGGCCTTCTCCATGTCGGGCGGCGGCCAGCCGTCGGTGATCGGCGACTGGCTGTTCACCACCAACCGGTCGGGCGCCTTCTACGCCCTCGACGCCAGGACGGGCTGTGTCCACTGGGTGGTGCACGGGGTGGTGTCGCGCACGACGCCGATGGTCGTCCGCTCGCCGGTCTCGCCCAGCGGCTGGATCACCTACATCGGCGAGGCCTCCAAGACCGTCCACGCCTTCGACGCGGCGACCGGCCAGGAGCTGTGGGTCTCGGACGTATTGGAGAAGCATCCGTCGTCGGTGATGACCGGCTCGCCCATCGTCAGCGGCGATAAGGTGTTCGTGCCGATCTCCTCGATCGAGGAGGCCTCCTCGATGAGCAAGGACTACGCCTGCTGCACCTTCCGCGGCTCGCTGGTCGCGCTCGAGGCCAAGACGGGGCGCACTCTGTGGCAGACCTTCGTCATCCCCGAGCCGGCGCACCCCTACGACCGCAAGAACGCCGCCGGGAAGGCCCTGATGGGGCCGGCCGGCGCGGCGATCTGGAGCGCGCCGACGGTCGATCGCAAGCGCGGCCTCGTCTACGTGGTGACCGGCGACAGCTATACCGACGTGGAGACCGACGGCGACGATTCGGTGTTCGCCATCGAGATGGCCACCGGCAGGATCCGCTGGCATCAGCAGGTCACCAAGGCCGACAACTTCGTCATGGGCTGCGGCCCCAAGGCCGCCACCGGCAACTGCCCGAGCCCGATGGGACCCGACTACGACTTCGGCGCCTCGCCGATCCTGATGAAGCTGCCGTCCGGCGGCGACGTGCTGGTCGCCGGCCAGAAATCGGGCGTCGCCTACGGCTTCGACGCTGGGTCGGGCAAGCTCTTGTGGAAGACCCAGGTCGGCAACGGCTCGGCCCTCGGCGGCATCGAGTGGGGCATGGGGGCCGACGACAAGCGGCTCTATGTGCCGGTCGCCGACCTCGGCCTTCTGTTCCACTTCGCCGGCGGTTCGGGCCTGCCGCCCAAGGCCGGGCTCTATGGCCTGAATCCCGCCACCGGAAAGATCCTCTGGGCCACCCCTTCGCCCGAGGCGCCTTGCCATTACGCCAGGGACAAGACCAAGCCCTCGACCTGCGTGCGGGCCCAGTCGGCGGCGCCCGCGGTGATGCCGGGGGTGGTGTTCTCGGGCACCCTCGACGGCTGGTTCCGCGCCTACGACAGCAAGACCGGCAAGATCCTCTGGGCCTATTCCACGACGGCCCAGACCTATGACACCGTCAACGGAATCAAGGGCCAGCCCGGCGGCGGCATCGACGGCATGGGGCCGGCCATCGCCGGCGGCATGATCTTCACCATGTCGGGGTTCAACGGGGCCTCGCAGATCGGCTCCAACGGCGTCAATGTTTTGCTGGCGTTCGGCAAGGACTGACGTGACGGAAAGTTAAGGTCCGGGCAATCTTGACGCTGATAAGTAATCGGCGTTTAGAAGACGTTTGACGAGCCGGTCTGGAGCGGGGTGCGCGTTTCGCACGCAGGGCGCCGCTCTGGAATAACGGCACGCCGCATGTCATCATGCGACGCGGACGGGGCGAAGACCCCGGAGCACAATCAGGTTCGGGACGGAGAAACGACGATGAAGCGCGCGTACGGGTGGATGGCGGCGGCTTCGGCGGCCGCGATGATCGGCGGCCTCGGCTATGTGACCTTCGAGGGCCAGACCGGTGCGGCGCGCGCGGACGGCGCCCCCGTCGCGGTGACGCCCGCGATGGCCGACAACTTCCGCCTCACCGACCAGGATCTGCAGTCGCACGAACTCTATCGGATGCGCGACGCCAAGGCGGTGGTGCTGATCACCCAGATGGACGGCTGCCCGGTCAGCCGCAACATCGCCGGCGCGGTCAAGAAGCTGCAGGCGGCCTACGCCGGCAAGGGCGTCGAGTTCATGATGCTGAACTCCAACCCGACGGACTCCCGTGAGGACATCCTCAAGGAGGCCAAGGAGTACGGCTACGACATGCCGGTGCTGATGGACCGCAATCAGCTGGTCGGCGAGCAGCTCGGCGTCACCCGCACGGCCGAGGTGATCATCCTCGACCCCAAGACCTGGAAGGTGATCTACCGCGGGCCGGTGGACGACCGCGTCACCTATGAGCGTCAGAAGGCGGCGGCCGAGCACACCTGGGCCTCGGATGCGCTGGACGCCATGCTGGCCGGCAAGACCGTCGCCGTCGCCAGCGAGCCCGCCGTCGGCTGCCTGATCGACTTCCCGCACCGCAAGGATGCGCAGGTCGCCAAGCTGACCTACACCCACGACATCGCCCCGATCGTCGCGGAGAAGTGCGTCGGCTGCCACGAGCCCGGCGGCATCGGCCCGATGCCGCTGACCAGCTATGAGAAGGTCAAGGCCTTCTCGCCGATGATCCGCGAAGTGATCCGCACCCAGCGCATGCCCCCGTGGCGCGCCGACCCGACGGTCGGTCACTTCAAGGACGACAAGAGCCTGTCGACGGCCCAGATCCAGACCCTGGTGCACTGGGTCGAGGCCGGCGCCCCGCGCGGGACCGGCCCGGACACCCTGGCCGCCGTCGACCATCACGCCACCGACTGGCCGCTCGGCAAGCCGGACCTGATCATCGACGTCCCGGCCTACACCATCCCGGCCTCAGGCATCGTCGACTATCAGCGGCCGTGGGTGCTGAATCCCGAGAAGACCGACAAGTGGATCCGCGCCTCGACCATCAAGGTCGACCAGCGCCAGTCGGTCCACCACATCCTGACCGGCTATATGACCGACGTGCCCAAGCCCGGCGAACCCGCCTTCGAAACCAAGTGGGGCGCCTCGGTCGGCGGCTATGCGGTGGGCGCGGAGTCGGAAGTGGATCCCAAGGACGTCGGCACCCTGATGCCGGCGGGCGGCGCGATCGGCTTCCAGAACCACTACACCCCGTTCGGCAAGCAGGTGACCGAACATTCGCAGATCGGCCTCTACTACTACAAGGCGCAACCGAAGCTGATGATGCGCAATTCGGTGATCGCCGATCCCAACATCATGATCCCGGCGGGTGTCGAATCGCACCCCGAGCACGCCTATCTGAAGTTCCCGCACGACGCGCTGCTGTACGGCGCCTTCCCGCACGCCCACTATCGCGGAGCCTCGTCCAAGCTCGTCCTTCGCACGCCGGACGGCAAGGACACCCTGTTGTTGGCGCTGCCGCACTACGACTTCAACTGGCAGCGCGAGTACACCTTCGCCGAACCGATCAAGATCCCGGCCGGCTCGATGCTGATCGCCTTCTACACCTACGACAATTCCCCGCGGAACCCGGCCAACCCGGACCCGAAGCGGACCGTGCCGTGGGGCGACCAGTCCTTCGACGAGATGCTCTATACCGCCCTGCGCTATCGCTGGGTGGACGAAACCGCCGCCCATCCACAGCAGGCCTATGAGGATCATCTGAAGGAGAACCGGCTGATGGGAATCCTCGACCAGAAGATGGACGGCCGGATCACCAAGGACGAGCTCAAGGGCGAGATGGGCATGGGGATGAAGGCCAACTTCGACCGCATCGACACCAACCACGACGGGGTGATCGACGAGAAGGAGCTGGCCGTGGTGGCCAAGTTCATGAAGAGCCGTCGCGGCCCCCAACCGGCCAACACCGCCAAGACCGCGCCGACCTCGCCCGCTCCGGCAGGCGCCGGGGCGGTCGGCGGATCTCGCTAAGGTATGACGCCGCGGCCGGCGGCGGTCGCGGCGCTCGCCGTCCTGGCCTGGCTCGGCCTTGGCCGGCTCGGCCTCGCCGGCGTGGCGCAGGACAACTCGGCTCAGGACGCCGTGAGACGGGTGGAGATCGGCCAACGCGCGCCCGCCTTCGCCCTCCGCGGCGCCGATGGCCGGATGCATCGCCTCGGCGACTACGCCGGCAAGGTCGTGGTGCTCGAATGGACCAGTCCCGTCTGCCCCTATACGCAGATGAAATACACGTCGGGGGCCATGCAGGCCCTGCAGAAACAGGCGCGCGCCGATGGCGACGTCTGGCTCTCTGTCGATACCGCCGCGCCCGACCGCCCCGGCTATCTCGACCCGGCCGCCGCCAGGGCGCGGGTGAGAATCTTGCACGCGACCGTCTCGGCCTTCCTGTCCGACCCCAAGGGAACGGTCGGGCGTCGCTACGGCGCCAAGGTGACGCCGACCGTCTTCATCATCGGCCCGGACGGCGGACTGGCCTACCAGGGCGCCCTGGACGACGGTCCGGAGACCGACGACGCCAAGGGGCGGAACTACGTGCGCGACGCGCTGGAGGACCTCGCCGCCCACAGGCCGGTGCGCATCCCCGAAACCCGCACCTATGGCTGCGCGGTGGAGTACTGAGGCGTTGCGCCTCGATCTCCATCGGTCGACGGACCGGCGAGATCACACCGTCGGCGTCCGCCCCTTCAGATCATAGTGCGCCTCGGCCCTGCGGCTGCGCATGAAGGCGTTCTGGATCAGGAACAGGCCGACGATCGAGACCGGCGGAAAGAGCAGGTTGAACCGGGCCCAGACGGTCGGATCGACGGTGAACACCAGGATCAGGTTCAGCGCTACGGTGAAGGCCATCAGCCCCGCCCAGACATAGCCGAACACGTCGAGCACGGGCCGGGCGGCGACACGCAGGGGCTCGGGCACATAGCGTTCCATCCAGCCCTTCTTCAGCATGACCGCGGCCAGCACCAGGTCGATCGCGGTCGGCTTGAACATGATGAAGTGGGCGTCGCGGGTCAGAAGGGTCGCCGTGCCGAACACCACCACGAGGCCGAGCGCCGCCCACTGCAGCATGCCGACCGGCGACTTGCGCGCGAAACACCAGGCCAGTTGCGCCAGGCCGAAGGCGATGGCGACTCCGGTGGCGAGGTAGATGTTCCGGGTGACCAGGAAGATCACCAGGAACAGGATCATCGGCGCCAGGTCGGCGGCGAAGAAGCGCAGGGTATAGCCGAGACCGTTCATGACGGAGTCCTCAAGGTCGGAGGGGAGCGGAGACTTGCGCGCCTCAGGCGGGGTCGGCGATCCAGTTGCCGTGAAAGCCGTAGGGCACGCGCACCGGCAGTTCGACCACCGCCACGGGCGGCCCCTCGAAGTCCTGGGCGTCGAGGATCACCACGTCGGAAGCCTGGCGGGCCTCGTCATAGACATAGGCCATGATCCATCCGTCGTCCTCGGCCGTGGCCCCGTCGCGGGCGACGAACACCGGCTCGAGCGTATGGCGGCCCGGGCCATGGTCGTGGATCTGGGTGGCCCCCCCCACCACGTCGTGCTTGAACACCGCGCCGAAGTCCTGGGTGTGGTCGCCGGCGCTGGCCGTGTAGCCGAAGCGGTAGGACTGGCCGGCGCGGGCGTCATTGAAGCGGGGGAACTCGAGGCCCCGGTCGAACAGCACCGTTTCCGACAGCGCACCGCTGACAAGATCGATGCGCCAGCGGACCAGGATCGGCCGTCCCTCGCTCGGGCCGCGCATCTCGCGGGCGAACATCTTGGGATGGCGCACCACGTCGACCACCACCGCGTCGCCGTCGTCATAGGCGTTCATCACGTGGAAGACGTAGCAGGACGGCGCCTCGATCCAGCGCAGGCCGCTAAGGTCGCCTGAGCGCGGCAGCAGGCCGATCCGCGGCGTCATCTGCTCGTCCCAGCTGAACGGAAAGCCGCCGCTGGCGATCAGCGCCATGTCGAAATGCACCGGCAGGTCGAGAATGATGGCGAAGCGGGCGGTGAAGGCGGTGTCGTGGATCATCGGACAGTGCGGCGCCGGGATATCGGCCACCGTGCGGGCCCGCCCGTCCCTGCCGACCACCACATAGCTGATCGCCTGCAGCCCCGGCTGATAGGTGACCGCGTGCAGCTCGCCGGTGACGCTGTCGAGCTTGGGGTGGGCGGTGAACCCATGCTGGAGCGTGCCTCCGAGGTCGGAGCGGGCGACGCTCTCGAGGCCATAGGTCAGCTCGACCGGCAGGCTGCCGGCCTCGACGATGGCGAAGGTGCGCCCGCCCATGTCGACGACATTGGTGTTGGCGTTGTCGCCGAACCCGTTGCGCGGTCCCGGCAGGCCCGGACGGCCGAGCACGGGCGCGACGCGGTCGTTCACTACGAACCGGTTGCGATACCACTCGGCCTTGCCGCCGCGCAGGCGCAGACCGTGCACCATGCCGGCGCCGGTGAACCAGTGGTAGGTCTTGGGATCGACCGGACCCGCCGGGTTCGGACCGATGCGCAGATAGCGGCCTGCGAGTTCGGCGGGGATCTGGCCCTTCACCGGCAGGTCGAAGGCGGTGGTCTCCACCGCCACCGGCGCGAAGTTGCCTTGCAGATAGGGGTTGGACGCGTCCGCGGCGGCGGTCCTCTCGAGCACTTCGGTGGTGGACACGGCGGCTCCTCCTCTTTATGTGATACCTAATCACATCAGAGGCCGACGCTTCGGTCAAGCGAAAAGTTATAGGCAATCACATTCCTCGCAAGACCCCTCCCGTCAAGGCTCCCGACGCCTATCACCACGGCGATCTGCGCGCGGCCCTGATCGCCGCCGCCCGCGAGGCGCTGGAGACCGCCGCGCCCGACAGCATCAGCCTGAAATCGCTGGCCCTTCGCCTCGGCGTGTCGCAGCCCGCCCCCTACCGGCATTTCCAGAGTCGTGACGCCCTCCTGGCCGCCGTCGCCGCCGACGGCTTCGTGCGCTTCCGCGCGGCGCTGCTGCAGGCGCATGACACGGCGCCGCAAGGCGAGCAGTTCCTTCGCGCCTGCCTGGCCTATCTGGCGTTCGGCCGCGCCAACAAGGGCGTCTATCGGCTGATGTTCGCCTCAAGCCTGCTGCACTCCGCGGACGACGCGCCGCTCGGGCAGGCCTCGTCGGCCGCCTTCGACTTCCTGGTCGAGGGCGTGGCCCACGCCGCGCCGCCGGACCGGGTCTATCCGATCGCGGTGTGGATCTGGTCGACCCTGCACGGCCTGGTCATGCTGGAGGCCGAGGGGCTGAGCGGCGGCCCGATCAGTGAAGGGGTCACCGCTGAAGGCGTGGTGCGCCAGATGCTGGCGACGTTGCAGTCCGCCGCTCAGGCGGCGAGGTAGCGCCCGAGCCGCTCCAGGCCCTGGGCGTTCTTTTCCGGCCGGGCGGCGAAGCACCAGCGCAGCCATCCCCGGCCTTCGGGACCAACGGCCGAGCCCGGCGCGAGGCCGAGGCCGGCGCGCTCGATCAGGTCCTGGGCCAGCGCCATGGAATCGCCCCGCCCCTCGATCCGGAAGAAGGCGTACATGCCGCCGTCCGGCGTCGGCGCCTCGAATCCCGGCAGGGCGCGCAGCCCCGCCACCACCTGGTCGCGCGAGGCCATGAGCTCGTCGCGCAGGGCCCGGATATCCGGTTCGCCCTGTTCGAGCGCGGCCACCGCGCCGCTCTGGATGAAATCCGGCGCGCACGAGGTGTTGTATTCGAGGAGTACGCCCACCGGCTCGACCAGCGACGGCGGCAGGGTCAGCCAGCCCATGCGCCAGCCGGTCATGCGCCAGGCCTTGGAGAAGCTGTTGGTGGAGATCACCCGATCGCCGGCGTCGGCGAGTTCGAGGAAGGACGGCGCGCAGTCGCCGAGGTAGCTGAGACGCTCGTAGACGTCGTCGGCGATGATCCAGATCCCGTGGCGGCGGCAGTGCGCGAGGATGGGGGCGCGGTCCTCGGCCGGCAGGGTCCAGCCGGTGGGATTGTTGGGCGAGTTGAGGAACAGGGCGCGGGTCCCCGGCGTCAGCGCCCGCATCAGCTGGTCGAGGTCGAGCGTCCAGCGCCCCTGCGCCGGCTCCAGCGCCACCGTCTCGACCGTGGCCGAGAGCACGCGCGGGATCTCCACCACATTGGGCCATACCGGCGCCACCGCGACGACCCGGTCGCCGGGCCCGATCACCGTCTGGGCGGCGATCATCAGGGCGCTGACGCCGGAGTTGGTCACCGCGATCCGCTCGGCGCCGATCGCCAGACCGTGCAGCCGGGTGAGATAGGCCGAGAGGGCGGCGCGCAGATCCGGCCGGCCGAGGTTGTGGGTATAGAAGGTCTTGCCCGCCAGCGCCGCTTCCGCCGCGGCTTCGCGGATGAACAGGGGCGTCGGCAGGTCGGACTCGCCGAACCAGAACGGCAGCACGTCGCTGCGCCCCATGCCGGCGTTGGCCAGGATGCGGATCTCCGAACGGCGCAGGGCGAGCACTTCGGGGCGGGCGGCGGGCGCGGTCATGGCGCTCGTTCTAAAGCGCTGCGGCGGTTTAAAAAGACCGAAACCGAGCGAAGTGGCGCGTCCGGAAAAATTTAACGCAGGGATCGCGGAGGCTGCGCGGAGCGCGGAGAGACAAGAACGCCCCGCGGCCGCCAAAGCGTGAACATCTCTGCGCGCTCCGCGCGGTCTCTGCGATCCCTGCGTTGATCCTTGTTTTTGGCGCCCTCGCGCGTGATGGTTGCGCCGAGTTCCGATCAGATCGACCGATGCAGACGCCGAGCGAGCCGAACGAGATCACCCGCGAAGGCCTGAGGGTCGCCATCGGTCTGCCGAGCGCGGTCCTTCTGGTCATGGGCGGAATGGTCGGCGTGGGCATCTTCGTCAACCCGGCGGTGGTGGCCAAGAGCCTGCCCTCGCCCGGGCTGGCGCTACTGGCCTGGAGCGTCGGCGGGGTGATGGCGATCCTCGGCGCCTTCGTCTACGCCGAACTCGCGGCGCGGATCCCGGCCACCGGCGGCGAGTACGTCTATCTGCGCGAGACCTACGGCCCGCTGACCGGCTTCCTGTTCGGCTGGACCACGCTCCTGGTGGTGCAGGCCGGGGGCTGGCGGCGGTCTCCATCGTCTTCGCCCGCAACATCGACGTGCTGGCCGGCGGCGGCCTGTCCGAACCCCTCGTCGTGGTCGCGGTGCTGGCCGTCCTGGCGGCGATCAACTGCATCGGCGTCAAGGCCGGGGACGGGGCGCAGAGCGCGCTCGGCGCGCTGAAGTTCGGCGCCATCGCCGCCCTGGTCATCGCCGGCCTGTTCTTCGCGCCGCACACCCCGGCCCCGACCCCGGCCGCCGAACATCAGGCCCCGGCCGACGCCGCCAAGAGCTTCGGCGAGGCGCTGATCCCGGTGGTGTTCAGCTTTGGCGGCTGGCAGACCGCCAACTATGTGGCCGGCGAGATGAAGGACGGACGGCGCAACCTGGTGCGCGCACTTTTGGTGGGGGTGCTGGCCGTGGTCGTCCTCTACCTTCTGGTCAACATCGCCTGCCTCAACGTCCTCGGCGTCGTCGCCCTCGGCAAGACCCTGACCCCGACCTCCGACGTCCTGCACGTGGTCGCCGGCCCCATCGGCGGCACGCTGGCGGCCGCGGCGGTGGCCCTGTCGGCGATCGGCTATCTCAGCCAGTCCATGCTGACCGGACCGCGCGTCTACTTCGCCATGGCCCGCGACGGCCTGTTCTTCCGCCAGGCGGCGGCGATCGGCGAGGCCAGCCGGGCCCCGGTCGTGGCCATCGTGCTGCAGGCGATCTGGACCGGGATCCTCGCCCTGTCCGGCAGTTACGAGCGAATCCTGAGCTATGTGATCGCCATGAACTTCCTGTTCTTCGGCCTCAGCGCCTCGTGCCTCTTCGTCCTGCGCCGGCGCGAGCGAGCCTCCGGCTCGGCGATCGACGGCTTCAAGGCGCCGCTCTTCCCTTGGAGCATCGGCCTCTTCATCCTGATCTGTGTCGTGGTCGTGCTGGCCTCGTTCTGGACCCATCCGGTCGACAGCCTGGTCGGCTACGCCCTCATGGCGCTCGGCGTGCCGCCCTATCTCTACTGGCGCCGGATCAACAAGGATCTCGTCCCCCAGTGAAGCTTCCGACCGTGAGCGACCCGCGCAACCTCAAATCCGAGTACATGCACTTCGCCAAGTTCGGCGCGGCGGCGCGCTATGGCGTCGCCTCGAGCGGGGTGAAGGACGCCCTTCTCTCGGACCTCGACCTGCGGTGGGACGACCTGGCGCTGCACGGCCCCAACGCCGGCGGGTACCGGCCGCTGATGGAGAAGATCGCCGCCCGCTTCGGCGTCGACGTCTCGCACGTGGTGATGCCGGGCGGCGGTTGTTCCTTCTCCAATCACCTGGCCATGGCGGCCATCACTGCGCCTGGCGATCGGGTGCTGGTGGAGGATCCGACCTATGAGCTTCTGATCGACGCCCTCGGCTATCTGCAGGCCGACGTGCACCGGTTCCGTCGCGAGCCCCAGGAGGCCTGGCGGCTCGATCCCGACCGGGTCGCCGAGGCGCTGACCGAGGACACCCGCCTCGTCGTCCTGACCAATCTGCACAATCCCACGAGCGCGCTGGAGAGCGAAGCGGTGATCCACAAGGTGGCCGAAGCGGCCGCCCGGGTGGGGGCTCTGGTGCTGGTCGACGAGGTCTATCTCGAGCTGACCTTCAAGGACGGGACGCCCCGGACCAGCTTCCTTCCGCACGGCAACATCGTCGTCACCTCGAGCCTGACCAAGGCCTACGGCGTCACCGGCCTGCGCTGCGGCTGGATCCTGGCGCCGGCGCCCCTGGCGCAGAAGATGAGCCGGCTGAACGATCTCTACGGCGTGCATCCGCCGCACATCGCCGAGCGCATGTCGGTGGCGGCGCTCGACCGGTTGCCGCATCTGAGAGCCCGGGCCAGCGCCATGATCGAGCCCAACCGCGCCGCCTATCGCGAGCTTCTCGGCGGCCACCCGGCGCTTGAACAGACGATTTTCGACCAGGGGACCACCGTCTTTCCGCGGCTGAAGCACACCGACGGCGACGCCCTGTTTCAGCGGCTGACGCGTGAGTTCGAGACCAGCATCGTCCCCGGCCGTTTCTTCAGCCGTCCGGAGCATATCCGCGTCGGTCTCGGCGGCGACCTCGAGACCACCCGGATCGGCCTGGCGCGGCTGGCGGCGGCGCTGGAGCATGGCGCGGGTCGCCCCTCGGACGGAAAATAAAATACCGGCGGGCCCGGCTGGTCGGCAGGGGCGCTTGTCCCTCTTTGCAGGTGCGAAGAATATGGTACGGCTAGGCCAGACTGTGGCGTTCTGACGCAGAAGCTTGGCTCAAGACCCGTTGGACTCAAGGCGCGATGACGGAGCAGACGGCGGCGTTCAACGACGTCTTTCAGGGGGGCGGCGAGATGGGTGCGCAGATGCGCGCCTACGACTGGGACTCGACGCCGCTGGGCAGACCCGAGGCGTGGCCGCGAAGCCTGCAGTCCATCGTCCGCATGATGCTGACCTCGCGCTACCAGATGTGGATGGCGTGGGGGGAGGCGCTGACCTTCTTCTGCAACGACGCCTACGCCCCGACGCTCGGCCTCAAGAGGCCCTGGGCCTTGGGAACGCCGGCGCCGGTGGTCTGGGCGGAGATCTGGTCCGACATCGGTCCGCTCATCGACGAAGTGCTGGCCACCGGCGAGGCCACCTATTCCGAAGGCATGCTGCTGTTCCTGCAGCGCAGCGGTTTTCCCGAGGAGACCTATCACACCTTCTCCTACAGCCCCCTGTTCGACGACGCGGGCAAGGTCGCCGGCATGTTCTGCGTGGTGGTGGAGGAGACCGAGCGGGTAATCTCGGAACGCCGGCTCGGCGCCTTGCGTCAGCTGGCGTCGGCGGTCTCGGCGATCCGCACCGAGGGCGAGCTGGTTTCGGCGATCAAAACCGAGCTCGGCCGAAACCAGACCGACCTGCCCTTCACCCTGACCTATTTGACCGACCCGGAGGCCGGCGCGGTCGCGCTGGCGGCGTGCACCGGCGTGGAGGCGGGGGATCCGATCGCCCTGCCGACGCTGCGCCTCGACGATCGTGTCTGGCCATTCCGGACGGCGCTCGACCGGAACGCGCCGGTGGTGGTCTCCGACCTCGGCGACCTGTTCACCAGCCTGCCGACCGGGGCGTGGGACAAGCCGCCGGCGAACGCGCTGATGATTCCGATCGCGCAGCAGGGCGTGGAGACGGCCGCGGGCTTTCTGATCGTAGGGCTGAGCCCCTATCGCCCGCTCGACGCGGGATATTCGGACTTCCTGCAACTGCTCTCCGGCCAGATCGCCGCCGCCCTGGCGTCGGCGCGGGCGTACGACGCCGAACGCCGGCGCGCCGAGGCCCTGGCCGAGATCGACCGCGCCAAGACCACCTTCTTCTCCAACGTCAGCCACGAATTCCGCACCCCGCTGACCCTGATGCTGGGTCCGCTCGAGGACGTGCTCGCCGAGGCGCTATCACCCGAGATCAGAGCCCCCGTCGAGCTGGCCCACCGCAATGGGCTGCGCCTGCTGCGGCTGGTCAACAGCCTGCTCGACTTCTCCCGCATCGAGGCCGGACGCACCCAGGCCGAGTTCAGGCTCACCGATCTGGCCACCTATAGCGCCGAGATCGCCTCGAGCTTCCGCTCGGCCATCGAGCGCGCGGGCCTTGAGCTGGTGATCGACGCCCGCCCCCTTCGCGAACCGGTCTACGTAGACCAGGAGATGTGGGAGAAGGTGTTGCTGAACCTGCTCTCCAACGCCTTCAAATTCACCTTCGAGGGCCGGATCACCGTGTCGGTCGGCCCGTCGGCGGATGGGTCCTGCGCCGAAGTGAAGGTCTCCGACACGGGCATCGGCGTCTCGGCTGAGAACCTGCCCCGGCTGTTCGAGCGCTTTCACCGCATCGAGGGAGCGCAGGGGCGGAATTTCGAGGGGTCGGGCATCGGGCTGGCCCTGGTTCAGGAGCTGGTGCGGCTGCACGGCGGGACCATCTTCGCCGACAGCGTCCTCGGCCAGGGGACCAGCTTCACCCTTCGCCTTCCGTACGGCGATGGCCACCTGGACCCCGGCCAGGTCCGCGGCGAGCCGACGGGCTCGCCCCGCGTCTATGCCCAGGCCATGGTCGAGGAGGCCTTGCGCTGGCTGCCGGAGGGTCAGGTGCTGCCGGAGACCGGCATCGGCGCGACCGGCGGCACGGTGGCGACGCCGCAGAGCGGGCGGATCCTGCTCGCCGACGACAACGCCGACATGCGTGAATACGTCCAGCGCCTGCTGCAGGGCCAGGGCTATGAGGTGGAGACCGCGCCTGACGGCGAAGCCGCCCTCGCCGCGGCCCGCGCCCGCGTCCCCGACCTGATCCTGTCGGACGTGATGATGCCCAGGCTCGACGGATTCGGGCTGCTGAGGGCCATCCGCTCCGAGCCCGCCCTCGCGGGCGTCCCCGTCGTGCTGCTCTCCGCCCGCGCGGGCGAGGAGGCCAAGGTCGAAGGGCTGGAGGCCGGCGCCGACGACTATCTGATCAAGCCGTTCGCCGCGCGCGAGCTCCTGGCCCGTGTGGCGGTCAACATCCAGATGGCGCGCCTGCGCCGCGACGCCGCCCGCGCGGTCATGCAGAGCGAGCAGCGCGCCCTGATCACCCAGGAGCGGCTCGAGCTCGCCTTGTCGTCCGGCCGGATCGCCGTGTTTCAGTTCGATCCCGAGAGCGGCGACGCCACCGTGCTCGGGCCGCTCACCGCCTTCTTCGGGGTGGCCGAGCAGAACGCCGCCGGCGGCCTGCCCCTGTCGCGGTTCATCGAGGGCGTGGCTTCCGCCGATCGCGATCGCGTGCTCGGCCTTATCCGAACGGCGATCGCCAACGACACGCCCTTCGAAGCCGAATACCGGATCGTCGGCGGCGACCGCGCGCGGCGGGTGATCGCCCGCGGCGGGCTTCAGGTCGGTGCGGACGGAGTCAAACGCCTCGTCGGCGCGGTGATCGACGTGACCGAAGAGAAGGCAGCCCAGGCCGCGGCCGAGCGCGAGATCGAGCAGCGCCGCGCCGCCGAGGCGAAGCTGCAGGCCCTGAACGCGGGTCTCGAGGAGCGGATCGCCGCCGAACTGGACCACCGCATGCGGGCCGAAGAGGCCTTGCGGCAGGCCCAGAAGATGGAGGCGGTCGGCCAGCTTACCGGCGGGGTGGCGCACGACTTCAACAACCTGCTCACCGTCATCATCGGCGGTCTCGACACGATCCGGCGCAACGCTCCCGCCGACAACGGGCGCATGACGCGCGCGCTGGACATGGCGTCTCAGGGCGCCAACCGGGCCGCGACCCTGACCGCGCGCCTGCTGGCCTTCTCCCGCCGCCAGCCGCTCGAGCCGAAGCCGATCGACCTGAACGTGGTGGTGCGCGACTCCACCGAGCTTCTGCACCGCACCCTCGGCGAGACCATCGAACTGGAGGGCGTGCTGGCCTCGCGCCTCTGGCCGGTGGAGGTCGATCAGAACCAGCTCGAAAGCGCCATCCTCAACCTGGCCGTCAATGCGCGCGACGCCATGCCCGAGGGCGGCAAGCTGACCATCGAGACCGCCAACACCATGCTCGACGAGCGCTATTCCGCCACCGACAGCGAGGTGGCGCCGGGCCAGTACGCGATGATCTCGGTGTCGGACAGCGGCCAGGGCATGCCGCGCGACGTGCTCGATCGGGCCTTCGAGCCCTTCTACACCACCAAGGACGTGGGCAAGGGAACCGGCCTTGGCCTGTCCATGGTGTACGGCTTCGTCAAACAGTCCGGCGGCCACATCACCCTCTATTCCGAGCCGGGCGAGGGCACGACGGTGAAACTCTATTTCCCCCGCTTCCTTGGCGGCCTGGAACCGGAGGGCGCGACCTCGGCCGGCCGGGCCCCCGAAGGCATGTCCGACGAGACCGTCCTTGTGGTCGAGGACAATGAGGAGGTGCGCAGCTACAGCGTCTCCATCCTGACCGAGCTCGGCTACCATGTGCTGGAGGCGGCGGACGCCGACCAGGGCCTCGCCATCGCGCGCGGGCCGGAGCGGATCGACCTGCTGTTCACCGACGTGGTCCTGCCCGGGCGGTCCGGTCGGGTTCTGGCCGACGAGGTGCGCGCCCTGCGGCCGGAGGTGAAGGTGCTGTTCACGACCGGCTATTCGCGCAACGCCATCGTGCATCAGGGCCGGCTCGACGCCGGCGTCAACCTGATCACCAAACCCTTCACCTTCGACCAGCTGGCCCAGCGGTTGCGCGACGTGCTGGACGGCTAGGGCAGGCCGCCTCTAGACTCCGGTGCATGAGCGTGGCGCTTCGACCTCTGCGGCAGGATGACGGCGAGCGCGTTCGCGCCTGGCGCAACGCGCCGCACGTATCCACCCACATGTACACCGACCATCCGGTCGGCGAAGCCGAGCATGCGGCGTGGCTGGAGACGGCGCTCGCGGCGCAGGATCGCCGCTACTGGATCATCCTCGACGACGAGCGGCCGGTCGGCCTCGCCAACCTGGTGAAGATCGATCGCGCCAACCGGCGCTGCGACTGGGCGTATTATCTCGGCGAGACCGACACGCGCGGCCGCGGCGTCGGCGCCTGCGTCGAGTACCTCGTGGCCGAGGAGGTGTTCGGACCGATGCGGCTGAACAAGCTGGCCTGCGAGGTGTTCGTCGCCAACGAGGCGGTGTGGCGTCTGCACGAGAGCTTCGGCTTCGTGCGCGAGGCCCACTATCGCGACCACATCTGGAAAGGCGGCCGCTACCACGACGTCTATGGCCTGGCCCTCCTCGCCGTCGACTGGTCGGAACGGCGGACCGAGGTTCAGGACCGCCTCGCCGCGCGGGGGCATGCGCCGGGCGACCTCGCGGTCAGGGCCGCCTGATGGCGCTGGCGATCCTGCAGGCGCGCATGTCCTCCACCCGTCTGCCGGGCAAGGTGATGAAGGACCTGCTTGGCGAGCCGATGATCGGCCGCCAGATTGAGCGCGTGCGGCGCGCTCGGAGCCTGTCCGGGCTGGTGGTCGCCACCTCGACCGGCGCCGAGGACGATGGCCTGGCGGACTGGTGCGCCAGCGCGGGCGTCGACGTTTTCCGCGGCGCCCTCGACGACGTCCTCTCCCGGTTCCTGGGCGCCCTGGAGATGAAGGGCTGGCCCGATCAGGTCGTGCGCCTCACCGCGGACTGCCCGCTCGCCGATCCCGAGCTGATCGACCGCGCCGTCGGCGAGCACATCGCCACGGCGGCCGACTACACCCATGTGCAGGGGCGCTGGACCTTTCCCAAGGGGCTCGATGTCGAGGTGTGCCGGACCGCGGTGCTGCGCGCGGTGGGGCAGGAGGCGACGGGCCCGGACCGCGAGCACGTGACCCGTTTCATCTACACCCACCCGGAACGGTTCAAGGTCCACGCCATCCACCGCGACCCGCCGCTGCGCTATCGCTGGACCGTCGATACGGCCGAGGACTTCGCCTTCGTTCAGGCGGTCTACGCCGACCTCTATCCGTCGAACCCGGCCTTCACCTCGCAGGACATCCTGGACTGGCAGGAGCGACATCCCGACCGCGTGCTGGTCAATGCGGATACATGACTCACGGCGACCGCCCGGTCGCCTTCGGGGTCTTGCGTAACGTGGGTTTACAGGCTTGTTGCAGGGGGCGCCCTGAATTCGCCCGCTTGGCGGCTCAGCGGAGCGCCCGCGCCGGATCGGACGCCGTTTGTACCGACCTGGCCACAAACTATCGAAGCCGTATTGGCGTTGGGAGCGGTCGGACTAAATGAAAGCGGGGCCGCGACCAGTGCAGGGATTCGGAGGGGCGAGCATGAAGGCGCGGTACGGTCTCGCTTGCCTCGGCGTGGCGACGCTGGTGATTTCCGGATGCGGAGAGAAGAAGGCGCCCGCGCCGCCGCCGCCGGCCGTGGTCGTCGCCCACCCCCTGCAGAAGATGATCATCGACTGGGACGACTACGTCGGCCAGTTCATCGCCGTCGATTCGGTGGACGTGCGCCCGCGCGTGTCGGGCTATCTGCAGACCGTCGCCTTCAAGGACGGGCAGACGGTCAAGAAGGGCCAGCTCCTGTTCGTCATCGACCCGCGCCCCTACCAGGCGCTCGTCGATCAGGCCAAGGCCCAGGTGCAGCGCCAGGAGGCGACCCTGGCCAACGCGACCGCCCAGCGCAAACGGTCCGAGACCCTGGTCGCCACCCACGCCGTCTCCCAGCAGGACTACGACACCCTGGTGGCGACCGAACGGCAGGCCACCGCCGACCTCGCCGCCTCCAAGGCGACGCTGCAGACCAACCTTCTGAACCTCGGCTTCACTCATGTGACAGCGCCGCTGTCCGGGCGGATTTCCGACCGGCGGGTGGCGCCGGGCAATCTGGTCACCCAGGATCAGACCATCCTGACCAACATCGTCAACCTGGACCCGATCCGCTTCGCCTTCACCGGCTCGGAAGGCTCCTATCTGAAGTACCAGCGCGAAAACCAGGCGGGCACCCGCGCTTCCTCGCGGTTCGCGGCCAATCCGGTCGAGATCAAGCTGCAGGACGAAACCAGCTATCGCTGGCGCGGACGCATGGAGTTCGTCGACAATGCGATGGACACCAACTCCGGCACCATCCGCGGCCGGGCGGTGGTGGCCAACCCGGGCCTGTTCCTGACCCCCGGCATGTTCGGACACATGCGGCTCCTGGGTTCGGGACGCTATCCGGGCCTACTGGTGCCCGACGAAGCGGTGCAGGCCGATCAGAGCCGGCAGATCGTCTATGTGGTCGACGCCAAGAACATCGTCCATCCCAAGCTGATCACCACCGGGCCGCTGATCGAGGGCCTGCGCGTGATCCGCTCGGGCCTCGACGCCAACGACGTCGTGGTCATCGCCGGCGTCGGGCGGGCGCACGCCGGCAAGCCGGTGACGCCCAAGACCGGGCAGATCCAGGTCAAGACCGACCAACCCGCCGAGGGCGGCTACATCGATCCGGCCGGATCGTCGGCCTCGCTCGCCGACGTGAAGTGACGGGACCCTAAACCAGGATGCGCCTGTCCCACTTCTTCATCGACCGGCCGGTGTTCGCGGGGGTGCTCGCGGTCCTGATCACGCTCGTGGGGCTGATCGCCTTCCCGACCCTGCCGGTCGCCCAGTACCCGCAGATCGCGCCGCCGACCGTCAACATCACGGCCTCCTATCCGGGCGCGTCGGCCGAGACCCTGGCCGAGACCGTGGCCACGCCGATCGAGGAGCAGATCAGCGGCGTCGACAACATGCTCTACATGGCGTCGAACTCGACCGCCGACGGGCACCTGACCATCACCGTCACCTTCGCCCTGGGCACCGACCTGAACATCGACCAGGTGCTGGTGCAGAACCGGCTGGAGGCCGCCCTGCCGCAGCTGCCGGACGAGGTGCGCAACATCGGCGTCACCGTGCGCAAGTCGACGCCCGACATCCTGCTGGCGGTGCACATGTACTCGCCGGACAATTCCCTCGACCAGCAGTACGTGGCCAACTACGTCGGCCTGCACGTCCGCGACCCCCTCTTGCGCCTCTATGGCGTCGGCGACATCGGCAGCCGCGCCTCGCGCGACTATTCCATGCGGATCTGGATCGACCCGGACAAGGCCGCCGCCCGCAACCTGACCGTCGACGAGGTCGTCGCGGCCCTGCAGGCCAACAATGTGCAGGTGGCCGCCGGCGCGGTCGGCGCGCCGCCGTTCGACGGGCGCCGCCCGGCCAATCAGCTGGAGATCCAGACCCTCGGCCGGCTGACCACCCCCGAGCAGTTTGGCGACATCGTCGTCAAGCGCGACGACCAGGGCCGGCTGACCCACGTCTCGGACGTGGCGCGGGTGGAGCTCGGCGCGGCCGACTACACCACCAACGCCTACCTGGGCTATCTGCAGGACGGCAAGGCGGTGACCAAGTCCGCCGTCGCCCTGGGCATCCAGCAGCTGCCGGGCACCAACGCCGTGCAGACCGCCGAGGGCATCAAGGCCACCATGGAGAGGCTCAAGAAGAGCTTCCCACCCGGCCTCGACTACCGGATCATCTACAATCCCACCGAGTTCGTGCAGGAGTCGATTGCCGAGGTCTACAAGACCCTGTTCATCGCCCTCATCCTGGTGGTGGTGGTCGTCATGGTCTTCCTGCAGACTTGGCGCGCCTCGCTGATCCCGGTGCTGGCCATCCCGGTCTCGCTGATCGGCACCTTCGCGGTGATGAAGGTGGCCGGCTTCTCGCTCAACAACCTGTCGCTGTTCGGTCTGGTGCTGGCCATCGGCATCGTCGTCGACGACGCCATCGTCGTGGTCGAGAACGTCGAGCGGCACCTGCGCCAGGGCGTCGACCCGCGCGAGGCGGCGCACGTGTCGATGGACGAGGTCGGCGGGGCCCTGATCGGCATCGCCCTGGTGCTGGTGGCGGTGTTCGTGCCGACCGCCTTCGTCAGCGGCGTCTCCGGCCAGTTCTACCGCCAGTTCGCCCTGACCATCGCCGTGGCGACGGTGATCTCGCTGATCGTGTCGCTGACCCTGTCCCCGGCCATGGCGGCGCTGATCCTGCAGTCGCACGACCCCGAGGACCACGGCTCGCACAAGCAGCCCAAGCCATGGGAGAAGCCCTTCATCGGCTTCGCCAACTGGTTCAACCGCGTGTTCGACAAGACCTCGGACCGCTACGCCGGGCTGGTGCACAAGGTCGTGCGCATGGCGGTCTTGATGCTGGTGCTCTACGCCGGCCTCCTGCTGCTCACCGGCTGGCGGCTGGCGGCGACGCCGCAGGGCTTCATCCCCTTCCAGGACCAGGGCAATGTGATCGTCAGCGTCACCATGCCGCCGGGGACGTCGCTGGCGCGGACCGACGAGGCGGTGCGCGACGTCGGCAAGCGGGTGCTGGGCGTTCCGGGCGTGGTGGCGGCGTCGATCTACGCCGGGGTCGATGCGCTGAGCCAGACCACCGCGTCGAACACCGGCCAGATGTACGTGATCTTCGCGCCCTTCGCCGAGCGCGGCAAACACCACCAGACCGGCGAGAGCATCGCCGCCAACATCAGGAAGGCCATTTCCGGCGTTCCCGACGCGGACGTGCGGGTGATCCAGCAGCCGCCGGTGCGCGGGATCGGCACCGCCGGCGGCTTCAAGATGGTGATCGAGGACCAGAACGGCGTCGGCTATGCGGGCCTCGAGCGGGCCGCCCAGGGCCTGGTCGGCGCCGCCGGGCAGACCAAGGGGATCGGGCAGATCTTCACCCCGTTCAACACCAAGACCCCGCGCATCCACGCCGACATCGACCGCACCAAGGCCGAAACCCTGGGCGTGAAGTCGAACCAGGTGTTCAGCACCTTGCAGACCTATCTCGGCTCGTCCTTCGTCAACGATTTCAACTTCCTCGGCCGGACCTTCGAGGTGCTGGCCCAGGCGGACGGCGCCTATCGCACCGACGAGGCGACGATCGCCGGCATGAAGACCCGCTCGAGCACGGGCGCCATGGTGCCGCTGGGTTCGGTGCTGACCCTGCACCACGAGACCGGCCCCTACCGGGTCTACCGCTACAATCTCTACAACGCCGCCGAGATCCAGGGCGACGCCGCCCCCGGCACCTCGTCGGGCGCCGCGCTCGACCTGATGGAGAAGACCGCCCGCCAGGCCCTGCCCGAGGGCTTCAGCAACGAGTGGACCGACCTCGCCTATCAGCAGCGCGCCGCCGGCAACACCGGCATCCTCGTGTTCGGCATGTCGGTGGTGTTCGTCTTCCTGCTGCTGGCCGCGCTCTACGAGAGCGTCACCCTGCCGCTGTCGGTGATCCTGATCGTGCCCATGTGCCTCTTGGCCGCCATGCTCGGCGTGAACCTGATGCACCAGGACAACAACATCCTGACCCAGATCGGCCTCGTGGTGCTGATCGGCCTCGCCGCCAAGAACGCCATCCTGATCGTCGAGTTCGCGCGCCAGGGCGAGGTCGAGCACGGCCACGACCGGCGCCAGGCCGCCGAGGAGGCCGGACGCACCCGCCTGAGGCCGATCCTGATGACCTCCTTCGCCTTCATTCTCGGGGTGGTGCCGCTGGCGTTCGCCAAGGGCGCGGGGGCGGAGATGCGCCAGGCGCTCGGCGTGGCGGTGTTTTTCGGCATGATCGGCGTTACCGTGTTCGGTCTCCTGTTCACCCCGGTGTTCTACGTGGTCTGCCGCAACCTCTCGGACCTCCTGCCCAAGCCGCCGAAGGCCAGGCCGCGCGTGCCGACCACCGACAGTCCGCCGCCGTCCCGGGATTTCGAACCGGAGGCGGGGACATGAACCGCCGCACGCCCCTGTTCGGCGCCGTCCTCGCCGCCGGCGCCCTGGCCCTGTCGGCCTGCACGGTCGGGCCGAACTATCATGAGCCGGCGGCCGTCCCGCACGCCGACGGCGGCTTCGTCTCCGCGCCCGTCGCCCGCGCGACGGCGGACCAGCCGCCGGACGCCTGGTGGCGGCTCTACGGCGATCCGACCCTCAGCGACCTGGTCGCCCGGGCGCTGGTGGCCAACACCGACCTGCGGCAGGCGGAGGCCAACCTCAGCAAGGCCCGCGCGACCCTCAGCGAGGCGCGCGCCGCCCTGTTCCCGACCACCACCCTGTCGGGCGGGGCCACCTACGGCCGCAGCGCCGCCGCGAACGCCTCGGCCGCCTCGGCCGCCGCCGAGCGCGCGGCCCTGGCCAATGCGCCCGGCGCCAACCCGTCGGTTTTCGGACCGACCACCGCCAGCGCCGGCTGGGTCTATCAGGCCGGCTTCGACATGAACTACGAGGTCGATCTGTTCGGCCGCGTGCGCCGCACCATCGAGGCCACGCGGGCCGACGCCCAGAGCGTCGAGGCCGCCCGCGACGCGGTGCGCATCACCGTCGCCTCCGACGTGGCCCGCGCCTACCTCGACGGCTGCGCCTTCGCCGAAGAACTGGCGGTGGCCCAGCAGAGCCTGGCCCTGGCCCAGTCGGACTTCGACCTCACCAACCAGCAGTTCCAGGCCGGGACGCTGTCGCAGCTCGAGACCTCGCGGGCGCAGACCGTGCTCGAACAGGCCCGCGCGGCGATTCCCGTGCTGCAGGGCCAGCGCAACGCCAATCTGTTCGCCCTCGCGGCCCTGCTCGGCGTCGCCCCCAAGGATGCGCCGCAGGAGGCCGGCCGCTGCGCCGCCCCGCCCAAGCTGACTACGCCGATCCCCGCCGGCGACGGGACCACCCTCCTGCTGCGCCGGCCCGACGTGCGCGAGGCCGAGCGGACCCTGGCCGCCGAGACCGCCCGCATCGGCGTCGCCACCGCCGACCTCTATCCCACCGTCAGCCTCGGCGGCTCGATCGGTTCGACCGCGCCGCAGGGCGCCAACCTGCTCTCGAGCCGCTACGTCTCCTATGGGCTGGGGCCGCTGATCTCGTGGAATTTCCCCAACATCCTGGTCGCCCGCGCCCGGATCGGCGAGGCCCGCGCCACCGCCCAGGCGGCGCTGGCCGCCTTCGACGGGACCATGCTGACCGCGCTCAAGGAGGCCGAGCAGAGCCTGGCCACCTACGGCGCCGAGGTCGACCACAACGCCGCCCTGACCCGCGCCCGGGACGCCAGCCAGACCGCCTACACCCTGGTGCAGCAAAGATACCGCGCCGGCACGATCAGCCAGCTCGACCTGCTCACCGCCGAACAGTCCCTGATCCAGACCCAGCAGGCCCTGGCCCAGTCCGACCAGGCCTTGGTCGAGGACCAGGTCGCGGTATTCAAGGCGCTCGGCGGCGGCTGGAAGGATGCGCCGCGCGTGGCGGGGTAGAAGCGGACCCCTTCCGCGTCCGCTAATGCACCCAGCGCCACACGCCGGCCGTCCAGCCCGATAGGGGAATATGCGCCCAGGTCGCGGCGAGCCAGATCACCAGGCCGCCCGCCAGGACGAGCACGCCGAACCCGCCCAGGCGCGCCCGGCCGGCGACGATGGCCGCGAACGGAAGATAGCTGGTCTTGGCTTCCCAGGCCGGCCACTGCTCCGGCGCCAGGCGTTCCTTCTTGCGATCCTGCAGCGCGGCGCCCACCAAGGCCAGGATGATCATGGCCAAGGCGACGACGATATTCTTCACGATCGGATAGACCGCGATATGGCATAGTCCCCACAGGGCGATCGCCCACATCATCGGGTGGCGGGTGATGCTGAAGACGCCGCGCGCCGCCTCGGGGAACGGTCTCGGAGCGCCGCCCGTCGGCAGGGCCGGGTTGCGGATCAGCGATCCCATCAGGAGGACGGACGCGAGCAGCATCACCACGGTCACCGCCGCCCACAGGACGTCGCCCACGGGCCACAGCGGGGTTGTCATCGGTGCGGAACGGTAAGCCAGGGCCAGCCAGATCAGAGTCGCCGCCGCCACCAGCGAATAGACACCCGAAAACCCGCCCTCGCCGATCGCATTGACGATGGGCCTTCGCAGCGGATGCGACAGCAGGAAATGGCTACCGACAAACGCGACCGCAGCCGTCAAGACCCAAGCGACGCCGCCCATCCGCCCCTCCCGAATTACAGGACGTTCCGCCCTGCACAGTCAGAATAGCTCGGGATCGCATGCCGCGCCCTGTCAAACGCGCGCTCAAGCGGGACTGGCTTCGCTTTTGCTCTTGGTACCCGTCATCATCTCGATGAACGCAGACGGCGCATCGTCCCCCAGGCAGAGGTCCAACATGAGATGCGCCTCTTTAGCTTCCAAAGCGGCGCGGGAGAACATCGGCTCCTCATAGGCGGAAAGCGCCGCCTCGATGTCGCCGGGATGGCGAACGATGGCGTCGGCCAGTTCTGCGCCCTCCAACATCGCCAAGTTCGCGCCTTCGCCCGATGGCGGCATAAGGTGCGCCGCATCTCCGAGGAGCGTCACGCCAGGAGCCCGCTTCCATCGGTGTCCCTGGGGAAGCGTATAGATCATCCGCGGCGCCAGCGCCGTGTCGCTGTCGGTGATGAGGGCTCTGAGCGCCGGCGCCCAATCGCCGAACTCGGTCACGATACGGTCTTTCGCCGCCGGGTCGTTGAAGTCGATGGCCGCGAACCAGGCGGCGGGCCGCTTGAGCTCCACATAGCTATGCAGCACGTCCCCGGCCTCGCGGTGGGTGAATATCGCCTTCCCCGGTGCTGGAGCATACATTGCTCCGACGCCGACGATGGCTGCGGCGCAGGGGTGACGGTTGTCGACGTCGTGCAGATACGTCTCGATGAAGGTTGCGCCGGCGTATTCGGGTTTGGCGTCGGACAAAAGCGGCCGCACCCTGGACCATGCGCCGTCGGCCCCGACGAGCAGGTCGGCTTGCGCGGCGGATCCATCGGCGAACGCGATTTCGTGTCGACCGTCGCCGAGGCTCGAGGCCTCGGTGAGTTTCTTGCCCCACCTGACCGTGCCGTCCGGCAGGGAGTCGAGGAGAAGCTTCCGCAAATCCCCGCGGAGGACCTCGGGACGCCGGCCCTGGCCATCGTCGGGCAGGTCCAGCAGCACGGCGCCGTCCTGTTTCAGCACGCGGGTCGCCTCCGCGCCCTCATGGATGATCGACCGGAACGCGTCGATGAGACCGGCGGCTGCGAGCGCGACCTGGCCATTATAGTCGTGGATGTCGAGCTGGCCTCCTTGGGTTCGACTTTCGGGCGAGGGCTCGGCCTCGTAGATGACCGAGGAGATGCCCTGGACATGGAGGACTCGAGCGAGCGTTAGCCCGCCAAGTCCCGCACCAATGATAACGACAGCCTTGTCCATGATATCACCTCGGGCTTGGAACGTCGTTCCAGCGCCGCACCCTTGGAACGCCGTTCCAGACATGTCAAGAACGAGGAATGAGCCCCAAGACAAAGCCTTCCGAGGGACGCGTCGGCGCGCTCTCCAAGGAGCGAATCGTCTCGTCCGCCATCGACATCCTCAATTCTGATGGCGAGAGCGCCCTGACCTTTCGGGCGCTTGCGCGAAGGCTCTCGACCGGCAGCGGGGCTATCTACTGGCATTTGGCGGACAAGGACGCGCTGCTTGCGGCGGCCACCGAGTCGGTCTTGTCCCGAGTGATGGCCGAGGTGGCCGGCGCGCCGGCCCCAGCCGGCGCCTTGCGCGCTATCGCGCTGAGCGTCTTCGACACAATCGAGACCCATCCGTGGGTGGGGACCCAACTCGCACGAGAGCCGTGGCAGCCAGCGATGGTAGAGGTCTTCGAGCGCTGCAGCGCGCAGTTCGCCGCAATGGGCGTCTCCGGCGACTCGATCTTCCCCTGCGTGTCGGCGTTTGTTCAATATCTCATCGGCGCCGCCGCCCAGACCGCCGCCGCCGCACGCCACAGATTCCGCGCCTCAGACCGGCCGGCCATCCTCGGCACGATCGTCGAGCAGTGGACGCAACGTGATCCCGCGGAATACCCGTTCGTTCACCTGCTGGCGGGCCAGGTGAGGCATCACGACGAGCGGGAGGTGTTCCTTGCCGGTCTCGACCTGATCCTGGCGGGGGCGAAAGCCGCCTTGTGACGCTTCACGGCTGGCTTCCCAACAGACCGCCGCCGACAGCCTACCGTCCCTTCAACCGCACCGTCGCCGTGCTCGACAACCCCGGTCGCAGCTTGTCCAGCCCCGGCTGGCCCGCGTCGAAGCGGATGCGGACCGGGACGCGCTGGACGATCTTGGTAAAGTTGCCGGTTCCGGGTTCGAACGGCAGCAGCGAGAACTGCGAGCCGGTGCCGGGAGCGAAACTGTCGACGTGGCCGGTGAGGGTCACGCCCGGCAGGGCGTCGACCTTGAGGCGCACGGCCTGTCCGGCCCGCATACGCGCCACCTGGGTCTCCTTGAAATTGGCGGTGACGTAGAGGGCGTTCAGCGGCGCTACCGAGAGCAGGCGCGTGCCGGGCTGCACATAGTCGCCGGGCTCGACCTGGCGGTCGCCGACCACGCCGTCGATCGGCGCGCGGATCACCGTGTGGGTCTGGTCCTGGCGGGCGAGGGTCAGGGCCGCCTGGGCTCGCGCCAGGGACGCCTCGGCCTGGGCGACCGCCGCGTTGAGGGAGGCGCGGCGCGCCTGCACCACGCCGGCCTGGTCGCGGCTGACGTCGAGTTCGGCCCGGCTGTGGTCGGCGTCGGACTGGGCGGTGATCGCCGCGGCCTTGTAGGTGTCGGCGTCGCGCCGGGCCACCGCGCCGGAGGCCACCAGGGCTTCGTAACGCTTGCGGTCGGCGTCGGCGCGGGTGTTCTGCGCGTCCGCCGACAGGATCGAGGTGCGGGCGGCGCGGACGTTGGAGGCGGCGAGCTTCTCTTCGGCCGAGAGCGACACCAGGGCGGCGCGGGCGGCGGCGACGCCGGCCTCGGCGGTCTGCACGTCGGCCTGGGCCGAGGCGACGCGGGCGTCGAACTCCTCGGGATCGATCCGCACCAGGGCGTCGCCGCGATGGACGGGCTGATTGTGCGAGACCAGCACCTCCGACACCAGGCCCCGGACCTTGGGCGCGATCACCGAACTGTCGGCCTGGATATAGGCGGCGTCGGTGCTCTCGCTGGCCTTGGGCGCGGTGATCCACAGGGCGCCGCCGAGCCCCACCGCCACCGCCGCGCCGACCGCGATCAGGGTACGGTTGGAGAACGGCAGGGCGCGGGCCCTGGTCTTGTGCGGCGCGGGCGCGGACGCCTCGGCGCCGACGCGCGCGGTATCAAGCGCGGCTTCGCTCATCGGTCGAACACGAGGAGGGTGGAGGTGGCGGAGGCGTAGAGGACGCCGCTCGCGTCCTTCAGCGTGGCTTCGGCGAAGCCGGCGCGACGGCCCAGGGTGACGACCCGGCCCTCGGCGCGAACCGGCCCGGTCTTGTCGGTCATCGCCTTGTGATAGGCGACCTTGAGCTCGAGCGTGGTGTAGCCCTGGTCGGCGCGGAGCCTCGAATGCACGGCGCAGCCGCAGGCGCTGTCGAGCAGGGCGGCGGCGTAGCCGCCGTGCACCGTGCCGATCGGATTGTAGGCGTGCGGGCCCGGTTCGCCCTCGAACACCGTCCGGCCCTCCTCGACCTCGACCAGGGTGAAGGCCAGCGAACGGCCGATGCCGGACATGCGGCCGGCGTGCATCAGGGCGCGCAGCTGTTCGACGCCGGTCAATCCAGGCGCCACTTCCTCGACGAGACTCATGACTGATGCTCCATGGCGTCCGGCAGAAGGCCGAGACGCTGTTTGAGGGCCGCGCGGGAGGCGGCGAGAATGCGGTCGGACTGGTCCGTGTCGGGCGTGGCGCGGGCCAGCGACAGGGCCCCGACCAGTTCGGCCACTACCGAGTGCGCCAGCCCGGCCGGATCGTCCCGGCCGAGCAGGGTCAGCTGGCCGACCAGCCGATCGGTCAACCGGGCCACGCCCTTTCCGTACTGGTCGCGCGCCGCGCCCTCGAGCCGCGGCAGGTCGGCCGCCAGGGCGGTGATCGGGCAGCCGGTCCCCCGCGCGTCGCGGTGCAGGGCCGACAGATAGAAGTCGATGTAGCGCACCATGCCTTGGGCCGGCGAATAACCCTCGGTGGAGCGGGCGAAGCGGCCGCGCGCGTCCTCGAACATCTCGCCGATCGCGGCGGCGATCAGCTCGTCCTTGGATTTGAAGTGGGCGTAGAAGCCGCCGTGGGTCAGCCCGGCCTTGGCCATGATGGCGGCCACGGCGACCCGCTCAGGCCCCTCCTCGCGGATGGCCCTGCCGGCTTCCTTCAAAACCCGCTGGCGGGTCTTCAGCTTGTGGTCCGCGTCATAGCGCATGGCTTGCGCCTCCGTTTATATGATGCATATAATATAAAGGTGGCGGGCCCGGCAAGGCCCGCCTCAACAAAATGCGGGCTCAACAAAAGGCGGGCGCGATGGCGGCGATCACATGGGGCGGTGCGCGCAGGCTGTTCGGCGCGGGGGCCGCCGCCCCCCTGACGGCGCCGTCGGACCTGCCGGCCGCGCGCAAATACCTGATCTTCGCCGTGATGGCGTTCGGCCAGTTCATGGCCCTGCTCGACATCCAGATCGTCGCCGCCTCGCTCAACGACGTGCAGGCGGGCCTGTCGGCGGGACCGGACGAGATCAGCTGGGTGCAGACCGGCTATCTGATGGCCGAGCTGGTGATGATCCCGTTTTCGGCCTTCCTGGCCCAGGCCCTGTCCACGCGCTGGCTGTTCGCCCTGTCGGCGGGCCTGTTCACCCTGTCGAGCGCGCTGTGCGGCGCCGCCTGGGACATCCAGTCGATGGTGATCTTCCGCGTGCTGCAGGGCTTCGTCGGCGGGGCCATGGTGCCGACCGTGTTCGCCACCGGCTACGCCCTGTTCTCGGGGCCGCAGCGGGCGATGATCCCGGCTATCCTCGGCATGGTTTCGGTGCTGGCGCCGACGCTGGGGCCGACGGTGGGCGGTTTCCTCACCGACGCCGTGGGATGGCGGTCGATCTTCTACATCAACATCATCCCCGGCGTCGCCGTGACCCTGCTGTCGCTGTGGCTGATCCGGGTCGACCGGCCGAACCTGAAGATGCTGCGCCAGATCGACTACGCCCACCTGGCCTCCATGGCCGTCTTCCTCGGCTGCCTCGAATACGTGCTGGAGGAGGGTCCCAAGAACGACTGGTTCGGCGATCCCAAGATCCTGACCGCGGCCTGGGTCTCGCTGGTCGCCTTCGGCCTGTTCCTCGAGCGCTCGTTCCGCTCGGGCGGCCCCGTCGTCCGGCTGACCCCGTTCCGCAAGCCGACCTTCGCCTTCGCCTGCATCTTCAACCTCGTGATCGGCTTCGGCCTCTATTCCTCGACCTATCTGGTGCCGGTCTTCCTCGGCCGGGTGCGCGGTTACGACGCCCTGCAGATCGGCACCACCGTGTTCGTGGTCGGGTTCACCCAGGTGCTGTCGACCGTGATCGCCGCCCGGCTGTCGCAGACGGTCGATCCGCGCAAGACCATCACCGTCGGCCTGATCCTGTTCGCCGCCAGCCTGTGGCTGGCCTCCTATATCACGCCGCAGTGGGGCTTCGGCGCCTGGCTCGCCCCACAGATGCTGCGCGGCTTCGCGGTGATGCTGTGCATCGTGCCGAGCGTCGGCCTGGCCCTCGGCGGCTTCGCCATGACCGAGCTGCGCTATGCCTCGGGTCTGTTCAACCTGATGCGCAACCTCGGCGGCGCGATCGGCATCGCCGTGGTCAACACCTGGCTGCAGGACAGCGCCCGGATCCAGACCGCCCGCCTCGGCGAAGGACTCGGTCAGCCTGGGGCCCATGCACCGGACGTGGTCGGCGCCATCGCCGGCCGGATCGCCGGCGGCCTCGGCGACCAGGGCCAGGCCCTGCTCGCCGCCCAGGGCCAGTTCGCCCGGCTGGTCGGCCGCTACGCCCTGACCACCGCCTTCAACGAGGTGTTCCGCACCATGGCCTGGGTCTTCATCTGCGCCCTGATCATGGTCCCCTTCTGCAAGCCCGCGCCGCAATCGGCGGCGGTGACCCCCGACGCCCACTGACCGAGGCTCCCCCTGATGTCCCGCCTGCTCCTGTCCTTGCTGTCCGCCGCCGCCCTCGCCGGATGCGCCGTCGGTCCCGACTATCACAAGCCCGACCTCGCCCTGACGCCCGCCTTCCACACCCCGGCGCCCGTGGCGGAACCGGGCGCCGGGACGGTGCGGCCTGACGTCTGGTGGAGGGCGTTCGGCGACGCCGAGCTGAGCCGGGTCGTGGAGCGCGCGGGGGCGCAGAATCTCGACCTCCTCCAGGCCCGCGCGCGGCTGATCCAGTCCCGCGCCGCCGCGAGATCCGCGGGCGCGGCCCTTCTGCCCGTCGTCGACGCGACAGGCTCGGCCGCCAAGCTCGACCAGTCGCTCGACGGTCCGATCGGGACCATCGGCCGACATCTGCCGGGCTTCGAACGCAACGTCGACGATTATACCCTGGGCCTCGGCGCCAGCTGGGAGATCGACCTGTTCGGCGGCCTTCGGCGGGGACGCGAGGCGGCCCGCGCCGACGCCGACGCCTCGGCCGCCCAGGCGGACGCGGTGAAGGTGGCGATCGAGGCGGACGCCGCCGACGCCTACCTGCAGGTTCGCGCCTATCAGGCCCGCATCGCCGTCGCCCAGCGCCAACAGCAGGTGGAGCAGGACCTGGTCGCTCTGTTGACGCGCCGGCTCGACCAGGGCGTCTCCGCCGAACGCGACCTGCATCTGGCCGAGGCGGCGCTGGAGGGTGTGCGCGCCTCGATCCCGCCGCTCAATACCGGCCTCGAGGCGGAGCTCAACCGGCTCGACGTGCTGATGGGCGCCCAGCCCGGAACCTGGCGGGCGGAGCTGACCCCGACCGGCGCCGTCCCGTTCCCGCCCGCCTTTGCCGAGGCGGCCACGCCCGGCGACCTCTTGCGCCACCGGCCCGACGTGATCGCCGCCGAAGCCCGGATTCGCGCCGCCGACGCCCGCATCGGCGCGGCGATTTCGGAATACTACCCGAAGCTCTCGCTTTCGGCCCTGATCGGCGTCGACAGCCTGGCCGCCTCCACCGTGTTCCACGGCGACGCCCAGCAAAGCCAGTTGGCCGCGGGCCTGCGCTGGCGGCTGTTCGACTTCGGCCGGATCGACGCGGAGGTCGCCGCGGCCCGCGGCAAGGAGGCCGAGGCGCTGGCGGCCTATCGCCTTTCGGTGCTGAAGGCGGCCGAAGAGGTCGAGAACGCCTTCACCGGCCTTGGCGACGAGCGCGCCCGCGCGGTGGCCCTGCAACGGCAGATCATCGCGCTGACCACCGCGCGCCGCCAGGCCGAGGACGCCTATGAGGGCGGGGTGAGCAGCCTGGTGGAGGTGCGCGACGCCGACCGGGACCTGCTGGCGGCGTCCGACCAGCTTGTCCAGGCCAGGGCCGGCGCGGCCAGGGCGGCCGTGGCCTCGTTCAGGGCTTTGGGGGGCGGCTGGTCGCGATGACCGGAGGTCCATCGGGCGTCGAAGCGTCCAGGGAGAGCGCTCCGACGCCCAGGCGAACCAAACTCATCCGCCAGGAATCCGCGCTCCCCTCCGACAGGTGACGTGGACCGCGCAAATTTGTATCGCGGCGCGCTTCACGTCTCGCACGAACCGCCATATTCGCGCCCAAGCTTAGGTGTTTGCGCAACAAGCGTGCAACCGGGCTAGGATATCTTGGCGCCAGGATCGTTCCTCAGGCGTTCAGATCCTGGGCGCGGCGTTGCGCCGTATAAGAGCTGGGTGGCGAGGGGCGTTTGAGATCCTCACATTCATCGGACTGGGAGAGCGCATGGCGTTCGACGGTGAACAGACTAAGCCGCGGTCCGACGCCGGCGCTCATGCCGGCGCGGCGCCGCTGAACCTCGGGCTGGGTCGGCGCAGCGACCTCGATTGGCTGCGGGTCATCGCCTTTGGCCTGCTGATCCTGTTCCACGCCAGCCTCGTGTATGCGCCGTTCGACTGGCACATCCACAGCCGCCATACAGAGGGCTGGCTGCGCGAGGGGATCCTCCTCACCGGGCCCTGGCGGCTCACCCTGTTGTTCTTCATTTCTGGCGCGGCGCTGAAATTGATGAGCCGCAAGCTGACGGCCGCCCAGGTTCTCAAGACCCGCCTGGCCCGGCTCGTTCCGCCGGCCCTGTTCGGCATTTTGGTCCTCGTGCCGCCGCAAGCCTTCATCGAGGCCGTGGACAAGGGCAGTTGGCACGAGGGGTTCTTCGCCTGGTGGGCCAGCGAGTTCAGCCCTTCCGGTCTGGCCGCCGGCGTGCCGGTGAACCATCTGTGGTTCGTCCTCTACATCCTGGTCTATAGCGTCCTGGCCACGGCCCTGATCGCCTCGCCGAAGCTGCAGACCGCCCTCTCCTCTGCGCTGGGCAAGAGCCTGACGGCGCTGTCCGGCTTCGCCCTGCTGCTCGCGCCCGTCCTTTATCTGACGCTGGCGCGGCAGGGGCTGTTCCTGCGCTTCGGCATCTCCAACCACCTGTCGTCCGACTGGTACAACCATGCCGTCTCCCTGGGCGCCTTCCTTATGGGCTTTCTCGTGGTGGGCCAGAGCGAGTTCTGGCGGGCGGCGATCCGCTGGCGTTGGCCGGCGCTGGCCGGGGCGATCACCTCCCTGACGGCGCTGATGATCCTGAACGCTACGCCGGCGAACGCGCCCGAGCCCTGGTTCACCAGCCTGGTCTTCTCGGCCGACCAGTGGACGACCATCGCCGCCATCCTCGGCTTCGGCGCCCTTCATCTGCAGAATCGCGACGGTCCCCTGCTGCGCTATCTGACCCAGGCGGTCTTTCCCTGCTATCTGGCCCACCAGACCATTCTGGTGTGCGCCGTGTGGGTGGTGCGCCCGCTGAACCTGCCGGCCTTCGCCGAAGCGCCCCTTCTGGTCACAGTGACCATCGGCGGCTGTTTCGCGGTCTATGAGGGGGTGAGGCGCATCAACCTGATCCGGCCGCTCTGGGGGTTGAAGCCGATTCCCCGGCGTACCGCCGCCGTCGCCGCGGCCCCGCGACCGTTTCCCGCCCGCAAGGACTCGTCTGCGCTCACTGCGGAAGCCGCGTGACAGCCGAACGGCTGCGCAGCCTGTTGCTTCGCGCAGGCGCCAGTTCGCCGCTCATCGCCATCGGTTGCATCCTCCTGGCCTGGGCGACCTATCCCGGGTTCAACAACGCCACCCAGTATCTCAGCGAACTCGGTGGCGCGCGGGCGCCCAATCCGCTCCTGTTCAACCTCAGTCTGCTGGCGGTCGCGCTCGGCGGCGCCGCGGCGGGAATCGGATTTGCGATGGCCGTGCCCGCGCTCGGCGGCGGACGCATCGCCGGCGGCCTGGTGGGAGCCTTGTTCCTGGCCGCCGCGGCGGGCCTCATCTGCGGGATCGTGTTTGTCTACCCCAACCCCTGGCACAATCTGATTCAGCTCGGCCTCGGCATCCAGATCGCGCCCTTCGCCCTGTTGTGGGCGCTGTGGCGGGTTGAGGGGATGGCGCTGCTGCGCCGGTTCATGATCGGGGCGCTCGGCGTGATGCTGGTGCTTACCATTCTGACCAAGCACCTGGTCTGGCCAAACCTGGTCAATTCGGACAATGTCGGCTGGTGGGAGCGCGGCTACGCCATCGTTCTGGTCGGCTGGGGCGGCGTCGCCGCGCTCTTGATCGAACGTCGGCTGCTGACCCTGGCCGACGCGGCGGGATGATTAGCGGGTGGCGGGATGTCCGCCTGAAATGGGCGCCTATTTGTTAGGCTCATCCCCGCCGCGGGCGGGCGAGGCGATCCGCGGGCGCCCGGAATTCGCCTCCGAACGCCTTTGAAACCACAAACCTCTTGCCTTTGGGTAGGCTGACATCACATAAACGTGATCGCTGCTGGACGTTCGCCTGACGGGCGCCGGCGGTGGACTTCACCCGGCCGCACCACCCCTGACAGGCGTATTCGAGCTTTGGTCCTCTCTCGCAGAAGCACCGTAGCGATGCTTGCAGCCGGCGCGTCGGTCGGCATGGGCGCACGCGCCGCCGCGGCCCGATCGGGCGCGGCCCAACCGGACGCGGCGGCCCAAAGCCCACCAGCGGGAGACGGCGCGCCCTTCGACCCCGCGGGCGTCCGCGCGCGCGCCGCCTTGCTGGCCGAATCCCCCTATCGGCCGCCGACGCTCCAGACGGGCGCAGCGGCGGCGGTGTCTTACGATGGTTGGCGCGACCTCAGTCGGCCGCGGCCCGGGCGCGCGCACTGGACCGACACGGGATCGCTGGTCCACCTCGAGTATTTTCCCACCGGCTACATCTTCAAGGCCCCGGTCGACCTCTACGAGGTCCAGGACGGTCGCGCCCGCGTGATCCACTACGACGCGGGCGACTTCGAGGTCCCCGACGCCATGACGGACGCCGTTCGTTCGATCATCGGCCTGTCGGGCTTTCGGCTGCAGAGCCCGATCAATCAGCCGGCCGTGTTCGACGAGATCGCGGTGTTTCAGGGCGCCAGCTACTTCCGCAGCCTTGGGCGCGACCAGATTTACGGCCTCTCGGCGCGCGGAATCAGCCTCGGCACCGGAGACGCCGACGAAGAGTTCCCGGACTTCCGGGCGTTCTGGATCGAAAGACCGGCGCTGGGGGCGTCCCAGGTGGTGGTCCACGCCCTGCTCGACGGTCCCAGTCTCGCCGGCGCCTATCGGTTCGTGATCACGCCCGGCGACGCGACGGTGTTCGATGTCCAGGCCAGCCTGTTTCCGCGCCGCGCGATCGCCAACGGCGGGGTCGCGCCGCAGAGCAGCATGTTCCTGTTCGGCGCGCAGGACCGGCGCGCCGTCGACGACTTCCGCAACGAAGTGCACGATTCCGACGGTCTCGAGGTGCGCACCGAAGAGGGCGGCCGGCTGTGGCGGCCGCTGATGGATCCGCAGACGGCGCACGTGTCCGTGTTTCAGGCCCAGCGGCTGGTCGGCTTCGGCCTGTGCCAGCGCGCGCGCCGTCTCGACGACTACAACGATCTCGAGGCGCGCTATGAGCGCCGGCCGAGCCTGTGGGTCGAGCCCATGGGCGACTGGGGCCCCGGCGCGGTGCATCTGCTGGAGATGCCCGCCCACGACGAGACCGACGACAACATCGCCGCCTTCTGGCGTCCCGCCGCGCCCTGGCAGGTCGGCCAGGAGATCAGGCTCGCCTATCGCCTGTCGTGGGGCGCGGGGCCGGCGGGCGACGGCCTGGCGTCGGTGGCCGCCACGCGCAGCGGAAAGGCGTTCAACTCCACCGACCGCCAGTTCGTGGTCGATTTCGTCAACCTGCCGGCCAACACGACCGGCCTGCGCGGCGTGGTGACGGCCAGCGCCGGCGCGGCCGGCCCGGTCAGCCTGGTCAACTTCCCCGACCGCGCGGAAGTGCGCGCGGGCTTCCGTTTCACGCCGCCGGCTTCCGGGCCGGCGGACATCGACCTTCGTCTGGTCGGCGACGGTGGCGGCCTCTCAGAAGCATGGCGGTTCCGATGGACATGAACAGCGGCCTGGCCGTTCGCCTGACCCAGCCCGACGATCCGATCCGCCCGTTCTTCGACGAGACCGCGCGAGAGGTCCTCCCGCGCCCGGCCGCCCTGGCCATGCCGCGTCAGCGCCTGACCGCGGTGCGGACGCAGGGTTTCGGCGCCCGCACCCCCGACGCCGCCGACGTCACGCCCGAGACGTCGCCAGTCGACATCGCGCGCCGCCGGGTGATCTTCTTCGGTTCGACGCTCGCGCTGACGGCGCTGGCGATCTCGACTCCGGCCTACATCTTCATCCACGACGGCTTCATGCCGATCGAGATGGTCGCCCTGACCCTGCTCGGCGTCCTCCTGCTGGCGATCAGCGCCTGGTTCGTCAACGCGGCCGTGGGCCTGGTCGTCCTGACCACCGGCAAGGGGCGCGATCCGGTTTGCCTGGACGGCCCGACGCCCCTGCCCCACGCGCGGACGGCCCTCCTGATGCCGCTCTACCATGAGGACGCGGCGGCGGCGGTCGGCCGCATGGCCCGGATGGAGCGCTCGCTGGCCGCCCTCGGCGCCGAGCGGAACTTCGACCTGTTCGTGCTGTCCGACTCCCGCAGGGACGAGGTGGCCGAGGCCGAGTGGACCGCCGTTCAGGCCCTGCGCGAGACGGCGCTCTGCCCGGTCTACTATCGCCGCCGCGCCGAGAACCACGAGCGCAAGGTGGGCAATCTGTCGGAGTGGGTGCGGCGGTTCGGGTCGGCCTACGACTATATGGTGGTGGCGGACGCCGACTCCTCCATGTCGGGGGCCACCCTCTTGAAGCTGGTCGAGGCCATGGAGCGCCATCCGGGCGTCGGCCTGATCCAGACCACCCCGACCATCGTCGGCGGCACGACCCTGTTCTCGCGCGCTTCGCAGTTCGCCGTGAAACTCTACGGCCGCGTCGCCGGCGCAGGGCTGGCTTGGTGGTGCGGGTCGGAGGCCACCTATTGGGGCCACAACGCCATCATCCGCATCGAGGCCTTCGCCGCCTGCGCCGGCCTGCCCAAGCTCAAGGGGCGCAAGCCGTTCGGCGGGCACGTGATGAGCCACGACGTGGTCGAGGCCGCCCTGCTCCGCCGCGGCGGGTGGGCGGTGCATCTGGCCGCCGACCTTCCCGACAGCCACGAGGAGACGCCCCCGAGCCTGGCCGACTTCATGGTGCGCGAGCGCCGCTGGGCGCAGGGCAATCTGCAGCACCTCTCTTTGGTCACCGCGCCGGGCCTGCACTGGATCAACCGGGTCCAGTTCATGATGGGGGCCATGGCCTATCTGGCCTCGCCCCTGTGGCTGCTGTCGGTGATCGTCGGCCTGGCCATCGAGCTGCAGAGCCCGGCCGACTGGGATTCGTTCTGGTATGTGCTGGCGCCCAAGGTGACCCCCTTCCTGTGGGCGTCCGCCCTGTGCGGCGTGCTGTTGCTCGGCCCCAAGCTGATGGGCCTGGCCCTGGTGCTGAGCCGCCCGGCGGAACGCCGCGCCTTCGGCGGCGCCGCGATGCTGCTGCGCAACGCCGCGACCGAAGCCCTGCTGTCGGCGATTACCGCGCCGATCCTGATGGCGCGCAACAGCCGCACGGTGTTCGAGGCCCTGATCGGCCGCGACTCCGGCTGGGCGCCGCAGCGCCGCACCGCCGAGGCCCTGACCGCGCGCGAGGGGATCCGCCAGCACCAGTGGGAGCTCGGCGTCGGCCTCGGCCTGAGCTCGGCCCTCCTGTTCCGCCCCGACCTCTGCCTGGTGTTCGCCCCGATCCTGGCCCCCCTGCTCTGCACCGGCCCCCTCTCGGCCCTGCTGTCGGACGCCCGCATCGGCGCCCGGCTCAAGGCCAAGGGCGTGCTCGCCACCCCCGAAGAACTGCCGGAACCCGCCGCCGCCACGCCCCGCGAACCGGCCACACCGTGGACCCTGCCCGTCGCGGCCTCCGAACCCACGCCGGTGATCCGGCTGGTGGCGAGTTAGGGAAGCGGCTGAGGTTTCGGTTCGTGTGAGCGCGAGTTCGGTCCACGCCCTCACCACCTCAAATCCGCTCATCCCCGCGGAAGCGGGGATGAGCGGTGGACGGGGTGGCGAACAGCCCCCCTCATCGGTTCGGAGCGCCCACTTCCACGCATTGCGATCCAGCCAATCGAACGGAATGTTTCTTGGGGGTTGGCTCAATGCGCGCTGTCGACCCTGAGCCGACGCTTAGGTGCAGGTCCCCCAGGTCGGCCGACCTTCGCGCAAGACCATGGCGTCGGTCATGGAACGCACCCCAGCTTCACCGGCTGATCGATAAGCCTCATAGAGCTTCCGCAGGTCGCCTCGACAGAGTGCCGAGGTTTGTCGTACGGACGGCGCTAAGCCGGACAGACGATGAACAGCCACCGTTTCGGACAGCGTTCTCGGCGCCTGGGCTACTGGTGCACAGCCTCAAGCTTGTAGCCATCCGGATCGACCACGAAAGCGGCGTAGTAGGTCGGCCCGTAGTGTGGTCTGAGTCCGGGCGGACCATTACAGGTCCCGCCGGCCTCGATGGCCGCAGCATGGAAGCGATCGACGGCTTCTGCACTGTTCGCGATGAACGCGACGTGGAAGCCCGCGCCCGGAGCGGCGCTGTTTTCTCTCTGAAGCAAGACCAGCTTGTCGTTGCCGCCTTCGCCGCCATAGGCCACGCCGAGCTCGCTGGTCCAAACGCGGGCGTAGCCGAGGGCGCTCAATGCAGTGTCATAGAATCTCTTGGCCCGCTCAAGGTTTGCGACGCCAAAGGATAGATGACCGATCATCGTATGCGCTCCGCCGTTGGTGCTTCAAGTTGCCCCACTTCTGCTTGCCACGGGGTTTGGGCGCGAACCACTGTTTCAGCAGCGCCGCCTCGGTCCAGCAGCGGAACAGGGCCGCCCGCGACGCGTCGATCAGGCGGGTCAGCACCAGTTCGCGGTCCTCGGGACGTCGGCGCTCATCGGCGTGCTCCTCCGGGTCGATGCCGGAAGCGGCCGGCCGCCGCCAGGCGTCTACGGCGTCGCGTCCAGCGGTGGGGCGCCACCGAGTTCGCGGGCGAAGAACTGCAGGAAGGTGCGCCAGAGCTGCAGCTGGCGCGGCTCGCCCTGCACCCCGTGCCGCTGGCCCGGGTACAGCATCAGGTCGAACGGGACGCTTCGGGCCTGCAGCGTCGCCATCACGGCGATGGAGTTGGAGAACTGCACATTGTCGTCGGCCATGCCCTGCAGCAGCAGGAGCCGGCCGCTGAGCTTGTCGAGGCGCGGGATCACCGCCGAGGCGTCGTAGGCCTCCTTCTCCGTCTGCGGCATGCCCATGTAGCGCTCGGTATAGTGGGTGTCGTACTCGCGCCAGTCGGTGGGCGGGGCGCCCGCCGCGCCGGCCTTCAGCCGGGTGCGGGGGTCGGTCAGCATGCGCAGGGTCATGTAGCCGCCGTAGGACCAGCCGGAGACGCCGACGTTGGCGCCGTCCACGAAGGGTTGCCGGCGCAGCCAGTCGATGCCGGCGACCTGATCGTCGACCTCGACCGAGCCCATCTTGTGGAAGATCTGTCCTTCGAAGGCCATCGGCCGGTTGGCCGAGCCGCGGTTGTCGAGCTGGAACACCACGTAGCCGGCCTCGAGGTAGAGCTTCTCGTTGGCCGAGCGCCAGCTCCGGGTCACCGTCTGCACGCCGGGACCGCCATAGACCTCGACAAGGGCCGGATAGCGCCTGGCCGGATCGAAGCCGACCGGCTTCAGCACCACGTAATGCAGATCCGACCCGTCGGCGGCCTTGAGCACGCCGAACTCCGGCTTGGGATAGCGTGCGGCGTACGGGAAGAAGGGGTGGCCGGCGGCGAGCGGGTTCTGCTCGATCCAGTGCAGGCGCTCGCCGGCGACGTTGTAGAGAGCGGTCTGCGGCGGGGTGTCGGGATCGGAGTAGTAGCCGACGAACACCTGGGCCGACTTCGGCATCACCGCCGTCCACCAGCCCTGGCCGTGGGTGATCGCCTTCGGCGCGCCGGGATCGCGATAAGACACCGCGTAGAGCTGCCGTTCGATCGGAGTGTCGCCCGAAGCCATGAAGTAGACCACCCCCTTGGCCTCATCCACGCCGGCGAGGCCGGGCGCGTGGGCCCCCGCGCCGCCGCCGCCGCCCGCGCTCGAGTAGGCGCCATGGGTGATCTGCCGCACGAGCGTTCCGTCGCGACGGTAGAGGTAGAGCTGGTTTACGCCCGAGCGGATCGACCCCCAGATGAACTCCCCGCTCTTCAGCGGATAGAGATCGTCGGTCAGCGGGATCCACGGGGCTTGATGCTCGTGCACGATCAAGGTGGACGCGCCAGTCCTGGGGTCGACGCGCAGGAGGTCGAGGGTCTGCTGGTCGCGGCTCTGGCGCTCCACATAGAGGTCGGAGCCGTCGGCGGACCATTTCACCCGCGCCAGATAGATGTCTGTATTCGGACCAAGGTCGACCTTCACCGGCTTGGCGCCAGGTTCGACGCCTTGCACGTAGAGCTCGACGATGGCGTTGGGCTCGCCGGCGCGCGGATAGCGCTGGGTGACGACCTTGGAGCCGGAGGTTCCGATCTCGAGCCGGTCGAGCAGCTTCACCGGGCTCTCGTCCACGCGCGTGAAGGCGATCGCCCTGTCGCCCGGCGCCCACCAGTAGCCGGTGTAGCGGCCCATCTCCTCCTGGGCGACGAACTCGGCCACGCCGTAGCTGACGGGTCCCTTGCCGTCGGTGGTGACGGCCTGCTCGGCCCCGCCGGCCAGCCCGACCAGATAGAGGTTCTGGTCGCGCACATAGCTGGCGAAGCGGCCGGTGGGCGAGACCTTGGCGTCGGTGGCGCCGGGCTTGACGTCGAGCTTGCGCACCTTGCCGGTGAGGGCGTCGGCCAGATAGAGGGCGCCGCCGGCGGGGATCAGGATCTGCTCGCCCTTTTCGTCCCAATGATAGTCGACCACCCCCGACAGGGCGGCCGTGCGCTGACGTTCGCGCCGGGCCTTCTCCTCGTCCGAGATCGCCTGGCCGGACGGCTCTACCGCTTCGCCGGCGATCAGGAGCCTGGGCTCGCCGCCGGCCGCAGGCGCCGCCCACAGATCGAGCTTGTACTGGTTGTTGGCTTCGGCCTTGAGGTAGGTGACCAGCTTGCCGTCCGGCGACACCTCCACGCCCCTGGCGGTCGGACCGGCCAGCGCCGGGCTGGCGAACGCCCGTTCGGGGGTGAGGGCCCCGGGAGCCCAGGGCGGCGTTCCGGCGGCGGCGGCGGTGGTCATGGCGGCGGCCAGGGTGACAAGAGCGACGGTCCTCATCGTCAAGCTCTAGCATCGGTTCGCGCGACGACGCCATGGCCTCGCCCGCTTCCTTATCGCGCCCGGAGACGCTAGCTAGTCCTCGTCCAAAGGGTGCGAGCCGACGATGCGTAAGACGATTCTGGTGTTCGGCCGTTCCGGTCAGGTGGCGACGGCGCTGGCGGAGCTTGGAACGGCGAGCGATGCGAAGCTGGAGTTCGCGGGTCGAGACCGCTGCGACCTGCTGGTCGACGATCCGGCGCGCCTGATCGGGCAGCTGGTCCCGGCGGCGGTGATCAACGCCTCGGGCCATACCGCGGTCGACAAGGCCGAGAGCGAACCGGAGGCCGCGATGCGGCTCAACCGGGATGCGCCCGCCGCCATGGCCCGCGCGTGCGCCGCCCTGGAGATCCCTTTCGTGCACATCTCAACCGACTATGTATTCGACGGCGCCAAGACCCAGCCCTATGTGGAGACCGATCCGATCGGTCCGCTTGGCGTCTATGGGCGCAGCAAGGCGGAGGGCGAGGCCGAGGTCGCCGAGATCGGCGGGGCCTGGACCATTTTCCGTACCGCGTGGGTCATGAGTCCGGGTGGGGCGAATTTCGTGAACACCATGCGCCGCTTCGCCGCCGAGCGGGAGGTCATGCGCGTGGTCGATGACCAGCACGGTCGCCCGACCCTGGCGGCCGACATCGCCGCCGTGTGTTTGGAGACCGCCCGGCGGAGCGCCGACGGCGATCGCTCGCTGCAGGGGCTATTCCACCTCGCCGGAGACGACGACGCGACCTGGGCCGACGTAGCCGAACGGGTGTTCGAGCATGCGGGCCGGCGCACAGGCCGGCGGCCGGCGCTGGCGCGGATCTCGACGGCGGATTATCCGACCCCGGCGCACCGGCCGGCGAACTCCCGGCTCGATACGGCCAAGCTGCAGCGGACGGCGGCCTGGACGCCGCGCCCCTGGCGCGACACGGTGGACATCTGCCTTGCCGGCTGATCCGGCCGGCGGCGCCCTCGGCGGCGCCGCGCCAACCGTGCAGGTGGTCATCGTCGCCTATAAGTCCGGCGCGACCCTGCAGCGGTGCGTAGACTCCCTCGAGCGGCAGACCTTCGCCGATTTCGAGGTCGTGGTGTGGGACAACGGCGGCGGCGAAGCCGCGATGCAGCCCTTGCGCGCCGGGCCGCGTCTCCGGACTGTCGTCAGCGACGAAAACCTCGGCTTCGCCGCGGCCAACAACCGCGCCGCCGCCCTTTCCCGCAGCCGCTACATCGCCCTGCTCAACCCCGACGCCTTCGCCGAACCGACCTGGCTGGCCCGGCTGGTGGAGGCGGCCGAGTCCTCGGGCGCCGAGGCGGTGGCCTCGCTGCAGCTCGACGATGGCGACCCGAGCCTGCTCGACGGCGCCGGCGACTGCATGTCGATCGCCGGCGTTCCCTGGCGCGGCGGGTTTGGCCAGCCGCTCTCCGCGGCGCCCGCCGTTCGCTGCGAGGTCTTCTCGGCCTGCGGCGCCGCGGCCCTCTATCGGCGCGACGCCTTCGAGGGCCTGGGCGGCTTCGAGGAGCGGTTCTTCTGCTATTGCGAGGACGTGGATCTGGGCTTCCGCCTGCGGCTGTCCGGCGGGCGATGCCTCCTGGAGCCGGGCGCGGTGGTGCGCCACATGGGCGGCGCCTCGAGCGGCGGCCGGGGATCCGACTTCGCCGAGTATCATGGGACGCGGAACCGGCTCTGGACCTTCCTGCGCAACATGCCGCTGTGGCTGATGCCGATCGCCCTGCCCGCCCACCTCCTGACCGTGGCCTATGTGCTGCTGCGCAGCCCGCGGCTCCTGCGGATAAGGCTGAGCGCGCTGGGGGAGGCCTTTCGCCGTCCGGAGATGTTCCGCGCCGCGCCCCTTTCGAAGCGCGGGAGCCGGGTGGCGGTCGCCCGCAGTCTGTCCTGGTCGCCCGTGGCGCTCAGCCGACGCGCCGTGGTCACCCGCCCGTGGCGGCCGTGTTGAGCTCCGCGATCGCGCAGGCGATGTGATAGAAGGACGACGCCGGCGACGGCTCCGCCACGAAGCTTCCATCCGATTTCAGCTTGTCCCACCACAGGCCCGCCAGCGGCTTGTCGAGATAGAGCTTCAGCCCCGTCACGGCGGCGACGGCGGCCGCCTGGTCCCCCAGGATCACCGCCGCCTTGATCCATTCCGTCTGGGGCCAGAGCCGCGCCACGTCGTCATGGATCGATCCGTCGTCGAGAAGCTGTTGCGTCGCCACGCCGCGGCGGGCGTCCACGCCCGATTGTCCGATGCGGAACATCTTGACCGCCGCCTCGTGCGCGTCTCCGCGCCCGCGCAGCCGCGACCAGCGCTCCAGGAGCCAGGCCCATTCGAACTGGTGACCGGGCTCGACGATCCGCCCGTCCACCCCCTCCGCGAACCGCCAGCCCGGCGCGAAAAATTCGTGCAGGGCGCCGCCGTCGTCGATGAAGCGGCTCATGGCCAAGGCGACGATCTCGTCCGCCGTCGCATTCCAGACCGGGTTCGCGTCGATCTCGGCCCAGGCCAGGCAGGCTTCGAGCAGGTGCATGTGGGGATTGGACTGGCGGTCGTGGCGCGCGGGCGGCTCGCGGAAGCCGCCGTCCGGCCAACGCCAGGCTTGCATCGCCTTCATCAGGGCGCCGGCGCGGTCGCGCAGGTCGCTCCGCTCCGGGAGCGCCCGCGCCGCCTGCGCCAGGGCGAACAGGGCGAAGGCCTGGTCGTAGAGCCAGGCGGTTTCGTCCATGGGCGCACCGTCCGGGGCGACCAGGGTGCGGAAGAAGCCGTCCGCCCGCTGATAGCGATTGAGGAAGAAGTCGAGGCCGTGCGCCGCCGCGTCCCGCCACGGTCCGGTCCAGCCGAGCCGCCCCGCCGTGGCGTAGACGTAGACCTGCCGGGCCTGGACCCGCGCGCGCCGGTCGGCGGCGACCGGTTCGCCGTGATCGTCCAGCGCCTCGTGGAAGCCGCCCCGCGCGTGGTCCGCCCCCTTCTTCCACCAGAGCGGCAGGGCCGCGTCGGTGAGCCAGGTCATCAGCTCCGCAGCGGGCGCGGTCAGGACGCTCATGGGACTCTCCACCTCGGACGGACGCCTGCGCGCCGTACTTCACTCACGGACGCTGTCTTTAGCCTGCGGGGCGAGCCGCTCGCCAGGGCCTTCGTCTCAAGACTTCGGAGCCAAGGATAGGGACGTCTGACGTCCCTGTGCACCGCCCGCCGTTTTCAACTCGGGCGCGCGATCCTCCCTATAAACCGGGCGGCGGTCGGCGTAGAACCGTGGCCGCGCCTCGCGAAGACGACGTTTCGGACGACCCCTGGGCGCGTGTTTCTGGTTGGGATGACTGTATGAGCCGGCGCGACAACGCTTTGGATGGCCTGAACCTCGAGGGGTTGGGGCTTGAGATCGGGCCGAGCTATTCGCCCTTGGCTGCGGGCCACCCGGGGTTGAACGTGCGGGTCATGGACCACCTCGACCAGCAGGGACTGATCGAGAAGTACGGATCCCTGGGTCAGGACACGTCCGTCATCCTACCGGTCGACTATGTCTGGGACGGCCACGCCTACATCGACATGGTCGGGGAGGAGCGATTTGACTGGATTCTCGCCTCCCATGTGATCGAACACATGCCTGATATTGTCGGCTTCATCAACGAATGCGCCGAAATTCTGCGGCCGGGCGGCGTCATATCGCTGGTCGTTCCGGACAAGCGCTTCACGTTCGATCACCTGCGGATGACGTCAAGTCTGGCCGGCGTGATCGACGCGGCGCTTACCCGGCGCCGAATTGCCTCGGCGGGAACCGTGGTCGAGGCCCTGTTCCACCAGTCGGCGCAGGACTCGTCGATTTCTGGCGAGCCCACCGACTTCAAGCACGCAGCGGATCTCATGCGGTACTGGCTGGAGCGCCCCGCGCCGGACCACTACGTTGATGTGCATATGTGGGCGTTCACCGCGAGCAGCTTCAGGCTGCTGATCGAAGAACTGTGGATGCTGGGGCTGATCAAAGTGCGGGAGACGAGATTCGCGGCGCCGGACGGGGTCGAATTCTTTGTCCAGCTCTCCGCGGAGGGGGCGGGACCCGATGTCAGCCGCCTGACCCTGAACCGGAACGCACTCATGGAGGCCGGGCCTCTCCCGGGCTCCCGATAAGGCGGGCGCCGACGGGATCGGAGGGCGGCCGCAAATAGGCGCGCCGGCGCTGCACCAGCACGCAGGCAGGCACGCACGCAGGCACGCAGGCAGGCCGAAACAATCGGTCATAGGGTTTGAGTCGATGCGGGCGCGTCGGACATCTATCAGCGGCCGCCACGGTTTAGGAACGTCCATGACCATCGCCTTCATCGATCTCGCCGCCCAGCAGCGCCGTCTCAAGCCGCAGATCGACGCCGCCATCCAGAAGGTGCTGGCGCACGGCGCCTATGTGATGGGGCCGGAGGTCCGTGAGTTCGAGGCGCAGCTGGCGGCGTTCGGACAGGCCAGACGGGCCCTGTCGTGCGCCAACGGCACCGACGCCATCGCCCTGCCGCTGATGGCCTGGGGGATCGGCGCCGGCGACGCGGTGTTCTGCCCGAGCTTCACCTTCGCCGCCACGCCCGAGGTCGTCCCCTGGACGGGCGCCGAGCCGGTTTTCGTCGACGTGCTTGAGGACACCTACAACCTGGATCCCGACAAGCTCGAGGCGGCCATCGCGGCGATCAAGGCCGAGGGCCGCCTCGAGCCTCGGGCGGTGATCGCCGTCGACCTTTTCGGCCAGCCCGCGGACTATCCACGGATCGCCGAGATCGCCCGCCGCCATGGACTCAAGCTGATCGCGGACAGCGCCCAGGGCTTCGGCGGATCCCTGCACGGCAAGCATCCGATCCACTGGGCCGACGTGGCCACCACGAGCTTTTTCCCGGCCAAGCCGCTGGGCTGCTATGGCGACGGCGGGGCGGTGCTGACCAACGACGACGCCCTGTGGGACGTGATGGACAGCCTGCGGGTTCACGGCAAGGCGGTGGCGGCGGACCTCGAGGGCCGCAGCTTTGACCACGATCCCAAATACCTGAACACCCGCATCGGCATGAACTCGCGCCTCGACACCCTGCAGGCGGCGATCCTGATCGAGAAGCTCGCCGTATTCGCGAGCGAGATCGAAGCGCGCCAGACGGTCGCCGCCCGCTATGCGGAAGGTCTGTCCGACGTCGTCAAGGTTCCCGCCGTGATCTCCGGCGGCGTATCGGTCTGGGCCCAGTACACCGTCGAGCATGACGATCGTGACGGCCTCGCCGCGCATCTGAAGACCCAGGGCGTCCCGACGGCCGCCTACTATCCGGTGCCCATGCATCGCCAGGCCCCCTATGCCCACTATCCCCAACCGGGCGGCTTGCCGGTGTCGGAGGCCGCGGCGGATCGGGTGATCGCCCTGCCGATGCACGCCTACCTGGAGGCGGATATTCAGGACCGGATCATCGCCGCCGTGCGCGGCTATAACGGTTGATCGCCGAGCACGGCCGTGGTCGACAGGCCCGTTCGCCGGCGAACCCACGGGGGCGTCGCGGGTTCGGACGCGGTCGTCGCGCCGACCCCGGTTTCGGGCTCGACACGCTTCGGCATGTGACTATGGTGTGATGACAGAGGTGAAGCGATTTATATCTGATCAGGCGCGTACGGATGTTGGACAAGGCCTATAAATACGCCCTGGGCATGGGCCGCTGGTGTGGTGTCGCTCAGAACGTACGTCGTCATTTCAAGATCGCCAAGGCCTATCCTCTGGATTGGTGGATAGTCGAATGGGAGTCTTTGGAACTGTTGTTGAGCGAAGACTTCGCTCAGCTGTTTCAGCCTGAAAACCTCGCGGTAGACACGGAGAGCAACAATGTCTTCTGCGCCCATTATGGCATCCAGCATGCTCATGATTTCATACGCGACGTGAACGGACACTTGATCGACGATCTCGCCGGACAGGTGCCGCTGTTGCAGGAGAAATACCGCAGCCTGCTCGATCGTATGGACCTCGCTTTCGCCGGCTCCGAAGTGCTTGTCGTGCGCGAAAGCCTGCGGACGACGCGGGAACTGGAGGCCGGCATCTCCGCCGCTGAAACCGAGGCGCGCGCGCGGCGGCTCCTGGCGGTTCTCGCGGCGCGCTGGCCGACCACCCGGATCGATCTCCTGGTGCTGGAAGGCGGCGCCGATCGGGCCGACATTCCAGTGGGCGAGCATCGCATCGCCATCGACAGCCTCGAGGATCTGAACGAGGCCGGTCAGTGGCGCGCCGAGGCCTGGGACCGGGTGTTCGAGCGACAGGCTGTCCGGCCCATGGGCGCACGCACACCGCTGGCTCAATTGGCCCAAGGTTGAAGAGTCCCGTGTCGGCGGACAAGGCGGCGGTCTGTCCCCTCTGTCTCTGGGATCTGGACGCGTCGACGATCGGCCGATCGAGCGGCGCCGAGGGCGTGCATACAGTCTGCGAATGCGTGTCGTGCGGGAGCTGGTTCGTCCCTGAGCGGATCCTCGCGGATCACAAGCAGGCGTGGCTCTCGCCGCACATGCTCCGCTACATGCTCGAGACCCAGATCGACGCGGGCGGCGCCGCAGCCCTGCTCTTGAGCCTGAACAGGCCCAGGGGATCGCGGCTGCTGCATCTGGGGTGCGGCCTCGGCGTCACGGTCGACATGGCGGTCCGCACGGGCGGCTGGACCGCGTTCGGGCTGGACAGCTCGCAGCTCGCCGCCGAGGGCGAGTTCGCCTTCGGCGATCACGTCCAGCAAATCTTCATCGCGCCGAACGAACTGCCCGACGGCCCCTTCGACGCGATCATCATCTCCGGAGCGCTGGAGCGCGTCGAGGATCCGCATGAGCTGCTGAGAGCCGTTGCAAGCCGCATGGCGCCGGAGGGGGAGCTCGTCATAGAAATGCTGGCGAAACCGCGCGGAGGGCCGTTCTCGGCGGTTCTGGGCGAGGCGGCCCACCGCAAGGTCTGGCCGACCGCTCACGGCGTGGCGCGCATGCTTCGCGTGGTCGGGCTCGACCGGTTCAAGGTCACCGATTTCGGATCGACCATCCGGGTGGCCTCCATCCCCCCGGACGCGGCGGCCCCCAGGACGACCGACGTCGAGGCGCTCTGCACCGACTATCTGAACGACCTGCTCGCCGCCCAGCCCATGGGGAGCCCGGTCTGGAACGGCGCCGCCGCCAACCTGCTCCATCGTCAGGCCGACGCGGGATCGCCTCTGGAACAAACCGTTTATGCGGACCTTCAGGCCTGCTGGACATCGCGCTGCGGCGTCGACCTCGGCGACCCCGACAGCATCCCGAGTTCATCCCCCGAGGAGATCGCCAGCGTGCATGTCCGGCGCCAGCCGTTCATTCTGGGGCCGGTGCTTTTCGATGTCGCGCGGCTGCGCACGCCGGAGCTCGGAGCGCTGTCGACGACGACGCTGGCCTATTATCGCAAGGCCTTCCTGGTCTCCCTCGAGACGTCGCGCGTGCTGCAGACCTTCGGCGTGTTCGACGAGGCGCTGAAGACGACGCTGCGGACCAGTCGGAAGGCGATCGCCAACATCGTCGGCGACTACGTCAAGGACCTGCGGCACGACGCCGACATCAACGCCCTGTCGCCCCTGCCCATGCCGCCGAGCGACCTCTTGATGATCAGCGCGGCCATGTTTCATGAGCCGGTGCAGACCTTCGCCCACACGCTGCATCTGGAGTCCAAGGCGCGCGAGTCCGCGCACATCCTTCAGGGGCAGCTGGAGGCCTGCGAGCGCCGACTCGCCCTCGAACGCGCCCATCGCGACGACATGGTGCGCGCCTTTCGTACCTCGACCAGCTGGCGTATCAGCGCTCCGGTGCGGTGGCTCGGCCATCTGGCCCGCCGGGCGTCCGGCCGGAGGTCGACGCAAGCCTTGCCCCAAACGGGCTCCAATTTGCTGCCATAGCTCGGCCATGGCGAGCCCGATCATGGACGAACGTCGACCCATTCAGCGAAGCCGCGACCGCGCCGCCACCGGAAAGCGTGGATTTTCGGTGTTGGAGGCGATCATCGTCCTCGCCATCACAGGGATGGCCCTGACCATGATCTTCTCGATCGGGTCGCGCGCGTCGGATCAGGGATTCCGCCTCGGGCGCCGCGCGCTCGCGGTCAATGACCGCGCCATCGCCGTCACCAGCTATCAGCTGATGGTCGCCGGCATCAGCTTGCCCCGTCCCACGCCGCAGGGCGAAAAGCCTGACCTTCCCTTCGTCGGCCAGGCGGACAGTCTCAGCAGCCTGATGTCCATGCCGCGGGCGACGGTCTGCACGCCGGCCGGCCGGGTGCTCGTCAAGCTCAGCCTTGCGACGACCGGCGGCCGCACCGCTCTGTTCTGCCAGGAAGGTTCGGGACCGGCGCGACGGATTCTCGATTTCTCGGGCAAGGCGCATTTCAGCTATTCCCTGGACGGGCGCGCCTGGATCCCGGAGCTCGAGGCCGACCCTCAGGTCGAGTTCGACAAGACGCAGAGCTCCAAGCTCAAGGTCGTGGCCGGGCCGCCGACCCTCTTTGTGCGCCTTTCCACCGAGGACGGGGGCGAGCAGATCATCGGTGTCGCCCCCGCGCAGCGCTACGTGTTCCGGCCGGACCGGCTCGGCCGGTCGATCATATGACCCGGCGGCGGTCCGATCGGCGTCGGGACGGATTCGCGCTTCCGACGGTGTTGACGGTGACGACCATCCTCACCCTCATCTTCATCGTCTGCCTGGTCGCCCTGCAGGACCTGACGAAGCAGGTGCGGGACGCGGCGGCCGACGTGGATCTGCAGAGACAGGCGCTGAGCGCGGAAGCCGAGGTCGCCTATTTCGCCACGACGGTGCCGTTCTCGCCGCTCGCGCTCAAGATCGGCGCCGAGCGCGTCTCGGTGGCCAGCCTGATGACCACGGGAGCCCAGAGCGATTCGGAAAAGCCGTGGACGCCCCTGCCCATCGACGGCACGCCGTTGACCTGGCGCGAGCAGGCCCGGAGCGAGGCGATCGGATATCAGATATCCCTCCAGGACGAGGCCGGCCTGATCAACCTGGATACCGCCGCGCCTTCCGCGGTCGCGGAGGTGTTTACCAACGCCGGCCTTCCCGCGGACGCGGCCCTGAAGATCGCCGCCGAAATCCGCGACTACGTCTCCACGGATCTGGCCGTTTCCGTCACCGGCGTCACCCCGAACGCCTATGCCGAAGCCGGCCTTCCCTCGCCTCTTCAGCGGCCCGCCCGAACGCTCAGCGAGATCCAGGGCGTGCTCGATTGGCGCGGACTGATGCGCCAGGATGTCTGGCGGCGCGCCGAACCCTATCTCACGACGATCCCGGACAGCCGCACCCAGAACATCAACACCGCGCCGGCGGAAGTGCTCCACGCGCTCTACGGCATCTCGACCGCGAGCGCCGTCGGCGCCGTGTCGCGGCGCGCCAAGGCCCCACTGACCGACCTCGCCGATATCGGCGTCGCCCGCGGCGACGATTTCACAATCTTCACCTTCCCCGACGGACGGCTAAGGCTCCGTTTCGTTGACCCCCGCACGGGTTCATTCTATCAATCCACCCTTGTCGTGACCCCGGGTGACCTCAATCGACCCATCTGGATCGAGGATGTTCGCATCCAACACGGTTTGAGACCCCTCGCCAACGAAAGCGTCGCGCCTGGCCTTTTTCCCGAAATTCGGAATTGAAATCCTCACGCCTGAGGGTGAGGTCGTCCCGCTTGAGCTGGAACGCTCATGGCTAGGGTCGAGCTTCCTTGTCCTGTCGCGTGAGCGATGCGCCTTCAATCTCTACGATGCGCCGGCCAACCTGACCGGACGGGCGGCTTTGGCCGCCGCCAGACTGCGGGCCCAGTCCGACGCGCCGTATCAGGAGGCGGGGACCCTGCTCTGCCGCCGCGGCGGAAGCTTCGGGATCTGGTCGTGGGACGCGCGCTGGGTCGGCGAGCGGCTGATCGCCCTCGGCTACGATCCCAAGGTGCGGATTGTTCCGGAGACCTTCTTTCAGTATCCGCTGGACGGCTGGCGCCTCGTCAAGTTGGCGGACGGGTACGACGCCCAGTACTGGTCAGGCGACTTCCTCTACGCCAGTGTCTGGCGCAGGCGTCGGTTCGACAACGCGGACTGGACCAATGTGATGCGGATGGTGCCGGCCGACGGCGCAGAGGATCTCCTCACCTCGCCGCCGCAGATCCAGGCCCCCACCTATACTCTGAAGTCGCCCTATCGACGCACCGTGATCTCCACCGTCGACAGTCGGCGCTATCTGGCTGCGGCCGCGGTCGCCCTGGTCAGCCTTCTCATCTGCGTCACCGCCTTCCTGTGCGGCCAGACTCTGAAGCTGAACCAGCGGGCCGAAGCGCTGGAAAGGGAGCGCGTCCTGAAAGCGCAAACGAGCGCGCCCTCGCAACTTGGCGCGATCCAGGCGCAGATTCGCCAGCTCTCGGAGCTGGACACCCTGACCCGGTCGCCCGATCCCCTGGTGCTGGTGGCGGCGGCGCAGCGGGTCGTCCAGCCCTTTGGCTTCAAGGTCCAGGGCTTCACCGCCGACAATGAAAAGGTGCAGATCGCATTGCCGATGGAGGCCGTCGCGGGGGTCGACCAGATCGCGATAGAACTCGGGTCGTCGGCTTATTTCAGCGACGCCAAACCTTCTGTGGACCGCCAGAAGCACCAGCTGATCTTCGATCTTCAAGTAAGACGCCGTCGCGCCACGCGACGCTGATCCGGCGGCTCGGCCGCGCTCAGCTGGACCGAAGCAGCTTGCAACCGTCCTGCTGGCTCTCGAGATGCATGATCTTGTGATCGCCGTTGAACACGTCGACATCGGCGCGCGTGCAGGCCCCGCCGGCGCTGATCCGGATCGGGGCGGACAGGTGATAACTCCATCCCGCCTTGAGAGGGATCCGGGTCGGCTCGACCAGCGCCGGCGCGACCGGCGCCGGCGCCGAGGTCCGCGGTCCGTCGAGCGCGGTCTGGCCCGGCGGCGTCGGATCGGGTGGTGTCTGGTCGGCCGAAGCCTTCTCGGGAGCCGCCTTCTCGGGCGCGCCCTGGCTGTCCGCGGACGACAGCACGGTCAGCGCTTCGTTGGTGGCGAACGCCCGCCCGCGCAGATCGAGCAGCTGGCGCTGGAAATCGAAGAAGACGGTGTGGGCGACGACTTGGTCGAGCGACGCGGCGGCGCGGGGCATGATGACGGACATCGCCAGCGCCATGATCGCGAGAACAATCATGACTTCGAACAGGGAATAGCCCTGCTTGAACCGCGCCGGCGGGGACGCTCTATTCTTCAATGTCCGCGTCGTTGCCGGTTCCACCGGGCTTGCCGTCGGCGCCGAGGGTCTTGATGGTCGGTTCCGGCTTTTCCGTCGTGGGCGGTATGTAGGTGTAGTCCCGCCCCCAGGGATCCTTCGGCACGGCGCCGCTCAGGTAAGGACCAGACCAGTTCGTCGCCTGTTCGCCCGTCGAACGAGTAAGCAGCTGAAGACCTTCTTCCTGAGTCGGATATCGGTTTATATCCAGCCGCATGGTCTCGAGCGCCGACTTGATCGACTTCATCTGCACATGTGCGGCGACGACCTTGGACTTGTCGAGCTGAGCAAAAAGACGCGGACCGACCAGGGCGGCGATCAAGGCGATGATCGACAGCACGATCAGAATTTCCAAGAGGCTGTAACCCCGCTTCCGGTCCACTGAGGAACGGCGACGTTCACCACGCAACATTAGCGATCTAAGACACATGTAGCGTTTATATCCCAGGGCGCTCGGCAAGTCATCCTCCCTATGGACAACGCAAGACCACTGGGTGATAAGACCAGCGGGGGGTCTGGTGGGGCGGCGTTGCTGACGCGGATGTCCCGCAATTGCGTCAACTTCAAGGCCCCATTACTTTTATGACCGGCGTGCCGAACGGTATTGGAAGGTTCGATGTGGTCGCCTATCTCGGGCGGCTGTCTACGCGTGAGCGTTACCTGATACTTGGGGCGGCCTTCGTGGCGCTGACGCTGGCGCCCCTGAAGGCGTATGATTGGGATCAGGCCGCCCTTGCCGCCTATCAGGGCGCGCGGGCAGACCTCGACAGTCAGAACGAGGTGTTGGCGCGCAGCCACACCGGCTACCTCCGTAAGCAACTGGAAAGCGAATACGCCGCGATCGACCGCTGGGCCTGGCCCGCGCCGTCGCTGGCGATCGGCCGCGTGATGATCGAGGAGCAGGTGTCCAACGCGGCCGAGCACGCCGGGCTGATGAACGCCCTGATCAAGTCGAACGAGGTGACCCAGCACGCCGGCGATGTGGATTTCATCTCGGTCGACGTTTCGGCGCCCTTTACGTGGACCGGCGTCGACCAGTTCCTCCATGCGCTCAGCGCCAAGGGCCGCGCGTTTCAGCTGCAGTCGATTTCTCTCGAGCTGGGCAATATCTCGGTGGTCAAACTGACCATCCGCGCCGCCATCAGGGTTGCGTCTACCGGCGGATCGCCGGGGAGCCTGCGTTGATCCGGCTTGGGGCGCTCTGCCTCATGATCGTCGCGCTGGTGGCCTTCCTCGCCGGCTGGCTCTCGGATCCGACCCAAGACGCCCCGGTGACGCCCGTCACCGGCGCACGGCTCACCGTACCCCATGTCGCGGCGCCCGGGGCGGGTGTTGTCGCCGCCGCCGACTATATGCTGAGTCAGAATCCACCGCCGCCTCCGCCCGCGCCGCCGCAGCCCGCGGTGACGGCGCCTCCGCCTCCGCCTCCGATCGACGTTTCGGTCGTGTTTCGGCGGGAGCTCAGCGCCATCGTCCCGGTCGCCGCGCCGGGCGCCGCCGACGCCGGCCTCACCGCCGTGCTGGCGGAAAGCGGCGGAGGCATGCACAAGGCGCGCACCCTCAGGGTGGGCGACGAATTCCAGGACGGGTGGCGACTGGTCGCACTCACGCGGCAGACGGCTCTGCTAAAGAAGGCCAAGGATCAACGCACCATCGTCTTCTTCGGACCGCCCGTTCCGCTTCCCGCGTCCGCGCTGCCGAAGCCGCCCGTGGCGTCACGGGCGATGACGCCCGCCCCGCCGCTCGCCGTCACGTCCCGTTCTCCGCTCCCGCCCCCCGGCTCGCGGACAAGCATTCCACCCCCGCCCCCCGCGGGCTCCCGTTCAAGTCCTCCGCCCACGCCCCCTTCCGGCTCCCGTTCAAGCTTTCCACCTCCACCGCCCGCCGCCGCCTCCCGTTCAAGCTCTCCGCCCCGGACCAATCCATGACTGGCAGCACGCATTGATGATCATGTCTCGACTGCGCCCCCTGCTTCTCGCGTCGACCGCCACGGCGGCGGGAGCCCTCGCCGGCTGCGCTTCCTTTCCCGTTTTGCACATGCCGGCCACCACCAATGGCGTGCAAGCCGCCCCCGCGGCCGACGCAAACCAGCCCGCCCCGCAGGGACAGCAGCGCACCGAACCCAAACCGCCGAGCATCTCCTTGCTCCCGCGGGGAGTCGCGCCGCCGCCGGCGAGCATGGAGCTGCCCGCCACCGCCGGCGACATCGCCTCCATCGTCTCCGCCGCGCCCGTGCAGGCGGTAATGCCCCCACAGCCGCTGCCGCAATTTCTCGACACGGCGTTCGGCGACATCCTCAAGGTGCCCTATGTCCTCGGGCCGAACGTCGGCGGACGAAATGACATCGTCTCCCTCCGATCCGGGGGGCCGATGTCGGGGCGCGAGTTCTTCCGCCTGGTCCAGTCGACGCTGAAGGACTATCACCTCAACGTCTATGTCCGCGGCGGTTCGGTCGCGGTGCTCGACGACGCCAGCGCGCCGGGCGGCTCGACCGTGGTCGTCCATGGCCGTTCATTGGCCGACATCCCGGCGAGCGCCAGCACCGTCATCCTGTTCTTCCCGTTGCACGCCCTCGACGCGGGGGCCGCCCTGCCGCTGGTGAAGGACACCTTCCCGGCGACCCAGAGCGTGAAGCTCACCGTGGACGTCCCGTCCAACAGTCTGATCCTCACCGGCCCGCGTCAGGAAGTGATCAACACCACCTATCTGATCGATCAGCTCGATCAGCCGACCTTCGCCGGCGCCAAGGTGATCCGGCTGGAGCCGGTGTACTGGTCGGCGGACACCTTCGCGCGCGCGCTTTCGGACTCCCTGACGTCTGAGGGTTTCAAGGTCTCCTCCACGCCGACCCTGCCGCGGACCATCCTGATTGTCCCCTTTACGTCGACCAATCAGGTCCTGGTCTTCGCCGCCGACAGCACGGTGGAGGATCGCGTCGAGTTCTGGGCGCGCGAGATCGACAAGCCCGCGGCCCTCGGCGATCAGAAGACCACCTTCGTCTACGAGGTTCAGAACACCGAGGCCTCGGCGCTGGGCTCTCTGGTGCTGGGCTCGTCCACGTCCGACAACACCGTGCGTCCACCCACCGGCGTCCCGGGCGCCGCGCCGACGAACACCTTCACCAACGGGTCGTCGCAGACCACTCCCCTGTCGACCTTCGGCTCGCAGTCCAACAACAACCCGGGCCAGAAGTTGTCTGGAACCCTGCCCAGCGGCGGCGATCTGACCGTCGACCAGATCGGCAACCGGCTTCTGTTCACCGGCACGGCCCAGCAGTACGAGCGTCTCCGCGCCACCCTGCTCAAGCTCGACGTTCCGCCTAAGCAAGTGCTGATCGAGGTTACGGTCGCCGAGGTGACCCTGACCGACGCCACCAACCTAGGCCTGGAGTTCCTCTACCAGAAGGGTTCAGTTTCCGGCGGCACGCTCGGCGGCCTCGGACTCAACGCCACCGGCTTCAACCTCAAGTACATCGGCGCGCCGAACCTGCAGGTGGCGTTCAACGCCTACGCCTCGAACAACAAGGTCAATATCCTGTCGCGGCCGCGCCTGTTCGCGCGGAGCGGGACCGAAGCGTCCGTCCAGGTCGGCTCGGACGTGCCCATCATCACCTCGCAACAGAACTCCTCCACCACGGTCGCCGGCACGTCGAGCCTGCTCCAGTCGATCGAATACCGGCAGACCGGTATCATCCTGAAGATCAAACCGGTGGTCTACGGCGACCGCGTCGACATGGAGGTCTCGCAGGAGGTCTCCAACGAACAGAACAACTCCAACGCGGCGATCAGCAGCCCGATCATCCTGAACCGGAGCCTCTCGACCAAGCTTTCGGTACGCGATGGCGCGACCGCCGTCCTCGGCGGCCTGATCGACGACAACTATACCAAGGGAAACGCCGGCGTGCCGTTCCTGAAGGACCTGCCGATCGTCGGTCAGGCGTTTCGCACCGACACGGTGAATGGGAACAAGACCGACCTGCTGATCCTGGTCACGCCCTATATCGTCAAGGACGACGGCCAGATGTCCGGCCTGGTCAACAGCATGGCGAGCGACATGAACCGGGCGTTCCGTGTCGGCCGTGGATTCTCCTACACCCTTTTGCCGGCCGCCACGGGGATGAATTTCGGGCTGACGCTGCCGGACCCGCGGGGAAGCTCCAACCGCCCGATCAGCCCGCTGGGCATCCCCACGGCGTCCCCCCCCACGACCAGCAGCAAGGCGTCGACGACCGACTCCGAGCCGATCCCGCCGCTGGTTCCCCCGGCCGCGCCGGACGCAAAGACGCCGCCGCCGATCAGAACGCCGACGGGCCCGTCCTGAGGCTGATCCAGCCCAGCCGCTCCACCGACAGGGTGGCGAGTTGGGAATGGTCGGCGCCGACGGCGGCGATGGTGACCCGGTAGAGGCGAACGCGAAAGACGCCTTCGCCGCTCGGAAATCCGGAGTTAACCTTCTCCGGCGAGATGGGTTCGCTGGTCCAATGAAGCGTGAGGTTGGGCGGCAGGCTCATGTCGCCTGCGGGCTGGGCCATCGGATTGAGATCGCGCACCGCCACCAGCATGTTCTGGCGCAACGTCACCCGGCGCATGGCGGCTTCGGCGTGCTCCTGACCGCGTACGAGCTGCTGCTGAAGCTCGAGGATGGCGGTGAGGCTGATCGCGGCGATGCTGAGCGCCACCAGGGCTTCGATCAGGCTGAAGCCCTGTTTTCGGCGGAACGCTGAACGGGTCACGCGACCGCCCAGGCGACGCGGGCGAAGGACGTGGCCGCCAGAAAGGCCCCGAGCGGCATCCAGGGCGGAGGACTGTCCGGGTCCCGCTCCGCGCGTCGCCGCATGAGCAGGTGGGTCAACGCGGCCAGTCCGGAGGCGGCGGCCACGACGGTGAGGGAATCGATCGGGCCGAGCAGGGCGCCGAGCGCCGCCGCGAGCTTGACGTCGCCAAGTCCCAGGCCCTCCTCGCCCGCCCAGCGCATCCAGCTCCAGCGCACGAGCCCCAGAAGGCCGCCGCAGACGGCGGCGCCCGCCAAGGCCAATACGGGCGTCTGGGCCAGGGGACCGGCCAGGGCCAGACCCACGATGACGATGACGTAAAGGTCCGGGATGATGAAATAGTCGACGTCGAGCAGGACGACGGCGGCCAGCACGCCGGCCAGCGACACCAGGGCGATTTGAGCGCGGCCGTCCAGGGCGTGACCGAAGATGCGCAGACCGACCAAGGTCGCAAGTTCGACCAGGAGCACGATCAGCACCTGAGCGCCGCTCTTCCGCGCGCTGGGCGGGCGACCGAGTTCCGCCAGCAGCCGGCGCGGGATGACCATCAGGCCGACGGCCAGCGCCGCCATCGCCAGGCCAGCCAGGCAGGCCGACGCGATCATCAGAACACCGAGTCGTAGACGCTCGACAGGGCGAGGACGAGCGACAGGGCGACGATCCCGACCAGAATGGAGATGAACCCGATCGAAATGGGTTCGATCAGCGCCGTCGCGCGCTTGAGGCTGTCCCTCAGCTCGGCGTCATAGTTGTCGGCGAGGAACCGCATCATCTTCGGAAGCGTGCTCGACCTCTGTCCGGCGCGCAGCAGGCTGAGGTCCATCGCACTCAGCGAAGTGTGCCGGCCGAGCGAGGCGTCGACCGCGACCCCGGCCTTCAGCTCGTTCTCGAACTGCTCGAGACCGCGCCGGAAACGGCCGTCCGGCGTGGCCAGCCGGGAGAGTCGCGCCGCTTCGAGCAGGCCCACGCCGTTGCCGAGGGCGAAGCTGGTCAGCCGCGCCCAGGAGGCGATCTCACGGGCGCGCAGGATATCCTTGATCAGCGGTAGGCTGTGCCCGAGGTTGTAGGCGCGGGTGCGCAGGGACGGGTTGGAGATGGCCGTGGCGATGCCGAAGGCCACGGCGCCTAGTCCCGCCAGGACCAGAATGATGTTGTGGTTGGCGGCCTCGCCGATGCCCAGCACCAGCTTCGACACCAGGGGCATCTTGTCCTGCTTGTCGCCGATCATGGTGGCGAAGCGGGGCACGACCTGGGTGAAGATGAAGAGGACCGCGGCCAGACCGGCGCTGGCCAGGAAGGCCGGATAGGTCATGGCGTTGACGAAGTCGCGGCGAAGCCGGTCCTCGTAGCTCATCTGGTCGGCGGCGTCGCGCAACACCTCGCCGACGCGGCCGGTGGCGGCGCCGACCCGCGCCATGGCGTGGACGTAGAACGGAAATCCGGTGGTGTGCGCCTCGAAGGCTGCGGCGAAGGGTTCGCCGCGCTTCAGGGCGTTGCGCACGGCCTCCAGCTCGGCGCGCGCCGGGACGGAGGACAGGCCCTCGGCCACGGTCTGCACCGCCTCCAGGAGCCCGACGCCGGCGTCGACCATCATGGCCAATTGCATGAGGACCGAGACCCGGTCGCCGAACTTCAGGTTCTTCTGTGATCCGCTGACGGCCTTGATGCGGGCGAGGCGCACGTCGACGGGCGTCAGGCCTTCAAGGGCGAGCATGCGCGTGGCCGAGCGGACGTCGGCGGCGCGCAGGGAGCTGCGGACCCGACGCCCGGCGGCGTCCACCGCCGTATAGGAAAAGACCAGATCGCCAACGTCGCTCATATGCGCTCGTACTCGATCATCTGCTGCCCGCGCGGATGCCCCCAAGCGCCGAGCACCGTGCACCGCCAGGGCAGTCCGGCGGCCGCGTAGGCCACGTCGCCCGGCCGGTAGTGATAGGGGTCGCACCAGTCGTGCGTGATCACCCCGCCCGGGCTGGTCAGGTGCGGCGCGAACAGGTCATCAGCGGCCGGAATGAGGAAGGCGGTGACATAGAGCTTGGCGCGCACGCGGAATTTCGGCGCCGCCTTGGCCAGGCATCGCCGCAGATGGTTCAGCGGCAGGTGGGTAAACACCGATTGAGCGATGCCGAAGTCCATCGGGGCCGGAAGGAAGTTGAAATCGAAGTCCGCGGAGGCCGAAAGGTTCGCCGGCGGCAGCCGTTCCCGCCCCTCCGGGGTGAGTTCGTGCAATCGTCCGGCTTCGATCAGGGCGGCGTTGATATCGGTTCCGAAGTAGTGGCCAGGGTCGAGATAGGGCGCCGCGCGGACGCCCAGACGCAGCGAGCCGCAGCCGATATCGAGCAGACGCGAGGCCGGTTGCAGTCCACGCGCGATCAGGAAGTCGAGCTGAAGCTGGCCGAGCTCGTCCCACAGGCCGCCGATGAACTCCCGGTGCGCGCCGGCGGCGACGGCGTTCTCGACCAGGCCGGCGTCGTCGTAACCGCTATGCATTCACCGCCACCCCGAGCACCGGTTCGGACACCGGAGCATCCTCCGGATCGGACGCGCCGATCACGCGGTAGACCTCCGCCATCGACGTGCGGCCCGTGGCCGCCTTGAGCAGGCCATCCTCGAACATGGTGGTGAAGCCCTGGCTGCGGGCCAGGGTGATGAGCTCCCGTTCGGAGGCCCGATGGCGGATCGCGGCGGAAATGTCGGCGCCGATCGGGGCGATTTCGTAGAGGCCGAGCCGGCCGACGAATCCGGTACCGTTGCATTTGCGGCAGCCGACCGAGTCGCGCCAGACCGGTTCGCCGCCCGGGAGCTTGGAACGAAGTTTCGCGGTCAACGCGTGAGCATAGGTTTCCGCATGCTGACGGTCGGGCGAGACGCTGCAGACGTCGCAGATGCGCCGCGCCAGCCTTTGGCCGGCGACGCCCCGCAGAACATCCGCAAGCAGATAATCCTCAATGCCGAGGTCGCGCAGGCGGGAGATCGCCGCCAGCGCCGAGTTGGTGTGCACGGTGGAGATCACCATGTGCCCGGTCAGCGCCGCCTGGACCGCGATCCGCGCCGTCTCCGGATCGCGGATTTCCCCCACCATGATCACTTCGGGATCCTGGCGCAGGATCGAACGCAGGCCGGCGGCGAAGGTCAGGCCGATGTCGCTACGCACATGGACCTGCACCACGCCGGGCAGATCCAGCTCCACCGGATCCTCGACGGTGACGATCTTGCGTTCGCCGTCGTTGAGGGCGCTCAGCAGGCGATAGATGGTGGTGGTCTTACCCGATCCCGTAGGGCCGGTGATGAGGACGATGCCGTTCGGCTGGTCGACGAGACCGGTCAGGGTGGCGGCGTCGCGGTCGGAAAATCCGAGCTCCTTGAGCTCCGGCAGTCGGCTGGTCTTGCCCAGCAGACGCATGACGATGGACTCGCCCCAGGTGGCGGGCAGGGTCGAGACGCGCAGGTCGATCTCCTGCCCCGAGATCCGCACCGCCTGACGTCCGTCCTGAGGAAGACGGCGCTCGCCGATATCCATGCCGGACAGAAGCTTTATCCGGGAACAGACAGCGTCGAAGTTGGCGCGCGCCGAGGTTCGGGCCGTGTGCAGGATCCCGTCCACCCGCATGCGGACCACGAACTGGTCCTCGAAGGGTTCGATGTGCACATCGGAGGCGCGCTTATGCAGCGCCTCGGCGAACACGGCGTTGACGAAGTCGATCACCGGCGCCTGTTCGGCGGCCTCGCGCAGGCGCGCCGCGTCGGTGGACCCCGGCGTTGTCAGACCCGCGCCGCCGGCGCGAAGATCCTCCAGCGCGGCCCCGATCAGGCTCCGCGGCGCCAGCCGCCACTCCACGTCGATTTCGCTGACCTGCTCCAGGAGGTTGCGGAGCATCGGATCGAGCGGCTGCACGGCGGCGCAGATCACCCGCGGCGCCGGGACGAGTTCGGGCTCATCCTCGTCGACAGGGGGCGTATGGCGCCAGGCGACCGCCTGACGTTCCGACCACCAGCCGCTCGCGGTGGCGGTTTCGCTGATGAAGGCGTCGATGAGATCGGGGGGCGGCATGGTCTCGCGCGTCTGGACGGCGAGGCCGAGTTGTTCGGACAAGACGGCGAGCAGATCGTTTTCGGAGAGGGCGCCGAGCCGAACCAGGATCAGTCCGAGCGGACCGCCCACATCTTCCTGAACGGACAGGGCGTTGGTCAGATCGGCGGGCCGGATGAGCTGCCGTTCGACCAGAATTTCACCGATACGGGGAGACTTCATGGCCGGATATTAGGGCCTGGCCATGGCCAAGAGAAGGCCAAAGAAAAAGGGGGGGGCCGAAGCCCCCCCCTTCTGATCCGAGGATCGATACTAAGCTTACGGTTGGACCGACTGGGTGACCGGCGCCGGGACGACGGCGTCGCCCGGTTGGACGGTCATTTCCGAGACGCCGCCGCTGGCGTTCACGAACACGCGCTTGACCAGGATGCTGCTGGCGCCCGGGTTGATCGCGGTGTTGGCCACCGGCGGGGTGGGGGACGCCGTGCCTTCTTGCGTGACGGTCTGGGTTTGAGCCACACCGGCGTTGCTGAAGGCGGTCTCGGCGTTCGACTGGATGATCAGCCGCAGGTCGCCGCGGGTGAACGAGCCGAAGGCGTTCTGCAGGTCGGTGGAGTTGATCACCAGTTCGTTGCTGCTGAGCGTGCCGGTGGCGACACCGGTTTGCGGCGTGTTCGGCGTGCCGACGAAGTTGACCGGGGTGCCGAGGGCGCCCAGCTTCACCACGTTGACGCTGCCCGGGAAGGTCGGCGAGGTCGCGGCGTTGTAGAGGATCCCGTAGACCGTCGCGCCTTGCGAGAAGGTGGTCGAGTCGAGGTTCGAGATCCGGATCAGGGTCGAGTTGCCCGAGCCTTGGCTGGCCGAGTTCACCCAGGGGATCACATAGGAGATGCCTTGCGTGGACAGGGGCTCGAAGTAGCCAGTGGTCGCCGGCGGGGAGGTGAAGCCCGCGCCGAGGGTCAGAGACGCCGCAACCGCGAAGCCCGTGGGGGCCAGAACCGGAGCGCCGGCGCCGCCAATCGCGGCGACCGAGTAGGTTTGGTTCGGGTTGCCGCCAACGCCAAAGTTGAACGTGGCGCTCACGTTGCCGTTGTAGACCGCGGTGACGACAGCACCACCACCCGCTGCGGGGACCGCAGGGCCGGCAGCGCCGCCAGAACCGACTTCGGTGATGTTCAGGCCCGTGAGATTGCCCACGACCGAGACGCTTTCGCCGCTGACGTCGGTCGCCGCAACCGCTTGACCGTTCAGGTTCTTATAGAGGCCGGTGTTGACCGTGTAGTAGACTTGGCCGATTTGGCTGTCCGCCGAGATCGTCTTGAAGGCGTTGGCGCCGCCAAGGATCTGGGTCAGGCCGGCAGCGCCCGTTCCGGCGCCGGCGGTGTTGGAAGCCTGCAGCGCCAGGCCGGGGGTCGGATAGGCGCCGTTGATGGCGATGTTGAACGCCGCCTTGCCCTTGGCGATGATGTTCGATTGGGCGGCCGGTTCGAACTGGATGTTCTGGCCGGAAGCGGTGTTGATCACCTGCACGGTGAGGCCGACCGGAACGGCCGTGACGTTCAGCGCCGGGGCGAAGAACAGCGAGTTGATGACGTCGGTGCCGCCGGGGGGGTTATTGACCTGCAGGTTGTAGGTCATGGTGTTGCTGCCGACCGCGCCCGAAGCCAGTTGCAGGGTGGCGGTGGAGGCGCCGACCGTGGTCGTGTCGCTGAAGCCCGCGTCGCCGTTGGCCGAAGACGCGCCGCCGGTGGCGCCAGCCGCCGTCGTCGCCGCGATGGCGGTGCCCGTCGGGGCGGCCGCGATCGTCGCGTTCGAGTAGGTCAGGATGACCTGATAGGTGCCCGACGGGATCTTGGTGTTCGGGGTGATGATGCTGGCGAACTGGCCGGCGGTGCTGGCGAGCGGGTTGGTGTTGACTTCGGCGGCGATCGTGTAGACCGAGCCGGCGTTGGTGGCGACGCCACCGGTTTCAGTACCGGCGACCGGCGTGCCGCCGGCGACCGGCGAAATGGTCAAGGCGCTCGCCGAGGAGGCGATCGCGAAAGCGCCTGCGGCGATGCCGGCAAGCAGGATTTTCTTCGTAAACATGGTGATAAATTCCCCCTCAATGGGTCTGGCTGATTGCGGTCAAGCCCGTGCAGGTCTACGGCTCGACCGCCGGTATAGCGGTGCGCTGCCTGACCAAAGGCGATGTGACACTATTCGGCCCTCATCCAGCTGTCAACGACGAAACAAGCATCGCCGCACCCCCCGGGTTTTATATTGAATTGTGACGTTTTTATTCTCATGATAGACAGTCGTGGCGTCCCCGCGCCTAAATTCGGCCATACAAGCGCACGCCGCAGCCGAGCTTGATGTGGCGACAACATGGTGGCGGCGCCGGCGACAGCTTGCCGACGCGGTAGAGCAGGGCGGCGGCTTCTGAGCTTCCCGTTTTTAGACCCGCGAATGCTTGCGCCGGGAGACAGAGCAGAAGTGCGTCACCTCGCCCGGCCGTCCGACGTTTGGACCATCCCCGCGGCCGTGCTCTAAGCCACGTCCCGTTGCGCCGATGAACGCCCCACATATGTTGTCTCCCCCATGTCACAGTTGATCCTCAACGTCGCTCAGCTGAAGCATCTGCAACTCGGCCCGGACGGGGTGATGTCGGCCGAGACCGCCGACCCTCAGATCTATCTGGCGCCGTCGGACGGGCGCTTTACCCAGCTGGAGGTCGACAAGGCCGTCTTCAGGGCGAAACTGGAGCGGGTGGGAGACGCCGCCCTCGTCAATCCATGCCTATACCTCGACTACGGCGAGGGCTTCAGCGAGGCCAGGGAAGGCCGCCTGCGGCTGCGGCCGGACGCGGCGGGCGTCGTGTCGGTGGAGATCGCCTCGCCCTGGCGGCTGCGCTCGCTGCGCCTGGACCCTTCAGAGCGGATCTGCCGCCTCACCCTGGGGCCCGCCACCCTGGCGCCGGCCCCGGGCGCCAAGCCGCAGAAGCCGGCCGGTGGAGCGCTGAGCCTGCTGCGCCGGGCCTACCGGAGCCTGCCGCTTCCGCTGGGGCTGAAGCGCGCGGCGGCGCGCCGGCTCGTCTCCACCCGGATACAGCGCCGGCTGTCGATCGCCCGTCTCGGCGGCGGCGCGAATCACCGCGTGGCCAAGGCCACGGCCTATCGCGCGGCCTACGAGGCGGCCCTGGCGACTCAGCTCGGCTGGCGCAGCCCGCTGTTCGGCGCCCCGCGGTTGACGCCGGTCGACGCCGGGCGGGCCGACGCCCGGGTCATCGCCTTCCACCTTCCCCAGTATCATCCGTTCCCGGAGAACGACCGTTGGTGGGGCGCCGGCTTCACCGAATGGTCCAACGTCAGCAAGGCGGTCCCGCAATTCCTCGGTCACCAGCAGCCGAAGCTGCCGACCGATCTGGGCTTCTATGATCTTCGCAACGTCGAGAGCCTCGCCGCACAGGCGGAGCTGGCCCGGCGCCATGGCGTCTCGGGCTTCTGCTTCCACTTCTACTGGTTCGGCGGACGACGCCTGATGGAGCAGCCGTTGCTCAACTGGCTGGGCTCCGGAATCGACTTCCCCTTTGCGCTCTGCTGGGCCAACGAGAACTGGACCCGGCGCTGGGACGGAGCGGAGGACGAGCTCCTGATCGGCCAGGACCATTCGGCGGCGGACGATCTTGCGTTCATCGACTACGTCAGCCGCTATCTGCGGGATCCGCGCTATATAAGAGTGCAGGGCAAGCCGATGCTGGTGGTCTATCGGCCGCTGCTGCTGACGGACCCGAAGGCGACGGCGACGCGCTGGCGCGCGCGCGCGCTCGAACTGGGACTGCCGGGCCTGCACCTCGTGGCGGCCAACGCCTTCGGGTTCGAGGACGCCGCCTCCATCGGCTTCGACGCCCTGGTGGAGTTTCCACCCCACGGGGTGCACGCCCGCGACACCGTCGACGAGCACACCCTGCTGAATCCTGATTTCGAGGGCGCGATCTACGATTATGCGGAGATCGTGGCGCAGGCGGCCGAGCTCGAATCGGGCGTTCCCGGGACCGTCTATCCCGGCGTCTTTCCGGGCTGGGACAATACCGCCCGGCGCAAGGGCGCGGGAAACGTGTTCTTCGGAGCGACGCCCCCGCTGTTCCGCGATTGGCTCGGCGTCGCCGCCGACCGGGCCGCCGCCCTGCCCGCCGACCAGCGGATGATCTTCGTCAACGCCTGGAACGAATGGGCCGAGGGGGCCTATCTGGAGCCCGACCGACTGTATGGCCACGCCCCCCTGTGCGCCGTGGCCGACCTAATCGAGCAGAGGACGCCGCCCGACGCGGGCGCGACAGCGCTGGCCGCACGCCAGCTCGAGAGCTTCGCCTGCCGCCGGGAGACCCTGGCGATCGTTCACGTCTTCTATCCGGAGCTGGCGGGGGAGATCGCGGCGCTGATTCGGCGACTGGGGCCCGTCGACCTTCTGATCACCCTGCCGCAATCGGCCACGCAAGCGACCTTGGAGGCGGTCCTGGCCGACCTGCCGGACGCCGGCGTCGTCCTGACGCCCAACCGCGGCCGCGACGTGCTGCCCTTCCTGATCGCGCTGCAGACGGCGTTGGCGCTCCCCGGGGCGGGATGGGCGCGAGGCCTGAAGCTGCATACCAAACGCTCGGCGCACCTGGCGAGCGGCGACGCCTGGCGCGCCTCCCTCTATGAGGGGCTACTGCACGCCGATCCGCTTCCGTCCGCCGGGACGGGACCACGCGTCGGGCTCAGCGCGCCGTCGGGCGCGCTCCGACCGCTGACCGGCGACGCCATGGTCAACAATATCGGCCGGGTGGAGGCGTTGGCGCGCCGGATGGGGGGCGTCCTGATTCCGCAGGATCGTTTCCCCGCGGGTTCGATGTTCTGGTTCCGGCCCGCGGCGATGCGGCCCCTCCTGAACCTGTCGCTGACGGCGGCGGATTTCGAGCCCGAGCTCGGCCAGATCGACGGCTCGACCGCCCACGCGATCGAGCGGCTGTTCGGCGTGGCGTCCCGGCTGGCGGGCTTCACCGTTTCTGACCTCTGAAACCGTCTTCCGGGACCGTCCCGCCGCGGCGGACGAGCTGAGCGAACGGGATCGCGCCTCAGCCGCGCCGGCCACGGGAAAGCATCGCCCGCAAGGGCGCCGACAGCCGCCAGGTGGTGCTCGCCAGGATGGCGTCCCGCTGGGCGCGCAGGGCTTCGTATTCGGCCTGATGTTCCGCGGCGCTCTGGGTCCGGTGCTCGATATCCTGCCGCGCGGCGTTGAGATCGCGGTGGATCCGGTCGATGTCGTTCTGGCGCTCCTGCAGTTCGGCGGCCAAGCTGGTCATCGACGTCCGGAGGGACGCCACGGCATGCTCGGCCTGCTCCGCGCGATGGCGGGTCTCGCGCGCCAGCGAGTCGGACTCGCTCAGGCTCTGCCTCAGTGCGGCCTCCCGCGCCCGTCCCTCGATCAGCGCCTCGTCCAGCTGATCCACTTCCTCACGATACCGTTTCGCCTCGACATCGGCGTGCGCCAGTTGCGCTTGCGCCGCATCCAGCCGGGCCTGGTTGGCGGTCGCTTCCGCCCGGGCGGCCGATAGGTCGGCCGCGACCCTGGCCAGTTCGGTGGACTGCGCCACCTCCCGCTCCTCATGCCCGCGAAGCATCTCGCGATAGGCCTCCGCCTGGGCGTCGCGCTCCTGCAGCTGACGCTGGAAGTCCAGCGCCTGCTCATCGCGTTCGAGGATCTGGCGGCTCAGTTCCGCGATGCGCAGGTCACGCTCGTGGACCGCCGCGTCGAGCTCGGAGACCCGTCCCGCCGTCTCATGAAGCCGACGGTCGAGGTCGTCGCGATGTGCGGCGTTTTCGGCGAGGACCGCGTTCAGCCGGGAAATTTCCGCATCGCGCTCCGGCAGGGCCGCCTCGTGACCTTCCAGTTCTTCGATCCGGATCAGAAGCCGGTCGTTGACGCCCGCGAGGTTGGTGAGGCTGCTCTCGACCGCCGTCAGACGCTGGATGCTGCGATCGCGCTCCTGGCGAAGACCGTCACGTTCCGCGGTGAGCGCGGCCACGTCGGCGTTGAAGCTCCTGAGACCGGAAATCTCCAAGGCCTGGGCCTCGATCTGCTGGACCGCCGAGGTCAGGACGCCGCCGACGACGCTCTCCACCCTCCCCAGTTCAACAGACGCCTGGTCAAGGACATCCGGGGCGCCTTCCTGGTCGCGGCTCGCGGCGAGCATCCACTGATAGGTGGCCTTCACGAAGTCGGGAATCTCGGCCCGTCGCAGAAACTGCTCGTCGCTCGTTTCGTGATGCCGCAGCGATTCGGACAGGAACCCATCGATGTCGATCGCCGACGCATCCGTCTTGCGCGGCATGGGAAACCCGGCGGCGGCCTCGATCCGTCCGATCTGGCGCCGCCAGTCCTCGAGCAGATCGGGATAGCTGGTGAACACCCTGCGCTTGCCGCGCGTGTCGCGCTCGGCGGCCAGCAGATAGTTGGTCCACAGCAGGATCGCCTTCTGCACCGAGAAGTTGATCAGGCTGCTGCCCTTGCGCTCCATCAGGGAGTTGGCGACCTCGAGCGGGTTGCGCACGCAGATGATGTAGGTCGGCTCGAACCCGGCCGCGTCGAAAACCCGGTTCCAGACGCTGAGCAGGAGACTGGTGCGGGGATCCTTCAGGACGATCGGATCACGGGCGTCGAACTCCGCCGCCAGGGCTTCCGCCGCCTTGCCGGCGAAGTAGGTGTCGAAGTTGGACAAGAATGTCTGGGGCCGGGCGGCGAACACATCGTCCCAGCGCAGGTCGACGGCGCGCAGGGCCTCGTCATTCACGCTCACGATGCGCGACGACTCCCAGAAACCGGTGGGATTGTCGGCCGCCGGCGGAAGCAGCGTCCGCGGCAGCTGGGCGCCGCTGAGCGCCAATACCCGGGACATGGCCGACGTGCCGCTGCGATGCATACCCAAGACCACGAGCGCGCGGCGCGGCGCCGTCGCGGGATCCTTAAGAGACGTGGGCTCTTCGGCCATCGAGTTGCATCTAACCTTCGTTCAGGGGCGCGGGAAAGCTTAGCCGGTCAGGCCGCCTTCTTCAAAATGGTGATGGTCTCGGCGCCATTCTGTAGGGATTCCGCGATATCGAAACTGTTCTTCATGTATTCGCGCATCCGCTGGAACAGTCGGCGCGTCGCCCGGCCGTCCCACGCATGGAAATGGATGCGATTGTCGGTCTTGATGAAGTGTTCCACCTTGGCTGCGACTTCCACATCGGATTCGATGCCGTCCACAAGCCGCGAGAACTCGGCATAGTGGGCGCGATCACCTTCCGCCGTTCCGAATTCATGATCGATGATCAGATGATCGAACGGGGTGTTGGGACGCTTGTGATCGAAGCTGTGCTGTCTGTCCGGCAGGGCGTAAAACAGGGCGCCGCCGGGGCGAAGCTTCCTGAGATGAACCTTGATGGTCCCGATCGGGTCCTTGGAATGTTCGAGGAAATGGTTGGCCACGACGAAGTCGAGACTGTTGTCGGGCAGACTGTCGAGGATCTCGCCATCGTCGAGGATGTCGACCTCAACGGCGCTGGTGATGTCGTTGTAGATCGACAGCGAGTACTCGCGGGTGACGTAGTCCACATAGCGCACGGACGCCCTCTGCGAGAGCATGGCCGGAAAGTGCAGGGCGCCGATCTCCACGCCCTCGCCTTGAAGATGAATGAGCGACAGCGCGTCGCGGGCGCTACGAAGCGGGGGCCCGTCCACGGCCAGAAGCTCCTTGCCCGCTGGGGTGCGGATGGCCCTTCCGCCGAACGCGGTCGTGTACATCTCTCCGGTCGGTATGTGATATCGAACGCCGTCGTGGACTAGGTAGAGGTGCCCCGGCGCGTCCGGAAATCCGGCGCAAAGACTGTAGTCCTGTATCCCCAGCATAGCTCGTCAGGCCGCTATCCGCCGAGGCGCGCTCATCGCGCCCCGCTCTTCGGCGCAGTCATACCACTGCAACATGACCAGAAATGTCCAGATGCGCAGAGTGTCGACATTTTCCCCGGAAAAATGACGGTCGGCGGCGGCGCGGACCGCGGTCAGATCGAGCGTCCCGGCCAGCTCCGTCCGATTGAGCCGAGACAACAGATCGTAAAGCCGCTCGCGAAGCCGCAGGACCAGCTGATCGAGCGGGACCGAAAACCCCATCTTGGGCCGTTCGACCACCGAGCGCGGAAGCCTGGCCCCGAACGCATCGCGCAGGACGCGCTTGCCGACCCCATCCCGCCACTTGAAGGACGGGGGAAGACTGCAGACGAATTCGACCAGGGGGACGCTCAGAAAGGGGAAGCGCCCCTCCAGGCCGTTGGCCATGAGCATCTTGTCCGCCTTCATCATCAGGTTCTCGGGCAGCCAGGTCTTCAGGTCGTACTGCAGCATGCCGTCGAGCACATCCCGCTCGAAGAAGTAGCTCGACTGGGGAAAGGCCCGGACCGGCGACGGGGGATCGACCAGGAAAGCGCCCGCATTGTCGAAATACCAGCTGAACCTGGTGAAGCGGCGGAATTGCTCGGCGGCGTCAGCCGGCTGCGCCTCGAGGACGCGGGCGTACTGCGGATACCCCGCCAGCATCTCGTCGCTGCCTTCCCCGGAAAGCACCACGGTGACGTGCTTTCTGATCTCCCGGCAGAGAATGTGCAGCGGGAAGCAGGCCGCGTCGGCGATCGGCTCGTCCATCGCCCAGACGATGTCCTCGAAGTCGGCCACGATCGCGTCGACCGACGTTTCGAAGGTATGGTGCTCCTGCCCGAACTTGCGCGCCACATCGTGCGAATATTCGAACTCGTTGACGTCGGGAAAGCCGACGTTGAAGGTTTTGTAGTGTGCGCCCAGTTCGGCGCACAGGCAGGCGATCACGCTGGAGTCGATGCCGCCGCTGAGCGTCAGTCCGATCGGCGCCTCGCCCATCATCTGCCCGCGCACGCTGTCTTTCAGCAGGGCGTAAAGCTGCTCCTTCGCCGCGTCATAGGAGATGGCGCTATGACGGTCGACGGCCGGCAGATCCCAGTACCGCCGCCGCGCGACGCGCCCCGCCTCGATCCGCAGATAGCAGCCCGCCTCTAGCCGACGGATGCGGGCGAACAAGGTCGACGCGCCCGTGGCGTAGCGGTGCGCCAGATAGGTCTGCAGGCTGCCCCTATCGAGACCGAGGTCCAGTCCGCCGACGGCGAGAATGGCGCGGAGTTCGCTGGCGAAGATGATCCGCGTCTCATCCTCATAATAATAGAGCGGCTTGATTCCGAGCTGATCGCGCATCAGGTGGAAGACCGGCTCTGCGCGGCGCAGATCCCAGAACATCGCCGACGCCATGCCGTTGCAGCGGCCGAACACGTCCGGACCCAAGGCTGCGAACCCCTCGAGCAGGCTCTCGGTATCGCAGTGCGTGCGGAACGACACGCCGTTCAGGTCCGCGCGCAGGTCCTGGTGATTGAAGATCTCGCCGTTGTAGGCGACGCCGACCCGGCCCTCTCCCGTGGTCATCGGCTGCTGGCCGGAAGCGATGTCCACGATCGCCAGCCGCCGGTGCACCACGGCGAAGCCCGGTCCGATCGTGCGTCCGGTCTCGTCCGGCCCCCGATGGCTCAGCGCCGCTTCCATCCGGTCGAGGGTCAGCGAGGCGTCCGCGGCCGCTTCGCCGCTCTTCCAGATCACGCCGCCCAGGCCGCACATGCTAGTCGCTCACCACTTTATTGATCAGCTTCGACCAGGACGACAGATACCGATCCTGGTTGAAGATATCGAGGGCCGTTCGGCGCCCGGCCAGGCCGATCCTCTCGCACGCTTCGGGGTTGCGCGCCAGGAAGCGGAGCTGGTCGGCGAGCTCTTCCGGCGACTCCCCGTAAAAGCCGTTCTCGCCGTTCCGGATGAACAGATCGACATCGTAGTTTCGCAGGCTGACGCTGGCCAGGCCGGCCATCATCGCCTCACCGCGCGATCGGGGCATGGGAGAGCGTTCGGTCGGATTGAAGTAGACCGAATGCGCGCCGACCTCGCGCACATAGTTCTGAAACTTGGCGGTCGCCCACTCGGCGGTTCGCTCTGTGTAGGCCGGCTCGGGATCGGGGGTGCGCAGAAACGCGATCGAGGTTTCGGGCGACAGGGCGGCGACCTTCCGAGCGACATTCCAGCCATTGTAGACGGGACGGTTCATCATCGCCCGCTTGGGCATGGTGACCACGCCGCGGTCCCTCGATCCCAGCGGATATTCGTGCGGCGAGAACCCGTGCCAGATCACCTCCGAGCGGGCGAAGCCCCAGTCCTGCTGGGCCTGGTAGGCGTTGCAGACGACGGTCATGTCGCCACAAAGGCGGCGAATCCGGGCGACGTTGCTCTCGGAAGTGATCGCCGCTCCGTCGGGGGCGAGGGCGAACTGAGGCGTGCCGTGGCAGATGGCGATCTTGGGCAGGTCCCACTGCAGGGCAGCCATGAACGACGCGCCCCAGTCGGGGCTCAACAGCAAGGTCTCGTACTCCGGCTCGTCCGGCGTCTCCATCAGGTCCGGCCGCAGGGCGTTCTCGTCGAAGTGCAGGATGGCCAGATCGTAGTCGCGCGGATCGATCTGGCTCATCGGCTCCAGCCGCGCGTTCGATGGAAGGGGGCGCTGCGACCAGTCCCAGTCATCGCACACCCGACTCCCGGACTGGGTCGCGAGCGTGAACGCGTGGCCGGTCTTATAGAGTTCGTACTGGTGCGGGACGTGCCAACGGTAGGTCAGGACGCGCAGCTTGCGATGGCGATCGATGATCACCGGCGCGCGCTGGTAGCGCCCGTAGATGTCCTGCAGGACGGTGAAGTCGGGGTGGTCGTCGAGCTCGGCGCCCGAACCGCGCGCCCACTGCACGATCGCGCCATAGGTGCGGACTCCCCACTGGCGCGCCAGCAGGCTGATCTCCGGATGCTTGTCGTGCAGGCGGCGGAAGTTCCTGAGCGAGCGCATAGCCTTGTCCGGGCGATCGACCGAGTCCGGATGACTGACGTGGATCGAGGCCGTCGCCGAAACGAACTTGAGGCGGGCGCCGGCCTTGTACAGCCGGCATCCCATCTCGACGTCCTCCCAACCGAAGCCAGAGTCCGGCGCGGCGCTGTAGCTGAACAGCTCGTCGAAGAGCACCCCGCCCAGCGTCTCGTCCAGATAGCTGCGGCGGATCGAGAAGTTGCGCGTGATCGTGTTGACGAAGCTCTCGAGATTGACGCCGTCCTGCATATCCGCCGCGGCGGCGGCGGCCGCGGGGTCCGGCTCGAAGCAGTTCAGCACGGACAGGGCCGGTCGATCGCCCGTCTCGATGTTCATCGGACCGAATACCGCGTCCGCGTCGCCCTTCAGATAGGCGGCGACGTGTTCGGCGAGGAAGTCGCGGTTCAACATGCAGTCTGCGTCAACTACGACGATGATGTCGCCGTCGGACTGGGCGATGCCCGCGTTGCGGCTGCCGCAGTTGCCGAGGTTGACCGCGTTGCTCAGGATCCGCACGCGCATGTGAGGATTGCTGTCGGCCTGAGGCAGGCGCCAGCGCTGGAACCGGGCCACCGCCTGAACCGAATCGTCCGGCGACCGGTCGTCGACCAGGACGACTTCGTATTCGCCCTCGTACGATTGCCGGCGAAGGGATTCCAGGAAGAATCCCACCTCCTTGGCCTTGTTGTAGAGGATCGCCACCACCGTGACCTTCGGCAGGACGACGCCACGCGCAAGCGCGCTGGACGATCTGATCCGTCCGCTGAGCGCGGCGTTGTAGACGGCCGCCATCTCCTGGACGGTCTGATCCACGTCGAAGCGGACCGCGATGGTGTCCGCCGCCTGCGCGCCGAGCCGCTGACGCAGCGCGGGATCGTCCGCAAGCCGGGTCATGGCGTCGAGCCATTCGAACTCGCTCCGCGCCAGCACGCCGTTGAGACCGTGTTCGATCACGGAGGCATAGCTGCTGGTGGCGGACGCGATGGTCGGAATACCGTAGAGCGCCGCCTCGAAGATCTTCAGCTCGCTCTTGGCGTTCGTGAAAGCGTTGTCGAGTTCGAGCGGCGCCAGGTTCACGTCCACAGAAGCAAGGACCTGCAGCATCTGGTCATGCGGCGCCAGCGGAACACGCACGAACTGGTCGCCGTAATGATCGAACTCGCTGGCGGCGGCCAGTTCGCCCATGGCCAGGAACTCCACGTCGGACCGGGCCCGAAGGATGCTGTGCAGCGCGCCCTTCACGGCCTCGAAGTCATGCTCATGGGTGTTGGTGCCGCTGAAATACGCGAACCGCGTCCGGCTGCGCCCGGCCCGCGAAGCCCGTTCTTCGCGAACCGCCGCCGCCGCCGCGTAGGTCCTGCGTCCAATGTTGTTGGGGACTACGAAGGCGCGCACGCCGCGCGCCTCCACCTCGGCCTTCAGGGCGAAGGTGGAGCAGGTGGTGAAGTCGCAGCGCAGCATGGTCTCGAGGTTGCGGTGCACGTAGTCGCGCGTCCGCTGCTTGTCCTCCTCGCACCAGAACTCGATCTGGCGCATCAGGTTGATCTTCTCGGGCGCGAACACCAGGTCGTCGATGTCGAAGATCACGGGACGCCCCGCCGCCCGGAACCGGTCGATCAGCGCAAAGGCGGAGGGGCCGGAGACGATGCGGCACATCACCAGGATGTCGGCTTCGATCCGTTCGAGCGCCTCCTGGTTCGTGAAGCTCTCGACCACGCATTCGAACCCCCAATCGGGCAACGCCTCCATGTAGTTGGCGATCCGATAGTGATGGGTCATATGGTCGGAGTTGTTCTTGACGAACAGGATCCGGCGCCCCCGCGACGAGACCGCCGGAAGCGGCGGCGGCGACCAGGGGGCCGCGACCACCGTCTGCGGCGCGCTCGGAACCAATTGCTCAAGACGGGGCAAGAGATCGCTCGTCCGGGCCGCCATGCCGCGGATCCAGGCCTGGCTGGCTGCCGCGGCGTTGTTGGGCAGGCGCTGCTCTCTGCGACCCTGCCGCAGGAAGTGGGCCAAGGGGTTCACCCCCGACGCGGCGACGTCCGGGTAGGCGTCCAGATACCAGCCCCCATCGAACGCCGGGTTGGGCCAGCGGCCCTCCCGCGCACCGAAAAGGATGTAATGCAGCAGCGGATCGAGCGGCTGACCGGCGACGTCCGGGTAGCGACCGAGGTACCACCGCACGTCGAACGCCGCGGGATTGGCGGCGAGGGTCAGCAGGTCGCGGATCTGCCGCGGCTTGCCGAGGAGCCGGAAGGTGGTGGGTTGGACCAGGGCGATGGCCAGCCCCGTAACCGAGGGCAGGGCCCGGGCTCTCGGCGCCTGCACCGCCGCGGCGCTCAGATAGTCCGCCAGCCGATAGCCTTCGCCCGGGGCGGACTCTGTCCATTGGCGCAACTCCTCCAGGAGCAGCGCGGCGTCCTCGACCGAGGACAGTTTTAAGCTGCTGTCACGGCCGACCGGGTCAGTCGTGTAAGCGTCGGTTAAGGCGGTCAACGGCGCTTTACCCGCCGTTCGGTACCACGGAAGCGGAGGCGGGCCTCACCATCACGCATTGCCGCTTCCCCAGATCATGTCGGTCCAGCTCGCGGGCTTGCGGGCGCTGGACGACGCTGGGGTCGACGCCGGGACCGCCTGCGCATCCGGGGTCCGGCCCAAGGCGCCGAAAAAGACATGCCGCCCGATCTGGGCCAGCCGCGTCAACCCTGCGTCCCATCGGGGCGCCACGCGATCGGTGTGATAGTGGGTCGCGCCGCTGACGGAGGGGTCCAGGGTCCCGCCGCCGCTCAGAGCCAGACGGGCGTTCTCGCTCGCCCGGCGCCAGGCCTCCGGGTTGATCTTCAGACGGGCCTGGACATCCCCCTCGCACGCGAACGAGAACTGGCAACCCGGGCGCGAGGCGCCCTGGAACACAACGCCGCAGACGCTCTTCGGGTAACGCGGGTCGTGGGTGCGGTTGAGGACCACCCGGGCGACGGCGGCCTGCCCCGCATCCGGTTCGCTGCGGGCTTCGTAGTAGATCGCCTGAGCCAGGCATTGCTCGGGCGTGGCGCCGGGGACGATGGCGTTCGTCCACAGCCTCCGGCCGCTCGGAACGGCGCGGCGCGCAAGCCGCAGGGCCGGATGCTCGAGACGCCACGCCAGCACGCGGGCCCGGACCTGCTCGATGCGTCGGGCATGTTCCGAGGCGGTCAGCTCGGCCGGGTCTGCCGGCGCGCTCGCCCGCGGCGGCGACGCAGCCTGGACGAGGCCCGGCGACCGGGGCGCCGACGCCCGCGGGGAGAAGGCGATGATCAGGCCGACGGCGACGACGCCAAGGACAACCAGGACGAGCAGGCACAGGCGCGTCAGGACGTCGAGCAGCCCGCCGCCGGCGGGCCGCCGATAGCCGACCGTCGACACACTAGACATTATGCTCGTCGACGAGTTCGAGGAGATACCGGCCATAATCCGTCTTTGACAGCTGACGCCCCAGGTGCGCGACCTGATCCACGCTTATCCAACCCTTCGAAAACGAAATCTCCTCAGGACACGCGATCTTTACGCCCTGACGGTGTTCGATAGCCCGGATAAACTCGGAGGCCTCTAGCATGGACTGATGCGTACCGGTATCCAACCAGGCGTAGCCACGTCCGAGTTTACGGATGGTGAGATCGCCGCGCTGCATGTAAGCATGGTTTATGTCGGTGATTTCGATCTCGCCCCGCACCGAAGGCTTCACATCCGCCGCAATGGACACGACGTCGTTATCATAAAAGTAAAGTCCGGTCACGGCCCAGTTTGACTTTGGAACCTTGGGCTTTTCCTCAAGGGAGACGGCAAATCCTCGAGAGTCGAACTCGACGACGCCATAACGCTCGGGATCCGACACGCGGTAGCCAAACACCACTGCGCCTGAGTTATGCTGGCTGAGCTGCGATAATTCGTCGCCGAGGCCGTGGCCGAAGAAGATGTTGTCGCCGAGGATCAGCGCGACGGCGTCATTGCCGATGAACTCGCGCCCGACGATGAAGGCGTCCGCCAGACCGCGCGGCGTATCCTGAACCGCGTAGGTCAGGTTCAGTCCCCAATCCGCACCGTCGCCCAGCAACCCCTGGAACAAGGGTGTGTCGTGCGGCGTGGAGATGACCAGGATGTCGCGGATTCCCGCCAGCATCAACGTGCTGAGCGGGTAGTAGATCATGGGCTTGTCGTAGACCGGCAGCAGTTGCTTGGAGACGGCCCGGGTGACCGGATGCAGTCGGGTGCCGGAGCCGCCGGCCAGGATGATGCCCTTCATGACCGCACGGCCTTCAGCTTGGGCGCCGCCGGGGCTTCAAGGCCCAGCCGCGCGCCGGTGTACCGATCCCGATGGGGCCTCCACCAGGTTTCGTTGTCGAGATACCAGCGGACGGTCCGCTCGAGCCCCGTCTCGAACGATTCCCGCGCACGCCAGCCGAGCTCCGTCTCGAGCTTGGCGGCGTCGATGGCGTAGCGCCGGTCGTGTCCGGGCCGATCCTCGACGAACTTGATGAGCCGCTGGCGGCCGCCCGCCGGCGACGGCGCGAACCGATCGAGCAGTTCGCAGATGCGCTCGACGACCTGCAGATTGCTGCGCTCGTTGCGACCGCCGACGTTGTAGGTCTCGTTGGGACGGCCCTGTTGCAGGATCAGCGTCAGGGCGCGGGCGTGATCCTCGACATAAAGCCAGTCGCGAACCTGCTGCCCATCGCCATAGACGGGCAGGTCGCGCTCCTCGAGCGCGTTCAGGATCATCAGCGGGATCAGTTTCTCCGGAAAATGATAGGGTCCGTAGTTGTTGCTGCAGTTGCTGATCAGCACGGGCAGACCGTAGGTATGCCCCCAGGCGGACACCAGGTGGTCCGAGGCCGCCTTGCTCGCCGAATAAGGCGACCGCGGATCGTAGGGCGTCGTTTCGGTGAACAGCCCGGTGTCGCCGAGCGCCCCGTACACCTCGTCCGTGGACACGTGGAGAAACCGGAAGGCCCGCTGCTCGTCGGCGCTGAGGCCGCCGTAGTAGGCGCGGGCCGCTTCAAGCAAGGTGTAGGTGCCGCGGATGTTCGTTTCGATGAACGGATCGGAGGTGGTGATCGACCTGTCGACGTGGCTCTCGGCGGCGAGATGCATTATGGCATCGGGGCGATGCGCCCGGAGGACGGCGGCCACGGCTGCGGCGTCGCAGATATCGGCCCGCACGAAGTCGTACCCCGCATGGTCGGCGATGGGCTCCAGCGACCGGAGATCGCCCGCATAGGTCAGCTTGTCGAGATTGACCACCGACCAGCCGAGATCTGCAACGGCGTGGCGACAGACGGCCGACCCGATGAAACCGGCGCCGCCTGTTATGAGAACCTTCATCGAAACAATCCCACTCCTCGATCAGCCGGGCCTCAATCAGCCGGGCAAGTCCGCCGACGCTTTCGCGGACGCTGCGACCACGCCATCGACCTACACGATGTGCGATCGGGGGAGCAACCGGAGGCGGCGACCCGGGCAAGGCGTCCCCTCTATCGTCTCTCCCCCCGCATTGCACTGATCGACCGTTCGGTATCCAAACGCAACCCGTCAAAATATCTCGTCGACAGCCGAGCAGCGGTCGACGTAGAAGGTCGCAATGATCTCTTCGACTCGATCGCTGTCAATCGCGGACGCCCGCGAACTTCAGCCCGGCGACGATCACTACAGGGCCTATGTAGGTCCGCCGGACCGCTACGACCTGATCGCAACGCTTCAGCTGAGCGTCCTCTTCTTCTTGGGCTTGAGGGATACAGACGAAGTTCTCGACTTCGGCTGCGGCTCGCTCCGGCTCGGACGCCTCCTGATCCCCTATCTCCAGCCTGAGGGTTACTTCGGCATCGAACCCAACGCCTGGCTGGTCGACGAGGGCGCCCGGCGGGAGCTGGGGGCGGATGCGCTGGCGCTGAAGCGGCCGCGCTTCGATCAGAACGACCGGTTCGACTGCACGGTGTTCGGCCAGCGGTTTGATTTCATCATGGCGCAATCGATCCTCACCCACACGGGGTTCGCGCCGGCCCAGGCCTTGTGCCGGTCGTTCGCCCAGGCCCTGAAGCCCGGCGGGCTGGCGGTGGTGAACTGGATCGTCGGCGAAGCGGACGACCCCGCGGTCCATGAAACCGACTGGCTGTATCCGCACTGCCACACCTATGGTCCCGACACCGTCGCGCATGTCTACGAACAGGCCGGCCTCGCCGCGCGCGTCACGCGGTGGTGGCATCCTGGCGGGGCGCGCTGGGACGTCCTGGCCTTGGACGAGGCCAGCCTACCGGCGCAATCCGAATTCGACCGGATCGACTTCAAGCCGTTGCATCGATTGCGCTAAGGCCGCTTCCAGCGTCAATGTTGACAGACCCCCCGATCCCATGGCGTATCCCGGCGCCAATCTTAAACAGCCGTCTCCGCTGGATGACTGCCCATGGGTTGCAGCGCCGACGGTCATTGCGTCACGACGATTTGAGATGAGGTCTCCATGAGTTACCCGCGCGGACGCCTTGCCTCCGCGGTGCACGACGTCGTTCAAGGCGTTGAGCTGACGCCAATCTGGTATCAAGTCGGCGTCAACCAGCTGGTGGCGCGCTATCGCAGGACTATCCTCGGGCCGTTCTGGGTGGCCGGGTCGCTCATTGCGACGGCGCTCGCCCTCTGGTTCGTCTTCGGCTCCCTGATGGGAGCGGACTACCACAGCACGTTCGCGTACATCGTGGCCGGGATCATGGGCTGGAGCCTGGTCGGGGCCTCCATCGTCGAAGCGACCGCCATCTTCACCAGTTCGTCGAGCATGATGCAGATGCATCGGTTTCCGCTCATGTTCTACGTCTTCCTGCAGACCCACCGCGTCGTGATAAATTTCGCCCACCAGTTGGTCGCCTTTTGGCTGATCCTGCTGGCCTTGCGGATGTTTCCGATTCCCAACTGGACCTTCATCCCCGCGTTCCTGCTGCTGTTGGGGACGATCACCGGCATGAGCCTGCTCGTCGGCATGATCTCGGCGCGCTACAAGGACGTGTCCTATATGATCGGCATCGTGATGCAGATGCTGTTCTTCCTCAGCCCCGTTTTCTGGCCGACGGAGAATCTGCCTCCGAAGCGCCAATTTCTCGTCGACTATAACCCCTTCGCGCAGATGCTCGAGGTCTTGCGCAAGCCCCTGCTCGGCGGCATGCCCAGCGCGTATAATTGGACGTTCGTCATCCTGTTGACCGTGGGAGTTTGGATAACCGCTTTGATCGCGCTGATGCTTTATCGTAAACGCGTCGTGTTCTGGGTTTAGCCATGAGCTGCTTCGTCGACCTCAGAAACGTTAGCCTGGATTACAACATCTACAGCGTGCGGGCGCAGTCCCTCCGCAACGCCCTCGTCAATATGACGGTGGGCGGTGTGTTGATGCGCAACAGCCGCGACCTGACGGTGGTGCGCGCGCTGTCGAACATCTCCTTCAGACTCGAGGAGGGCGACCGACTGGCCCTTCTCGGACACAACGGCTCGGGCAAGACCACCTTGCTCAAGGTCATCGCCGGCATCTACGAGCCGACCACCGGCACGGTCGACGTGAGCGGCCGGATGAGTTCGACGATCGACCTCGGTCACGGGCTTGATCCGGAAGCTTCAGGACGACAGAACATCCGAAATCTCGGCCTGATGCGTCGACTGACGATGGCCCAGATCAATTCCCGCCTCGCGGCCATCGCCGAGTTCTCGGGCCTTGAGGCCTATCTCGAATTCCCTTTGAAGACGTACTCGGCCGGCATGACCGCGCGCTTGATGTTTTCGACGGCGACCGAATTTCCCAGCGACGTCCTGGTCCTGGACGAATGGCTCGGCGCGGGCGACGCGGCGTTCGTGAAGAAGGCGATCGACCGCATGAACGCCCTCGTGGCCGCCGCCAAGATCGTGGTTCTGGCGACGCACGACACCGGTCTGGCGCGCTCGGTCTGTAACAAGCTCTGCGTGTTGGACGCCGGCAAGATCGTCTATCTTGGGCCCCCCGCGGGTTGGGCGCCTTGAGGTCGCCCCGGTCGCTCCAGAGCCGACGGGCCTCCCTGCATCGCTGAACGCGGCGGGGCGCGGATGATCGGCTCGATGCTTCCGCCCAGGCGCCCAAGCAGCGGTCCAGAAGGCCCGGCCGGGACGACCCGACCCACCGCTCTACGCTCTACGCTCTACGCAAACAGAATTTCACCGTCGAGCTTACGTCGCGCCAGGTCGAGGAGCTCAGCCGCCGTCTCCCGCGTGTCGCGGAGCAGGAATTTCGCCAGAAACGTAGAACTGTCGTCTCCTCCGAGTACGCCGTCAGTCGGATAGACGTAGGTCGTATCGGCGTTCACCAAGCCGTCGATCAGAGTAAAATTCGACTGCACGTCTGAAGAATTGTTCAACGCCAAAATCGGGCAGACCCGCCGTGCGAAAATAGACGTATGCAATGCGGAACCCAGCATGCCGACGATCAGTGGGCGCTGCTCGAACAATTCTATCTGCTGCTTCAGAGACAGCGCCTCGGGGCAGACGATTTCAAAGCCCGCCTGGTCAAACAAGTCCGCAATTATTTCTTCGTTTACAAACTTTCGCACGCCGTTACCGAGCAACTGCTTCGTTATATAGACCGGCCGCCCGCTTTGCGACGCCGTCTCCTGCCCCACGAGATTTCCGCCGACCCGCAAACCAAGGGTTCTGTATTTGGCGAAGGCCTGCAGCGTTTCCTCAAACGCAGGGGCCGGAATACGAAGCCGGGGAAGCCGGACGGGCTCCTGCAGCCAGACGACATCCGAGCTTGGGATGCCTGCCGCCTCATTTATCTGCTGAACAAACGGCACACCCGTCCAGTGCGTAGAGGGGGCGTCGAAGTGGTATATCCATTTAGCATCCGGCGTATCCGCTGGATCGACCCAGTATCGACTAAACGTCGCGAGCAGGAAGTGACCATAGTGGAAATAAGCTATCCCACCATATATGTAATTCTCGTCGGGGGCCCACGGAAAGTCTGCCGGATTATAGATCGACCTTTCGCTTGATCCTACGTAAGTCGGCCCCGGGCCACGGCGATAGGCCGCCTCCACGATTCTGTAACCGTTGGCGTCATAGATCCCATAGTTGAGATCGTCATCGAACAACATCTGGACTCTCGGGACAAACAGCGCGCCCTCGACGTCGCGAAGCGCGGGGCCCTCACTGAAAATGTTCGCCTCGCCCCAAAACGAGTCGCACTTCGCTAGCGCCATCGCCACCACCACGCCCACACTGCCTGCTAGATCTCCATGTTAAAAGGAAAGACTTGACGGTCAATAGCATTTTTTCGACTTCCACGGCCCTAAATTTTTCGCAAACTACAGCAAATTATTCTTATCCCGACGCAAACTGTGCTCGTCGCATTACTGCTCAGTCCGCGTCCACACGAAGGCGACGGATCGCCGTCAAAAGGCTCCGACGGGCCGACGCCTCCTGGGGAGGTGACTGAATTTTGTCCGGCGGGTCGCCGCTGGTCGCTTGCAATCGCCGGATCGAGGTGTAGTCATGACGCCGTTTTCAGGGAGGCTGTCCGTGGCGCTTCAAGAGTATTTTTGGACCAACAAGGGCCGCCCCATCAACAAGTGGGTCAGGTATCTGCCTATATATGAAAGATATTTTGCGCCATTCAGAAATCGGAGAATAGTATTCCTCGAGATCGGGACGGGCCAGGGCGGCTCCTCACAGATGTGGAAGCACTATTTCGGGCCGGCAGCGGATATAGTGACGATCGACATTCGGCCCGAGTGTGCGGCGTTCGCGGACGAGCAGGTTTCCGTCCGAACCGGCGACCAGTCGGACCCCGCTTTTCTGAAGAGTATCGTGGATGAATTTGGCGCTCCCGACATCGTTCTCGACGATGGAAGCCATGTAATGGAGCATGTAAACGCCACTTTCCGGTTTCTTTACCCGCAGATGATGCGCGATGCGATCTACATGGTGGAGGACATGCACACCGCCTATTGGCCCAACTGGAACGGCGGGCTGAGAAAGCCCGGGACGTTCATCGAGGAGATGAAGAATCTCGTCGATGAATTGCATGGCGGTCCATTGAACGAAACGCAGAACGTGCACGACGTTCCTGTTTCGGAGATCTCGAAACTCACGAGGGCCGTTCATTTCTACCCGAGCATCGTCGTGGTCGAGAAGGGCGCCTTTGTGAACAAGGAGGCGTTCTCCATCCCCTTCGTCGAAGGGCAGACGATCTGGTAGCGGCGCTTCGCTTGGGTGGGCGGGGCGGCGACCGCGCCGCACCGCCGCCGAAATCGCACACGGATCGCGTCGACCGACGTGCGCGGTCAAGACCCTGATAACACTGGGCCATTATTCATGACGGTCATCGACGGCGGGGCGCGCTCGCCCGCGGAGCGGGTCGGTCTGCGCAAACCGGTCAAATCAGCCCGCGGACCTCAGGAATACCCCCTTGCCATCCATCCGGCGGCGTTCCATCCATCGCCACCTTCGCGAGGGATCAGGCGTTATGAAGATAGAACGGACTAAGCTCGACGGCGTTTTGTGCATTTCGCCACAACGTTTCGGCGACGAGCGGGGTTGGTTCTCAGAGACATTCCGGCAGTCGGCGCTCGACGAGGCCGGCTTCGCCGGCGGCGCATTCGTGCAGGACAATCATGTGCGCTCCACGCGACGGGGAATCGTCCGTGGATTGCATTTCCAGGCGCCGCCTCATGCGCAGGACAAATTGGTCCGTTGTGCGGTCGGCGCGATATTCGACGTGGCGGTGGACATCCGCCAAGGCTCGCCGACCTATGGGCGATGGTATGGTGAGACCCTGTCTGCCGACAATCAGCTTCAGTTGCTGGTGCCGAAGGGGTTCGCCCACGGGTACTGCACGCTTACTGATGAGTGCGAGGTCCTATACAAGGTGACGGACTACTATGACCCCAGCGCCGAGGGTAGTCTGAAGTGGGACGATCCCGACGTGGGCATCGACTGGCGACTGCCGGCGAGCGAGATCTCGACAAACGCGCGTGACGCGGCCGCGCCGAACCTGGAGCAGCTGGCGACGCCGTTCCGCTTCCTCACAGACGAGTGATCCGATGCTCAGCCAGCGCTTCACGGCGTCGCGGGATTATCTGAAAGGGGAGGGCATCGAGATCGGCGCCGGCCCAAACCCGCAGCCGGTACCCGAGGGGGTGCGGGTCAGCTACTTCGACATCAGGGATGAGGCGGAGCTATCCGCCTATTTCGGCCTTGACGTCCAGCATGCGTCCTTACCGATGTCGCAGGCTCGTCAGACGTTTCCCGAGGGGGCCGACTTCCTGATCGCCCACCACGTCCTGGAGCACTCGGCGGATCCGATCGGAACCCTGCGGCAGTGGATGGGCCTGGTGAAGCCGGGAGGCGTGTTCGTACTCTCCCTCCCCCACTACCTGATTTGCCCCGACAAGGATCGTCAGCCGCCCGATCTCGAACACCTGGTTCTCGATCATCTCCTCGGAAGGGGACAGGATGCGGTGGAATCACGCGAGCACATACTTTCCTTCCTGTGCAGCTGGATCGACGACTCGCCCGGCCTTCAAGGACTCACCGCGAGTCAAGCGAGCAAGGTCATGTCAAGCGAGGTCAAGCGTAAGGGACACGACCTACACTGGCACGCCTTCGACCCGCAGATCACCTACGAGATGATCTGCGCGACGGCGGCGTTGGAACGGAGCGGGATAGAATTTCATTTGGACCCGAGACGCTGGTCGGGCGACTCGGTGGATATACTCTCGGTGTTCTCGTTGTCGCCCGCCCCTTCCGCACGCGATTCGAACCCCGTGTTGGGCCCGCTCCAACACTTGCGGCAGAAGCTGGCGTCAGCCGCCGACGCGCTCGCCTGACCCCTCCGTCGTCGGCCTGGCCGCATCGATGCGTTCGCGCTACGGATCGACGCCGCCATGTCTAGGCGCGCCGCGTTAAATCCCCCCGGTTGAAGACCGGGGGCGGCCCTTGGGACTTGACACCGGAGTCGTTGCGCAACCAACGTCCGCCCGGATGTCGCCTAACAGTTTTCAGCGCTTGGGGTCGGAGAGGCAGGGCGCCCCGCGCGCTGTTCTGTCGTGCGAACGGGTGAACGGTGACGAGTTCATCCTGCGCGAGCGTCCCACGACCGTTGAGGTCGAAGACGCCGTCATGCTCCCGGTGACCAGAGGGAGCTGGTACGACAGTGATCATGGCTGGGGCGTTTACAAGGACGGGCGCCTGGTCTCCGAGGCGGCCTACCGCCGCGGGCCGGGAGATATGCTCGTCGGCCAGGCGGCGGAGAACCACACGCAGCCGGTCGCCGTGGCGCCGGATGACACCTACGTTTATGGGGGCACGGTCCAGCCGCACATCGGCCACTTCCTTCTCAGCACCCTGAGTTGGTTCTGGACTGATCGGCGCGACGCCAAGATCGTCCTGCACGGATATGTACCGGCGGCCGCGCTGTTCACGCTTCCGTTCGTGCAGCAGATTTTCGGGGCGCTCGGCCTGACGCCTGACCACTTCGTTCACTTCGACCAGCCGACGCGCATCCGCCGATTGATCGTGCCCGCGCCCAGTTTCATCGAACGTCGGCTGGCCCATACGGTGTTCGGCGAACTCTGCACCGGCATCGGCGAAACGCTGCTGGCGGGACGACCGCGCCAGTCCGGTCCGCCGGTCTACCTGTCGAAGGAGCGCCTGGCGGCCGGGATCTGGCGCATCGGCAACGAAGCGGCGCTGAGCGAACGGCTGGCGGCCGCGGGCGTCGAGACCATCTTCCCCGAAACCCTCAGCCTCGCCGAACAGATCGACCTGTTTCGCTCCCGCACCGTGATCGGCACGATGAGTTCGGCCCTGCACCTGTCCCTGTTCTCTCCCGAGCCTGCCAACATGATCGCGCTGGGCCGGGAAAACCTGATCGAATCCAACTTCCACCTCATCGATCGGCTGAAGAACCATCGGTCGAGATATTTCTACCCCACAGCGCAGGTCAACCTTGGGTATGGCGCGTCCGGTTTACTGACCTGCGACCTTACAGACCCGGTCGGCGTCGCGGAGGACCTGCTACGGCTGCTCGATGACGCCTGAACGGCGCGACGGGCCCGGTCGTCGGGCGGGCTGGGCGTGCGTGCGTCCGGCTGGTCGGTTTCAAGGCGACGGAGCCCCGACAATCCTGACTTGAGCCCCGCGGCGCCGACCCTTCGGCCGGACGAGCGCGACGTCAGCCGACGAGTTCGGCGAGCCGGGCGGAGAACTGCGTCGGATCGATCGTGTAGCGGTCGACGCTGTCCTGAAACCGGAAGGTGCGCGGTTGGCCGTCGTCCGGAAGCACATAGCCGATCTCATGTCGCCGCAGATTGGCGATCCGCGATTGAACCTCGGAGATCCAGTTCAGGCACAGCACCTTGCATCCCGCCGGCGAGAACATCGTGTTGTGCATCCCGGAGCCGAACTCGCCGACCACGAGTTCGGCCTGACTGAAAAGGGCGATCTGCTCTCGGATGCTCAAGTTCTCCGGGCGCACCACGGTCAGCCCGTGTTGGACCGCGATGGCCTCGATGGAGGCCTGGTTGATGAGCAGCCTATAGGATGGCGGCAGGTCCGATCGGCTGACGAAAATGCGCCGGGGCGCCTGCGGCCCGCGCAGCCCGGCCCGGCGCCACGGCCACTCCCACCGTCTGGCCGGCGGCGCCACTTGCGCGCAATGGGCGGCCAGCCGGTCCAGCTTGCCGTTCAAGGCAGGGTTGAAGTGGTAATCGACATTGAACATCCCGGGGCAGATCAGCGTCTCCGCCGCGACGTGCTCTGTAGACGGACTATACCGGAGCAGGTCCGCCTCGGGAACCACCAGCCTGATGAAGTCGAGGATAAAGCCAGGGACATGATCCGGAAGGACGATGGGGGCGTTCACTCCAGCGTCCAGCAGGTCACGAATGACGAACAACTTGGGAAACATCTCCAACAGCCAATGGCCGTAGATCATGTTGTAATGGATCAGTGCGAATGCCGCTTCCACGTTGACGGCCTTCGACACGCCGGGCGGGGCCCACGCCTTCGCGTCGATGTCGCCCATCACGAATTCGCGCAGGTAACCCGGCAGGACGTCGGCGGCGTACAGATAAGCTCCGTCACGCCTCGGGCTCGCCCCTGGCCCGCTCACCTGCGCGTCGGGGATGAAATACGCCGACACGTCCGCCGACGGGGAAGGCGCGGCGTGGGCGGTCTGGATGACGGGGTGGTCCGTCGGCCAGATCAGGCGCGCGGGAGCCACCGGCTCGGTCGCATCGAAGAGCTTGACCTTGACGACCGCGTCATTCCCGCTTGCATCGGGCAGCAAAACCGTTTGAGCGCAACTTATATCGACAAGGCTGGCCAATTCGGCTCCGCGGATGAACAACCCGTTGCCTACGGAGGCTCACCGAGAATTGCAAGGCGATCATCCCCCGGCGGATGGCCGGCCGAAGGAGGCCGCGCGCACGTCCGTCCCGCGGATTCCGTTTAAGGGGGGCTTGCTCTGGGTGTGGCCCCCCTTTTCGGGAGAGCCGGTACGCACCCATGCTCTGGCTGGAGTTAGCCCACGATAGGCGCCGCAGGCGCGTCGTCGTCCATGATCATGGTCACGAGATCCTTGAGCCGGGGCGCGGCTTGATACAGTGTCCGATTGGACATCAGGTCATCGTGCGCCGCAGCGGCGATCCTCTTCGCCTTACCCCGGTCATTCAACAGGTCCAGTACCGCGCCGCCCCATTCGCCGGGTTCGACCACGATCCCCGTCTCGCCGTCCCGCACGGCGGCATAAGCGGTGGACCGGCTGAAGACCCCTGCGGCGCCGAACATGGCGTAGTCCAGATACTTGATGTCCGACTTGCATTCGTTGAACGGGGTCGACGACAGGGGCGCGATCGCCACCGTCCAGGGCGCCCTGAGCTGTCCTTCTTTCATGAAGTCGCCGTAGATCGGATTGATCGGAATGATGCTCACGTCGGCCTTGCGCTGTAACAACGCCGACAGGCGATCATCATCGGCGATTCCGCACAGCTCGACGAGCGGCCGGAACGGGATCCGTGAGAAGCCTTCTTCCAAATCCTCGGCGACGGACATCAGGTCCTCGAGATGGGAGGCCGTGCCAAAATATCCGATGTCGCCTCCGACCGCGCCGCGGTCCTTTCTGTCGACGATCATGGTTTCATCCAGGGCGTTCCGGAAGACATAGACCTTGCGCGCCAGATGGGACACCACCCGGGCCAGGGCAGGCGTCGACACGATCACGGCGTCGGCCTCGCGGAGGAGCCAGCGCACCCGCCACCGGAGCGTGCGAAGGCCACGCTCGACGATGGGAGAGGCATGCTCCACGAGGAGATTGTCGTCGAGGTCGACCACCAGCTTCGCGCCGATCCTGCGGGTCGCGCGCACGAGCTCGTGGATTTCGCCGGGGGAGGCCCCGATCGGCCCGGCGCGTTGCGTCACGACCACATCGATCCGCTCCGCCGGAACATTGCGACCGCTCGAGACATTCCAGGCCCACGAGAGGCTGGCGTGTTGATACGGCCGAAGCAGCCGGATCTCGGCGCTCGCATACACCGGACCATGCGCCGGCGTTTCCGGTATCAGGTGAATTCTTGTCGGCATTTCAACCAATCACCGCAGACTAAACGAGGCTCAGGATTTTTCGGGCCGCGAGCTCCGGCGGGTATTTATGAGCATCCTGGATCGCTCTCGTCGCCAATCTGAGGCGAAGGTCGGGCGACTCGATCAACCGCGCGATAGCCTCGACACAGGCAGGCTCGTTCGACGTTTCGACCACCAGGGCGTTGACGTCGTCGAGAGCGAATTCCACCGCCCCGCCCCGCGCCGGCACGACGACGGCGCAGCCGGAGGCCATGGCCTCGAGCGCCGTCAATCCCATCGCCTGATAGTCGGATAGATCAACAAAGATGTGGCACCTGCTCAGGATTGAAGCGACCGCGTCAGAACCAACAACGCCATAGAATTTTGTGCTCGATACAAAATCGCCGGCGCCCTGCGAAATCTGATTCAGTTCGGACCGATCGCAACCGAAGAGGTGCAACTCGATCTTCGCCCCGAACCTCTCGCTGATCTGCCGCAGGCAACGCAGAGTCCGCGCCGCCGCGCGACGCGGCGTCGTCGGCCTCAGCATGGCGGCCAGGCCCACCGGCCCGTGGCTCTTGCCGCGCGCCTGAAACCGATCGAGGTCCACACTGGGCCCGATCACGTTCACAGGCCGATCCGTGACGGTCTTCAGCACGTCCGCGTTCCATCCCGACTTGCTCAACAGGATGCAGTCGGCTCTGTGCGAGTAGGACAGAAGGGCGCGCCGCTGCGACGGGGACCCATCAGGGAAGAATAAGGGCTCATAGTCCTGCACATAATACATGACCTTGGTGGCGCCGAGGTCGCTCGGAAGCCAGAACACGGACTCGAACAGGGTGCATACGACGGCGTCATAGCGTGTGGTCGGGTCGTCCAGCATCCGCGGCACGTCGTTGGGATTGTTTGGATAGATACACGGCACGCCGATATCCGAGTTCATCGCCTCGAACGTCCCGCGGAAGGCTTCGAAGTTGAGAATGAAGGCGTCGGCGCCGAGCCGTTGCATCGCCTTGGCCTCGGCGAGAACGACCTTGGCGCCGCCTCCCTCGCCTCCGGCCGGGAGGATGAAGAGAATTCTCTTTCCCTCGAACTCACGGCCGGCCGACTCGCAGATCGAACGCCGCTCCAGCATCGACCGGAAGGACGCGCGTACGCTCGCCATGCCAAGGTGGCTCATGCATTCCGCCACCCGCGGCAATATAATGGCGTCGCGATCATATTTGCTCGCGAGCTGGCTGTCGGCGCGGGCCGCAAGCTCGATGCGCCTCTCGTGCGAGTAGCTCTTGGATTGGGAGTGGAACACGTAGGATCGGGCGCAGACCACCAGCCGCCAACCACCCTGGATGGCGCGTATGCACAGATCGTTCTCCTCACCATAGCCCGCGGCGAAATGGTCTTCGTCGAAAAGGCCAATATCCCTCAGCATCTGCGCGCGAACGAGCATGCAGAATCCGTTTATGAAGGGCAGTTGATGCTTCGGCCACGCTATGTGCTGCTGCAGCAAAGGCCCGACACTGGCGACGTCGAGACCTGAGGGCAGGTCGTTGGGCGGCCAGTCGCCTCCATCGGAGATAGCGGGCGCCGACTGCCACGAGGCGGTGTTCGACAACGGGCCGACAATCCCAATGTCATGGTCGCTCACGCCGACATTCCAGAGCTCGTCGAGCCAGTGGCGCGATACGATGGTGTCGCTGTTGAGCAGACAGATCCAGTTCGCCGACGCCAGGATCATCCCCTGATTGGCGGCGAACGTATAACCCAGAGCGGCTTCGTTCCGATGAAGCACACAGCTGTGCGCCCTTGCGAACGCCCTGAGATAATCGCGCGTTTCCAAGCCGCTACCGTCGTCGACGATAATGATCCGGAAGGGCGGCAGGGTGCAGGCGAGGATAGACTGAAAGCATGCCTTGACGTCGGTCAGGGCATTGTGAACGCAGACGATGATATCGACGCTTTCCGTTCTCGCCAGCTGGACCCTGCTCGACCGGACATCCGCCTCCACCGCAGCCGCCAGCGGGTCGGGAGGGACTGGTCGAACAGGAGCGGCCTCCTCAGCGCGCGGTTCGGCCGGCGCTTCCAGGCTGACCGCGCGGCCGAAAATGAACCGGCTCAGGCGCCGTGCGGCGGGAAGGCTCAAGGCCATCGCGCGAAGCGGAGCCGTCAGACGCCAAGAGGTGCTGGAGCGGACGGCTTCCAAGCTGGCTTCCGCGTCCAACGCGCGTTCCCTGGCTTGGGAAAGCTCTTGCTCGATGGAATCCATATCGCTCGCGACCACTCAACGCTAGGCGTCAAAGGGCGGCTTCGTACGATACGAGGCGCTCGGCGGCAACGGCCCAATTCCGCTTCCCGGATGAGACGTTCAGAGCTCGTCGGGACAACGAGACCGTCTCTGAAAAGCACAGGGTTCACAGAGCAAAAATCGATCGAAGGCGTCGACATCGCCAAGCTATTCATAGCCAAACTGATTGACGACGCCCGGCAGAATTACAGCCTTGATCCGATGTTGGACTTGAGACTCATCGAGATCGACGGCGCCCGCGAGCGGGACAGGCTAAATGAACGGGTGGACACGAACCGGGCTTATCATGCCGACGCGTGCCGCGTGATTGAACAGGGTGCTGACTTCATCGCTGTGGAAGCAAGGATCTTCCGGCGAAGGGACGTCGTCCATTGTCGTGCGCACCCCTCCGGACGGGTCAACCGTGGCGTGAGCGGTACGGGGGTGAAGCCTCACGAGCTCGCCCGGGTCGGAAAGCGCCCGAAGCCCATCGATCAGGCGCCGCCGACGCCGCGGCGCCGGTCTGGGTGATGACGCTCGAGCCTGTGGATGGTGGACGCGACAGGGATCGAACCTGTGACCCCCTCGATGTCAACGAGGTGCTCTCCCGCTGAGCTACGCGTCCGTCTCGGGAGCGGCGGTATAATCGGAGCTTCGACGCGAGACAAGCTCTGGCTGACAGGCGCCCGCGGCGAGGCTCAGTCCAGGGTCGCCGTCAGGGCTTCGATCCGCGCCGCGGCGGCCTCGATCGCCTGCGCCGCCCGGACATCCGAGAGCGCATCGTCGGACTGAGAGCGGCCCAGCTTCTCCTGGCAGTCGGCGAGACGGGCGCGGACGTCGGTCGCCTCGTCGGCCATCACCAAGGCCGCCATCAGGAACAGGCGCAACTCGGTCACCTTGCCCACCTGCGACGAGACCTCGCGCACCTTGGCGTCGAACTCCCGGGCCAGCGCCTCCACGTGCGGCTCCTGCCCATCCTCGCAGCCGACCGCATAGCCGTGGCCGTTCACGCTGACATTGACCGTCGCCATCAGTGTTCTCCCGCCGCCAGGGCGGCCCGCACCTCGGCCGCCGCCCGGCCAAGCGCGGCGGAGGCTTCCGCGGCGACCTCCTCGAGCGCTCTTTCGCGGGCCCGGGCCGCGTCGAGTTCGGCCGCCAGACGCGCCCGGTCCTCGGCGAAGGCCGAACCGGCCTGGTCGAACAGGTCGGCATGGTCGTCTTCGCGGTCCGCCGCGCGCTGCGCGAGTTTGGCCTCGAGGGCCGCCAGGGCCTGGTCGAGCCGGCGGACGGCCAGGTCGAGCGGCCCTTCCAGGGGCGGATCCTGCGCCATAATCGTCTCCATACGCGACTCTCTTCGCCCTCTATAGACGAGCGGCGGCGCCGCGCGAAGGGTTGCGCAACCTTGGCCGCGGAGGCAAACAGCCGCCACCCCTCCGACCGGATTCGTTCAGGACCTCCCATGCCCACCGTCTCGCCCGTCGTCATGGCCGACGCGATCCGCGTGCTGTCGATGGACGCCGTGCACCGCGCCAGGTCCGGACACCAGGGCATGCCCATGGGCATGGCCGACGTCGCCACCGTGCTCTGGTCCAAGGTGATGAGGTTCGACGCCGCGGCGCCCGACTGGGCCGACCGCGACCGCTTCGTCCTGTCCGCCGGCCACGGCTCCATGCTGCTCTATTCCCTGCTGCATCTCACCGGCTTCCAGGCGGTGACCATGGCCGAGATCGAGTCGTTCCGGCAGTGGGGCTCGAAGACCCCGGGCCACCCCGAGTACGGCCACACGCCGGGGGTGGAGACCACCACCGGCCCCCTCGGCCAAGGGCTGGCCACCGCCGTCGGCATGGCCATGGCGGAGCGTCACCTGAACGCCCGCTTCGGCGACGATCTGGTCGACCACCGGACCTGGGTGATCGCCGGCGACGGCTGCCTGATGGAGGGCGTCAGCCACGAGGCGATCTCGCTCGCCGGACGCCTCCGGCTGTCGAAGCTCTGCGTCCTGTTCGACGACAACGACACCACCATCGACGGCCAGGCCACCATCGCCGAGACCGGCGACCAGCAGGCCCGCTTCAAGGCCGCCGGCTGGGCGGTGAAGCCGGTGGACGGCCACGACCACGGCAAGATCGCCGCCGCCCTGCGCTGGGCGATGAGGCAGGATCGGCCGACCATGATCGCCTGCAAGACCCTGATCTCCAAGGGCGCCGGCCCCAGGGAAGGCGCGCACGACAGCCACGGCTATTCGCTGTTCGACGACGAGATCGCCGCCGCCCGCAAGGCGATGGACTGGCGCGCGGAGGCTTTCACCCTGCCCGACGATGTCATCGGCGCTTGGCGCCGGGTCGGCCGCCGCGGCGGCGCCGCGCGGCGCGCCTGGGATATCCGGGTGAAGGCCTCGCCGCAGGCGGCCGAGTTCGACCGGGCGGTGGTACGGAACGCCCTGCCCGCCGACGCCTTCTCCGCCCTCGACGCCCACATCGCCCGGATGGCCGCCGACAAGCCGGCCAACGCCACCCGCATCCATTCCGGCGCGGCGCTCGAGGCCCTGGTCCCGGCCATACCCGAGATGATCGGCGGATCGGCCGATCTCACAGGATCGAACAACACCCGGACCAAGGGGATGAGCGCGTTCGACACGCCGGACTACGCCGGCCGCTATGTCCATTACGGTGTGCGCGAATTCGGTATGGCGGCGGCGATGAACGGCATGGCCCTGCACGGCGGCGTCATCCCCTATTCCGGCACCTTCATGGCCTTCGCCGACTATTCCCGCCCGGCGATCCGGCTGGGGGCCCTGATGGGCGCGCGCGTGATCCACGTGATGACCCACGACTCCATCGGCCTCGGCGAGGACGGCCCGACCCACCAGCCGGTCGAGCAGCTGGCGTCGCTGCGCGCCATGCCCAACCTCCACGTCTTCCGTCCCGCCGACGCGGTGGAGGCGGCCGAATGCTGGCGGCTGGCGCTGGAAGCCAAGGCCACCCCGTCGATCATGGCCCTGTCGCGGCAGAAGACGCCGGCGGTCCGTGGCGACGCCGGCGAAAACCTCTCGGCCAAGGGCGCCTACGAACTCCTTCCGGCGGAGGGCGGCGCGGCCGCCGCGAGCCTGTTCGCCACCGGGACCGAGGTGGGAATCGCCGTCGCCGCCCGCGCCTTGCTGCAGGGCGAAGGCGTCCCCACCCGGGTCGTGTCCGTCCCCTGCTTCGAGCTGTTCGACCGTCAGAGCGTCGCCTACCAGACCGCGACCATCGGCTCGGCCCGGGTGCGTGTGGCGGTCGAGGCGGCGGTGCGCCAGGGCTGGGACCGGTTCATCGGCGAGCACGGCGGCTTCGTCGGCATGCACGGCTTCGGCGCCTCGGCCCCATACGAGCGGCTCTATGAGGAGTTCGGCATCACCGCCGAAGCCGTGGCCGCAGCGGTGCGCGAGCGACTCTGATGCCGCGGCTGGCGGCCGTCGCCGTCCTGGTCCGCGACTATGACGAGGCCATCGCCTGGTTCACCAGTGTTCTGGGGTTCGTGCTGCTCGAGGATACGGACCTCGGCGGCGGCAAGCGCTGGGTCAAGGTGGCGGCCGAGCCGGGCGGCGCGGCCCTGCTGCTGGCGCGCGCGGTCGGCGACCAGACGCAGGCCGTGGGCCGGCAGGCCGGCGGACGGGTCGGTTTCTTCCTCGAGGTCTCGGACTTCACCGCGGCGCATGCGCGCATGCAGGCGGCCGGCGTCGTGTTCGGGCCGCCTCGGACCGAGGCCTACGGTCGCGTCGCCGTCTTCACCGACCTGTACGGCAATCGTTGGGACCTGCTGGAGGCGCCGGAGGGCGGCTAGAGCGCTGCGCGAAAGCGGGAGCCGACCTCGCTCCAGCGGTGCTCTGAACTTTGAACCTTGAGCGCCGTCCGCGGCGACGCGGGATCAATGACGGCCTGGAATGACGTCGAAAGCGACCGTCAGGCGCGAACGTGCGCCGGAAAAGGCGTTCACCCCGTGCCACATGTAGGATGGGAACAGCACAAGCGACCCCGGTTCGGGCCGGACGAAATGCTCGGCCGCCAGGTCCGCGACCGTCGTGACGCCGGGTCGTCCGAACCGGATCCAGCCGGGGCGCGCGGCGTCGGCCACGTCCGTCGCCTCCTCCGGCAACTCGACATAGAAGGCGGAGGACAGCCATCCCTGGGAATGCACGTGATCGACGTGGAAGCCCCCGGGCCGAAGCCGCACCGACCAACTCCCCCGAATGACGGGGCGCCCGCCACGACTGCGCGCGCGCAGGGGATCCCGCCCCTTGCCGAGCGCGGCGATGTACTGGCCGATAGGCGCTTCGAAGGCGCTGAACAGCGCCCGGAGCGCCGGGTCGGCCGCCTGGTGGAGGTGGGTGGTCTGGCTGCCGCGACGGAGCGACTGATCGAGCGGGTGGGTCCGAAAAAGGTGCCGCGGGTTCAGGACGCCGGCGAGGTCGGCGAGGAACGCCTTCATGTCGGTCCAGCCTTTCGGGACAGCGAGCGGACAGACGCGGACCAGGGCGCCGTAATCGTAAAGGTCCGTGTAGCGGGCGTCCCCGAGCAGGCGCCAGGTGGTCGCCTGGAGAGCGAGGACGTACTGGTCTTCCGGGGCGCGTTCACGCAGCGCTTCGACAAGGACGTTCGCACGCGCCGCGTCGCCGGTCGCGAGCGCCATCTCGCACAAGGTCGTCAGAGCCGTCGGGTGATCCGGTTTGAGCATGACGGCCTTTTCCGCATGGCCGAGGGCGCGTTCGCCCTCGCCCAGCGCCAACGCCGTTTGGGCGGCGGCCAGCAGAAGCGCCAGGTTTTCGGGCTCGCGCGTCAGGGCCTTGCCGAGGGTTTCGTAGGCTGCGGCGTGCGCGTCGGCGAAGGCCTGCACTTTCGCTTTGTGAAGCCGCAGGACGGCGTCGCCGGGCGCCTCGCGCAGGGCGGTGTCCAGCGCCGCGGTCGCCGCTTCGAGATCCTCGGTCCGCATCCAGACGAGTTGGGCGAGTTCCCGCTGAGCCTCCCCGTAGAAAGGCCGCTGCCGTATGGCCTCACGAAAGGCGGCCTCGGCGGCTTCCAGCTGGCCGTCTCCCTGGAGCGCCCGCGCGCGGACAAGCCAGGTCTCCGGCGCATCCAGCCCCTTGGCGAAGGCGCGCGACGTCGCCGCGGTCGCCTCGGCGAAGCGGCCGAGGTCGCCGAGGGTGGCGGCGAGGTTGTGTTCCGCGACCGCGTCGGCCGGCGCGGCGCTGACGGCGCGGATCTGGGCGGCGAGGGCCTCCTCCGTCCGGCCGAGCGCCTTGAGGGCGAGCGCCGCGACGCCCAGCGCGTCGCCCGAGGCGCCCGCGGCGGCCGCCAGCGGCGTGACGGCTTGAAGCGCCCGCTCGGGACAGCCGCTTGCCAGCAGCATGCGCGCCAACGGCGCCGCCGCCGGATGCAACCTGTCGCAGGCCAGGGCGGCGCGATAGGCGCGCTCGGCGTCGTCCAACCGGCCGCGGCGGCGCAACAGGTCGCCGAGGATGGCGTGACCGGCGGGCGCCCTGCGATCGAGGGCGATCGCCGCGCGGATCGCCGCCTCCGCCTCGTCGATGTCTCCGAGCGCCAGGAGGGTCAGGGCCAGAGCCCGCCAGACCTCGGGCCGGCGCGGATGGGCCGCCGCCACCGACCGGAGCAAGACCGCCGCTTGATCATGCCGTCCGGCCTGCATCAGTCTCGCCGCCTGATCCATGGGCGGCGACGGAGCGGCGGCCTGCGTCATGGCGGAGGACCCGCCGTCACCGACTGCGCTCGCAGCGGACCGCCCTCTGGCCGTCGATGTTGCAGAAGTAACTGCCGAACGCGGCGCGACGCACCGCGAGCTTGGACCCCTTGTGCGGGGCCGACGGGGGCGGGTCGTCATCGGTCTGTTTCCAGACCGCTCCGTCCGTGGTGATCAGCACCCACCGGCCGCTCGGACCGCGATAGGCGTCGGATAGATCCACCGTTATGCGATCGACCGACTCCTGCTTCGGGACGCCGCCGAAGAGGTCAGGGCCGGGGCCGCTCGACCCGAAGGCCTGGCGACGAAGAGCCCGCACCTGCGCGTGCTCGACAACCGTCACTTCCCCCTGGGTGAGCGCGGCCGAGAGCTTGCCGACGGCTGCGTCGTAACAGGCCAGCCGGCTGGCGGTCTCCGACACCGCGCGGCAGTCCAGCACAGCCTGAACCACGCCGGCGAGCTTGATCGCCTTGGGTTCGGCGGCTGCGCTCAGCGCGACCGTCGCCGCCGCCAAAGTCAGGACGACGATCCCCGACCACAGCGTCCGTCCGGGATGCATTTTGACCACGATGTCCGCCTTTGCGACTTGGCGCCGCGGGCGCCGCCTGTATCGATAATTATCAGAATGATGCGGGGGTGACGCAAGATTGTCACGCCGTTCGAAATTTGGCCCCGCCTTCCGCCACAGTGTTGCGTAATCGACATAATCTCTTGACTTGGCGCATCCGTCTGCACTTCCTGGGCGCAGGGGCAGTCAACCATGGCGTCGGCGCGGAACTCGCGCGCGGCGCCCCTGTCCCTTAAAATCAAGGGGCGAGATTAGATGATCAATTCCACCCGCCGTCGCTTGCTGACGACGACCATGATTTGTGGGGCTTTCAGCCTCGGCGGCGAAGCCTGGGCCCAAACCAGCGCTCAACCCGCGCCGTCTTCAAACGGCTCTGCCGACTCTCAACCCAGCGAGGTCGTGGTCACCGGGTCGCGCATCGCGCGGCGGGACTATGTGTCCGACAGCCCCATCGTGACGGTGAGCCAAAAGGCGCTCGATGTTACCGGGTCGGCCACCGTCGAGACCCTGTTGAACCAACTGCCGCAGATCGTGCCCCAGGCCACGTCGACCTCCAACAACCCCTCGGCGGGCGGTCGCGCCCAGATCCAGCTGCGCGGCCTGGGCCCGCAGCGGACCCTGGTTCTCGTCGACGGCCGGCGCACGACGCCCTCGTCCTCCTCGGGCGTGATCGACATCAACACCGTTCCCGCCGCCCTCGTGGACAATATCGAGGTCATCACCGGCGGCGCCTCGGCGGCCTACGGGTCGGACGCCATCGCCGGCGTCGTGAACTTCAAGCTGAAACACCACTTCACCGGCATCCAGTTGGACGCCCAGTACGGCGAGACCGAACAAGGCGACGGCGCCCAGGGCGTCTACAGCGTGTTGATGGGAAGCAACTTCGCCGACGACCGCGGCAACGCGGTGCTGTCCTTCACCTACGCGGACCGCGGGGTGATCTTCAACGCGTCCCGTCCGTTCTCGGCCTATTCCGGCGGCTCCGGCACCCTGCCCTTCGGCAGCGTCAGCACCACCTACAGCCAGGCGGCCGTAAACGCCGTCTTCGCCAAGTACGGCGTCGCGCCGGGAACCATCAAGAGCACCTCCAAGATCGCCTTCAACGCCGACGGCAGCCTGATCGGCTTCCCGACCTCGTCGGGCGGCTCGGCCGTGAACTACAAGGGGCAGACGGGGATCGACTATTCGACCTTGCTGACCGGGCAGGGTTCGGTGACCGCCGGCAGCTACAACACCGGCCCGCTGAACGAACTTGTGCTGCCGCTGCAGCGCTACACCGCCTACTCCCACGTGGACTACGAGGTGAACAAGCACGCCCACGTGTATGGCCAGCTGATGTTCACCGACTATAACGCGTCGGAAGAACTGGCCCCGTCGCCGGGCAGCGGCGCGCCGCTGCTGTCGCAGGTGACCATCAACGGCAAGACCATCAACAGCCCCGGCGGCACCGGCTTCTACGTGCCGGTGACCAACCCCTTCATCCCGGCCGACTATTCGACCCTGCTGGCCTCGCGCGCCAGCCCGCTCGCGCCGTTCGTCCTGAACAAACGCTTCACCGACGTGGGGCCGCGCCACGAGGACGACCGTTACGACGTCTACAACCTCGTTCTCGGCGTCGACGGCGAGATCGGCTTCGGCGACTGGACCTACGACGCCTACGCCAGCTACGGCCACATGGAGCAGCTGACCCGGCAGAGGGGCAACGTCTCCCACCAGGCGGTGCAGCAGCTTCTGCAGGCCCCGGACGGCGGAAAGAGCCTCTGCACCGGCGGCTACAATCCCTTCGGCCTCCAGCCGATCACGGCGTCCTGTCTCGCCTACATCGGGCGCACGACCCAGAACGCCACCTCGATCGACGACCGGGACGTGGAGCTCAGCGCACAGGGCAGCCTGTTCAACCTGCCGGCCGGCCCGCTCAAGTTCGCCGTCGGGACCGACTATCGCTCGGACAACTACAGCTTCGTGCCCGATTCCCTGCTGTCGAGCTTCGACGTCAGCAGCATTCCGTCGGGCGTCGGCGCCGGCGTGCTGAACATCTATGCCCCCGGCGTGGTCGGCTTCAACAGCTCCGCGCCGCTCCAGGGCCAGACCGACGCTTACGAGCTCTATGGCGAACTGTTCATACCGGTGCTCAAGGACCTTCCGCTCATCAAGTCGCTGAACATCGACGCCGGCTATCGCTTTTCGGACTATCGCCTGGCGGGCGGCGTCAGTTCCTACAAGATCGACGCCGAGTGGCGGCCGGTCTCGTGGCTGCTGCTGCGCGGCGGCTTCCAGCGCGCGGTCCGGGCGCCCAACGTGGGTGAACTCTACGCCGCTCAGAGCAACAACTACCCGGCCATCGGTACGCCGAGCAGCACGGGCACGGGCGGCGATCCCTGCGACACGCGTTCCGGCTGGCGCGCCGGCACGAGCTTCAACGCGACGGCCGTTCGCGCCCTCTGCCTCGCGCAGGGTGTTCCGACGGCCCTCGTGGACGCCTTCACCTACTCCAACAACCAGGTGCAAACCCTGGTCGGCGGCAATCCGGATCTCCATCCCGAGACCGCGGACACCTACTCGGTCGGCGGCGTGATCACGCCGCACTTCCAATGGCCGCTGTTCAAGCACCTGACGGTGTCCGTCGACTACTACGACATCGACATCTCCGGCGTCATCTCGACGGTGTCGACCACCACCGCGATCGACAAGTGCTTCAACTTCGGCGGGGCCAACCCGACCTATTCGGCCAGCAACGTCTATTGCTCCTACTTCATACGCGACCCCACCACCGGCCAGATCCTCACCGGCAACGGCACGAACGCCAACCTCGGCGGACTGAAGACGGCGGGTGAGGACATCCAGGTTGACTGGATGTTCGGCCTCGGCGCCGTGGGTCTCGACGACCGGCTGGGTTCGGTCACCCTGAACATCGTCGCCAACCACCTCGAAACCTTCCAGCAGAACGACGTGGTCGGCTCGCCCTTCCTGGAGTACGCGGGCAGCATCGGCGGTCTGGGCACGGCTCTGCCGCAGTGGAAGGGCCTGGTTTCGCTGACCTACACCTGGGGTCCGCTCGACCTGACGGGCCGCTGGTCGTACACCGATGCGATGAAGGACGTCTCGCTGGTCGGCGCTCCGGCCGGCTCGACGGCGGTCAATGCGCCGAGCGTGAGCTATTTCGACCTGTTCCTGCGCTGGAAGATCAACGACACCTTTGAGTTCCGCTTCGGGGTCAACAACATCGCCGACAAGCAGCCGCCGTTCTTCTCCAGCGCTCCGCAGGCGAACACCGACCCGTCCTCTTACGACGTGTATGGTCGTCGCTACTTCGGCGCCATCCGCGCGCGGTTCTGACGAGAGGTTCGCTATCCTCGAGGAGGCGGCGGCCCGACCCGCCGCCTCCCGTTACCCCTGTCATGAGGGACAGCTGGAATCGTGAAAGCCGCTGCTACCCTGCGACTCGCGTCGGCGCCGGACTGGCTCAAGCTGGATCCCGGCCTGACCGCCGCCGACGTGGCGCCGGCTTTCCGTCGTTTCGGCCGCGTGCACGTGCCGGGGGCCCTGACCAACCCCGCGGCCCGGCGCCTCTACGCTTCTCTCGTGGAGGAGACGCCGTGGATGCGCATATTCAATCACGGCGCTCAAATCTATCGGCTGACCGTCGACGAGTGGGACCGCCTTAGTCAAACGGCCCGCGACCAGCTGCTCGACGGCCTCTACGCGGAAGCCAGGGGCGGCTTTCAATTCCTGTATGACAGCTACAACATCACCGACGCCGTTGAGCGCGGCGCCCGCCTCGGCCTCGCCGTGGAGGCGGTGCACGACTTCGTCAACGGCTCCGCGTTTCTGGACTTTGTCGCCGAGATCGCGGACGAGCCCCGCGCGCGGCGGGCCGACGCCCAGGCGACGCTCTACCGGCCCGGACACTTCCTGACCCAGCACACCGACGAGCAAGGCGGAAGCGATCGTCTCCTCGCCTACGTCCTCAACCTGAGCCCCGACTGGCGACCGGACTGGGGCGGCCTGCTGGCCTTCATGGACCCGGACCAGCATGTGGCGGAGGCCTACACGCCCCGATTCAACGCCTTGAACCTGTTTCGCGTGCCGCAGTCTCATTGCGTGACCGCGGTCGCGCCCTACGCCGGCGGCCCTCGGCTGAGCATCACGGGCTGGATCAAGGCGTGATTGGCGGGTCTTCGGGCCCCTTCGGGCCTGTCGGCTTCCCAAGACCGGATCCGTCAGCCAAGCTCCGCTCCGGCTGAGGGAACGGCATGACGGTAAACATAGAGGCCATCGAGCGCGAGCGCGGTCTGGTCCGCGCGCTGTCACCCTGGGGCCTGGCGGCCGCGGTCGCCAATATGATCATCGGCGGCGGCATCTTCCTTCTGCCGGCCAAGATGGCGGCGGCGGTCGGGCCCGCCGCGCCGTTCTATTACATCGCCTGCGCGGTCGCCGTCGGCGCGGTCGGCCTGTGCTTCGCCGAGGCCGGCAGTCGGGTGGCGGTCTCAGGCGGGGTCTCCGCCTGCGTGGAGACGGCGTTCGGCCGCTACCTCGGCTATATCACCGCGGTCATGCTATGGTTGGGCGCGGGCCTGGCCGCCGCCGGCATCGGCGCGGGTCTCGCCGATGCGGTGGCGCGGGTGATCCCGACCTTCGCCCAGCCCCTGTGGCGGGACGCCTTCATCGTGGTCCTGTTCGCCACTCTGGCGGCGATCAATATCGGCGGCGTGCGCGCGGGCGGCGGCCTCGTCCTCGTGACCATGATGCTGAAGCTCATCCCGCTGCTGGTGCTGGTGGTGGTGGGCGGCCTGCACGTGGATCCGGCCCGGCTCACCGTCGCGGCGTCCGGCAAGGCCGACGTCGGCCGGGCCATGCTGCTCGGCGTCTTCGCCTTCATGGGCATGGAGACGGCGCTCGGCGTGTCGGGCGAGGTGCGCAAGCCCGAGCGCAATGTGCCGCTCGGCCTCATGGGCGCCCTGCTGGCGGTGACCGGTCTGTACATCCTGATCCAACTCACCGCCGAGGGATTGCTGGGTCCGGCGCTGGCCGGCTCGAAGACGCCGCTGGCCGACGCCATGGGCAAGGTCTCGCCGACCCTGGCCGGTCTCCTTTTGGTGGGCGGCGCGGTGTCGATGCTGGGTTACCTGACGTCCGACATCCTGTCCGCGCCGCGGATCCTGTTCGGCATGGGCCGGGACGGCTTCCTGCCCTCGGTTCTGGCCCGGGTCCATCCCGGGACGCGCGCCCCCTATGTGGCGATCATCGTGCATGTGGTGCTGGTCTGTGTCCTGGCCCTGACCGGCGCCTTCGAGCGCCTGGCCGTGTTGTCCACCCTGGTCACGGTCGAGGTCTACATCGCCGGCTGCGCGGCGGCGGTCGTCCTGCAGCGGCGAGGCGTGGCCGAGGAAGGCAGGCCCTTGAATCTGCGCTTCACTCCGGTCGCGGCCGTGGTCGGCATCGTGTCGATGATCTGGCTCGCCCTGCAGGGCACCTGGCAGGAGGGCGAGGCCGTGGCCGCCGCCCTGATCGTCTTCAGCCTGATCTATGTCTTCGCGCTCCGCCGGAAGACCCAGGCGTGAACGCATCGCGCGCCGCGCCAGCAACGATCCGACATCGAGCTTGAGCATCCGGCCTGGCGCAAAGGGTTGACTTCGCGCGGGTCTCCCCCAAAACGCCCGCACACGGGTTTTTCGGAGAGATACACATGGCCGTTCGCGTCGCCATCAACGGTTTTGGTCGGATCGGACGGCTCGTGCTGCGCTCCATCATCGAGCACGCGCGTCAGGACATCGAAGTCGTCGCCATCAACGACCTCGGCCCTGTCGAGACCAACGCTCACCTGCTGCGTTACGATTCCGTCCACGGCCGGCTCCCCGCCACGGTGACCACCGGCGAGGATTGGATCGACGTGGGCTACGGCAAGATCAAGGTCACCGCCGAGCGCGATCCGGCCAAGCTGCCGCACAAGGCGCTCGGCGTCGACATCGCCATGGAGTGCACCGGCCTGTTCACCGCCCGGGCCAAGGCCGCCGCCCACCTCGAGGCCGGCGCCAAGCGCGTGCTGATCTCCGCGCCCGGCGAGGAGGCCGACGCCACCATCGTCTACGGCGTCAACCACACGGTGCTCACCAGCGACCACCTCGTGGTCTCCAACGGCTCTTGCACCACCAACTGCCTCGCCCCGATCGCCAAGGTGCTGAACGACCTGTGCGGCATCGAGCGCGGCTATATGACGACGATTCACGCCTATACCGGCGACCAGCCGACCCAGGACACCCTGCACAAGGACCTCTACCGCGCCCGCGCGGCGGGCCTGTCGATGATCCCCACCTCGACCGGCGCGGCCAAGGCCATCGGCCTCGTGCTGCCTGAGCTGAAGGGCAAGCTCGACGGCTCGTCGATCCGCGTGCCGACCGCCAACGTCTCGGTGGTCGACCTCAAGATCGTGCCCACGCGCGACGTGACCAAGGACCAGATCGTCGCGGCGATGAAGGCCGCCGCGGAGGGACCGATGAAGGGCGTGCTCGGCGTCACCGACGAGCCGCTGGTGTCGATCGACTTCAATCACGTCGCCAACTCGTCCACCTGCGCCCTGCCGCAGACCCAGGTGATCGAGGGCAAGCTGGCGCGCGTGCTGAGCTGGTACGACAACGAATGGGGCTTCTCCACCCGCATGGCCGACACCGCCCTCGTCATGGCCAAGCTGATCTGATTGCGGTCCCCGCCTGAGCGGGGAGGCGTGAATCGAATTCGCTCCCGCTGTCGTGGGATGCGCTGAAGGAATGTCGTCGTGAGCCAGTTTCGCACCCTCGACCAGGCCGGCGACCTCTCCGGCAAGCGCGTGCTGGTCCGCGTGGACTTCAACGTCCCCATGGACGGCGGCCGGATCAGCGACGACACCCGCCTGCGCGCGGCCCTGCCGACCATCCACTATCTCTCGACCCGTGGGGCCAAGGTGGTGCTGCTGGCCCACTTCGATCGGCCCAAGGGCAAGCGCGTGCCGGAGATGAGCCTGAAACCGGTGGCGGAGCCCCTGTCGGACCTGCTCGAACAGCCGGTGGCCTGGGCCGACGACTGCATCGGTCCGGACGCGACCGCTGTGGTCGGCGCCCTGGAGCCCGGCGGCGTCGCGCTCCTGGAAAACCTGCGCTATCACGCCGGCGAAGAGAAGAACGACCCGGCCTTCGCCGACGCCCTGGCCGCGCTCGGCGATCTCTACGTGGACGACGCCTTCTCGGCCGCTCACCGCGCTCACGCCTCGACGGAGGCGATCGCCCATCGCCTGCCCGCCTACGCCGGCCTCTCCATGCAGCGGGAGCTCGAGGCGCTGGAAGCGGCGTTGGGATCGCCGAAGCGGCCGGTGCTGGGCGTCGTCGGCGGCTCGAAGGTGTCGACCAAGCTCGACCTTTTGAAGAACCTCGTCGCCAAGCTCGACCAGCTGGCCATCGGCGGCGGCATGGCCAATACCTTCCTGCATGCGCAGGGGCACGACGTGGGCGCCTCCCTCTGCGAGAAGGACCTCGCCGACACGGCGCGCGAGATCATGGCCGCCGCCGAGAAGGCCGGCTGCGAACTGCTCCTGCCGGTCGACGTGGTGACGGCCGCCAAGGGTTGGCCGCCCGCGCCGCCGGCGCACACCAAGGCGCTGGATCAGGTGGGCGCCGACGAACAGATTCTCGACGCCGGGCCGGACAGCGTCGCCAAGCTTGTGGCGGCCATGGACAAGGCGTCGACGCTGATCTGGAACGGGCCGCTCGGCGTGTTCGAAATTCCGCCGTTCGACAAGGCCACGGTGGAGGCCGCGCGGCGCGCCGCCGGTCTCGCCAAGGCCGGCAGGCTCGTCGCGGTGGCCGGCGGCGGCGACACGGTGGCGGCGCTGCACCACGCGGGCGTTTCCGCCGACTTCACCTTCGTCTCCACCGCCGGCGGCGCCTTCCTGGAATGGATGGAGGGCAAGGCCCTGCCGGGGGTCGAGGCGCTCAAGGTCTGACCTACTTCAGCACCGCGCAGGCCACGCGCCCCCCGGCGCCGCCGATCGGCTGGGTGGTGTAATCGTCCGGGTTGGCGTGAATGATCAGCGCCGAGCCGTCGGCGTCGAGCAGGACCGGGCGGCCGCCGCCGTTGCGCAAGGATACATAGGTCGAGAACGCCTCGGCCCTGCCGGTCCCGTCGGGCGCGACATAGAGGTTGGGCAGATCGCCATGATCCGGGCCGCCGACCGCCAGCAGGCCGTGCTGGCGCTTGTGATCGACCATGTTGATGTGGGCGCCGGCGTTCGCCAATTTTGCGTCGGCGCAATCGCCTTTGTCGTGGAAATGCATGGCGTGCCAGCCCGGCGTCAGCCCCTTGGCCTCCACATGCACCAGGACGCCTGCGGGCGATTCCGTGATGGTGACCGAGCCGGCGTCGGCGCCCTCAGCGCTTTTCAGCGCCACCGACACCATCTGCGCCTCGGCGACGCCGGCCAGAGCGAGAAGCAGCGGGAGCGCCGCGAGAGTGGACTTCAGCATGAGCGTTCCTTTGACTGCGACGAGGGCGTGTCGCGCGAAATAGGCGGAGCGACCGCGTCGCCCGGAGGGGTAGCCGCCGGATACGCCGCGGCCCTGGCCTTTAGACCCTTTTTGTCCGGACCGGAGGAATTGATCTGATCTGGACAAAAAGGGTCTAGCCGGTTTTCATCCGCGTGAAATGTGACTATATCCAGTCAACACGCCCGGCCGAAAGGCCGGGCGCCGTCGTATTAACGGCCCGGGCTTTCGGCCCGACCGCCCTGCAAAAGAGGCCAACGGCCCATGTCCGACACCATTCTCTACCCCAAGGCCACCGCGGTCTGGCTGGTCGACAACACGTCGCTGACCTTCGATCAGATCGCCGCCTTCTGCGGCCTGCATCCGCTCGAGGTCGAGGCCATCGCCGATGGGGAGTCCGCGCGCGACATCCGCGGCGCCGACCCGATGTCCAACGGCCAGCTGACCCGCGAGGAGATCGATCGGGCGACCGCCGATCACAGCTATCGGATGGTGGCCCAGAAGAGTCGCCACGCCGAGCTGCTGAAGCCCATGAAGAAGGCTCCGCGCTATACCCCCGTGTCGCGCCGCCAGGATCGACCGGACGCCATCGCCTGGTTCATCCGCAACCACCCGGAAGTGACCGACGCGCAGATCTCCAAGCTGCTCGGCACCACCAAGGCGACCATCGAGATGGTGCGCAACGGTTCGCACTGGAACAAGGCCAACATCAAGCCGGTCGACCCGGTGACGCTCGGCCTTTCCGGCCAGCTTGAACTGGACGAACTGGTGCGCGTGGCGGCGGACAAGGCCGCCAAGAAGGGCGGCGCCAAGCCGGAGGGCCCGACCCTGCGCCCCGCGTCCGAGGCCGCCGCGCCGTCCCCGGAGGTCGAGGACGACGAGGCGGACACGGACGCCGATGCCTGGAACGAAGAAGCCTAAAAACGAAGAAGCCTAAATCCGCCTGACCGAATTCATTCGGCGCAGACCCGCGGCCGGATTCCGGCCGATCGGGTACGGCAGGCGGAGACCGATCTCCAAATCAGAACGGTCTCCGACGCCCGGATCTCAGTGCGCGCTGCCTCCGCGCAGCCCTTCGATCTCTTCCTTCAGCTTGAGTTTCTGTCGTTTCAACGCCTTGAGTTTCAAGGAGTCCGACAGGGGGCGGCGCAGTTCGTCGTCGATCGCGCGATCCAAGGTCTGGTGGCGGTTGCCGAGTTCGCGAATTCGAGCGTCGATGGCCATGGGAAAAGCCTCCTTCTCAAGGGTGTCGCCCTGTCATGGAAGCATCATCTTGCGCCCCTGTCAGGTCAAGGCTTCGTTACCGGCCGCATCCCGCTCCTGGCTCGAGCTGACGGCGACCGCTTTACCGGGGCTCTTCGTTTGGTATTGATCTGTTCCGACCCCGCCGGGCTGAGGGCGTAAACTGAATCTTTGCGGATCGGATGGAGACATCGAATCCGTACAGGATGGGCTTAGAGTCCCCAGTGGGGCCTGCCTGGGCGGCCGACCGACGGACGACGCGGTCGAACCGGGCCACTCTGGCCTGATTTGTTCTGGGCTCAACGGACCCTCACCGATGCACGACGACCCGCCGCCGGTGAATGACGAAGACCCGCCGGTCGATCCGGCCCAGGAGGCGGCCCGCACCCGCCTGCACGAGCTCAAGCAGCAACACCAGGATCTCGACGCGGCGATTCACGCCCTGGGCCTCAGCGCCCGGCCCGACCAGTTGCAGATCGCCCGGCTGAAGAAGCAGAAGCTGCTGCTGCGCGATCTCATCGTCCGGATCGAGGACACCTTGACCCCCGACATCATCGCCTGACCGACGTGGGCGATTCTCGAGCCGTAAATGTCGTTCTAGGGCGGCGGGCCGGCCAGGATATCCCGCTTGCCGGCGTGGTTGGCCGCGCCGACCACGCCTTCGCGCTCCATCTTCTCCATCAGCGAGGCGGCGCGGTTGTAGCCGATCTGTAGCCGGCGCTGGATGTAGGAGGTGGAGGCCTTGCGGTCGCGGGTGACCACGGCCACCGCCTGATCGTAGAGGTCGTCGCCCGACCCGCCGCCTTCGCCGAACTCGTCGGCCTCCCCGTCCTCTTCGTCGGGGGCGTGCGTGACCTCATCGAGGTATTGGGGCTCGCCCTGTTCGCGCAGGAACCGCGCCACCGTCTCCACCTCGCCGTCGGAGACGAACGGGCCGTGCAGACGGGTGATCCGGCCGCCGCCGGCCATGTAGAGCATGTCGCCCTGACCGAGCAGCTGTTCGGCGCCCTGCTCGCCCAGGATGGTGCGCGCGTCGATCTTGGAGGTGACCTGGAAGGAGATCCGGGTCGGGAAGTTGGCCTTGATGGTGCCGGTGATCACGTCGACCGAAGGCCGCTGGGTGGCCATGATCAGATGGATGCCCGCCGCCCGCGCCATCTGCGCCAGCCGCTGCACCGCCCCCTCGATCTCCTTGCCGGCCACCATCATCAGGTCGGCCACCTCGTCGATGACCACCACGAGCATGGGCATCGGTTCGGGCCGCAGCTTTTCCGACTCGTAGACCGGCCGGCCCGCGTCGTCGAAGCCGGTCTGGACGGTCCGCTCGAAGTGCTCGCCCTTGGCCTGGGCTTCGCGCGCCTTCTCGTTGTAGCCGGCCACGTTGCGCACGCCGATCTTGGACATCAGGCGATAGCGATTCTCCATCTCGCGCACCGTCCACTTCAGCGCGACGATCGCCTTCTTGGGGTCGGTGACCACGGGCGCCAGCAGGTGCGGAATGCCGTCGTAGACGCTGAGCTCCAGCATCTTCGGATCGATCATGATGAAGCGGCATTGATCCGGCGGCAGCTTGTAGAGGATCGACAGGATCATCGCGTTGACCCCCACCGACTTCCCTGAGCCGGTGGTGCCGGCGATCAGCAAATGGGGCATCTTGGCCAGGTCGGCGATATAGGGCTCGCCGCCGATCGTCTCGCCGAGGGCCAAGGGCAGGGTCTGGCCCGCCTTCTCGTATTCGTGGGCGGAGAGAAGATCGCGCAGGTAGACGGTCTCGCGCTTGGCGTTCGGCAACTCGATGCCGATGGCGTTGCGGCCGGAGACGACGCTGACCCGGGCCGATCGCGCGCTCATGGACCGGGCGATATCGTCGGCCAGGGCGATGACGCGGCTGGACTTCACGCCCGGCGCCGGAACCAGTTCATAGAGGGTGACCACCGGCCCGGGCCGGATGTGGTCGATCACCCCTTTGACCCCGAATTCGCCAAGGGTGGTCTCGAGCAGGCGCGCGTTCTGCCGCAGCGCCGCTTCATCGAAGGAGGACTGGCGCGGTTTGGGTTTGGCCAGCATGGCCAGTTCCGGCAGCTGGAAGCCGCCCGGATGGACGAATTCGAACGCCTTCTGGTTCTCGCGCTGTTCCCGGCCGGAGGGCTTGGCGGCCATCTTCGGTTGGCGGATGGCGACCGGCTCCGGCGGCGCCGCGGGCGCCAGGTCGAAGGGCGGCTCGTCCTCCGCATCGGGCGCGGCGGGCGGGGGTTCGGCGGGCCGGCGCACCCGGACCTTGGCCGGCGGCGCCGGGGGCAGCGTCAGATCCCGGCCGCTGAAGAGCGCCACCATGGCGCCGCCCAGACCGGCGAGCACACCGCGCGTCTGGACCAGGTGATGCAGCTTGATCGCCGAGGCGAAGGCGAGGGCCGCCAGTGCGCCGATCAGCAGCAGGCCGGCCGACAGGGCGCGCGTCGCCGGAAGCTTGACCACGGCGGCGAGGGCGCTGAGCCCGTTCAGGAGGCCCTCGCCCCAGAACCCGCCGTAGCTCTTGGCCTCGGTCCAGTGCGCCGGCGTCTGCATCGCCGCGAGAAACCCGGCGAGGCACAGTACGCCCACCGCGCCCACCGCCGCGCGCAGGCGCAGCATCCGCCGGCCGCCGCGCGGGTCCCGCGCCGCCGCGCGGGCGATACCGGAGCCCAGCAGGATGGCGGCGGCGATCCAGGCGGCGTAGCCGAGCGATTGGAACGCGGTGTCGGAGAGCGTGGCGCCGAACCCACCCAACAGATTGCGTGGCGCATCGCCCGTGGCGGCGTTCCAGCTCGAATCGTCGGCGTGGCGCGTGGCGAGGGACAGCAGGAGAACCGCCCCGGCGACGGCGCAGATCAGGCCACGCAGCCGCACCGCGCCCTGCGAGTCCCACACCTGGCGCAGCATGAGACGCGCCGGGTTGACCACGGTGTCGACCACGCCGCCGCGCACCGCCGTTCGTCCGCCGCCCCGCACCTGCGCCGCTCCCGCCATGGTCGCCTCCCTTGAGAGGTCGATTGTGTGGCGCTGCAGGGTTAAGGCTGCATTTACGATCGCCGAGGGGGTGAGCGAATTGCTGGCGCACGCCCCCCCGGAGCCGCTAGAAGGGGGCCATGAAAGGTCCTGCCGCCAAGCGCTTCGACGTGATCATCGCCGGCGGCGGACTGACCGGACCGACCCTGGCTCTGGCCCTCTCCGACGCCGGTCTGGAAGTGGCGCTTTGCGACGCGGAGCCGTTGGCCACCCGGCTCGACCCGTCCTTCGACGGCCGATCGTCCGCCATCGCTGCGGCCAATTGGCGCCAATGGATGGCGCTCGGCGTGGCGCCCCTGCTGGCGCCCGACGCCCAGCCGATCCGGCGGATCCTGGTCACCGATGGTCCGGCCCCGGGGCCCAGCGCCGGCGCGCCGTCGCCGGTGTTCCTGGAGTTCTCCTCGGACGACCTTGGGGGCGGCGACGGCGAACCGATGGGCTGGATGATCGAGAACCGCCGCATTCGCCAGGCCTTCGCCCAGGTTCTGGCGAAGCGCAAGGTCGCCGCCTTCGCCCCCGCCGCGGTGATCGACGCCGTGATCGCGGACCCGGCCTGCCGCGTGACGCTGGCGGACGGTCGGGTGCTGGAGGCGCCCCTGCTGGTCGGGGCGGAGGGCCGGCGCTCGGTCGTGCGTGACGCGGCCGGAATCGGAACCTACGGCTGGGACTATGGCCAATGCGGCGTGGTGGCGACGGTCCGTCTCGAGCGTGACCATGAGGGCGTCGCTCACGAATACTTCCTGCCGGGCGGCCCGTTCGCCATCCTGCCGCTGACCGACCAGCGGGCGAGCCTGGTGTGGAGTGAACACAAGGACCGCGCCCGCGCCCTGGTCGAAGCGTCGCCCGAGGCCTTTGAGGCGCATCTCGCCCGCCGGTTCGGCGATTATCTCGGCCGTCCGGCGCTGGTCGGCGCGCGCATGCAGTTTCCGCTGTCGCTGCAGATGGCCGAGCGGATGGTCGGTCCTCGCGTGGCCCTGGTCGGCGACGCCGCCCATGCCGTGCACCCCATCGCGGGCCAGGGCCTGAACATGGGCCTGAAGGACGTCGCCGCGCTCGCGGAGGTGATCGTCGAGGCGCGCCGCCTCGGCGAGGACTGGAGCTCGCAGCTGGTGCTGGAGCGCTACGCCCGCTGGCGGCGGGTCGACGCGGCCGGCCTCGCGGTGGCCACGGATCTGTTCACCCGCCTGTTCTCCAATGACCACCCCGCGCTCAGGCTCGCCCGGGGGGCGGGCCTCGCCCTGGTCAACCGGCTGGCTCCGGCCAAGCGGCTGTTCGTGCGCGAGGCGGCGGGCCTGCTGGGCGAGACGCCCCGGCTTCTCCGCGGCGAGCCGTTGTAGGCGGGGCCGGCTCCGGCGGTCAGAACACCTTGCCGGGACCCGTCGCCGCGTAAAGGTCGGTGCGGCGGTCGCGAAAGAAGCCCCAGGCGGCGCGGTGCGTCTGCAGGAAGTCGAGATCGAAGGTGGCGACCAGCACCCCCTCCTCCGTCCGGTCGAGCGACTGCACGAGGTCGCCGCGATGGTCGGCCAGGAAGGAGGAGCCGTAGAAGCTCTGCCCTTCGCCGCCATTGGCCCCCGGCTCCTGGCCGATGCGGTTGGCGGCGGCTACCGGGATCACGTTGGCGACCGCGTGCCCCTGCATCACCCGCCGCCAGGGATCGCGCGTATCGAGCGAGGCGTCGTGCGGCTCCGAGCCGATGGCGGTGGGATAGAGCAGGACGTCGGCGCCCATCAGCGTCATCGCGCGGGCCGCCTCCGGATACCACTGGTCCCAGCAGATCCCCGTGCCGATGCGGCCGAAGCGCGTTTCCCAGACCTTGAAGCCGGTGTCGCCCGGACGGAAATAGTACTTCTCCTGATAGCCGGGGCCATCGGGGATGTGGCTCTTGCGGTAGACGCCGAGCGGGCGACCGTCCGCGTCGATCATCACCAGCGAGTTGTAGTAGTGCGGCCCCTCGCGCTCATAGATCGACACCGGGATCGCCACCTGCAGCTCCGCGGCCAGCGCGGCCATGGCCACGACGCACGGATGTTCGGCCCAGGGATAGGCCGTGGAGAACCAGCGCTCCTCCTGAGTGACGCAGAAGTACGGGCCCTGGAACAGCTCGGACGGAAGGATGACCTGGCCGCCCTTGTCGGCCGCGGCGCGCACCAGATCCGCCGTCTTGCGGATGTTGGCCTCCATGTCGAGACCATAGCTGGTCTGTATCACGGCGACGGACAGCGGGCGGGGCGTCCCCATCAGGCGGGCTCCTGCTGGGTGATGCAATGGAACGAGCCGCCGCCGGTGAGCAGGGCGTTCGACGGAAGACCGATCACCTCCCGCTCCGGAAAGATCGCCGCCAGGGCCTCCAGCGCATAGCCCGCCGTGCGCTCATGGTAGGTCGGGCAGATCACCGCGTCATTGGCGATGACGAAGTTCATATGCGAGGCCGGGACGATCCGGCCGTCCTCGTCCGTGACACGGCCCGGCGAGGGGATCCGCATCACCTGCAGGGCCACGCCGCGCGCGTCCTTCATTCCCGCGAGATCGGCGGCGCACCGCTCATAAACGTCCGCGTTCGGATCGTCCCTGCCGAACGCCACCGGGCAGGCGACCACGCCCGGCGCCACGAAGCGGGCCAGATTGTCCACATGGCCGTCGGTATGATCGTTCAGCAGGCCGTCGCCGAGCCAAAGCACGGACTTCAGACCCAGCGCCAGGCCGATCCGGGTTTCGGCGGCGGCGGCGTCCCAGCCGGGGTTGCGGTTCGGATTCAGCACGCACTGGCGCGTGGCGAGCAGGGTTCCCTCGCCGTCCCCCTCGATGGCGCCGCCCTCGAGCACGAAGTCATGCATGATCAGCGGCGCGCCGGCGGCGGCGGCGAGCTGCTCGGCCACCGTATCGTCGTCGTCCAGTACATACTTCCCGCCCCAGCCATTGAACCGGAAGCCGGCGGCGACGGTCTTCTCTCCGCCGTTGAGGAAGATCGGGCCGGTGTCGCGCAGCCAGATGTCGCCGAAAAAGCCGCGCACGACCTCGACCTTGGAGCCGGCGCCCAGCTGTCGGCGCGCCGCCGCTTCGGCCTCGTCCCCGCACACCAGCAGGCGAACGCGTTCGCCGCCGGGACCCGACAGGGCCAGGGCGAGGCCCGCCGCTTCGGCCTGCGCGGCCGCGAGATTGTCCTGCCAGAGGTCGGGATGGCTGGGAAAGCCGACCCAGATCGCCCGGTGCGGAGACCACTCGGCCGGCCAGTGAAGAGTCATGCGCACTCCGTGTTTCCGCGGTTCGGAAGGCGCGCGAACTTGGTGGCGGGCGCCGGTCGCGTCAAGACGCGGTGCGGTCTGAACAAAAAGAAAGGGGCGGCCGATGGCCGCCCCTCCCGATCAATGCGACGAAGGATCCGATCAGAACTGGGCGTTCAGGGTCAGATAGGCCGACGTCGGCGCACCCACATAGTAGAAGTAGGAGCTGGTGAGCGTCTTGCCGATTTCCGGCGGGGTATAAGAGGCATAAGCCGGCGTCGTCGCCCGCGAGAAATAGGTCTTGTTGAACAGGTTCTGGATGTTGAACTGGACGTAGCTCTTGCCGTTGAAGAACGGCAGATTGTAGCGGGCGTCGAAGTTGAACACCCCGTAGGCCGGGATCGAGACATCGTTGATGTCCGAGATGAAGCGGCGGGAGATGTATTTGCCTTCCAGGCCGACCGTGATCGGTCCCATGTCGTAGCTGGCGCGGAAGGCGAAGGTGCGATCCGGCGTCAGCAGCAGCTTCTTGCCCTTGGACGGAACCACGAACGGGACGCCCCCGGACGAGGAGTAGTAGTTGCTGAGCAGCTCGCTGTGGTTGAAGTTGGCGCTGGCGTAGAGGTGGAGGTGCTCGATCGGGTTCAGGCCGGCTTCCATATCCAGGCCGTAGACGCGGGCGTCGCCGACGTTGCGGTCGATCGACACGGTGGGATCGGTCGGGTCGAAGGTCTGTTCGATCCGGTTGTGATATTCCGTGTCGTAGAGGTTGAACGAGGCGTTCAGGGCCCGGGTCTGATAGCGATAACCGGCGGCGAAGTTGTCGCTGGTTTCCGGCTTAACCGCATCGATCGGCGCGCTGTAAAGGTCGTCGGTCTTCGGCGCGGTGAAACCACCCGCGTAGGAGACGTACACCAGGTTGTTCTCGGCGATCCGGTAGCTGAGGCCCGCGTTCGGCAGAACCTTGTTGTAGTTCACTTTGTAGTTGTTGAACGGGAAGCGGAATTCAGGAACGCCGCCAGGCCCGGTCGAGATCGACGCCGTGCTGGACAGGACGCCCGCGGCGCGCAGGTCCCGGGTGAGGGCCGTCGCGGCCACGCCCGCCCCCCGGTTGGCCGCGAGGTCGGCGTTGTAATCGGTCTGCAGCGCCGCCTGGCTGAACCCCGGAACGGCCGAGCAGAACACCGTCGTACCGTTGTAGGTGTCGCAGTAGTTGTTCAGGTCGCGCTCGAAGAACGGGAGGCGGACACCCACGTTGATGTGCAGCCGGTCGTCGAGGTACTTGCCGATGTAGTTGACGGCGACCTGGTTCAGGATGGCGATCGAGCGCCGATTGCGCTTCTGCACCACCGCCCCATCGGCGTTGAGGATCGGCGTGCCGTAGCCTCCTTTGCCGCCGAAGACGCTGCTGGGGTCGCCCGTGGTCGGGTCGACGTAGGCGTATTCGCCGGTCTGCCGGTGCAGGCCGTAGTCGCCGGTGTACGACAGCTGGAAGTGATGGTGTTCGTTGAGGTCGTACAACAGCGAGCTGGTCAGGCCGTAGCGGTAGGTCTGGGTGTTGCTCGGGGCATAGACCACCGCCGTATCAAGGCAGTCGCCGTCGCCGTTGAGATCCACCCCGGTCACCTTGCCGGCCACCACGCAGGTGTGGGCGTTGGCGGCGTTGCTGATGGCGCCGCCGCGCAGCAGCGGAGAGTTTTCCGCGATGCTGGTGCCGCCGCCGCCGTTGGCCAGGGTGTAGAAGAACGACGGGTCGAAGGTGAAGGTCAGCCCATGCCCCAGGGTGAACTTCGATTGGCCGCGGACCGACGCGAAGTCGACGGGGTTGGGGAACAGGCGGTAGTAGTTGGCGTCGGTGCCGGCGGGCCCCGCCGTCGCGAGCGTATCGGCCTTGCCGGCCGTCGCGGTGGTCGGGACGTAGGTATAGTTGTCGCCGATGAAGAAGATGCCGTTCGAAGCGATCGAGGCGGAGGTCACGTCGAACGGCGGATAGAGCCGCTCCTTGGTGAAGTTACCGGCCACGCTCAGGAAGTCGTCGCCCTTCAGGGGCTGATAGATCCGTCCGGAAATGTCCTGCCGGTTATCGGAGCCGGGGCGGTGTTCGTAGTTGTCTTCACGCACGTCTTCGATGGCGACCCAGGCCTTGGTGCCCCACGGGCCGACGGCGCCGGTGTCGAACTCGCCGAAGGCGCGGCCCATGGCGAAGCTGCCGGTGGTCAGCTTGAGTTCCCCGCCCATGGTGTCGGACGGCTTCTTGGAGACGACGTTGATGGTGGCGCCGAGCGCGGCGGCCGAGGGGCTGTCGACGTCGGACGAACCGATGTTGACGGTGATGTGGTCGAGCAGTTCGCCGATGATGTATTCGCCGGGGTAGACGGCGTAGTTGCCGGTGTCGTTCAGCGGCGCGCCGTCGAGGATGAAGGCGACGTGGGCGCCATCGAAGCCGTGGATGCGCAGGTCGCCGCCGGTGAGGCCGGCCGGGTCTTCGGTCGACCAGCTGACGCCGGGCAGCATGTTGATCAGCTGGGCGACGTTGGAGCTGGGCAGCTGGGTGGCGATGAACTGGGCCTGGATGATGGACTCATCCTTGGCCTCGTTGACCTGGGTCGCGAGGCCGCCGGTCGACGGCACGGTGCGGTGGCCGGTGACCACCACTTCTTCGGCCTGAGTCGCGGTCGACTGCGCATGCGCCACAGCCCCGATCGACAGCGCAATGGCCGCCGTCGCCGCACTCGCGACGAGTCTTTTCATCAACATAGGTGTAATGCCCCTTAGATCCCCGGACGCATGGCGCCCTTTGGCCGGGCATAATTAGTTGCGCTTTTGAAAAGATCGATGACCGATTTGCGATTGAACTGTGACACCCGTCCGTATGCCGCCTGCGGGTGCAAATTCGCCACAGTTCGTGCCTTGTGGAGGAGCGCCGAGAACCGCTAAGCCTTGATTTGGCTTCATTGATGTCCGGGCGAAAGAAGCAGAATGGGATGAGTACGGACGAATCGCTACCTTCGCAGGCGGCGTGGCGCACGGCCTTGCTCGTGGTCGGCGCTGTTACACTGTTGCGGATAAGCCTGCTTTTTCTCAACCCCTTGCAGCTGTATCCGGACGAGGCCCAATATTGGGTATGGTCGCGTCATCTGGCGTTCGGCTATTTCTCCAAGCCGCCGATGATCGCCTGGCTGATCCGGCTCACCACCTCGCTCGGCGGCCAGGGTGAAGCCTGGGTCAGGCTTTCGGCGCCCATTCTTCACGCAGGCGCGGCCCTGGCGCTGTGCCGCGCCGGAGGGCGGCTCTATGGCGACCGCGCCGGCCTGTGGTCCGCCCTGATCTATACCCTGATCCCGGGGGTCCAGCTGTCGTCGGCGATCATGTCGACCGACGCCCCGCTGATGCTGTTCGTCTCGCTTGCGGTCTGGGCCTATGCGGCGTTCTGGCGTGAAACCACGCCGACGCGGCGTCGCTGGGCGGCGGCGGCGATGGGCGCGGCGCTCGGCGCGGCCTTCCTGACCAAGTACGCCTCGCTCTACATCGCGGGCGGCGTCCTGCTGCACGGGATCGTCAGCCGCGACGCCCGCCGGCGCTGGGATCCCGTCTCGATCGCGCTCTACGCCGGGCTGGGACTGCTGTTCGCGGCGCCGAACCTGGTCTGGAACGCGATTCACCACTTCCAGACCGTGGCGCATACGGCGGAGAACGCCGACCTCGGCGACGAAAAGGCCGGTCTCAAGGGGCTGTTTGGCCAGAGGGGGCCGTTCGGCTACCTGCTCGGCCAGTTCGGGGTGTTCGGGCCCGTCCCGTTCGCGATCGCGCTGATGAGCTTCCTGGCGGCGTCGCGCCGGCGCGCCGCCCCCGCCGACGTCCTGCTCGTCTGTCTTGCCGCCCCGGCCCTGCTGATCGTCTTCGGGGAGTCGATCGCCGCACGCGCCAACGCCAACTGGGCCGGCGCCGCCTATCCGCCGGCCGCGGCCCTCACGGCCGGCGTGCTCGATCGCTGGAGCCGCCGCCGCCTGTTCGCCTACGGAGTCGTCGGTCTGCAGGCGGCCGCCGCCGCCGGCTTCCTGTTGGTGCTGCTGTCGCCGTGGCTGGTCGACAGGCTCGGCGCAGGCAACGCCTTCAAGCGCGCCCGCGGTTGGCGGGAGGACGCCGCCGCCGTGGTCGCGGCGACGAGGACCTCCGCGGCGAGCGCGCCCTTGACCGCCATCGCGGTGGACGACCGTTTTCTGTTCAACGCCTTGTCATATTACGCCCGTGATGGCTCGGGCCGGCCCGCCGGCGCCCTCCCGGCGCCGCTGCGTATGTGGGTGCGCCTGGCCAAGCCGGCCAATCAGGCGGAGACGGAGGCGCCGCTCACGCGGGCCTACGGGGCGCGCGTGTTCGGGGTCAGCGCTTCGTGGTTCTACCTGATCGCCTTCCGCCACGATTTCAGCCGCGTCACCATGGGCGCGCCGGTCACGGTCAGGCTCGACCGCCGGCATCAGCGCAAGCTCGATATGTTCATCGGCGAAGACTTCCAGCCGCGTCCGCGCGATCCGCTCACCGGCCTGCCCATTCCTCCGGGGTCGGACATTCGAACCGTCCGCGACAGCCCGGCGCGGTGAGCGACCCGCGGCGCCGCCGAGCGCCCGTCGGCCCGTGCGCCGATCGCGACCGACGATCGCCCTGGACGCATCAGGTCGGGAGACCATGCGCCGGAATGAAGCGGAGGCCGCCCGCCCTTCAGCGCCGCCGGCGCCGGATTGATGGCGAAGGGAATCTCGGCGTTTCGCCGCGCGCAAAAAGAAAGCCCGGCCGAAGCCGGGCTTTCCAGTCTTGCGATCGGTCCCGGGCCACCGGCCCGGGACGCACCGGCGAACCTTACGGGTTCGGGACCGGCTGGCTGGCCACCGGAGCGGCCGTACCCGTTTGACCGGCGAAGTTGATGGTGATGGTGGAGCGGCGGTTCAGCGGCTCCTTCACCCCATCCGGCGTCTGCACGGCGAGATCGGTCTTGCCCTTCCAGTCGACCGAGAGGGTCGATTGGCTGACACCCAGACCCACCAGAGCGTCGGCGACCACCTTCGCACGGCGCTCGGACAGACGAAGGTTGTACTTCACCGAGCCCGAGGTGTCCGTATGGCCGACCACGACGATCTGCGTCGCGTTGCCGGACTTGGCGTAGTCGGCCGCTTGCTGGACCACCGCCTGAGCGTCGGTCGTGAGGATCGACTGATCGAACGGGAAGTAGACCACGAACTCGCGCGCTTCGACCACCGGAGGCGGGGGAGGCGGCGGCGGGGGCGGGGGCGGCGGGGGAGGCGG
>CAILTK010000034.1 GCA_903837135.1 uncultured Caulobacterales bacterium
ATGCCCCTACTTCCTCTTCGCCTTCTTGTCGGCCGCGTGGCCGTAGAAGGTACGGGTGGGGGCGAATTCGCCGAACTTGTGGCCCACCATGTCCTCGGAGACCAGCACCGGGACGTGCTTCTGGCCGTTGTGCACCCCGAAGGTCAGGCCGACGAACTGCGGCATGATCGTCGAGCGGCGCGACCAAGTCTTGATCACTTCCTTGCGGCCACCGTTGTGGGCCACATCGGCCTTCTTGAGCAGGTAACCGTCGACGAACGGGCCCTTCCAGACTGAGCGGGTCATGACTTAGCGGCCCTTGTTCGCTTTGTGGCGCGTGCGGATAATGAACTTATCCGTCGCCTTGTTGACACGGGTCTTGCGGCCCTTGGTCGGCTTGCCCCACGGGGTGACCGGGTGACGGCCGCCCGAGGTCTTGCCTTCACCACCGCCGTGCGGGTGGTCGACCGGGTTCATGGCCACGCCGCGCACGTGCGGGCGGAAGCCCATGTGGCGGACGCGCCCGGCCTTGCCGAGGGTTTCGTTCATATGGTCGGCGTTGGACACCGCGCCCACCGTCGCCATGCAGCCGTCGAGCACCATGCGCAGCTCGCCCGAGCCGAGGCGGATCTGGGCGTAGCCGGCGTCGCGGCCGACCAGCTGGGCGTAGGTGCCGGCCGAGCGGGCCATCTGGCCGCCCTTCTCGGGCTTCAGCTCGACGTTGTGGATGATGGTGCCGACCGGCATGGCGCGCAGCGGCATGGCGTTGCCGGGCTTCACGTCGACCTTTTCGCCGGCCACCACCTCGTCGCCGGCGCGCAGGCGCTGCGGCGCGAGGATGTAGCTGAGCTCGCCGTCCTCATACTTGATGAGGGCGATGAAGGCGGTGCGGTTCGGGTCGTACTCCAGGCGCTCGACCGTCGCGACCATGCCCCACTTGCGGCGCTTGAAGTCGATCTGGCGGTAGAGCTTCTTGGCCCCGCCGCCGCGGAAGCGGACGGTGACGCGGCCGTTGTTCGAGCGGCCGCCCTTGCCGGTCAGGCCCTGGACCAGGGTCTTCTCCGGCCGGCCCTTGTGCAGCTCGGACTTGTCGACCAGCACCAGGCCGCGGCGGCCGGGAGATGTCGGATTGAAGTGCTTCAAGGCCATGCTTAGAGCCCCGTCGTGATGTCGATGGACTGGCCTTCGGCCAGGGTGACGATGGCTTTCTTCATGTCGTTCCGCTTGCCGAGGACGCCGCGGAAGCGCTTGACCTTGCCTTGCACCAGGAGGGTGTTGACCTTGGTCACCTGCACCTTGAACAGGGCCTCGACCGCGTCGGCGATCTCGTCCTTGGTGGCGTCCATGGCGACCTTGAAGACCACCTTGTTCTGCTCGGACAGCACCGTGGCCTTTTCGGTGATCACCGGGGCCAGGATGGTGTCGTAATGCTTGGGCGTGGGGCCGGCCATTACGCGGCTTCCTTCTTGTCGGCGCCGAGGCGGAGGTTGATCGCCTCGACCGCCTCGCGGGTCAGCACCAGGGTGTCGCGGCGAAGGACGTCGTAGACGTTGAGGCCCGCGTTCGGCAGCACGTCGATGAACGGGATGTTGCGGGCGGCCAGGCCGAAGTTCTTGTCGACTTCGGCGCCGGCGATCACCAGGGCGTTCTTCAGGCCGATGCCTTCGAACTGGGCCCGCAGCGCCGCGGTCTTGGGCTCGGCGGCGGTGGCGGTGTCGAGCACGATCAGCGTGCCGGCCTTGGCCTTGGACGACAGGGCGTGGCGCAGGGCCAGGGCGCGGACCTTCTTGGGAAAGTCGAACTCGTGGCTGCGCACCACGGGTCCGAACACCTTGGCGCCGCCGACGAATTGAGCGGCCTTGCGGCTGCCGTGACGGGCGCCGCCGGTGCCCTTCTGCTTGTACATCTTCTTGCCGGTGCGAGCGACCTCGTTCCGGGTCTTGATCTTGTGCGAGCCGGCGCGGCGCTTGGCCAGTTGCCAGACGACGCAGCGCTGCAGGATGTCGGCGCGGATCTCTTCGATGCCGAAGATGGCGTCGTCGAGGTCGATCGAGCCGCCCGCCTTGCCGTCAAGCTGGATGACGTCGAGCTTCATTATTCGGCCCCTTCGTTCGTGGCTTCGGTGGCGGGAGCCTCCTCGGCGGGGGTCTCGGCGGGCGCGGCGGCGTGTTCGCCGGCCTTCTTGAAGCCGCCGGGCTTGGGCGCGCCCTCGGGGATCGCCTTCTTGGTCGCGTCGGACACCTTCACATAGGAGCCTTCGGGACCGGGCACCGCGCCCTTGATCATGATCAGGCCGCGCGCGGCGTCGATGCGGAACACGGTGAGGTTCTGGGTGGTGACGGTCTCGACGCCGAGGTGGCCGCCCATCTTCTTGTTCTTGAAGGTCTTGCCGGGATCCTGGCGGTTGCCGGTCGATCCCAGCGAACGGTGCGAGAGCGACACGCCGTGGGTGGCTCTGAGGCCGCCGAAGTTCCAGCGCTTCATGCCGCCGGCGAAGCCCTTGCCGATGGAGGTGCCCTGGATGTCGACCTTCTGGCCTTCCACGAAGTGGTCGGCGGTGAGTTCGGCGCCGAGCTCGATCAGCATGTCCTCGCCCGAGACGCGGAACTCGCCGACCTCGCGCTTGGGCTCGACCAGAGCCTTGCCGAACTGGCCGCGCTGGGCCTGGTTGGTGTTCTTGGCCTTCTTGGCGCCGGCGCCCAGCTGGAGGGCGACGTAGCCATCCTTGTCCTGGGTGCGGTGGCCGGTGACCTGGCAGCCGTCGAGCGACAGCACGGTGACGGGCACGTGGGATCCGGCTTCGTCGAAGAAGCGGGTCATGCCGAGTTTCTTGGCGATCACGCCGGTACGCATCTTGCCGGCTCCTACAGCTTGATTTCGACGTCGACGCCGGCCGAGAGCTCAAGCTTCATCAGCGCGTCAACGGTCTGGGGGGTCGGATCCACGATGTCGAGGACGCGCTTGTGGGTGCGCATCTCGAACTGTTCGCGGGACTTCTTGTCGATGTGGGGGGAACGGTTGACGGTGAACTTCTCGATCATCGTCGGCAGGGGAATGGGACCGCGCACGGTGGCGCCGGTGCGCTTGGCGGTCTGCACGATCTCGCGGGTGGAATGATCCAAGACCCGGTGATCGAAGGCCCGAAGCCGGATGCGGATGTTCTGACGATCCATCTCGTTGACGTCCCTCGCGGCTTCCACCGCCCTTAACCGTTCAAAGACCAAACGCCCTGCCCGAAGGCCGGACCATGAAGTCCCGAAACACACTCGACCTTGCGGGTCGGCCATGAAACGGGTCTCGCAAAACGACAAAAGGCCAAGCGGTTGGACCGCGAGGCCTCCCCAAGGACCGCGCTTCACCGGGGAGGGCGAAACGCTATGTCAGGCGCTTTGCGCGAACCGCGTCTGCTCCGAGGAGCACGGCCGATTCAGCAAGAGGCGGGTGGATACTCTTAGAGGGCCGGAGCGTCAACCCCTTGGCGCGCCAACCGCGGCCGCAGTTCCGGGCGCGGGCTTCGAAACGCCTGCGGGCAGGCTATCCGGCGCCAGGACTCTTGGGCCGCGCCTGGGACGTCGACCCAATCCCCTCCCTGGCGCCGGGCAGGGCGACCGGGGTCGCCCGATTCGAAGCCCGCCCGACTCACGCCTTGAGAGGCGAGCCCGCGGACACTGTGGCTCAGCGTCCGATGTTGATGTCGCCCGAGCCGGCCACGTGCTTGGTGATCGGGCCGGTGGCGTGGGCGATGTCGACGTCGCCCGAGCCGGCGATGTTCGCGTGCACCGAGCCGGCGGTTCCATGGAAGCGCAGGTCGCCCGAGCCGGCGATGCTGACGCCCACGTCCGGCGCATTGCCGCCGTCGACCGTGACGTCGCCGGAGCCCGCGATCCGGGTCTCGATCGGCCCGCTGACCGCGGCCACATGGATGTCGCCCGAACCGGAGGTGTGCGTCTCGAGGCGCCCGCCGACCGAGCCCAGCACCACGTCGGCCGAGCCGGAGATGCCGATGTGGGCCTCGCCGACATTGCCGCCGCGGATGTCGCCCGACCCCGACAGCGCCAGGTGGACCGGACCGTGCACGTCGCCGATCCGCCAGTCGCCGCAGCCCGAATTGCCGAGGTCGAGGCTGCGCGCGCCGCTGACCTCGCCGAACACCGCCTGACCGGCGCCGATGCGGGCGTCGAGCGGCGCGTGGATGGTGACCAGCGGCAGGTCGGCCACGGCCACCTCGCCGCGGCCGGGGACGACGACCCGCTCATGGCCGGCCGATCCGCGGCAGTTGAGAGCGAAGCCGGCCCAGAAGAAGCCGTGCGGCCCGCCGTAGCCGCCGTCGACCACCGGGACGCCGCCGTCCTTGTGGATCTCGAGCGGCTTCAGGCCCGCGCGGCCCTGGTCGATCGAGATGGCGTAGTCGCCGCGCGGCTCGGCGATGACGACCACCCGGGCCGCCGCATGCTCGATGCGGACCCCCGGGTCGGCCAGCGCCGGCGTGGCGATCAGCCCGGCGAGCGCGCCCGCGGCCAGTAGCGTGTGGATGGCGGACATGCCGGCCCTCTCGTGTCAAATCCTGAGGAGGGAAGGCTAGCCGAGGGGGCCGGCCCGCACAGCTTAATTCGAGGTTATTTCATGACGCGGAAGTAAGGCGGGACGCCGTGGCCCCCTTCAGTTGGGACCGCCGCTGGACGCCACCTTCACATAGGCGATCACATCGCGGCGGTCGTTGGCGTCGGGCATGCCGGGGAAGGACATCTTGGTGCGGGGCACGAGGGCGCGGGGGTCGGTGATCCACTTGTCGATCGTGGCCGCGTCCCAGGTCAGGCCCGAGGCCTTGAGGCCATCGGAATAGGCGAAGGCCGGCTGGTTGGTCCCGGCCGCCTTGCCGAACACGCCGAAGAGGTTGGGTCCGGTCATGCTGGGACCGTCCTTGACGATGGTGTGGCACTGGCGGCAGAGCTCGAACTTGTTGCGGCCGTTGGCGAGGTCGGCGGCGGCGTAGGCCGGCGGCAGCTCGGCCAGGAGCGCCTTCACCTTGGGATCGTTCCTGTCGAGGGTCGCGCCGCCGCCGCCGCAGCCCGCCAGCGCGGGCGCCAGGGCCAGGGCGGCGAGCCAGAGTCCGGTGTTCAGCAGGCGCATGGTGATCCTCCCCGGTCGTTCATTGCGGTCGGTTCCTAGCGTTCGGACGGAAGCTCGACAATGGCCGCGACGGCGTCGTCGCGCTCGACGATGCGCGCGATGGCGATCGGCCGCCCCTTCTCGATCAGGGCCACTTCCGAATCCCGCCGCGCGGCGCGCACCTGGTCGGGCATGACGGAGAGCCCGCGCCCCTCCGCCTTGAGATAGGCCTCGCGCGCCGTCCAGAAGCGCAGGAACAGCCGGGCCGGGTCGGGGTCGGCCAGGATCACGTCCTGCTCCAGCTGCTGAAGCAGGTCGAACGGCGGGTCCCGGTCGGGCGGATAGAGCTCCACGTCGACGCCGACCGGATGCGGCGCGAGAGCCAGGGCGGTCCAGGCGCCGCGCCCGGCGATGCTGGCCTGCAGCGGTTCGGGGGCGACCACACGGACGAGGCCGCTCGGCTCGCGCTGGAAGCGCACCGCGTCCGGATGCACGTCGAGCACCTCGGCCGCCATCGCCCGCAGCAGGCGGCGATGCATCAGCCGCTTGGCGCCGCCCTCGGGCCCGAGCACGGCCGCGTCGGCCAGGTCCTCGGGCGTGGCGTGGGCCGGGGTCCCCTCCCCGTCGCGATAAAGGCGGAAGGCGGCCGCGTCCAGCATGTCAGACCGACCGCGCGGGCTGGGCCGGCGATCCCTCCCAGGCGGTGCCGGCCGGCAGGGTCTCGCCCTTCATCAGCACCGAAAGGTCGCCGAGCTGGGCGTCGTCCTCCATCACCGAGTCGTAGAGGGCGATGGCGAGCGAGCCGATGGTGGTGCGCTTGCCGATGTCGATCCCCGACACCTTCATCACCCGATCCTCGAACAGATGGGTCTGGATCCCGGCGTTGTCGTTCAGCGCCGCGTCGTCGCCGATCGACACCAGGTCGTATTCGGTGATGTCGGTGGTGTCGGTGAACACCCGCTTGCCGATCTTGCAGCCCAGGAGCCGCAGGTAGACGTTGAGGTAGGGGGTGCCGCGCAGGGCGTCGAGCAGCAGGGGCACGGCCAGGTTCTCGTAGGTCGAGGTGACCAGCTCGGTGCGCCAGACGAACAGGCTCCACAGCGGCGCATTGGTCGGCCGGTAGCGCCCCATCACCAGCCACTTCAGCACCAGCACGAACAGCCCCGCCCCGAGCGCGAAGCCGATGTAGAGGAAGGGGAAGGCCAGGGCGATCTTGAGCGCGCCGTTCGACTGGTCGGACAGGTCGCCGACGATGGTCAGCACGCCCGAGAACAGGGCGATGAACACGGTCAGCGACAGGATGATGCGCACGAACTCGATCACCAGCCGGGTGGTGATCAACCGCTTGGACGGCCGGAACCGCGCCCCTTCGTCGAACACCGTCACCACCTGCCGGTGCGGCAGCCGGATCGCCGGCGAGCCGAACCAGGTCGAGCCGGGCTCGAGCGCCCGTGCGCCGTCCTCGGGCGGCTTGGACAGCACGCCGATCAGCACCTCGTCGCCGATGTCCGCGCCGGTGGGCAGCAGGCCGGAGTTGCCGATGAAGCTGCGCCGGCCGATCCGGGTCCGCTCCAGCCTTATGGCGCCGGGCTCGGCGCGGGCGGCGCCGAACACCACCCCGTCGGCGATGAAGCTTTCCGCGCCGATCTCGATCAGGTCGGGCGTCACCGAGGTGGCCGTCGACACCTCGGCCCGGGCCCCGATCCTGGCCCCCAGCGCCTGATACCAGGGGCGGACGTAGAGGGTGGCGTAGAGCGGGTGCAACAGGTCGAGCGCCAGTTCGCCGAGCTGGCGCACGAACCAGTAGCGCACATAGAACGGGCTCCAGATCGAATAGACGCCGGGCTTGACCCGGCCGAGCAGCAGCCATTTCACCGTGATGGTGAGGGCGCACATCAGGACCACATAGACGAGCGCCAGCACCGGGGCGAGCACCAGATAGCTGTAGCCCTTGGTCACCCAGTCGATCTCGATCAGGCCAAGCAGGCCGGGCGCGATCGGCAGCACCGCCGCCAGCGGCAGCAGGGGCGCGGCGACCATCAGGCCGAGGGTCACCAGCGCGCGGCGCAGCGGCGACGGGCGGGGCGCATCGGCGCGCGGCGCGGCGGTTCCGCGGCGCACCGCGGGCGAGCCCGACCAGTCCTCCCCGGCCGGAACCTGTTCGCCCGTGGGAATCGCCGACAGGTCCTCCAGCACCGCGCCGTCGCCGATCGACGCGTTGCGGCCGATCACCGCCATGGTGCCGACGAAGGCGTGGTCGCCGACGGTGTTGGAGCCGATCCGCAGCAGGCCACGCTCGATCGAGGTGGTGGCGAACAGGGCCCCGCTGGAGATGATCGCCCCGTCGCCGATCCGCACCAGGTCCGGCGCGTCGATCTGGTCCATGTCCAGAAACACGTCGCGGCCGATCTTCGCGCCGAGCAGCCGGTAATAGAGCGCCATCATCGGCGTGCCGGCGAGGAACTGGGTGGGGATCACCGCCTGGAACCGGCGCACGAACCACCAGCGGAAATAGTAGGCGCCCCACAGCGGAAAGTCGCCGGGCCTGTAGCGGCCGATGACGATCCACTTCACCGCGATCGACAGCAGGATCATCAGCGGCGGCATGATCACGAAGGCCGCGCCGGCGGTGGCCAGGGCCGGGAGCCGGCTGCGCGGATCGGGATTGGCGACCAGCGAGTAGGCCAGGTAGGGGAAGATCCATTGCGCCCCGGCGAAGGCAAAGATCGGGATCAGGGCGAGAGTCTGGGCGAGGGTGCAGAGCGTGCGCCGCAGCTGCGGGATCGGATGGAAGGCTTCCTCCACCCGCTGCGGGCCCCCGGCGACTGCGCCGATCCGCTCGGCCAGCGCGCGCACGGTGGGCGCGGCGTAGAGGTCCTGGATCGACAGCGACACCAGCAGGGGATCGGTGCGGGCGATCGACACCATCCGCGCGGCGCGCAGGGAATGGCCGCCGAGGTCCTCGAAGAAGTCGTCGGTGGCGCCCACCGGCTGGGGCGCGAACACCTGCTTCCACACCTCCACCAGCCGGGCTTCGAGCGGAGTGGCCGGCGGTTCGATGATCCGCTGCTCGACCTCGAGCCGCCGCGGCCGTTCGAGCGCCTTGCGGTTGACCTTGCCCGAGATCAGCGTCGGCAGGGCCGCGCGCACCTCGTAGGCCATCGGTCGCATGTAGGCCGGCAGCTTGAGTTCGGCGTTCGCCCTGACGCCGGCGAGGTCGACGGCGACGCCGCCGGCGCGCGGCGCCAGGAAGGCGACCAGGATGTCGCTGCCGTCGGGCTCGGGATAGAGGTTGACCACCGCCTGGGCCACGGACGGATGTTCGGCCAGCACCGCCTCAATCTCGCCGAGCTCGACCCGGTAGCCGCGGATCTTCACCTGGGTGTCGATGCGGCCGAGGAATTCGATGTCGCCGTCGGCGTTGACCCGCACGAGGTCGCCGGTGCGATAGACCCGCTCATGCGCCTTGCCGCGGACGACGAAGGGCGTCTCGACGAACTTCTCGTCGGTGAGGTCGGGCCGGTTGAGGTAGCCGGCGCCGACGCCGGGCCCGCCGATCACCAGCTCGCCCTCCGCGCCCGGCGCCGCCGGCTCGAGCTTGTCGTCCACCACCCAGGCGGTGAAGCCGGGGATCGGCGTGCCGATGGTCACCGGACGCCCCGGCATCAGTTCGCACCAGGTGCAGGCCACCGTGGTCTCGGTGGGACCGTAGGTGTTGACCATGCGCAGGCCCGGCCGCACCCAGCGGCGCGCCAGTTCCGGCGGACAGGCCTCGCCGCCGACGTTGAGCAGGCGCAGCTTGGGCATCGGGTGGTCGATCACCGCCAGCAGCGACGGCACCGGAAACCAGCAGGTCACGCCCTGGGCGTCGAGGGTGTCGGCGAGGTCGGGCCCGGCCTTGGTCAGCCCCTCGGTCGCCACCAGGAGCTCCGCCCCCTGCAGGAAGGCGCCCCACATCTCCTCGACCGAGACGTCGAAGGCCAGGGAGGCGCCGGCGAACACCACGTCGTCCTCGCGGACGCCGAGGATCGAGGCCTCGGCCCGCACCTGGTAGGCGATGTTGGAATGGCGGATCATCACCCCCTTGGGCCGACCCGTCGAGCCCGAGGTGTAGATCAGGTAGGCGAGGTCGTCCGGCTGGGCGCCGGTCTCGGCCCGGCTCAGCGGCGCGCCGTCGAGGGCGGCGATATCGCCGAGGTCGGCGAGCACATCGATCACCACCGCCTCGTCGGCGGCGGCGGCGAAGGCCGCGGCCCGCTCGGTGCAGGTGACCACCGCCCGCGCCGCGCACTCGCCGACGATATAGTCGGCCCGCTCCTGCGGGATCGACCAGTCCACCGGCGCATAGGCGGCGCCCGCCTCCAGCGCGCCCAGCACCGCCATGTACTGGTCGAGGCCGCGCGGCAGGCAGATCACCACCCGGTCGCCGCGGCCCACGCCCTTGGCGCGCAGGTGGCGGGCGAAGCGCGACGCCCGCTGGCGCAGCGCCTCATAGGTCAGCTCGACCCGGCGCGTGGTCTCCGGATCCGGTTCGGCCACGCGCACGGCGATCTTGTTCGGGACCCGTTGCGCGGTCTGGCGGAACAGCTCGTGCAGAAGCTCGCCGCGCGCGTACGGCGACGACGGATAGGGCTCCGGAGCCGGAGCGACCGGCGGCGGTGTACGGATAGCGGTGTCTGCGATCACGATGTTCCCTGGCCTTGGCCCCCGCTCTAACGCGCTTCGCCGTAAATCGGAATCGCGCTGTGGCTCACAATCGAAATTCCCTCTCCCCTTGTGGGGCGTTGTCTCGCCACGCCCAGGTGCTCCCCCTTTGGGGAGCTGCCCCGGAGGGGCCGAGGGGGCGGCGCTGACGTTGGCGGGCTCACGACCCAGGCCCGCGATGCACGACAGGCCCTCGCCCTCGCTTGACAGGCCAGACAGTCGCTCAGTCACTTCGTGACAGCTCCCCCACAGGGGGAGCAGCTTGATGTCGCCGGTCCGCCTTCCCCCGCGCGCGATGAGGCCCTATAGGGGCGCAAACCCAAGCCCGTTACAAGGACGCTCAGCCCATGGCCAAGATCAAGGTCGCCAATCCCGTTGTCGACATGGACGGCGACGAGATGACCCGCATCATCTGGAGGCTGATCAAGGACAAGCTGATCTTCCCGTTCGTGGACCTCGAGCTCGCCTACTTCGACCTCGGCATCGAGCACCGCGACGCCACCGAGGACCAGGTGACCATCGACGCGGCCGAGGCGACCAAGAAGTACGGCGTGGCCGTCAAGTGCGCGACCATCACGCCCGACGAGGCGCGGGTGCGCGAGTTCAATCTCAAGAAGATGTGGAAGAGCCCGAACGGCACCATCCGCAACATCCTCGGCGGGGTGATCTTCCGCGAGCCGATCATCTGCAAGAACGTGCCGCGGCTGGTGCCGGGCTGGACCCAGCCGATCGTGGTCGGCCGTCACGCCTTCGGCGACCAGTACCGCGCCACCGACTTCCTGATGCCCGGCAAGGGCGTGCTGACCATCAAGTTCGTCGGCGAGGACGGACAGGTGATCGAGCACGAGGTCTACAAGTCGCCGGGTTCGGGCGTGGCCATGGCCATGTACAACCTCGACGATTCGATCCGCGACTTCGCCCACGCCTCCTTCGCCTACGGCCTGCAGCGCAACTATCCGGTCTATCTGTCGACCAAGAACACCATCCTCAAGGCCTATGACGGGCGCTTCAAGGACATCTTCGAAGAGGTGTTCGAGGCCGAGTACGCCGACAAGTTCAAGGCCGCCGGCCTGACCTACGAGCACCGGCTGATCGACGACATGGTCGCCTCGGCGCTGAAGTGGTCGGGCGGCTACATCTGGGCCTGCAAGAACTACGACGGCGACGTGCAGTCCGACATCGTCGCCCAGGGCTTCGGCTCGCTCGGGCTGATGACCTCGGTGCTGATCACCCCGGACGGCAAGACCATGGAGGCGGAAGCCGCCCACGGCACGGTCACCCGGCACTATCGCCAGCACCAGAAGGGCCAGCAGACCTCGACCAATTCGATCGCTTCGATCTTCGCCTGGACCCGCGGCCTCGCCCACCGGGCGGCGCTGGACAACAACCAGGAACTCGCCAAATTCGCGCACACGCTCGAAAAGGTTTGCGTCGACACGGTAGAAGCGGGCTTCATGACCAAGGATCTCGCCCTCCTGGTCGGCGAGGACCAATCCTGGCTGACCACCGAGGGCTTCCTCGACAAGGTGGCCGAGAACCTGACCACGGCCATGGCCGCCTGAGCGGTCCCAAGGCTGCGGCGATGAGGCGGTGATGCGGACCTTCTTCTCCTGGGTGTTGCTGATCATCGTCCTCGTCGGCGGGGCCTACCTCGGCTCCCCCTGGTGGGCGGTGTGGAACCTCGAGCGGGCCGCCAAGGCGGGCGATGCGCACGCGGTGGCCAACGCGGTCGATTTTCCGGCCGTCCGCGCCTCGCTGTCGCCGCGGCTGTCGGCGCAGCTGCAGCAGGCGATGGACCATGAGCAGACCAAGCCGCACTCCTTCTTCGACAAGCTTTTGCTGTTCGTCCGCCCCGTGTTCCAGCCCAAGGCGGCCGACAGCCTGGTGACCCCGCAGGGGGTGACCTACATGCTGAAGACCGCTCAGCCGCCGCCGTGGAGCGATCCGTTCCAGGGCCAGAAGGCGCCGCCGCCGGGGCAACCGAGCTTCGACCTGATGCAGTCGGGCTATCTGGCCGACGACCTCGACCAGTTTCACGCCAAGATCGACAACAAGCTGCTTTCCGGCCGGAGCGTGTCGCTGAAGCTGCTGCGCCGCGGCTTCATCACCTGGAAGGTGGTGGAGCTGGATCTCGTCAATGTGGGCGGCGCCAGCGCGACCTACGCGCCGGCCAACGCCACGGGGCGCTAGCGACCCAAGCTGCTCCCCACTGCGGGAGCAGCTACAACGCGCCTCAGTTCCACCATGACCACCGCTCATATCCAGGGAACGGCGACGCTCTGCGCACGTTTAGGCCGCGGGGACGTCTCGAATTCCGCCGGCGGGTCCCCGCCGGCGACTGATGGAGCAAGACCAATGATTTCCAGAACACGGGGCATTCTGTTGGCCTCGGCGATCGCCCTTGTGGCGGCGCCCTCGATCGCGGCGGCGCAGACCCGTTGCGAAGCCCAGGCCCACGACAACAAGGTCGCCGGCACCGTGGTCGGCGGCGTCCTCGGCGCCCTGGCCGGCAACGCCCTGTCGCACGGCGGCGGACGCACCGGCGGCACCATCATCGGCGGCGTCGCCGGCGCGGCCATCGGCAACAACCTGGCGCGCACCCACTGCCCGGCCGGCTACGCCGAAGTGACCGACCCCGACTATGTGCCGCCGCCGGCCTACGACACGGCCAACGCCCCGCCCCCGCCCGCCTACGATTCCGGAACCTTCTGGCGCGAAGCCCCTCACGGTATCCACGAGCGGATCGACTGGATGCAGAGGCGCATCGACCACAGCCGCGACACCGGCTCGCTCGATCCGCGCCAGGTCGGCTACGCCCAGCATGACCTGAACGACATCCGCCACATGGCCGCCGACCTGCGCGCCCGCGACGGCGGCGAGCTCAACGAAGCGGACCGCGGCTACATCCAGTCGCGGCTCGACACCCTCGGCCAGAACCTGCGCTGGATGCGCGCCGAAGACGGCCGCGGCGAATAGAACTGCCGCAAGCTGCTCCTCTGGGGGCGCTGTCGCGGAGCGACTGAGGGGACAGCGCCGCCGCTGGCGGGCTGTCCACCACAGCCGTCGCGCGCGGGCCCCTCCGCCTACCGATACGGATCGGGCTGGGACAGGTAGTTCCCCACATAGTCCGCCACGCCGGCCTCCAGGTCGGCGAGCGGGGCCGTGTATCCGAGCGCGCGCAGGCGGTCGGTGCGCGCCTGGGTGAAATACTGGTACTGGGCGCGGATCGACAGGGGCGTGTCGACGTAGGCGATCTGCGGCGGCTGGCCGGCGGCGGCGAAGGCGGCCAGGGCCAGGTCCTTGAACGAGCGGGCCTTACCGGCGCCGAGGTTGTAGATCCCGCCCACATCGCTCTCGCCCACCAGCCAGGCGACCACGGCGGCGGCGTCCTTGACATAGATGAAGTCTCGCAGCTGGCCGCCGTCGGCGTAGTCCGGGTGGTGCGAGCGGAACAGGGTCACCCGTTCGCCGTCCCGCACCTGCGGCCAGATCTGCGCCACCACCGACTTCATCAGCCCCTTGTGCTGCTCGTTCGGCCCATAGACGTTGAAGAACTTCAGTCCCGCCCAGCTCGGCGGCGCCCGGCCCTGCCCGGCCTGGCGGCGGGCGTAGAGGTCGAACAGGGCCTTGGACCAGCCGTAGGGATTGAGCGGGCGCAGCCGCGCCAGCGACGGGAGGTCGTCGGCGTCGTCGAAGCCCAGCGACCCGTCGCCGTAGGTGGCGGCCGAGGAGGCGTAGATCAGCTTGACCCCCGCGTGGGCCGCCCAGTCCCACAGGTCGCGCGACAGGGTGAAGTTGCTGTGCACGATCAGGTCGGCGTCGGGCTCGGTGGTCGAGGAGATCGCCGCCATGTGCACCACCGCCGCCACCTCCGGCGCGTGCGCCTCCAGCCAGGGGAACAGGGCGTCCGGCGCGACGAAGTCGGCGATGGCGTGCTTGGCCAGGTTGCGCCACTTGCCGCTCTCGGCGCTGCCGAGCCGGTCGCACACCGCGACCTCGTAATCGCCCTGGGCCAGGAGGTCGGCCACCACGTTGGAGCCGATGAACCCGGCCCCGCCGGTCACCATCACCAGCGGGCGGCTCACGCCGGGTCCGCCTTCATGCGGGCGATGAGGGCGGTGGTCGAATGGCCCTCGACCAGTGGGGCCAGGAACACCACCCCGCCGTAGCCCTGCACCACCTCGGCGCCGACCACCGTCTCCACCGTATAGTCCGCGCCCTTGATCAGCACGTCGGGCCGGATCGCCTCGATCAGGGCCAGCGGCGTCGGCGCGTCGAAGGCGGTCACCGCGTCGACCGACGCCAGTCCCGCCAGCACCAGGGCCCGGCTCTCGAGGTCGTTCACCGGCCGGCCCTCGCCCTTCAGCCCGCGCACCGAGGCGTCGGTGTTGAGGCCGACGATCAGCCTGTCGCAGGCGGCGCGGGCCTGGCCGAGATAGCTCACGTGTCCGCGGTGCAGTATGTCGAAACAGCCGTTGGTGAAGCCGACCCTCAGCCCCTCGCGCCGCCAGCGCGCCACGGCCTTCACCACCCCGTCCAGCGTCATGAGCTTGGCCTCGATCGGAGCCTGGTGGCGCGCCATCTCCGCTTCGATCAGCTCCTCGGGCGTGACCACCGCCGTGCCGACCTTGGCCACCGCCACGCCCGAGGCGAGGATGGCCAGCTCCACCGCCTGGCCGAGCGAGAGCCCGGAGGCCAGGGCGACGCCGAGCGCCGCCAGCGCCGTATCGCCGGCGCCCGACACATCGAACACCTGCCGGGCCATGCCCTGCAGGTGGCGCACCGGCCGGCCGCGCTCGGCCAGCGACATGCCCCGCCCGGCCCGGGTGACGACGATGGCCTCGGCCTCGCAGTCTTCCAGCGCCTTGGCCAGGGCCCGCTCGACCTCTTCGTCGGTGTCGCACGGCAGGTCGGTGGTCAGCGACAGTTCACGGGCGTTGGGCTTGACCAGCCGGACCTTGCCGTACTTGGCGAAGCTGCGGCCCTTGGGGTCGACCACCACCGGCGCGCCGACCGCGGCGGCGGCCTCGACCACCGCGGCGATCACCTCGGGCGTCGCCACCCCCTTGGCGTAGTCGGACAGCAGGACCGCGCCCTTGCCGGCCGCCGCGTCGCCGATCGCGTCGATCAGCCCGCGCGTGGCCTTCTTGCCGGCGGCCATCACGTCCTCGGCGTCGAGGCGCAGGAGCTGCTGGCCCGAGGCGACGAAGCGGGTCTTGACCGTGGTGCGCCGCCCGCGCTCGGCGACGATATGGCCCTCGACCCGCGCTTCCGCCTCGATCAGCCGGCCGAGGGCGTCGGCCTCCGGATCGTCGCCCACCAGGCCGATGAGATCCACCGAGGCCCCGAGCGCGGCGACGTTGCGCGCCACATTGCCCGCGGCGCCCAGCATCGAGGTCTCGCTGCGGCGGGTCATCACCGGGATCGGCGCCTCGGGCGAGATGCGGTCGGCCTCGCCGTAGACATAGCGGTCGACCATCAGGTCGCCGACGCACAGCACGCGCCGTCCGGCCACCCGCTCGAGCAGGGACTGGATTTCGGAAAGGCTCAGCACGCGCGACGCTCCATCAGCGGTGCATATCCCGCCTCATGGGGTTGCGCACAACCCCCAGCCTCCATAGACGCAGCGCCACGCCTCGTCGTTGGCTTCGCCGCCCTTCGGGTCGAGGCTCACGACGTTCGCACCTCAGGATCAGGCGACTGACAATGACGGACACCGCCCGCATCCTGCACGGCAAGCCCTACGCCGAGGCGATCCGCGCCGAGGTGGCGCAGCGGGTCGAGCGGCTGAAGGCCGAACGCGGCGTCACCCCCGGCCTGGCGGTGGTGCTGGTGGGCGACGATCCGGCCAGCGCCATCTACGTCCGCTCCAAGGGCGAGCAGACCATCGCCGCCGGCATGCATTCGCAGACCCACCGCCTGCCCGCCGACACCAGCCAGGACGAGCTCGAGGCCCTGGTCGTCCAGCTGAACCGCGACACGGCGATCCACGGCGTCCTGGTGCAGCTGCCCCTGCCCGCCCACCTCGACTCGGCGCGGGTGATCGCCCTGCTCGACCCCGACAAGGACGTCGACGGCCTGACCACCATCAACGCCGGCCGCCTCGCCGTCGGGGCCGAGGGCCTGGTGCCGTGCACGCCCGTCGGCTGCATGATCCTGATCCGCGACGCGGTCCCCGACCTCAAGGGCAAGCGCGCCCTGGTGCTCGGTCGCTCCAACCTGATGGGCAAGCCGATGGCCCAGCTGCTGCTGGCCGCCGACTGCACCGTCACCGTCGCCCACTCGCGCTCGAAGGACCTCCCTGGCCTCTGCCGCGAGGCCGACATCCTGGTGGCCGCGGTCGGCCGGCCGGAGATGGTGCGCGGCGACTGGATCAAGCCCGGCGCGGTGGTGATCGACGTCGGCATCAACCGCCTGCCGTCCAAGGACCCGGTCAAGGCCGCCGAGGGCAAGACCCGCGTGGTCGGCGACGTCGCCTTCGCCGAGGCCGCCGCGGTCGCCGGCGCCATCACCCCCGTCCCCGGCGGCGTCGGCCTGCTCACCGTCGCCTGCCTGCTGCAGAACACGCTCACGGCGGCCGAGCGGATCGCGGGACGGGCCTAGCGGCCCTAAAAATTCGCCTCATCCTGAGGTGCGAAGCGGAGCGGAGCCTCGAAGGGCGAGGCTCGCTTTTGGCTCGCACCTCAGGATGAGGCCGAATTAGATCGAGCGCGCGAAGCGAGTCTAAGCCATCGCCGGTTCGCCCTCGTAGACCGGCACGTCCACCGGCGCCGGCGCCGCCCGGCCCAGGATCATATCGGCGGCTTTTTCCGCGATCATGAGGGTGGGGGCGTTGGTGTTGCCGCCGATCAGGGTCGGCATGACCGAGGCGTCGACCACGCGCAGGCCCTCGATCCCGATCACCCTGAGCTGATCGTCGACCACCGCCATCGGATCGTCCACGGCGCCCATGCGGCAGGTGCCGACCGGGTGGTAGATGGTCTCGCCCGTGCGCGCGACCCAGGCGTCGATCTCCGCGTCCGACTGCACCTCGACGCCGGGGGTGATCTCCGCGCCGCAATAGGGCTTCAGCGCCGCCTGCGCCGCCACGGTCCGGGCCATGCGCACGCCTTCGCGCACCGCGCGCCGGTCCTCGGCGGTGGCCAGATAGTTGGCCAAGATGGCCGGATCGTCGTTCGGATCGGCCGAGCGCAAATTCACCTTGCCGCGGCTCTCGGGCCGCAGCTGGCAGACGTGGAAGGTGAAGCCGTCCTTCTCCACCGCCACCTTGCCGTGGTCGAGCATCACCGCCAGCACCACGTGGATCTGCAGGTCGGGCCGATCGAGGTCAGGGCGCGACTTCAGGAAGGCCCCGGACTCCAGCCCGTTGCTGCGCCCGACGCCCTTGCCGGTGAGAAGATAGCTCAGCCCCACGCCGAGCCGGCGCAGGCCCTTGGTCATCGAATAAAGGGTGATCGGCTCGGGACACTCCCAGGTCAGGGCCACGTCGAGGTGGTCCTGCAGGTTGGCCCCGACCCCCTTCAGCGCGTGCTTCACCGCGATGCCGTGCGGCGCCAGGTCGGCCGGATCGCCGATCCCCGACAGCTGCAGGATCTGCGGCGACTGCACCGCGCCGGCGCACAGCACCACCTCGGCCGAAGCGTGGGCGGTCTTCACCACGCCGCCGACCGCGTACTCGACCCCGGTGGCGCGGCCGTTCTCGATCAGGATGCGGTGGGTGCGCGCGCCGGTCTCGCACACCAGGTTGGGCCGGTTCAGCACCGGGGCCAGGTAGGCGGCCGAGGCGCTCCAGCGCTTGCCGTCGTGGATGGTCAGCTGGTAGGGGCCGAAGCCCTCCTGCTGCAGGCCGTTGAAGTCGGGCGTGGTCTTGTAGCCGGCCTGGGCCCCCGCCTCGATCGCGCCCTTGAAGATCGGGTTGACCGCCTCGGCGTGCGAGACCTTCAAGGGGCCGTCGCCGCCGTGATAGGCGTCCTCGCCGGTGTCGAGGGCCTCGGAGCGTTTGAAGTAGGGCAGGATCTCGGCATAGGACCAGCCCTTCAGCCCCATCTGCCGCCACTGGTCGTAGTCGCGCGCGTGGCCGCGGATGTAGATCATGCCGTTGATGGCGGAGGATCCGCCCCAGCCGCGCCCGCGCGGCCACCACAGCTTGCGGTCATTGAGATGCGGCTCGGGCTCGGTCCAGAATCCCCAGTTGGATTCGCCCTTGTCCTTGATCAGCTGGCCGACCCCGGCCGGCATGCGCACCAGCAGGCCCTTGTTCTTGCCGCCGGCCTCGAGCAGCAGCACCCGCCGCTTGGGATCCGCGCTCAGCCGGTTGGCCAGCACGCAGCCCGCCGACCCCGCGCCGATGATGATGGTGTCGTACCGCTGGGCTTCCTCGGCCATGACGCTTTTCCCTGTAACCACCGGCGCATTCCGCGCGCGCCTTTGTACACCGAAAACAGCAGGATGACGGAGCGTCAGGCAAGCGTTTGCGGCCGCCAAGCTGCTCCCCCTCTGGGGGAGCTGTCAGA